>DASXLI010000071.1:0-50113 GCA_036496285.1 Binatia bacterium
CAACGCGGAGCTGCAGAAGGCGCAGCGCGCGATCGAGGCCGAGGCGCGCGCCGCCGAGGCGGAGCGCCGCGAGGCCGAGCGCAAGGTGACGGCCGCGGCGCAAGCCGCCGCCAGCGCGCAGAGCGCCGCCGCCACCGCGCCGACGATCGCGCCGCCGGGCACGACGATCCCCGAGGGCGAGCGGGTCGCGGCGGCTGCTCCCGCCACCGCGCCGGCAGAGACCGTTGCGTCCGTCGTACCACCGAAGCCCGACGAATCGCGTTCGTGAATGACCGACGCGACGATGCCCCTCACGGCGCACCTCGAGGAGTTGCGCTGGCGGGTCGTGAAGTCGTTCGTGGCAGTCGCGGTCGGGTTCGCGGCTTGTTACGGGTTCTCGGATAGGATCTTCGCGCTGCTGACCGCTCCGCTGGTGAATGCCGGCTCGGAGCGGATGCTGCTGATCGGCACCGGCGTCACCGAGGCGTTCTTCACCCGCCTCAAGGTGACGTTCATCGCCGCGATCTTCGCCGCGAGCCCGGTGCTCTTCTACCAGACATGGCGCTTCGTCGCCCCCGGGCTCTACGCCAACGAGCGCCGCACCGCGATTCCGTTCGTGCTCGCCGGCACGCTCTTCTTCGTGAGCGGCGCCGTCTTCTGCTACGTGGTCGTCTTCCCCGTCGGCTACGCGTTCTTCCTCGAGGAGTACCATACGATCGGCGTCTCGCCGACGATCCGCATCAGCGAGTACCTGGCGTTCGCGTCGCGCATGCTGCTCTCGTTCGGGGTCACCTTCGAGCTGCCGGTGATCACGTTCTTCCTGGCGCGGATCGGCCTCGTGACCCATCGCATGTTGTGGTCGTGGTTCCGCTACGCGATCGTCGTGATCTTCATCGTGGCGGCGATCCTGACCCCGGGGCCCGACGCGGCGTCGCAGTTCCTCATGGCGACGCCGCTGCTCATCCTCTACGTCATCAGCATCGGGGTCGCGTACTTCTTCGGGCGCGCCCGTCAGACGGCGAAGCCCGCCGACACCGAGACCGACGTCGCGGAAACCTGAGCCGCCGGCTCAGTCCCAGGGCTCGTCGGGGCGCTCGACCTCGCGCCACGGCACCTCGGCGCGCAGCGCATCGATGATGGCGCGCGCGTCGTCGACGAAGTCGGCCGCGATCATCAGCACGACGAGCGCTTTCGTCCGGTCGATCGTGCGCATGACGCCGATGCCCTCATAGGACTCGAGGATGAACTTGAGATACGCGATGTCCCCGGGCGGCAGCTCGAGGAAGATCTCCACGATCTCCTGGCAGGTCACGGGCGGATGATCCGATCGAGGCGCTCCACGTCCTCGTCCCCGCCGCCCTCCACTGGCGGCGCGCCGAGCTTGCCGACGCCCGCGGCTCCGACCAGGCCGGCGAGGTCGCGGGCGCGGATGCGCTTCAGCTCGGGCTCGACGACCGGGTCGTCGAGCGCGCCGCGCACGCGGAACGGCAGCACGAGCCGGCCGTCGGCGCGCGCGAGATAGCGCAGCGCCGGGAGGTCACCGCGGAGCGCCGTCGAGAGCGTGGGCGAGAGCACGAGGTCCCCGCGCAGGCGCAGCGTCCGCTCGCGGTCGAGCGTACCGTCGCCGACGAGCTCGTACAGATCCGCGGCCGCGACGAGCCGCGAGCTCGTCAGCACCCCCGCCTGGACCGTGAACGGCACCGTTGCGCTCGTGAGCGTCATTCCCTCGGCCTCGAACACCTCGGGGAAGCGCGCGCGGGTCGCGCTCGTGACGAGCTGGGGCAGGAGGCGCGCCGCCGGCATCCGTCGCAGCACCGCCGACGCGACGTTCACCAGCGCGATCGTCGGCCGCTCGATCCGGACGATGCCGGAGCCGGTAACCGCCCCCAGCGGGTCGGCGGCGGCGAACGGCAGCGCACCCGTGGCCGACAGCGACCCGCGTCCCGTGATCGGCGCCGGCGCCGCGGCGTCGGCGCCGAAGCGGCCGGCGATGGCGCCGACGTCCAGGCCCGTCGCCTCGACCCTGCCGCGCAGGCTGGCGCGACTGTCGACGTCGAGGATCACGTCCGCCACGCCGAGCGGCCCGGCGGCGTGCAGCTTGGCGTCGCCGAGGAGAGGCTCGAGGCCGGCGCAGCGCAGCTCGCCGTCGAGCGCCATGTCGTCGATGCGCAGGTGCGCCGGGGCGATGCGCACGGTCTCGTCGCCGCTCACGATCAGCTCGAGATCGCCGAGCGGCATGGTCCGCTCGCCGACCGTCAGCTGCGCCGGCTCGCCCGTGCCACGCACGGCGACCTCGAAGTGCCACGGCCGCATCGTCGCCGTGCCCGTCGCCTTCCAGGCGAGTGGCCCGAGGTCGCCCGTCGCCTCCACGAGCCGGATGCCGTCGCGTGTGACGTCGGCGCGCGAATCGAGGCGCACTGCCATCGGCGGCAGTGGCAGGTGCGGCCCCAGGCGCCAGCCGCCGTCGCTGCGCGCCGCGAGCGTCAGGCCGAACTGGTCGAGGATGCCGCTCGCGTCGGCGGTGACCCGGGCAATGCGCCCGCTCCAGAGCGGCGGCCGCCCGGCGAGGAGCGCGAGGGTCTCGAGGTCGGCGTCGAGCAGCTCGAGATGCACGACGAACGGCGTGTGCGCGCCGTCCTGCGTGCCGAGCGCCGAGAGGCCGAGCTCGAGGTGCAGGTCGGGGCGGACGCTTCCCGGAAAGACGGCCGCGTCCACGCGTACGTGCCCGTCAGCGCCGAGCCGCAGCTCGGACGCCCGCACCCGTACGCCGACCGCGCTCAGCCGGCGCGGCGCGCCGCTGCTGCGGTCCTCGACGTCGATCCGCCCGTCGCGGATCTCGCTCGCGGCGAGGCCGAGCCAGATCGGCGGCATGCGGAGTCCATGCCGGCGCTTGTGCTCGCCCTCGTCGTCGCCGCCGCTGCTCCCGCCGGCGAGGCCGATGACGTTCCAGCGTCCGGCGGCGTCGCGCACGAGCGTGATGTGCGGGTGGTCGAAGACGATGCGCGACACCTCGACCCGGCCCATGGCGAGCGCCACCGGCCGCAGCCCGACCCGCACGGAGGCTGCGTCGAGGAACGTGCCGGTGCCGAAGCGCGGATCCTCACCGACCACGACGTCGGCGAAGCGGATGCCGATCGGCCACCACGACGCCGCGACCGACCCGATCGTGACGCGGCGCCCGACGGCGCGCTGCCCGCGCGCGATCAGCTCGTCGCGATGCGCCTCCACGAAGACGTGCAGGTTGATGGTGGCGAGTACGCCGAAGCCGAGCACCGCGGCGGCCAGCAACCCGACGATCCCGAGCGCGATCCTCACCGCGGCTCAGCGCCGCCGGAAGAGCCGCTCGAGGTCGGCGCGCGCGTCGCCGGACGGTGCCGCGCCGCGGCCGGGCCCGGCGGGCGGCGCCGCGTCCGACGCGCCGTCCGTCGCGACGGCGAAGTGCTCGCAGAAATTCGCGCGCTCCTTGTCGAGCACCCGCTCGGCCTGCGGCTCCGCGCACGCGTTGTACGCGCGCGGATCGTAGAAGCGGCACTGGCGGCAGCAGCGCAGCTCGGCGCCGCAGCGCTCGCAGCGGTCGCGCCGCCCGGGACGCTCGCGGGCCGCGATCGGGTGTCCGCACGCATGGCAGGCCGCCGCCACGTCACGGCTCGATGGGGAGGTGGCCGCGGATCCAGGCCAGCGTGTCGTCGAGCAGCGCCGCGAGGTGCGCGGGATCGGAGTAGCGGTGGTCGCAGCCCGGCGTGACGTGCAGCGCCTTCGGCGGCGGCAGCACCGCGTGCAGCGCATACGCGTCGGCGACCGGCACGACGTCGTCGGCCTCGCCGTGGGTGACGAGCGTGGCGCTCCGCAGCCGGCGCGCCGCAGCCAGGACGTCGTGGCGCGGCAGATCGTCGAGGAAGTCGCGCTTCAGGCGCCCCGTCGCCTCCTCGCGATGGCCGATGCGCCGCCACGTCGCCACGCGCTCGGGGCCGAGACGCTCGATGATACCGAGCGGCTGCGACACGGCGGCGATCGTGACCAATGCCCGGACGGCCGGATCCTCGGCGGCATAGAGCAGCGCCACCGTCCCGCCGAGGCTCGATCCGACGAGCGCGAGGTCGCCAGCGCCGCACGCGCGCAGGAAGGCGCATGCGCCGGCGAGATCCTCCACCTCGCCGCTGATCGTGAGGTCCTCGAAGCGGCCCTCCGACTCGCCGACGTAGGAGAAGTCGAAACGCAGCGAGGCGTAGCCGAGCGCATCGAGCCGGGCGGCGAGCGCCTGGTGCTTCGTGCCCTCCTTCGTCGACTCCATGCCATGGCACAGGACGACGACCGGAGTGCGCGCGAGGTCGCCGGCGGCGTCCGGAGTCTGCAGCAGCCCCGCGAGCCGCACGCCTCGCCGGCTCGTCAGCGTGACGCGCGCGACCGGCCCGGCGCGTCCCTCCTCGCGTTGCGAGCTCACGCCGTCGGTTGATACCATGGGTGACGCGGCGCGAACAGCCGGAGCGTGTGATGGCGGACGCAAAGGAGCGGCGGGAGGCGGAGCAGGCGGAGCGTCTGATCGACGCGTTCTGCGCCTACCTGCGCGACGAGACGAACGCGTCGCCGCACACGATCAAGGCGTACGACACCGACGTGCGCCAGCTCGCGGAGTTTCTCGCGACGCGCGGCACGGGCTTCGCGCGCGCCGACGTGCACGGCGTGCGCGCCTACCTGGCCTCGCTCGCCGGCGCGCAGCGCAAGAGCTCGATCTCGCGCAAGCTCGCCGCGCTGAAGCACTTCTTCCGCTGGTGCGCGCGCACCGGCACGCGCGCCGACGATCCCGCGGCGCAGCTCACCGGCCCGAAGCGCGAGCACTACCTGCCACCGCATCTGTCGGTCGACGAGATGTTCCGCGTGCTCGACGGCATCGGCGGCGTCTCGCCGACGGCGCTGCGCGACCGCGCGATGCTCGAGCTGCTCTACTCGAGCGGGCTGCGTGTCAGCGAGCTCGTCGCGCTCGACTGGGAGGATCTCGACCGTCGCGCGGAGGTCGTGCGCGTGCTCGGCAAGGGCCGCAAGGAGCGCATCGTGCCGGTCGGCGCCGTCGCGCTCGACGCGCTCGAGGCGTACCGGCGGCGCTGGCCGCTGCAGCCGCGACGCGACCCCGGCGCCGTCTTCCTCAACACGCGCGGCGGCCGCCTCACCGTACGCAGCGTGGCGCGCATCGTCGCCCACCACACCGCTGCGGCGGGCACGCGGGCGCACGCCAGCCCGCATGCGTTCCGGCACTCGTTCGCCACCCACCTGCTCAACGGCGGGGCGGACTTGCGTGCCATCCAGGAGCTGCTCGGCCACGCCCGTCTCTCCACCACCCAGCGCTACACGCACGTGAACTTCGACCGCCTGGCGGAGGTCTACGACAAGGCCTTCCCGCGGGCGTGAGCGCCCACGCGTGCTACGTTTACATGGTGCCCCCACGACGCTAGTGTCGCTGCGATGAGCAGCGCGCCGCACGGCACCACGATCGTCGCCGTCCGTCATCGCGGCAAGGTCGTGCTCGCCGGCGACGGCCAGGTGACGCTCGGCCAGACGGTGCTCAAGCACAACGCGCGCAAGCTCCGGCGCCTCTACCAGGGCAAGGTGATCGCCGGCTTCGCCGGCGCCACCGCCGACGCCTTCACCCTCTTCGAGAAGTTCGAGGACAAGCTCGAGTCGATGAACGGCAGCCTGCGGCGCGCGGCGGTCGCGCTCGCCAAGGATTGGCGGACGGACCGGGTGCTGCGCCGGCTGGAGGCGCTGCTCGTCGTGGCGGACGCCGAGTCGACGCTCGTCATTTCCGGCGCGGGCGACGTCGTCGAGCCGGACGACGGCGTGATCGCGATCGGCTCGGGCGGCAACTACGCGCTCGCGGCGGCCAAGGCGCTCGTGCGCCACGCCGACCTCGACGCGCGTGCCATCGCCGAGGAGTCGATGCGGATCGCCGCGATGATCTGCGTCTACACCAACGATCAAGTCACGGTGGAGGAGCTGTGACCGAGGCCACCCGTCCGCTCGAGCCCGTGCCGGCCACCGTGACGGCCGAGCCGCCGCCGTACACCATGACGCCGCGCGAGATCGTCTCCGAGCTCGACCGCTACATCGTCGGCCAGCGCGCGGCGAAGCGCGCGGTCGCGATCGCGCTCCGCAACCGCTGGCGCCGCCAACAGGTGCCGGAGGATCTGCGCGACGAGATCGCGCCGAAGAACATCATCATGATCGGCCCGACCGGCGTCGGGAAGACCGAGATCTCGCGGCGGCTCGCCAAGCTCGCGGGCGCGCCCTTCCTCAAGGTCGAGGCCTCGAAGTTCACCGAGGTCGGCTACGTCGGTCGCGACGTCGAGTCGATCATCCGCGACCTGGTCGAGCTCGCGATCGGCATGGTCAAGGCGGAGGAGAAGGACAAGGTCGAGCGCCGCGCGCGCGAGGTCGCGGAGGAGCGCCTGCTCGATCTCCTGCTGCCGCCCTCCCCGTCCGCGACGCCGGGTCCCGAGGCGGCGCCCGAGAGCGGCTCCTCGACCCGCGACAAGCTGCGGCGCATGCTGCGCGAGGGGCGCCTCGACGACCGACTCGTCGAGCTCGAGATCACGAAGACCGTCTCGCCGATGGTGGAGGTGCTCACGCCCCAGGGCATGGAGGAGATGGAGTTCAACATGAAGGAGCTCTTCTCCTCGATCCTGCCGAAGCGCACCAAGAAGAAACGGGTGCGCGTGCCGGAGGCGCTGGATACGCTCACCGCCGAGGAGGCGAATCGGCTCGTCGACATGGAGATCGTCGCCAAGGAGGCGGTGCGCCGCGTCGAGCAGTCGGGCATCGTGTTCCTCGACGAGATCGACAAGATCGCCGGACGCGAGGGCGCGATCGGCCCGGACGTGTCGCGCCAGGGCGTGCAGCGCGATCTGCTGCCGATCGTCGAGGGCTCGACGGTCAGCACCAAGCACGGCATGGTGCGCACCGATCACATCCTCTTCATCGCCTCGGGCGCGTTCCACGTCGCGAAGCCGTCGGATCTCATCCCCGAGTTCCAGGGACGTTTCCCGATCCGCGTCGAGCTCGACGCCTTGACCCGCGACGACTTCGTCCGCATCCTGACCGAGCCGAAGAATGCTCTCATCACTCAATACGTCGCGCTGATGGCCACCGAGCACGTCACCCTGCGATTCACCGACGACGCCGTCGGGGAGATCGCGCGCATCGCCGCCACGGTGAACGAGCGCACCGAGAACATCGGCGCCCGGCGCCTCCACACCGTGCTCGAGAAGCTGCTCGAGGACCTCTCGTTCGATGCGCCCGAGCGCGGTGCGCGCGAGGTCGTGATCGACGGCCCCGAGGTACGCGGCAAGCTCGACAAGATCCTCACCGACGAGGACCTGTCGCGGTACATCCTCTGATGAAGGATCCGATCCAGAAGGCCGAGGTGCTGCTGGAGGCGCTGCCCTACATGCAGCGCTTCTCGGGCAAGACCATCGTCATCAAGTACGGCGGCCACGCCATGTCCAACGACGAGCTCAAGCGCTCGTTCGCGCAGGACGTCGTGCTGCTGCGCTACGTCGGCATGAATCCCGTCATCGTGCACGGCGGCGGCCCGCAGATCGACGAGATGCTCGACCGGCTCGGCATCCGCTCGCGCTTCGTGCGCGGCATGCGCGTCACCGACGAGCCGACGATGGAGATCGCCGAGATGGTGCTCGGCGGCCGCATCAACAAGGAGATCGTCGGGCTCCTGAACCGCGAGGGTGGCCAGGCCGTCGGCCTCTCCGGCAAGGACGGCGAGCTGATCGTCGCGCGCAAGATGCACCTCCCCGGCGCGCCGAAGAACTCCGCCGAGCACGACATGGGGCTCGTCGGCGAGATCGTCGGCGTCAACCCGAAGGTGATCGAGGCGCAGGTCGCCGCCAACTTCATCCCGGTGATCGCCCCCATCGGCATCGGCCTCGAGGGCGAGACCTTCAACATCAACGCCGATCTCGTCGCGGGGAAGATCGCCCAGGCGTTGCGGGCAGAGAAGCTGATCCTCCTCACCGACGTCGAGGGCATCAAGGACAAGGACGGCACGCTCATCTCCACGCTCTCCGGCGACGAGGCGACCGCGATGATCACCGGCGGCATCATCAGCGCCGGCATGATCCCCAAGGTCGAGTGCGCCCTCGACGCCCTGAAGGGCGGCGTCGCCAAGGCCCACATCATCGACGGCCGCGTGCGCCACGCCGTCCTGCTCGAGATCTTCACCACCGAGGGCGTCGGCACCGAGGTCGTCCGCACCACCGCCGCCAAGCGCCGCACCCCCACCCGCCTCCGCACACGCGGCTGAGCGGATCGAGGCGCTCCAGCAGCGCCGCGCCCTGACCAAGGACGACGCGCTTCCTCCGAGCCCTTCACCTTGCTCCGCCCGGCACGGACGTCGGTCCGGTCCGCTCGCACGGCGAATTCCGTCGCGGGCTCCCCCGGTGGCGCCGGAAGAGGCCAGGACAGCCGCCACGGTACCCGTCAGCGCGTCCCCGCGAGGCGGTCCGGACAACGCCACCGCGCCCAAGAAGCTCCCAACGACGCGATCCGGAACAGAGTTGACAACTGCCACACAAATCGCTAAGGTCGCCCTAATCAAAATGCCGCGCCGTGATCCTCAGCTCGCGTTATCGTTACCGACTCCATGCGGTTGGGGTGGCCGTCGACCAGGCGCGGGCCGCAAACAGGGGCCGAATCCTCACATGCGGCACCGCTCGCGCGAGCGCTTTCGTCATTCCGTTCCGGCGCATGTGACCCTGCGCGCCAAGAAGGGGCTCCCCTCGTTGCGCACTACCCGCATCGTCCGCGAGGTCGAGCGCACCTTCGCCCGAGGCTGCGCCCGCCCGGGCTTTCGGCTCGTCCACTACTCCCTGCAAGGCAATCATGCACACCTCGTCGTCGAGGCACAGGACCGCGAGGCGCTCGGACGCGGCATGATGGCAATCGGCGCGCGCCTCGCCCGTGCCGTCAATCGCGCCGTCGGGCGCAACGGGCGCGTTCTCGCCGATCGCTACCACGTGCGGCTGCTTGCAACTCCGAGAGAGGTGCGGAACGCCCTCCGTTACGTCCTGCTGAACGCGCGACGCCACTCCACGACCGCGCGGTCGGCGTTGAAGCAAGGCGCCTCTCTCGATCCAGCTTCTTCCGCCCAGTGGTTCGACGGCTGGAAACCCAGGAAATCCCGGAGCAGCGAAGAGGCCGGCCGCAAACGGAGCGTTGCGCGCCCCAGGACGTGGCTATTGACCGTCGGTTGGCGCCGCCATGGCTTGCTCGATCCTGACGACGTACCGGGCGGACGGCGTCGGGCGAGTGGGACGAAACGCGCACCCCACCTGGCGGCGAGAACTCCCTTGCGGCGGATCTAGCCGCCCGAGCGTGGGAGGAGGCGGCCTCACGCAGCCATGAAAGAGACGGTACGGCGATCGATTGTGATCCTTGCGTTGGTTGTCCAGGCGTCCCAGCGCTGGCCTTTTGTCTCAAAGACAATCTTTCGGTGGCTGAGGAATATGCCGCGACACCGATCATCTTCGTCGGCCACGTGCTATCCCAGCAGAGTGTGGCCGAGTCACCGTCAAGCGGCCTCTACGAGGACACCGGGTATACCGTGCGGGTAGATGAGGCGCTTCGCGGCACACCCCATGGCCGCATACGACTATTCACCGAAAACAGCAGTGACCGTTTTCCGATGGCCGTTGGAAAGAAGTACGTACTTTTTGTGTATCAACAGCAGGGACGTCTCATGGTGGACAACTGCGGGAACTCCGGCCTCTTGTCGGAGCGCACCGAGACACTGGCAGGGATTCGACGTCTTCGAGAGCTCAACCAGCGCCGCGCCAAGCACGGTGCGTCGTCAGACCACCCTTCACGTCCGCCGGAATCAAATTGAGACACTGCCCTTCACGCGCTCGCGTTGACAATGCCCCACGGCGAGCGGAGTATTGCGGGTTTCCGCCGTGACCAGCTCATGACCGGCCAGGAGATCATCGCCGCGTCCGACCTGCATCTGATGCCGACGTACGCGCGCGCGCCGGTCGCGTTCGTACGCGGCCAGGGCTCGCGTCTGTGGGACGCGGACGGGCGCGAGTATCTCGACTTCTTCTCGTTCCTCGCGGTCACCAACCTCGGGCACGCGCCGGCGGCGGTGGTCGAGGCGATCACCGCGCAGGCGCACCGCCTGCTGCACGTCTCCAATCTCCAGTACTGCGAGCCGCAGGCGAAGCTCGCCGAGCTGCTATGTCGGCACTCGTTCGCCGACCGCGTCTTCTTCGGCAACAGCGGCGCCGAGGCCAACGAGGCCGCCATCAAGCTCGCGCGACGCTGGGGTCACAGCCTCGGCGGCAAGCGCACGAAGATCGTCACCGCCCTCGGCTCGTTCCACGGCCGCACGCTCGCGACCCTCACGGCGACGGGTCAGGAGAAGGTCCGGGTCGGCTACCAGCCGCTGCCGGCCGGCTTCCAGTACGTGCCCTACGACGACGTCGCCGCGCTCGAGGGCGCGCTCGACGACACTACCGCCGCGCTCATGCTCGAGCCGGTGCAGGGCGAGGGCGGGGTCGTGATGCCGAGCCCGGGCTACCTCGAAGCGGCGCGCCGCCTGTGCGACGAGCGCAACGTCCTTCTCGTCTTCGATGAGGTGCAGACCGGCATGGGCCGCACGGGCACGCTCTTCGCCTACGAGCAGACCGGCATCGAGCCGGATCTCATGACGCTCGCGAAGGCGCTCGGCAGCGGCGTGCCGATCGGCGCGCTGCTCGCGCGGAACGACGTCGCCGCGTGCTTCGGTCCGGGCTCGCACGGCTCCACGTTCGGCGGCAACGCGCTCGCCACCGCGGCCGGCGTGGCGACGATCGAGGCCATCACCGCCGACGGCTTCCTGCCGCGCGTCCGGGCGCTCGGCGCGCACTTCCTCTCCTCCTTGCGAAGCCTCGCGACGCGCTCGCCGAAAATCGCCTCGGTGCGCGGGCACGGCATGATGCTCGGCATCACGCTGCACGAGCCCGGGCAGGCGATCACCACGGCCTGCCTCGAGCGCGGCCTCGTCATCAACTGCACGGCGGACCGGGTACTGCGGCTCCTGCCGCCGCTCGTCATCAGCGAGGCCGAGATCGACCGCGGCGTGGCGATCCTCGAGGAGGTGTTGCGCTCGTGAAGGCCGACGTCCGAAAGCGTGACCTGCTGCGGGTCACCGATCTCTCGCGCCCGGAGTGCGACGCGCTCTTCGCGCTCGCGGCCGAGCTCAAGGCGGCGCTGCGCTCGGGGAAGCCGCCGGCGCTCCTCGCGGGCCGCACCCTCGCGATGATCTTCGAGAAGCCGAGCCTGCGGACGCGCATCAGCTTCGAGACCGGCATGACGCAGCTCGGCGGCCACGCCATCTATCTCGCGCCAGCGGACATCCGGCTCGGCGAGCGCGAGACCGTTCCCGACATCGCGCGCACGCTGACCGGCGTGGTGGACATGATCGTGGCGCGGACGTTCCTGCACTCCGTGCTGGTAGAGCTGGCGAAGCACGCGTACGTGCCGGTCGTGAACGGCCTCACCGACCTGCATCACCCCTGCCAGGTGCTCGCCGACCTCTTCACCTTGCACGAGCGGCGCATGAAGCTCGACGAGCTGCGCATCGCGTTCGTCGGCGACGGCAACAACGTCGTGCACTCGTGGCTCGAGGCGGCGATCCTCTATCGCCTCACGTTCGCCCTCGCCTGCCCGCCGGGCTACGAGCCCGACAGCGAGATCCTGGGGCGCTGCCGCGCCGCCGGCGCGTCGATCGAGATCACGAACGACGTGGGCGATGCCGTCCGGCGTGCCGACGTCGTCTACACCGACGTGTGGACGAGCATGGGCCAGGAGGACGAGGCGGCGGCGCGACGCAGGGAGTTCGCGCCCTATCAGGTCAACGAGGATGTCATGCGCCACGCCGCCCGCGGCGCGCTCGTGATGCACTGCCTTCCCGCGCATCGCGGTGAGGAGATCACCGAGAGCGTCCTCGAGGGGCCGCAGTCTGTCGTCTTCGACCAGGCGGAGAACCGCCTCCATCTGCAAAAGGCGCTCATGGCATGGCTGGCGAAGGAGAGCGCCCGATGACGAGCGGGAAGAGCGTGAAGCAACCGAGCGGCCCCACGTTCGACAAGGTCGTCCTCGCGTACAGCGGCGGGCTCGACACGTCGGTCATCCTGCGCTGGCTCATCGAGGAGTACGGCTGCGAGGTCGTCGCCTTCTGCGCCGATCTCGGCCAGGGCGAGGAGCTCGACACCGTCCGCGAGCGCGCCACCGCGACCGGCGCGAGCTCCGTCCACGTCGACGACCTGCGCGAGGAGTTCGCCCGCGACTTCGTGTTCCCGATGCTGCGGGCAAATGCGATCTACGAGGCCGGCTACCTCCTCGGCACGTCGATCGCGCGGCCGCTGATCGCCAAGCGCCAGATCGAGATCGCCCGGGCCACGGGCGCGCCGGCGGTCGCCCACGGCGCCACCGGCAAGGGCAACGACCAGGTGCGGTTCGAGCTCACCTACTACGCCCTCCAGCCCGACATCATCGTGGTTGCGCCCTGGCGCACGTGGAGCTTCGGCGGCCGGAACGACCTCATCGCGTATGCCGAGCGACATCAGATCCCGGTGCCGGTGACGCGCGAGAAGCCGTACAGCACCGACCGCAACCTGCTGCACATCAGCTACGAGGGCGGCATCCTCGAGGACCCCTGGAACGAGCCGTACGCCGACATGTTCGTCCTCACGACCGCCCCCGAGAAGGCGCCGGACACGCCGGAGTACGTCGAGATCACCTACGAGGCTGGCGACCCGGTCGCGGTGAACGGCGAGCGCCTCTCGCCGGCCGCCCTGCTGGCCCGCCTCAACACGCTCGCCGGACGGCACGGCATCGGCCGGCTCGATCTGGTCGAGAACCGCTACGTCGGCATGAAATCGCGGGGCGTCTACGAGACGCCGGGCGGCACCGTGCTACAGGCGGCGCATCGCGCCGTCGAGTCGCTCACGCTCGACCGCGAGGTCATGCACCTCCGCGACTCGCTCGTGTCGCGCTACGCCGAGATGGTCTACTACGGCTACTGGTTCACGCCCGAGCGCCGCATGCTGCAGGCGACCGTCGACGAGTCGCAGCGCACCGTCTCCGGCACCGCCCGCATGAAGCTCTACAAGGGCAGCGTGACGGTCGCTGGCCGGCGAGCCGAGCGCTCGCTCTACGACCCGTCGATCGCCACCTTCGAGGCCGGCGGCATCTACGACCAGCGCGACGCCGAGGGCTTCATCCGCCTGAACGCGCTCCGCCTCCGCATCCAGGCGCTGGTTGCAAAGCGCGCCGGCTCCGGCTCATAACCCGGTCGTCGATGGCGTCGCGCAAGCACAAGCTGTGGGAGGGACGGTTCGCCGCCGCCACCGCGCCGATCGTCGAGCAGTTCACCGCGTCGATCAACGTCGACAAGCGCCTCGCGCCGTACGACATCGCCGGCTCGCTGGCGCACTGCCACATGCTCGTCACCCGCAGCATCATCCCCGCCGCCGACGGCAAGCGCATCGCCAAGGGTCTCGTCGAGATCGAGCAGGAGATCGCCCAGGGCACCTTCCGCTTCGACGCCGCCGACGAGGACATCCACATGGCGATCGAGCGCGCGCTGACCGAGCGCATCGGGCCGGTCGGCGGACGGCTGCACACCGCACGCAGCCGGAACGACCAGGTGGCCCTCGACCTCCGGCTCTTCGTGCGGGCCGAGATCGGCGCGATCCTCGCCAGCATCACGGCCTTCCAGAAGGCGCTCGCGGCGTCGGCCCGCAAGCACGCGAAGATCGTCATGCCGGGCTACACGCACCTGCAACGCGCCCAGCCGATCCTCTTCGCGCATCACCTGCTCGCCTACCACGAGAAGCTCGAGCGCGACTCCGAGCGCTTCGCCGACTGCCGCCGCCGCGCCGACGTCATGCCGCTCGGCGCCGGCGCTCTGGCCGGCACGACGTTCCCGATCGACCCGGAGCAGGTCGCGCGCGAGCTGCGCTTCTCGCGCATCTCGACCAACAGCCTCGACGCCGTCTCCGAGCGCGACTTCATTGTCGAGCTGCTCGCCGCCTCGGCGATCCTCGCGACGCACCTGTCGCGGCTCGCGGAGGAGATCATCCTCTGGTCGACGTCGGAGTTCGGCTTCATCTCGCTGCCCGACGACTTCGCGACCGGCAGCTCGATCATGCCGCAGAAGAAGAACCCCGACGTCGCCGAGCTGGTGCGCGGCAAGACCGGGCGCGTCTACGGCAATCTCGTGGCGATGCTGACGATCCTGAAGGGCCTGCCGCTCGCCTACAACCGCGATCTGCAGGAGGACAAGGTCCCGCTGTTCGACACGGTCGACACGGTGAAGGGCTGCCTCGCGATCCTCACCGCGATGATTCCGCGGCTCGTCGTGCACGGCGACCGCATGCGCGCGGCGACCGTCGACGGCTTCCTGCTCGCGACCGACGTCGCCGACTACCTCGTCACCAAGGGCGTGCCATTCCGCGAGGCGCACCACATCGTCGGCCTCGCCGTGCGCCGCTGCATCGAGGGCAACCGCCGCCTCGAGGACATGTCGACCAAGGACTGGCGGGAGCTGTCGCCGGCGTTCGGCCCCGACCTGCGCGAGTGGCTGACGATCGAGGCCGCCGTGGCCCGGCGCACGGCGGGCGGCGGCACCGCGCCCGTCAACGTCGCGCGCCGCCTGCGCGGCATCTGACTCGGGTGGCGCGGACGATGCCCCGGGCGCTGCGGCGAGGCGGACGGCGGACGCTCCGGCTCGTGGTCGCCGCCTGCGCCCTGCTGGGCCCGCTCGGCTGTGGGCGCAAGACCGACGTCAAGCCGCCGCAGCTCGTCGCGCCGCACACGGTGACCGAGGTCTCGCTCACCACCCGTCCCGAGGGCATCGAGGTCGGCTGGTCGCGCCCGACGGAGTACGCGGACGGCACCACCATGGAGGACCTGAGCGGCTTCGTCATCGAGCGCTCGCGGAACAACGAGGCCTTCCGCGAGCTGGCGCGGGTCCCGGTCACCGACCGCGGCCGCTTCCAGAAGGCGAAGCGCTTCGAGTACGTCGACAAGGCGCTCACCGAGGGCACGACGTACCACTACCGGGTCGTCGCCTTCACGACAGACGGCTACTACGGCGCGCCGTCGGGCGCCGCGACGCTCACATGGGACGGCCCGCACCCGGCGTCCTCGCCCGGCGCCGCCGTAGCCCCGACGCATGCGCACTCCGTCAAGGCGAAGGCGCCGGCTGATCTGGACTCGGGTCTTCCCGCCGGCTCCGCCCCGCTGCACTGACCCCACGCTGGCGGTATCCCTCGCGGACGCGTATGGTTTCTCCGATGGGTGGCACCGTCCGCATCACCAAGATGCACGGCGCGGGCAACGACTATGTGTACGTCGACTGCCGCGAGCACGACGTCGCGGATCCTCCGCGCCTGGCGCGTGCCGTGTCGCGCCGCCATCACGGCATCGGCGCCGACGGGCTCATCCTGATCCGCCCGGGCGGCGGCGAGGCCGACTGTCGGATGGAGATGTACAACGCCGACGGCGGCCGCGGCGAGATGTGCGGCAACGGCATCCGCTGCGTCGGCAAGTTCGTCTACGAGCGCGGCCTGCGCACCAACCCGATGCGCATCGCCAGCGACTGTGGCGTGAAGACGCTCGACCTGATCGTCGACCGGCGCGGGCGCGTGCACGGCGCGACCGTCGACATGGGGGTGCCGATCCTCGACGGGCCGCGCATCCCGGTCGCGAGCGAGGGCCGCGTGGTCGACCAGCCGCTCGACGTCGACGGCACGACCTGGCGGATCACCTGCGTCTCGATGGGCAACCCGCACTGCGTCGTGTTCGTGGCCGATGTCACGTCGCTGCCGCTCGACCGGATCGGCCCCAAGTTCGAGCATCATCCGTTCTTCCCGCAGCGCGTGAACACCGAGTTCGTCGCGGTGCGGGCGCCCGACGTCGTCGACTTCCGGGTGTGGGAGCGCGGCTCGGGCGAGACGCTCGCCTGCGGCACGGGGGCATGCGCCGCCGTCGTCGCCGGCTCGCTCACCGGGCGGACCGGACGCCACGTGCTCGTGCACCTGCGCGGCGGGGATCTCGACATCGACTGGCGTGCCGACGACCACGTCTACATGCGGGGCGACGCCGCTGAGGTCTTCAGCACCGACGTGGACCTCGAGCTGCTGTACGCGGCGACGGGAGTGGAAGCATGACGCGCGCGCGGTTCAGCGGCTCGCTCGTGGCCCTGGTGACGCCGTTCCGTGACGGCGTCGTCGACTGGGAGGCCTTCGGCAAGATCATCGAGGCGCAGGTCGCCGCCGGCTCGACGGCGCTCGTGCCCTGCGGCTCGACCGGCGAGGCGGCAACGCTCTCGCACGACGAGCATGCCGAGGTAATCCGCTTCACCGTCGAGCACGCCAACGGACGCGTGCCGGTGATCGCGGGCGCCGGCTCGAACTCGACCGCCGAGGCCATCCGCCTCACCGCCGGCGCGAAGCGCGCGGGTGCCTCCGGCGCCCTCCTGATCTCGCCGTACTACAACCGGCCGACCCAGGACGGGATCATCGGCCACTACCTGGCCATCGCCGACGCCGTCGACCTGCCGCTCATCATCTACAACATCCCCGGGCGCACGGCGTCACGCATCGAGGCGGCGACGATCGCCCGGCTCGCCGACCACCCGAACATCGTCGGGCTGAAGGAGTCGGACTCGATCGACCACACCATCGAGGTCTTCGAGCGCGCGGGCGACCGCCTCGCGATCCTCTCCGGCGACGACGCGGTGACGCTCTCGGTGATGGCGCTCGGCGGCGCCGGGGTGATCACCACGATCGGCAATCTGGTGCCGAAGGAGATGGTCGAGCTGGTCGGCGCCTGCGCCGCGGGCAACTGGGAGCGGGCGCGCACGCTGCAATTCCGGCTCATGCCGCTCATCCGCGCCTGCTTCTCCGAGACCAACCCCATCCCGATCAAATACGGCGTCTCGCTGCTCGGCCTCTGCCGCAACGAGGTGCGCCTGCCGCTCGTGCCGATGAGCGACGCCGGACGGCGCGCGGCGCTGGAGACGGCGCTGCGCGACCTCGGCGGGCTGCGCTAGCATGGCGACGCCAATCGTCGTCTGCGGCGCCGCGGGGCGCATGGGTCGCATGCTGATCAAGCTCGCGGCTACCGAGCCGCGCGCGCACCTTCTCGCGGCGGTCGAGGCCGACGGCCACTCCGCGGTCGGCCGCGACGCCGGAGAGCTGGCGGGCCTGGTGCCGCTCGGCGTGCCCGTGACCTCGACCTACGCGCCGACCCCGGACAGCGTCACCCTCGACTTCACCGCGCCGCGGGCGGCACTGGCGCACATCGAGACGGCCGCGGCGGCCGGGGCGGCGATCGTCATCGGCACCACCGGCTTCACGCCGGCGGAGCGCGCCCACATCGAGGATCTGGCGCGCCGCACCCGCGCCGTCATCGCACCCAACATGAGCGTCGGCGTGACCGTGCTCGAGCGTCTCGTCGCGACGGCGGCGCAGGCGCTCGGCCCCGCCTTCGACGTCGAGATCGTCGAGGTGCACCACCGCCTGAAGCGCGACGCGCCGAGCGGCACGGCGCTCCACCTCGGCGAGATCGCCGCCGACGCGCAGGGCAAGCCCCTCGCCGGACGCGCCCGCTTCGGACGCGAGGGCGAGCCCGGCCCGCGCAGCGACACCGAGATCGGCATCCTCGGCGTCCGCGGCGGCGACGCGGTCGGCGACCATACCGTATACTTCCTCGGCCCGAGCGAGCGTCTCGAGCTCACGCACCGTGCCCAGAGCCGCGAGTGCCTGGCGAGCGGCGCGATGCGCGCCGCGCTCTGGCTGACCGCGCAGAAGCCCGGACTCTACACGATGCGCGACGTCCTCGGCCTCTGAGCGCCGCGCCGACGGAGCGCTGCGACCTCGCGATCGTCGGCGGCGGCGCCGCCGGCCTCGCCGCCGCGATCTTCGCGGCGCAGGCCGCCGCGCCATCCCGGCCGCGCGTGGTCGTGCTCGAGGGCGCGCAGCGCCTCGGCGCCAAGATCCTGATCGCCGGCGGCGGGCGCTGCAACGTCACGCACGACGTCGTCCGCCCCGAGGACTTCAACGGCTCGCGGCCGGTCGTGCGGAACGTCCTCGCCGCCTTCGACGCCGCCGCGACCGTGCGCTGGTTCGAAGCGCTCGGCGTCGCGTTGAAGCGCGAGGAGACCGGCAAGCTCTTCCCCACGACCGACCGCGCGGCGACGGTCCTCGAGGGGCTCCTGCAGCGCTGTGCCGCGCTCCGCATCGACGTCCGGACATCGCGCCGCGTGCACGACGTCGCACCGGCCGACGCGGTCCGGCCCGGCGACGCGGCGGGCTGGCGCGTGCGCCACGCGCACGGCGTGCTCGACGCGCGTCTCGTCGTGCTCGCGACCGGCGGCCGCTCGCTGCCGCGGACCGGCAGCGACGGCGGCGGCTGGGAGATCGCCGCGCGGCTCGGGCACACCGTCACGACCACCGTGCCCGCGCTCGTGCCGCTCGTCCTCCGCCCCGGCGTCCACCGCGAGCTCTCGGGGGTGTCGCAGCCGGTCGAGCTGCGGACACACGTCGAGGGCAAGCTCGCCGACCGGCGCACGGGAAGCCTCCTCTGGACGCACCTCGGCGTGAGCGGTCCCGCCGTGCTCGACGCGAGTCGCCACTGGACGCTCGCACGCGCCGAGGGGCGCGCCGTGGAGGTGCGCTGCGGCTTCTTTCCGGGCGAGAGCTTCGACGACGTCGAGCGCCGCCTCATCGACGCCGCGAGCGAGCGGCCGCGCGCCTCGATCGGGCGCATCCTCGCCGCGACGCTGCCGGAGCGCGTCGGCGCCGCCCTCGTGCGCGCTGCCGGCCTCGATCCCGCCGCGCGCCTCGCCGACATCCCGCGCGCGCCGCGCCGCACGCTCGCGCATCGTCTCTCCGACTTCGTCCTGCCGGTCGAGCGTGACCGCGGCTGGAACCATGCCGAGGTGACGGCGGGCGGCGTGCCGCTTTCCGAGATCGACTACCGCACGATGGCGTCGCGCCTGCGGCGGGGCCTGTACCTGATCGGCGAGATGCTCGACTGCGACGGCCGCATCGGCGGGTTCAACTTCCAGTGGGCCTGGGCGACGGGATGGCTCGCCGGCCGCGCCGCCGCCTTTGCCCTCACAGGTGGCGATTCCCCGCGGCCGCGGTCGTCCGGCGATTGAGTTGCCGCGCGCTTTCGCGCGCCGACGGGCACCCCCTTTACGGGCTCCGCCCGCGGCCGTTCCGGGCGCCGCCCTTGTGAACCCTCGCATATTCCGGTAATTAGGCGGCCTTTTTTGTCCTGGAAAGCCACCGCCGGGGTGGCGTCGCGGGGGACGAAGGGAGCGAGGGGGCGGTGCCCGTAACCATCAGACCTGCCGAAAGAATTCGCCAACTTCCGCCCTATCTCTTCGCCGAGATCGACCGCATGAAGAAGGAGGTCGCGGCGCGCGGGGTGGACATCATCAGCCTCGGCATCGGCGACCCGGACAGCCCGACCTTCCCGCACATCGTGCGCGCGCTCGCCGAGGCGGCGGCAAACCCGGCCAACCATCGCTACCCCGACTACGAGGGCCTGCCGAGCTATCGGGCGGCGGCTGCTGGCTTCGTGCACAAGCGCTTCGGCGTGACCGTCGATCCGGCGAACGAGGTCGTGTCGCTGATCGGCTCGAAGGAAGGCATCGCCAACATGGCGGTGGCGTTCGTCGATCCGGGCGACGTCGTGCTCGTCCCCGACCCGGGCTATCCGGTCTACGGCATCGGCACGGTCTTCAACGGCGGCACGCCGTACCTCATGCCGCTCCGGCAGGAGAACGCGTTCCTGCCCGACCTGAAGGCGATTCCCGCGGACGTCGCGCGCCACGCCAAGCTCATGTGGCTCGGCTACCCGAACAACCCGACCGCCGCGCTCGCCAACCCCGGCTTCTTCGCCGACGTCGTCGAGTTCGCGACCAAGCACGACATCATCGTCGCCCACGACAACGCCTACTCCGAGATCTACTACGACGAGCCGCCGCCGAGCTTCCTCGCGACGCCGGGTGCAGACGCCCTCGGCATCGAGTTCCACTCGCTCTCGAAGACCTACAACATGACCGGCTGGCGCATCGGCTTCGCGATCGGCAACAAGGCGCTCATCGCCGGCCTCGGCAAGGTGAAGACCAACGTCGACTCCGGCATCTTCCAGGCGGTGCAGGAGGCCGGCATCGCCGCACTGAGCGGCGATCAAGCGCCGGTCGCCGGCATGCGCGCGCTCTACCGCGAGCGCCGGGATCTACTCATCGCCGCGCTCGCCCGGCTCGGGCTCGAGGCCCAGCCCGTGCGTGGCACGTTCTACGTGTGGGTACGGGTGCCGAAGGGCTTCACCTCGGCGTCGCTCACGGCGAAGCTGCTGCAGGAGATCGGCGTCGTCGTCACGCCGGGCAGCGGCTTCGGGGCCGCGGGCGAAGGATACATCCGGTTCTCCCTGACGGTGGCCACGGCGCGGCTTCAGGAGGCGGTCGAGCGTCTCGGCACGCTCAGGCTCTGAGATGCACCGCGTCTACATCGGGCTGGGCTCCAACCTGGGTGACCGCAAGGCCAACCTGCGCGAGGCCGAGGAGAAGCTCGCGGCGCTGCCCGCGACGCGCATCGTGAAGGCGTCGTCGCTCTACGAGAGCGAGCCGCTCGGCAACGCCAAGACCTGGTTCGTCAACAGCGTCCTCGAGCTCGAGACCGAGTTCGAGCCCGACGAGCTGCTGAAGCGCACGAAGGCGATCGAGACCGCCATGGGCCGCAAGCGCGTGAAGGGCAAGCGCTGGGGCTCGCGCATCATCGACCTCGACCTCCTGCTCTTCGACAACCAGACCGTCGGCAAGCGGACGCTCAAGATCCCGCACCCGGAGATGCACAAGCGGCGCTTCGTCCTGCTGCCGCTCTCCGAGCTCGCCCCGCACATCACCCACCCGCAGGTCGGCTCGACCATCTCCGAGCTGCTCGGGGGCCTGAAGGACCCGAAGAAGGTCGTCCTGCTCCGGCCGTAGCCCCGTCGACCCCAACACGCTCCTCCGCGTCCTCCGCTGGGTCGAGGCGCGTTTCGATCGCTGATTTTGCCCTTGAAGGCGACGCCCCTTCGTCCCTAGACTGTCGGCCCACGGCATCACCCCGGCCGCACGCCATGCCCGACTACGCCTTCGACCGCCTCTCCGTCGTCGACAACTCCTTCCTGGCGATCGAGGACCCGAACTCGCACCAGCACGTCGGCGCCGTCACGCTCTTCGAGGCCGGGCCGCTCCGCGGTCCCGACGGCGGCATCGACATCGAGCGCGTCCGTGAGTACGTCGGGGCGCGCCTGCATCTGATTCCGCGCTATCGCCAGCGGCTCGAGCGCGTGCCGCTTGGCACCCGGCTCGTCTGGGTCGACGACGACCATTTCAACATCGACTATCACGTGCGCCACACGAGCTTGCCGCGTCCGGGCGACGAGCGCCAGCTGAAGCGCCTCGCGGCGCGCATCGTGTCGCAGGGGCTCGACCGCGCCAAGCCGCTCTGGGAGATGTGGATCGTCGAGGGGCTCGCCGACGGCCGTTTCGCGCTGGTCGCCAAGACCCACCACTGCATGATCGACGGCATCTCCGGCGTCGACCTGATGGCGGTCCTGATGAGCCCGTCGCCCGACGAGGAGATCCCGACGGCGCCGACCTGGCTGCCGCGGCCGGCGCCGACCCGCTTCGCGCTCCTGCGTGACGAGTGGGTGCGGCGGATCGGCGAGCCGCTCGCGGCGCTGCGCGAGACGCCGTGCGCGCTCACCTCGCCCTTCACGGCGGCGTCGCACGCGCTGGAGAACGTACGCGCGCTCATGGAGACGCTCGGCTCGACGCTCTGGCCGGCGTCGCCGACGCCGTTCAACCGCCCGATCGGCCCGCACCGGCGCTTCGACTGGACGTCGATGGAGCTCGCCGCGGTGAAGGCGGTGAAGGATCGGCTCGGCGGCACCGTGAACGACGTCGTCCTCGCGACCGTCGCGGGCGCGCTGCGCCGCTTCTTCGAGCGCCGCCGCATCAACCCCGACATGCTCGAGATCCGCGCCAACGTCCCGGTGAGCCTGCGGACCGCGGAGGAGCGCGGCACGCTCGGCAACCGCATCGCGCTCTGGATGACCGACCTGCCGGTCGGCGAGCGCGATCCGCTGCGCCGCCTCGAGGCGGTGCGCGTCACGACCACACGCTTGAAAGAATCGAAGCAGGCAATGGGCGCCGAGGTGCTCGCGGCCGTCAGCGAATGGACCAGCTCCACGCTGCTCGCGCTCGCGGTGCAGCTCGCGACGCGCTCACGCCCCTTCAACCTGGTCGTGACCAACGTCCCGGGCCCGCAGATCCCGCTCTACCTCCTCGGCGCGCCGCTGCAGGAGTGCTACCCGATGGTGAACCTGCTGGTGAACCAGGGTCTCGGCGTCGCGCTCTTCAGCTACGCCGGACGCCTCTGCTGGGGCTGCATCTCGGACTGGGATCTCGTCCCCGACCTGCACGATTTCGTCGGTGACATCGAGGCGTCGTTCGCGGAGCTCGAGAGCATCGCCCAGGCGCGGGCGCGCGCCTCGGCCGGCTGATCGCCGCAATGCCCCCACCGAACCCCGCGCCGACGCGTCCGGCCGTCGCGCTCGCGGGGTGGCTCGCGTTGATCGCGGTCGGCGTCTACGCGTTCGTCCGCCACGTCGTCGCGAGCGCGCACGCCAATACGATGCCGCTGCTCGCCTTCGACCCGTTCGGCCTCTACTACCCGATGCTGGACTACGGCTTCACGGTCCTCCGCGCCGGCCACATGCCGCTCTGGAATCCGTATCAGCTGGCGGGGGTGCCGTTCCTCGCGACCTTCTACCCAGGACTCCTCTATCCGTTGAACGCCGCGTACCTGCTGCTGCCGGTGCACGTCGCGATGGGCGTGCTTGCCGGCGCTCACGTCGTGCTGGCCGGGCTCGGCGCCGCGCTCTATGCGCGGCTCGCGCTCCGCGTGTCGCTCGCCGCTGCGCTCGCCGCGGGCCTCGTCTTCATGCTGAACACGTACACCCTCTGGGCATTCGTCGCACAGAACCAGCTGTACTCGCTGCCGTGGATTCCCCTGCTCTTCCTCGCCGTCGATCGGACGTGCGCCACGCGACGCCCCGAATGGATCGCCGCGCTTGCGGCCGCGATCGCCCTGCCGATCCTTGGCGGCAACCTCCAGACGCTCAGCTACGAGGCCTGGGCGGTCGCGCCGTACGCGCTCGCATGTTTGTGGCGCGCCGCGGACGGCGCGCGCGACGCCGCGCGGCGTGCCGCGCTGCTCGCCGCGGGCGTGGGGATCGGCCTCGCGCTGTCGGCGCCGCAGCTCCTGCCGACCCTCGAGCTCTCGTCGCTCTCGACCCGCTCCGCGCACGGGCTCACCGTCGAGCAGATCGCGCCCTTCGGCGCATTGCCGCTGCCGACCCTGCGGCAGTTCCTCGACGGCGCGCGTACCCCGCTCACCTTCCTGTACGCGGGCACCGTGGTGTTCCTCATGCTGCCCTTCGCCGCGATGGACGCGGAGCGCCGCGCGCGGACCCTCGCGCTCGCCGTCGCGGCCGTCTTCACCGGCCTCGTCGCACACGGGCTCTCCAACCCGGTCGGGCGCGCGTACGTGCACCTGCCCATGGGCAATTGGTTCCGCGAGCTCGGCCGCGCGTGGCCGGTAGCCATGTTCTGCGTCGCCGCGCTCGCCGCGATCGGTCTCGACCAGATCCTCGCGACGGCGGGCGCACGACGCGGCGGACTGCGCGCGGGCGGTGCGCTCGCCGTCCTCGCGGCCCTCACGGTCGCGATCGTCGCGTTCACGTCGCCGCACACGCGCTGGCTCTGCGGCGGGGCCGGGGCGCTGCTCCTCGGGCTCCGCACGGGGGCGTTGCGCCGCCGCGCGGCGGACTTCGGCGTGGCCGCAGTGCTCGCCGTGCTCGCGGCGGACTACCTGACGTCGGTGCCGGTGAACCGGACGATCGTGCCGTTCGCCGGCGGCGAGTACCACGCGCTCGACATCTTGCGCGATACGCTCACCGCCGGTCAGGCGGAGCATCCCGGGACGCGGAGCGTCCACGAGGAGCAGCTTTTCAACGTCGCGACGACGCCCAAGCTCGGCACGCTGTTCCGCGTCCCCACGTTCGACGACGACGAGCCCTTCGCGCCGCCGCGCTACCGCGAATGGGGCCTGCGCATGACCGGCGCCGCCATCGGCGAGGCGGCCTTCTATCTCGGCGGTTGGAACCTGCACGCGCCCGCCTTCGATCCGCGCTTTCTCGACTACGCGGGCGTCGGGAGCATCGTGCTGCTGAAGTACACTCCGCGCCAGCCGCCGCCTTCGGTAGCCGGGCTCGGGCCGCCGATCCGCGTCGCCCTGCCCTCGGCACGGGACCTCGGCGCGCGCGAGCCGATCAATCCGCTCGGCGGCGCGGCCTATCGCTTCGCCAACACGTTCGCGTGGCCGCGCGCGTTCGTCGCGCACGACGTCCGCGTCGTCGCGACCGGCGGCGACGCGCTCGATACCCTGGCGGCGCTGCCGCGCGGGACAGCGCCGCTCGCCGTCGTCGAAGCGCCCGCCGACGACGACCTGACCAGACGCGGCGCCGACGGCAGCGCGACGCTCGTCGAGTCGGAGCCCGAGCGGGTCGTGGTCCGCGCCGACGCGCCGGCGCCGGCGCTGCTCGTGCTGCTCGACACCGCACTGCCCGGTTGGCACGCCGACGTCGACGGCACCGAGACGCCCATCCTCCAGACCAACTACCTCTTCCGCGGCGTGCGCCTGCCGGCGGGCCTGCACACCGTGACCTTCCGCTACGCGCCCCGCTCGCCGCGTACGGGCCTCGGCATCGGCGCGGGTGGCCTGCTTGCGCTGGGCCTGCTCGTCACCAGCGCAGCAGGACGAGCTCGGCGCAGAGCCCGGGCCCGAGCGACAGCAGAAGACCCCACGAGCCGGGCAGCGGCCGGCGGCAGTCCATCGTCTCCCGCAGCACCACCAGGACCGCTGCGCTCGAGAGGTTGCCCACCCGGCGCAAGCTCTCCCAGCTGAGCGCGAGCGCGTCGTCGTCGAGCCCCAGGGCCGTCTGCACCGCGCGCAGCACGTGCGGGCCGCCCGGGTGGCAAACCCAGCTCGCGATGTCGGCACGCCGCAGCCGGTGCGCGCCGAGGAATGCGTCGACGTCCGCCCCGAGCTGCTCCGCGATGATCTTCGGCACGTCGGCCGAGAGCACGACGCGGAACCCGTCGGCGGTCACGTCCCAGCCCATGACGCCCTCGGTGTCGCGGTAGAAGACCGAGCGGGTGTCGACGATCGCCGGGCCCGCGGGACGCGCCGCCGCGGCGGCCGGGCGGCGCGCGTCACCGGTGACGATCGCCGACGCGGCGCCGTCGCCGAAGAGACCGCTCGCGATCAGGTTGGTGAACGTCAGGTCCTCGCGCTGCAAGGTGAGGCTGCACAGCTCGACCGAGACGAGCGCCGCGACCTCGTCGGCATGGCCGCGCAGGTAGTCGGCGGCGCGCGCCAGGCCGGCCGCGCCGGCGACGCAGCCGAGGCCGAAGATCGGCGTCCGCTTCACGTCGCGCCGCAGCCCGAGGCGGTTCACCAGGCGCGCGTCGATCGACGGGGTCGCGAGCCCGGTAATCGAGACGAAGATGATGTGATCGACGTCCTCGGGCGTCAGGCCGGCGCCCGCGAGCGCCTCGCCGAGCGCCTCCGCGCCGAGATCGCTCGCGCAGCGGATGAAGGCCTCGTTGGCGTCGGTGAACGAGGTGAGCCCGGCATAGTCCTCGATCGGTAGCGCCAGGTGGCGTCCGTCGACGAGGGCGTTCCGGTGGATCGTCCGCAGCCGATGCACGCCGCGGTGCTGGCGCGGCGCCCAGATCCGCTCGAGAGCGGCGATCAGCGTCTCCTGATCGTAGTAGTGGCGTGGAAACGCACGCCCGACAGCCGCGATCCGCATGGTGATCTCCTACTCCACTCTGGCGGGAAATAATCCCTCTGCGCAAGCCCCCGCCACACCGGTCTACGGCTCAGTCGTAGGCGTCGTGGTGACGCACCCACTCCTGGGTGAACTGGAGCCGGCCCTCGTCGCGGCCCTTCGGGACCAGATCGAGGAACTGATAGGCGGCGTTCACCGGGTCGATGCCGCGCGCGTAGGTCGAGTAGGTGTGGAACAGGGCACCGTTCCCGTCCTTGTAGAAGACGCTGATGCCCTCGCGATCCGCCCACTCGCCCTTCACCTCGGCGTAGTTGTAGACGACCGGGCCGCGCGCCCGCGCCTCCGGAGTGAACGATGCCTGGTAGTCGTAGCTGAAGTCGGTGCGGCCCGACGACACCCACGGGAACGTCCACTGCATGCGCGTCTTGAACGCTTCGATCTTCTCGATCGGCGCCCGCGAGATGGCGGCGAAGGCGACGTCGCGCGCGCCGAGGTGCGGCTGGATGCCGCTGAAGTTGTCGGCCCAGAACGAGCAGTGCTTGCAGCCGGCCTCCCACTCGGGGCTGAACATGAAGTGGTAGACGACGAGCTGGCTCTTGTCCGCGAAGAGATCCTCGAGGCTCTTCTGCGCGCCACGGGGGGCGTCGAAGAGGTAGCGTTTCGTGACCCGCTCCCACGGGAGCGCGCGCCGCTGCCGGCTCAACTCCTCGCGGAGATGCGTCAGCTCCTTCTCCTTCGCGAGGAGCGCCCCGCGTGCCGCGACCCACTCCTCGTGCGACACGACCGGATGGCCCTCGAGCATGATGCCGTCGTGCTTGCCCATGCCTTCTCCTAGCACCGGCCCGCGGCCGAGCCGAGCCCGGCTAGCGCTCGGCGTCGAGCGCCGCGATCGCCGCCGCTCCGGTCTCGCGCAGACGCGCCAGAGCCGCATCCATCGCCGTGCGCGACGCCACCGCCGCGTCGGCGTTCCAGCGTTCGCTCGCGTCGAGGACGGCGCCATAGGTATCGCAGTGCGCACTGACGGCGGCGAGCGAGCGGCGTCCGCTGAAGCGCGGCGTCACGATGCGCACGAAATCGCGGGCGCGCTCCAGCGGATAGCGGTACTCGGCAAAGGACACCGGCGGCCCGTCCTGCTCGCGCGTCACCGCGTCGAGCTTCCGCGCCATCTCCGTGAGCAGCTGGACGTGGGTGCGGCAGAGCTTGTCGTATTTGCTCCAGTAGCAGCCGGCGGCCGCGCCGAGGGCCAGCACGAGCAGCAGGCGCACGACGGCCCCGCCGTACGATCCGGCGCGCCGGGCGCGGTCCACGCTGCATATTTCATTCAAACTTGACGGCACGGCAGACCGCGCCTAACATGCTTCGGATCGGCCGAGAAGTTAAGCGGTCGTAACACTCCTGTGAGCAGCCCGAGCTGAAAGCTCCATGGCGCTTCCCCGGATCTATTTCGAGAAACTGCTCGAAAGCTCGCCGGATATCGTCGTTGCCGTCGATCGCGAGGGCTCGATCGTGTTCTACAACGACGGCGCCCGACAGACGCTCGGCTACACCTCCGCGGAGATGCGCGGCCAGCCGGTCGCGATGATCTACGCGAGCCTCGAGGAGGCGAAGCGCGTGATGTACGCCATGCGCGGGGACGAGTATGCCGAGCGCGGCAAGGTGAAGAACTTCGAGACCGTCTTCACGGCCAAGGGCGGCGAGCAGATTCCGGTCGCGATCTCCGGCAGCATCATCTACGACGACCAGGGAAACGAGACCGGGTCGATCGGCTTCGCCAAGGATCTGCGCGCCATCCGCCGCCACGATCAGTTGGTCACGCTCGGCGAGATCGCCGTCAGCCTGGCGCACGAGATCAACAACCCGCTCGAGGTGATCGCCAATACGCTCGAGCTGGTGGAGGGGTTCGTGCGCCGGGTGTCGAGCGACGAGCAGATGGTCATCGAGGAGGAGCGCTTCGAGACGCTCGAGCGCGAGCTCGCGAAGATCCACCGCATCGTGAGCCGGGTGCAGGAGATGGCGGAGGGCGGCACGTACGAGACCCGCCAGTACCTGCCCGGCACGCTCATGACCGACCTCCGCGTCCACGACGCCGTGCAGGACGCGCGCGGCGCGACGGTCGGCACGAACGTCGTCTTCCAGCCGCGCCCCGCGAGCAAGCCGCCGCCCGCTGCCGACAGCGCGGGCCGCGACGGCGACGGCGGCCTGCGCCCCGGCGCGGAGCCGACGATCACCGTGCGCCCCGGGAAGCCGATCGCGGCGCCGGCACCGGCCGCCGGGCCCCTGAGCGGCCTCACGCTCCTGGTCGTCGACGACGATCTCGGCATCTGCCAGTCGATGTCCGAGCTGCTGCGGTCGCACGGCTCGGAGGTCGCCTTCGCCGTCTGCGCCGCCGACGCCCTGGCGCTCATCGCCGCACGGCGCTTCGACCTCGTGGTGAGCGACGTCGTGATGCCCGACATGGACGGCTACGATCTCTACATGGAGCTCAAGGAGACGCGGCCCGAGCTGCCGGTGATCCTCATGACCGGCTACCTCTACGACCGTGATCACGTGATCAAGCGGAGCAAGCTCGCCGGCCTCGACGGCAAGGTCCTGTACAAGAAGCCGATCGATCCGGAGCGGTTGAAGACGATCATCCTCGAGCGCTGCAAGCGGGCGCCGCAGAAAGAGGGGGACGGGCATGGCGCAGGGCGCGAGTCGGGACGGAACCCGCCGGTTCCGTGAGCGGGCGGCCGGCGTCCCACCCGAGCACTTTCGCGAGGGACTGCGCGGCCTCTACTGCTCGTCGATCGGCATGGGCACCTACCTCGGGGAGCCCGACGACGCGACGGACGCCGCGTACGGCGAGGCCCTGGTCGCCGCCGTCTCGCTCGGCACCAACGTCATCGACAGCGCGATCAACTACCGCGCGCAGCGCAGCGAGCGCGTGGTGGGCATGGCGCTCGCCACCCTGATCGCCGAGGGCGAGCTGCAGCGCGACGAGGTCGTCGTCTGCACCAAGGGCGGCTACATCCCCTTCGACGGTCACTACCCCACCGACCCGGGCCGCTACGTGCACGACACCTACGTGCGCTCGGGTCTGCTCACCGTGCAGGACGTCGTGGCCGGCTCGCACTCGCTGGCGCCGCGCTACCTCATCGATCAGATCGAGCGCAGCCGGAAGAACCTGCGTCTCGACACGATCGACGTCTACTACCTGCACAACCCGGAGACCCAGCTCTCCGCCGTCGACCGGGAGACGTTCCACACGCGCATGGCGGGCGCCTTTCGCGTCCTCGAGCGCGCCGTCGAGCAGGGCAAGATCGGATGCTACGGCGTCGCCACCTGGAACGGCTTCCGCCTCGAGCCGGACGCGCGCGAGTACCTGTCGCTCGCCGACCTCGTCGAGCTCGCGGCCCGCGACGTCGGCAAGGGGCACCACTTCCGCGCCGTGCAGCTCCCGGTGAACCTCGGCATGACCGAGGGCTTCGCGCTGCAGAACCAGCGCATCGGCGACAGCCATGGCTCGCTCGTCGAGGCCGCCGATGCGCTCGGCGTGACCGTCGTCGCGAGCGGCTCGCTGTTGCAGGGACAGCTCGCACGCCAGCTTCCGGAGATTCTCCAGCGCGCGATGGTCGGGCTCGACACCGACGCGCAGCGCGCGCTGCAGTTCGTGCGCTCGACGCCGGGCATCACGAGCGCCCTCGTCGGCATGCGCCAGCGCGCCCACGTCGAGGAGAACCTCGTCGTCGGCCATCGTCCGCCCGCGACCCGCGACGAGTACCTGCAGCTCTTCACGTCGCGCGACGGCTGACGTCGCGCGGACGCTCTGCTAGGGTGACGCCGCGATGACGGACATCCCGCAGACCACCCCGACCGAGGCCTACGACGTCCTGCGCCAGAACGCCGACGCCGTGTACCTCGACGTCCGCACCGCGCCCGAGTTCGAGGCGGGCCACCCGGCGGGCGCGCGCCACGTGGCGGTGATCTTCTTCGGCGCCGGCGGCCAGCCGCGGCCGAACCCCGACTTCGTGCGCGAGGTCGAGGCGATGCTGCCGCACGACGCCAAGATCCTGGTCGGCTGCCAGGCGGGCGGCCGCTCGCAACGCGCCTGCGAGCTACTGCGCGACGCCGGCTACGCCGACGTCACCAACGTCCAGGGCGGCTTCGGCGGGGCGCGCGATCAGACGGGGCGGCTCGTGACGCCGGGCTGGCGCGACGCCGGCCTGCCCGTCGCGCAGGGCGCCGCCAAGGCCTGAGCGATGCCGATCCGCATCAATCGCGTCTACACGCGCACGGGCGACAAGGGCGAGACTCACCTCGTCGGCGGCAAGCGGGTGCCGAAGGACGACGCGCGCATCGAGAGCTACGGCACGATCGACGAGCTCAACTCGGTGCTCGGCATCATCCGCGCCTTCAACGACGCCGCGCCGCGCTCGCCGGTCCACGACCGGCTCGACGCGATCCTGCGCCAGGTGCAAAACGAGCTCTTCGACCTCGGCAGCGAGCTCGCCACCCCGCCCGAGGCGGAGTGGGAGGGCATGATCCGCGTCGGCGACGCCCAGGTGAAGGTCCTCGAGCGCACGATCGACGAGTGCCAGAAGGACCTCGAGCCGCTGAAGTCGTTCATCCTGCCGGGCGGCGGCGTGATCGCCGCATTCCTGCATCAGGGACGTACCGTGTGCCGGCGGGCCGAGCGCGACATCCTGCGGCTCGGCCGGCACGAGCAGATCGGCGGCGGCCCGCTGCGCTACGTGAACCGCCTCTCGGACCTGCTCTTCGTCCTCTCGCGCTGGGCGTCGAAGCGCCTTGGCGAGCGCGAGTACCTGTGGGAGAAGGGCCTCACCCTGCCGCCGGGCCGCCCCGCGGCAGCCCGCAAGCGCGCAAGATGAGCACGACGAGCGATCGCATCTACCTCCGCCAGCTCGAGGTGGGCCCGATGCAGAACTACGCCTACCTCGTGGGCGACCCGGAGACGCGCGAGGCCGCGGTGATCGACGCCGCGTGGGACGTCGACGCCATCCTCGACGTCGCTGCCGCCGACGGCATGACCGTCACCAAGGCCCTCGTCACGCACTTCCACCCCGACCATCTGGGCGGGCGCTTCATGGGGATGAACGTCATCGGCGCGACCGAGCTCTTGGCGAAGGTGCCGGTCAAGATCTACATCCACAAGGACGAGGCCGGCTTCGTCCATCGCGTCTCCGACCTCTCCGACTCCGATCTCGTCCGCATCGAGGGGGGCGACACGATCGACGTCGGCAAGGTGCCGCTCACGTTCGTGCACACGCCGGGGCACACGCCGGGCTCCACCTGCTTCCTCGCCGACGGCAACCTCATCTCCGGCGACACGCTCTTCATCGGGAGCTGCGGCCGGAGCGATCTCCCCGGCAGCAACCCCGCCGACCTGTATCACAGCCTGAATCACACGCTGCGCAATCTGCCGGACGAGACCGTCGTCTACCCGGGACACAACTATGCCGATCGTTCCACCTCGACGATCGGCCACGAGAAGCGCCGCAACATGACGATGCGCTTCGACTCCGTCGAGGATTTCCTCCGCTTCATGGGCCGCTGATCGCGCGCGTCGTGAGACGCGCACCGAATTCGTTTGACTCTGACGGCCACGGGGCTAGAGTCCCGACCGGCACGGGAGGCCGATCGTGATGATGGGTACCACACGGTCAGGGGGGGAGTCCGCATGAGACCCGCGCAGCGACGCACGCAGAACGCGCACGTGTCGATCGTCGGCGACGTCTTCGCCGCCGCCAGCTCGTCGGACGTTCCCGAGCGTCGCCTCATGGCCGCCGTGCTCTTCGACGCCGTGCTGCAGCTCTCGCGTCAGGGATCGAAGGGCGCCGCCGAGGCGACGCGCTGGATCCGCAATCGCGACGACGAGAGCTTGCCGTTCTCGTTCTCGTCGGTCTGCGAGGCGCTCGGTCTCGATCCCGAGTATCTCGCGCGCGGGCTCCTCACGTGGGATCCCGTGGTGCAGATCGACGGCCGCCCGTTGCCCAGCCGCCGGACGCTGGCGCCGGCGCGTCGCCGTCGCGTCGCGCTCGCCGCCGGCACACGGCGCACGCGTCCCGCCGCCAACGGACACTGAGCCGGTGCGGGCCGGGGCGATTTGAAATGCCCCCGGCGCTCTACTAAGGTCGCCGCGTCTCGACTCTCTCCCCCGAAGGTGCCCGCATGAGCGACAAGCGCGACCTCTACGAGATCGGCCAGGTTCCCCCCGTCGGCCACGTGCCGCGCGAGATGTATGCGCAGGTCATCCGGCCGGACCGCTTCGGCGAGCCGACGAAGGCCTTCAAGATCGAGAAGGTCCCCGTCCCCGAGATCGCACCCGACGAGGTGCTCGTCAGCGTCATGGCGGCGGGCATCAACTACAACAACGTCTGGGCCTCGCTCGGCGTCCCGATCGACGTCATCAAGGTGCACGCGCGCGGCGGTGATACGACCGGCTTCCACATCGGCGGCAGCGACGCGTCGGGCGTCGTCTACGCCGTCGGCAAGGACGTCACGACGCACAAGGTCGGCGACGAGGTCGTCATCCACTGTGGCGTCTGGGATCGGAACGACCCGGCGGTGAAGGCCGGCATCGATCCGATGTTCGCGCCGTCCTTCCAGATCTGGGGCTACGAGACCAACTGGGGAAGCTTCGCGCAGTTCACCAAGGTGCAGGCGCACCAGTGCCTGCCGAAGCCGAAGCACCTCACGTGGGAGGCCGCGGCCGCCTACATGCTGGTCGGCGCCACCGCCTACCGCATGCTCATGGCGTGGCCGCCGCACACCGTGCAGCCGAACGACGTCGTGCTGATCTGGGGCGGCTCCGGCGGCCTCGGCAGCCAGGCGATCCAGATCGTGAAGGCGCAGGGCGGCATTCCGATCGCGGTCGTCTCCGGTGAGGACAAGTTCGAGTTCTGCAAGTCGCTCGGCGCCAAGGGCTGCATCAACCGCAAGAAGTTCGACCACTGGGGCATGCTGCCGCACTGGAAGGACACCGCCGCGTACGACAAGTGGGCGGCGGGCGCGCGCGCCTTCGGCAAGGCGCTGTGGGACGCGCTCGGCGAGCGCCGCAGCCCGCGCATCGTCTTCGAGCACCCGGGCGAGGACACCGTGCCGACGTCGATCTTTGTCTGCGACACGGGCGGCATGGTAGTCATCTGCGCCGGCACGACCGGCTACAACGCGACCGTCGACCTGCGCTACCTCTGGATGCGGCAGAAGCGATTCCAGGGCTCGCACTTCGCCAACGACGCGCAGGCCAAGGGCCTGAACGATCTCGTCCTGGCGGGCAAGGTCGACCCCTGCCTCGGCGAGGTCTTCACCTTCGATCAGATCCCGCACACGCACCAGATGATGTACGAGAACCGCCACCCGGCGGGAAACATGGCGTGCCTCGTCGGCGCGCCGCGCAAGGGGATGAAGGAGCTGCCGCTCTAGGCGCTCGGCCGCCCCCTCACGTGAGGGCGGCCAACCACTCGACGACCGGCACCGTGCGCTTGGCGTGCGCGATCAGCCACGACACGAGCGCACGTGAGGTGAGCTTCTCCCGCGGCAGACCCGGAAACGCGAGGATCAGCCCCTTGCGCTTCAAGAGCGCGGCACGCGGGTGCTCGGGATCGATGCCGCGGGGAACGCGTTGCAGCGTGTCGTGCGAGCCGATCTCGTAGCCAGCGCGCGTCAGCGGCGCGAGGGTCTTCGCGAGCTTGACGCCGCGCGCGTCGAGCAGCGCGGCGCGGAAGCGGCGGAGCTGGTCGCCGTCCATCATGTACTGCCCGGCCGCGACGAAGACCTCGTCCGCGCCGACGTGGACGTAGAGCGCGGCCGCGGCCGACGGACCGTTGCCCGTGCCGCCGAGCGGCAGGAACCCGCCGATGTGGGTCTTGTAGGGCACCTTGTCCTTGGAGAAGCGGACGTCGCGGTAGATACGGAAGACCTTCGGCTCGGCGAGCGGATCGTGGCCGTAGAGCGGCTCGAGGCGTATGCGTACCTCGGCGAGCAGCGCCTTCATCGGGCCGAGCCAGCCGCGATCGTACTCGTCCTTGTGGGCGAGGAACCAGTCGCGTTTCTGGTTGCGGGCGAGCGCGCGGAAGAAGCTTGCGTCGCGATCGGCAAAACCCGCGAAGCGGGCGGGAGGAGCAATCGTGCGCGTGGCCATGCCCTCGCCAATACGGACACGCTTGGCCCGACACAACCGTATTTGGATATGTAGCCGGGTGCCGTCCTTCCGCGCCTATCTCCGCAGCCTCAACCCGCGCCTGCCGCGCGCCGTCTGGCTGCTGCAGGCCGGCGGCCTGATCAACGCCTTCGGCATCGGCGCGGTGCTGCCGTTCGTCATCATCTATCTGCACACGATCCGCGGCATCTCCCTCACCGTCGCCGGGCTCGCCGCGGCGGCCAATGCGGCCGGCGCCCTGCCGGCGGGCGCGCTCGGCGGCGCCTTCGCCGATCGCTACGGGCCAAAGCGTCTGCTCGCCGTCGCGCTCGTCGCCCAGACGGTCGCGATCTGCTGCTTTCCCCTGATCCGCAGCGGCTGGCAGGCCATTGGTCTCGAGCTCGCGCTCGGCGCGGGCGCCGGTATGTTCTGGCCGAGCCAGTCGAGCCTCCTCACCTTGCTCACGCCCCCGGACCGCATCCACGCGGCCTTCGCCCAGCAGCGCGCCACCATGAACCTCGGGATCGGTCTCGGCGGCCTCGTCGGCGGCCTGATCGCGGTCGTCTCCAGGCCGTGGACCTTCGACGTGCTCTTTGCCGTCGACGGCGCGACCTTCCTGCTCTTCGCGCTCCTGCTCGCCTGGATCCCGTCGCCGCCGCGCCCGGCGCACGCCGCCGCGGCGGGCAGCTACGCCGCCGTCCTCCGCGACCGGCCATTCCTCGGCGTGCTCGTCCTCAACACGGCGTTCATCGCCGCCGGGATCGTCCCGCTCGTCGAGTTCCTGCCGGTCTACGCGAAGAGCGTCGCCGGCGTGAGCGAGCAGTCGATCGGCCTCGTGTTCTTCGCCAACACGATGGCGATCGTGCTCTGTCAGGTGCCGGTGGCGCACGCGCTCGAGGGCCGCCGGCGCATGCCGGCGCTGGCCGTCATGGGCGGCGTCTGGGCCGCAGCGTGGCTCGCCGTCCCGCTCGTCGTCGAGCACCTCGGTCCGGTGTCGGCGGCACTCGCGCTCAGCGCCGTCGGCGTCGCGCTCGGCCTCGGCGAGTGCATGCAGGGGGCGGTGCAGGCGCCGCTCGTCGCCGACCTGGCGGTGCCCGGACTCCTCGGGCGCTACATGGCGCTCTCGAGCGCGTCCTGGCAGCTCGCCTTCGTCATCGGCCCGGCGGTCGGCGGCCGCATCCTCGACCGGCAGCGCGTCGGCCTCTGGCTGCTCGCGTCGGCGACGTGCGCGCTCGCCGCGGTCGGCGCGCTCTGGCTCGAGTCGACGATCCCCCAGCGGGTGCGCCGGACGCGCGGCTGAGATCAGGCCGGAGCGCGGCCGCCGAGCAGCCAGATCAGGAAGAGCGTACCGAAGACGAGGTCGGCACTCCCGAGCAGCGGCGCCTGCAGCGGCACCGACCCGGCGAGCCAGAACCCGGCCAGGAGGGTGAAGAACCCGATCTTCCCCGCCGCCGCAACGCCGAGGAATGTCCGGTCCGGGCGCCCGGTCATGCCGGCGACGAAGTAGCCGAGACCGAAGAGGCCGACGAACATCGCGACCGTGAGCAGATAGAGCGGCTGCCCGTCCTGCGGCAGCCCAGCGAGCGCGCGCACCGCACCCGCGCCCGGCAGGAAGCCCAGGGCCGCGAGAACGTTCATGATCGCCGTCGCGAAGAGCGCCCGGCGCATCCAGCTCGGCAGAGGTTCCATCGGAGCGCCTTTCGGCGGGAAGCATACGGACGCGCCGGCGTGGTGCAACCGATCGACCGGAACGCAATCGGCTGCGCACGACCGCTACCGCTATCGTCTACGAGTTTGCCTCTGCGAAGTGCGCCATTCTGGCGCATCACGAGGCTTACATGGCTTCATAATTTCGTTGACGACCTCTCGATTTGTCTGTACCGCCGTACGTGCCGATTCGTTTGCTTGTGTAGAAACCCAACCCTCTCCCCAGACCAGGACGGATCATGGATTCGCTTCGCATCGTACGCAGCCGACGTTCCCGTTTGGCCGCCGCGCTTCTCGGCGCCATCGCCTTCCTTGCGCTCGGTACGCGCGCAGCACTCGCGAGCCAGGCGTGCCTGACCGGCAGCTTCAGCGCGGCGCCGGCGGTGCACACCGACGTCACCGGCCACATCGACTCCAATCCGCCGAACTCCTTCGACGGCGGCAGCACGGTCTACGCCGGCACCTTCGACATCCAGATCGACGCCGGACCGGTCACGCAGGCGTACTGCATCGACCTCACGCACACGATCGGCTCCAACGACTGCGTCCCGCAGATCGCGCCGCCGACCTACACGAACGCGTGCGAGGTCACCTACATCCTCAACAACTTCTATCCCAACGGCGCGGTTCCGGGCGGCGAGACGTCGGCCGAGGAGGCCGCCGCGGTGCAGTCTGCGATCTGGTTCTATACCGATGACTTCCACGTCGACGCGCCGGCGACAGTCGTGACCCGCGCGCAGGCGATCGTCACGGCAGCGCAGAATCAGTGCGGCAGCGTCCCCGCGGTGCCGAACTCGCTGACGATCGCGCCGCCGACGGGCTCCCAGACGCTCGACACGGGCACGCCGTCGAACGACACGCACAGCGTGACGATCACCCTGCTCGACACCAACAACCAGCCGATCGCCAACTACGCGGTCACGATCACGGTCACCGGCGTCTCCACCCTGCAGACCTTCCCGGTCACGACCGATGTGAACGGCCAGGCGACGATCACCTACACCAACCTTTCGCATTCGTCCGGCAACGACTCCATCAGCGCGGCGGCGAGCTTCACCGTCCCCGTCGGCCTCGAGTACAAGGACGCCACGCACCAGGGCATCGTGCTCGCGGGCGCGCCGCAGACCGGCATGGTCACGGGCTCGGCGAGCATGACGTGGATGTCGCTGACGCCGACGCCGACGCGGACCAGGACACCCACCCCGACGCCGACGATCACGGCCACCGCCACGGGCACGGCCACCGTGACCGCCACGCCGACGGTCACCGCGACCGCCACCATGACCGCGACAGCGACAGTCACCACCACCGCGACGGCGACCGCCACATTCACCCCCGCCGCCACGCCGACGGCGACGCTCACCGCGACGCCGACCGCCACGGTCACCGCCACCGCCACGCTGACGGCAACGCCGACCGTCACCGCTACGGCCACGGTCACCGCAACCGCTACGGTCACGGCCACGCCGACGGCCGCCGGGGCGACGCAGACGCCGAACGGCACGGCGACGCCGTCCCCGATCCCATCGCTCGATCCGTTCCAGTGCTACCAGATCAAGCGCGTGCCGTTCGCGCACATCACCGGCGTGTCGCTGAACGACCAGCTCGGCAACAGCACCGTCGAGCTGATCCGGCCGAAGCGCGTCTGCAACCCGGCCGACATCGACGGCCTCGATCCGTCGAACGTCAACGATCCGGATCATCTGACCGGCTACGTGATGAAGCAGACGGCGCCCCCCTTCATCGCCGTTCGCGGCCTGTCGGTCACCGACCAGTTCGGCGCCCTCACGACGGATCTCGTGCGGCCCGACTACCTCATGATTCCGAGCGCCAAGAGCCTCGTGGCGCCGCCTCCGCCCTACACGATGCCGGGGATCAACCACTTCAAGTGCTACAAGACGGCCCACGCCAACCGTCGCGTCGCGTCGCTCACGCTCGACGACGAGTTCGGCTCGCTGACGCTCGCCCTGAAGAAGCCAGTCCGGCTCTGCATCCCGGCCGACAAGAACGGCGAGGGCATCATGCTGCCGCTCACGTCCTTGCTCTGTTACAAAGCACTCACCGTTCCGGGCACGCCGAAGTTCCGCGGGCCGCCGGGACCGGTCTACGTCGACAACCAGTTCGGCGCCTCGATCTTCACGGTCGATCATCAACGCGAGCTCTGCGTCCCGGCGACGCTCGGTCCGTAGACCGGCGTTCGCTGCGTCACTTGCGCTCGGGGGCGTGATGGAGCGTCACGCCCCCGAGCTGCTATAGAGCCCTCGTCGTCCGCGCCGGCGCATCCCGGCCGCGTGGCACGGCCATGGAGCTCACGATGAAGAGCCTGCGATCGATACGGCGGAGCGGCGCCCTGGCGGCGCTCGTTCTCTCCCTCTGCCTGCTCGCGGCACCGGCGACGGCACACGCGGCCACCCGGCGGCTCTACGTGCAGAAGAAGTTCTTCCAGGTGACGGCGGGGACGAGCGTCAGCGTGACGCTCCACAAGCGCACTGTCGCCGGCAACCTGCTCATCGCCTACGTCGTGTGGGACAACGCCGGCGCCGCGTCCGTCGCCGACACCGGCGGCAACACCTGGGCGAGCGCCGCCGGCCCGACCGCCGCCCCCGACGGCGTGAACGCGCAGATCTTCTACGCGCCGGGCATCGCCGCCGGCTCCGATACGGTCAGCGCGACCTTCGCGGCGCCGCTCACCGCCCGCGGCGTGCTCTACGTCTACGAGTACAGCGGCCTCGACCGGAGCGCGCCGCTCGACGCGGCCGTCACCGCCGCGGGCTCCGGCCTCACGCTCGACAGCGGGCCGTTGCAGACCGTCGCCACGGGCGAGCTGCTCTTCGTCGGCGCGCACTCGAACGGGCGCTCGGTCGGCCGCCTGACGCACGGCTACAAGGTCCGCGCCCGCAAGTACGGCAACGCCAACGCCGAGCTGATCGCCGCGGCTCCGGGCACGTACGAGGTTACGGCGGTCAACAAGGGGACGGTGTGGAGCATGCAGATGGCGGCGTTCCGGCCGCCGTTCAGCGCGACGACGTCGGCGGCCTACCCGCTCAAGGTGAGCGCCAACGGCCGCTACCTGGTCGATCAGAACGACAGGCCGTTCCTGATGACCGGCGACTCGCCGCAGGCACTCATGGTCAACCTCTCGGAGTCCGAGGCCGACGGGTTCTTCGCCGACCGCCAGGCGGGTGCCTTCAACCTCGTCTGGATCAATCTGCTCTGCGCGACGTACACCGGCGGGCGGCCCGACGGCAGCACCTACGACGGCATCGTGCCGTTCACGACGCCGGGCGACCTCTCGACCCCGAACGAGGCGTATTTCGCGCGCGTCGACGACATGCTGCGCCTCGCCGCCAACCACGGCCTCGTCGTCCTGCTCGACCCGGCTGAGACCGGCAGCTTCCTCTCCGTGCTGGTCGACAACGGCGTCGCCAAGGCGCGCGACTACGGCCGCTACCTCGGCACCCGCTACCGCAGCTTCGACAACATCGTCTGGATGCACGGCAACGACTTCCAGACCTGGCCGAACGCCGGCGACGACGCGGTGGTGGAGGCGGTCGCGCAGGGCATCCACGACACCGACGACCGCCACATCCACACGGTCGAGCTCGACTACCAGGTGAGCGGCTCGCTCGACGACCCGACCTGGGCGCCGCTCATCGAGCTGAACGCGTCGTACACGTACTTCCCGACCTATGCCCAGGTGCTCACCGACTATGACCGCGCGAATGCGCTGCCGACGTTCCTCGTCGAGGCGAACTACGAGTTCGAGCACAATGCCGCCGATCTCGGCACGCCGGAGATCCTGCGCCGCCAGGCCTACTGGGCGCTCCTGAGCGGCGCCGCCGGCCAGCTCTACGGGAACCGCTACACCTGGCCGTTCGTCGCCGGCTGGCAGAGCCAGCTCGACACGCCCGGCTCGCAACAGATGAGCTACGTGCGCTTCCTCTTCGAGCCGCGTCAGTGGTTCAACCTGATCCCCGATCAGAGCCACGGCGTCGTCACCGCGGGCTACGGCACCTTCGCCGACGGCGGCGCGCTCGGCGACAACGACTACTGCACCGCGGCGCGCACCCCCGACGGCGCGCTCGTGATGGCCTACCTGCCGACCCGGCGCACGATCACCGTCGACATGACGAAGCTCGACAGCGCCGCCAACGCGCAATGGTACGACCCGAGCAACGGCACCTACACGGCGATCGTCGGCTCGCCGTTCGCCAACGCGGGCACGCGCGACTTCACGCCGCCCGGCACCAACGCCGCCGGCGACGGCGACTGGGTGCTCGTGCTCGAGGCGACCTCGGGGCCGACCGACACGACGCCGCCGTCGGTGCCGACCGGGCTCGGCGCGACCGTCGTCTCGTCGAGCGAGATCGACCTCGCGTGGACCGCGTCACACGACGACGTCGCCGTCGCGGGCTACCGGGTCTATCGCGACGGCACCCTCGTGCACACGACCTTCGCCACGTCCGTCGCCGACACGGGCCTCCCGCCGTCGACCTCGTACTCGTACACCGTCGCGGCGTTCGACTACGCGAGCAACCCGTCGGCGCAGTCGGCACCGCCAGTCGTGGCCGACACGCCCGGCCCGGGCCCGACGTTCGCGCAGCAGGCCTATGCCACGCCGCAGACGCCGCAGAGCAGCGTGAGCGCCACCTACGCGGCTTCCGAGATCGCGGGCGACGCGAACATCCTCGCGATCGGTTGGAACGACACGACCGCGAGCATCGCGTCGGTGAGCGACACGGCCGGCAACGTCTACCACCCCGCGGTCGCGACCTTCCGCGGCAACGGCATGAGCCAGGCGATCTGGTACGCGGCGAGCATCGCCGGCGCGGCCGCCGGAGCGAACCACGTGACCGTGACGTTCGATCAGCCGGCGATGTTCGTCGATCTGCGCATCACCGAGTACGGCGGGCTCGCGGCCTCCGCGCCGTTCGACGTCGGCACGTCCGCCACCGGGAACGGCAGCGCCGCCGCGACCGGCGCGATCTCGACCGGCAGCGCCGGTGAGTTGCTCTTCGCGGCCGGCATGACGGGCGCGACGTTCACCGCTCCGGGCGCGGGGTACGCCAGCCGTGTCATCACGGCGCCCGACGGCGATCTCGTCGAGGACGCGCTCGGGATCGCGGCCGGCAGCCACAGTGCCGCCGCGTCGCTGAGCGGCGGCACGTGGGTGCTGCAGCTCGCGGGGTTCCGCGCCGGCCCCTGAGCGCCGCGCGCGTCGCGGGACGCTCGCTCAGTCGGCGTCGGTGACGAGGACGATCTTGCCGGCTCCCTCGGCGCTGCCCAACATCTCGTGGGCGCGCGTCGCCTCGGCGAGCGGCAGCCGCGCGTGGACGACGGGCTTGATCTGCCCCGCCGCGAGCATGCCGACGAGCATGGCCAGGTCGGCGCGGTACCATTCCGGCCGTTGCATGCGCAGGCGATCGACGTTGTAGCCGCCGACCATCCGGTTCACGTCCATCATGCCGAGCGGGCTGAAGCGCGGCGTGGCCGCGAGCGCGCCCGCGCCCTTCAGGAGATCGCGCCGCCCGCCGCTGGTCGCGGCCGAGAAGCCGTAGCCGATCAGGCGCCCGCCGCCGCGCAGGACCGCATAGGAGCGGCGCCACTGCCGGCCGCCGACCGCGTCGAACACCGCGTCGACGCCGCCCGGCAGGAGCTCGCCGACGCGGGTCACGAAGTCGGTCGTCTTGTAGTCGATCGGCTTCCCGCCGAGCGACTCCACGAGCGCGTGCTTGCCGCGCGACGCCGTGCCGAGCATCTCGAGCTCGGCGAGCCGGCCGAGCTCGAGGAGCGCGGTCCCGACGCCGCCGCCCGCGCCGTGCACGAGGATGCGCTCGCCCGCCGCGACCCGCGCCATGCGGTGCAACATCTGGTAGGCGGTCAGATAGTTGAGCACGAGGCTCACGGTCGCCGCGGGATCGAGCTCGGGAGGCGCCGCCACGAGCGCCGCCTCCGGCACGCACGCGTACTCCGCGTAGCCGCCGATCCTGGTGAGCGCGACGACGCCCTGCCCCTTCTTCCAGCCGCCGCCGTCGGCGTCGACGATCCCCGCGATGTCGTAACCCGGCGTGAAGGGCGGCTTCGGCGTGCCGGGATACATGCCCTCGCGCATCAGCACGTCGGCGAACGCGACCCCGGCCGCGCGCACCTTCACCCGCACCTCGCCGGGGCGCGGCTGCGGCACCGGCTCCTCCACGATCCGCAGCACGTCCGGACCCCCGCGGCGGCCGACGACGACTCTCCGATGCGTCGCTGCCATCGCCTATCTCAGGAGCTCGTAGGGGCCGCCCTTCTGCAGCGCGCGCTGGTACGCGGGGCGGGCGTGGATGCGTTCGAGGAACGCGCTGAGCCGCGGCAGGCTCGCATCGAGGCCGGCGCGCGCCGCCGCGGCCTCGAGCGGGAAGCTCATCTGCACGTCGGCGGCGCTGAACTCGTTGCCGGCGAACCACGTCGTCTTCCCGAGCTCCTGCTCCATGTACCCGAGGTGCAGCTTGATCTGTGGCTCGATGAACGAGCTCTTCGCCCGTCCGGCGATCTGCCGCGCGATCGGCTTCACGAAGAACGGCATGGGCGCCGTCTCGACCCGGTCGAAGACGAGCTTCAGGAGGAGCGGCGGCATCGCCGACCCCTCGGCGTAGTGCATCCAGTAGACGTAGCGCAGGTGCTCGGGCGTCCCGGCGGGCGGAATCAGGCGGCCGCCGCCGTAGCGGCCGGCGAGGTACTCGATGATCGCGCCCGACTCGGCGATCGTCTGATCGCCGTCCGTGATCACCGGCGACTTGCCGAGCGGATGGATCGCGCGCAGCGATGCGGGGGCGAGCATCGTCTGCGCGTCGCGCTCGTAGCGCCTCACCTCGTAGGGGACCTCGAGCTCCTCGAGCAGCCACAGGATGCGCTGCGAGCGGGACGCGTTGAGATGGTGCACGACGATCATGGGATCATTCTCCTCGTCTGCCGCCGACGCCGAGCTGCGTGATGAGCAGCGCCGCGCCGGTCATCGTGATGCCCTTCAGGACGAACGACGTCTGGATGCGTTGCATGACCGGGTCGGTCGCCGCCAGGAGCTCCGAGCCGTGGACGGTGATCGTGACCGGCACCAGGAAGAGCACGATCAGCCAGCCACCGAGCCGCGCGTTCCAGTCGAGCGCGATCATCGCCGCGCCCGCCAGCTCGACGACGCCGGAGATCATCACCAGGAACGCGCGGAAGGGCAGAGTGGCCGGGATCATGGCCTCGTAGGTTCGAAGGTCGGTGAAATGCGTGATGCCCGAGAGGAAGAATATCAGCGCGAAGAGCCAGCGTCCCGCGAGCGCGATCCCCGGCTGGGCGACCACGGCGTTGCGTCGTGCCTCGTTCATCGTCCACCCTCCTGAGTTGCTCTCATCGAGCGGCTGGACCTACGCGACGATCACGGCCGACTCAAGGCTTCCGCGCCGCCGCGCGTCGGGCGTGCTCCATCGCACGGTGGGCGTCGATCAAGGGGGGATCGCCTCCGGGCACCGCTGCTGATATTTGAATACACGGAGGATATTTGCCCATGGCCACTGGCTGCCGATGGTCGTCGAGGGGTTCCGTGCGGGTTGCCGTCGCCCTGGCGGTGCTCGCCATATTCGCGTCGTCGGCAGCGCCGCTCGCGGCGCGGGCCGCGATGCTCGAGCCGGTCGAGAGCCAGGCCGAAGGCACGAACGGCGTGAGCGGGCTGCACGGCGTGCTGGCGGTGATCGTCAGCCCCGATGGGCGTGACGTCTACGCTGCCGCCGCCAACGACGACGCGGTAACCGCCTTCCGGCGCGATCCGGCGACGGGCGCCCTCACGCAGACGCAGGTCGTGAAGGACGGGGTCGACGGCATCGACGGCCTGGCGTACGCCTCCGCGCTCGCGCTCAGCCCCGACGGCAAGCACCTCTACGTGACCGGGTCGACCGACAACGCGGTCGCGGTGTTCGGCCGCGACGCGACCACCGGCGCGCTCTCCTTCATCGAGGCGCAGAAGGAAGGGATCGCGGGCGTCGACGGGCTCCAGTTCGCGCGCAGCGTCGCGCTCAGCCCGGACGGCGCGTTCGTCTACGTCGCGGGTCAGACCGACGACGCCGTCGCCGTCTTCAAGCGGAACGGCCTGACCGGCTGGCTGAGCTTCGTCGAGGTACAGCGCGAGGGCGTGAACGGCGTCACCGGGATCGCCGGACCGCTCGCCATCACGATCAGCCCCGACGGAGCCAACCTGTATCTCGCGAGCGGCAACGAGAGCGCGGTCGCCGTCTTCAAGCGCGACGCTGCGACGGGCCGTCTCCACCAGAACGATCTCGAGGAGGAAGGCCCGCACGACTTCGGCCTCGCCGGCACGCACTGCGTGACCGTGAGCCCCGACGGCGCATTCGTCTACGCAACCGGCCAGACCGACAACGCGATCGCCACCTTCACCCGCAGCAAGCGGACGGGTACCCTCGCCTTCTCCGACGTCCTGGTGCAGGGCCTCGACGGCCTCGACGGCATGACCGGCGCCCTCTGGGTGACGCTCAGTCCGGACGGCACCAAGCTCTTCGTCGCGAGCACGCACGACAACAGCCTGGTCGCATTCACCCGGGATGCCGCCACCGGCGCGCTGCACTTCGTCGAGAAGCAGAACGGCGGCGCCTTTGCGCGCGGCGTGGCGGTGAGCCCGGACGGGCAGAACGTCTACACCGCCGGCGCCAGCTCGAACGCGATCTACGTCCTCCGCGTGAATCAATAGCGGGCGGCCGCAGCTAGCGCGTCGCGGCCGCGGCGCGCCGGACGATCTCCTCGTGCGAGAGGTCCTCCTTGCGCGTGGCGATCCACCACTGGTTGCCGTTCGGATCGCGCACGCCGCCGCGCCGGTCGCCGTAGAACTGGTCCGCCGGCTCCTCGATCGACGTGGCGCCGGCGCCCATCGCGCGCGCGTACACCGCATCGACGTCCTCGACGTAGAGCTGCAGCATGACCGGCATCGGCGCGTAGTCGCCGCTCGGCTCGCCCATCATCACGCGCGAGTCGCCGATCCGCACCTCGGCGTGCCGCACCGTGCCGTCGCGATCGGCCACGCGCTCGGTCTCGGTGGCGCCGAACGCCGCCGTGAAGAACGCGACCAGCCCCGCGACGTCGGGACCGATCAGGTACGGGGTGACGGAGTGATAGCCCTCGGGGATCGCGCGTACGACCATGGGAGCCTCCCTTGCCCCATCGAGTACCACGGGGCGCGTCGTAGTCACCCCCGGCGCGTGCGGAGCGCCTCCTGCGCCCCGAGCACGGACGCCTTGAACTCGGGGGTGATGCGTTGCGGCCGGCCGTCGTCGTCGACGACGGCATGGGTGGTGGTCGCCTCCGCCACGACTGTCCCGTCATCGAGCGTGAGCGCGTAGGCAATCTCGACCCGGGCACGTCCGAACTCCGCCACCGCTGCCCGCACGATCAGCTCGTCGTCGTAGCGCGCGGGCCGGCGGTAGCGGCACGTCGTCTCGATCACGCCGAGATATCGGCCGCGCGCGACATAGTCGCGGAACGGGTGGCCGAGCAGCCGGAAGAGCTCCGCGCGCCCGATCTCCAGCACGCGGAAGTACGACCCGTAGTACATGATGCGCATCGGGTCGCAGTCGGCGAAGAGGACGCGATAGCGCGCGACGTCGAGCAGCACGGCGCTATCGCTCCCAAGCGCCGGACTGCGCGTCCGAGATGTAGACACAGAAGTACCCGCGTCGCACCTGCGCCCGCAGGTGACGGCCGAGCGCCGGATCTGCCTCCGTAATCTTGTCCAGCGCGGACTTGATCGATTTCGTCACCGCGATGCGCGCCCGCTCGCCACGCGACGCGGCGCGCCGACCACGCGCCGAGCCTGCGAGCTGCTCCATGAGGAGGTCGAGCTCGCCGCGAAGGCGGCTCGTCATGCTGAGATCGCGAAGCCGCGTGGCTTCCTCCAGATCTTCACGCAGCTCGGCAACACGGCGCCTGTACGCGGCCTGCGCCGTCGCATCCAGCACGGCGCCCGCATCGCCCAGGTCGTTGACCATCACGAGCGCCTCCGAGTCTCCGCATGTCTCCGAGCTCGGCCCACCCGGATTCGTCAGCTCGGTTGCATGGAATTCGCGATTGGGATGCCAGAGCAACTGCGCCAGGTATTGCGGGCCACGGCTGTCGCGGAACCGATTGACGCGGTTCTCGTACGAGATCGTCCAATACTCACCGTCGCGCCTGATCGTGCTCGCACGACGTGACGGCTCCGCGGGGCTGCTCCGTTCATCCCCGCGCCGGACTGCGTCCTCCGGGCCATCGAGAGCGTATGCGATGGCCTCGTCCCGCAACATCGTACGCCCGGCGTCACGGGCGCGATCGGCAACGTCGCGCGGAAGCCGCTCGCGGATCTTCCCGACGAAATACAGGTAGAGCGCGCCTCCCGTATGGCGCCGCCACGCGCCGTTCCGCGCCATGGTCGCACGAGCGGCACCGAGAAGGAGCGCTCCGCGCTCGAGTCTGCCCTCCAAGATCGCCGCGCCGGCGAATGCGACAAGACAATCGGCATCGTCCAGCGGGTATCGAAGGCGTTGGATCTCCTTCATGGCCTCGACGATGAGATCGCGCCCTTCCTCGAACCTTCCCACCGTCGCCATCGCCAAACCGCACGACAAGGCGGCGTACGACACACCTCCACCCCAACTGACGTCCGATCGCGGATCGCGACTGCTACGCCGGGTGCGCTCGAGCGCCTCCGAACCAAAGCGTACGGCGCCCTCGCCGTCACCGGAGAGGATCGCGGCCAGACATCGGGACGTGAGGTAGTGCGTACGCATGACGTCGTCGCGGGAGCGGCCTGTCAGGAGCTCCAGCGACTGGTCGAGAAGCGACGCCGCCTCATCGTATCGACCCTGCACGAGATGGAACTCGCCCAGTTCCTTGAGCAGATCGGCGGCGATGATCGGCTGACCCTGGCGCCTGGCAATCCCGAGGCCTTCCGCGAAGAGCAACCCCGGATCCCCTGCTCCGGTGACCGCGCTGGCGAGACCCTGGTGATGAAGGGCGATCGGCAGTGCCGCCTCGACGCCGATCGCCGCGGCGAGAGCCCTCGCTCGGGAGGCGTGGTCGTACCCGGCGGCGAAGTCTCCCAGATGGATGTCTACCGCCGCCAATGCCAGGAGAACCGCCAGATGCTCTTCGGCACAACCGACCTCCTCCGCGCCAGCATGCAGGACGGACTGGAGCCGGCGCCGCGCCTCCTCATGTCCACCGAGCCGTAGCCAGACGCGCCACAGGCGGGCCGCGAGTTGCATCGCTCGATCGATCCGCCCGTTGGTCAGGCATTGCTCGAGCGCCGCTCTGCAGTTGTCGGCGTCACCTTCCAACGGCGCCTCGGCCGCGCCGCTTTGCAGGCGGTGTACCTGCACATGCCCGTACTCGGAGACGCTCGGAACGATGCGCTCGGCGAGGCCGACGAACCAGGCCGCATGGCGTCCCTGCACGAGCGTTCGCTCCGGCCCCGAAAGCTTCGTATCGGCATATTGCCGGACGGGTTCGAGGAGTCGGTAGCGCGCGCAGGAGTCGGACTGGTCCACCTCCACGAAGGACTTGTCGATCAACGAGCTCAGCACGTCGATGATCGACTCCGTCGCGACGACGTCGTCCGCACACACGCCTTCGGCGGCATCCAACGTGAAGCCACCGACGAAGACCGCGACGCGCCGCAAGAGCGCCTGCTCCGTGGGAGCCAGAAGATCGAAGCTCCAGTCCAACGCCGCGTCGAGGGTGCTGTGGCGATGCGCACCCGCCTCGCCACTCGTCAACAGCCGTAGATCCTCGTCGAGCTTCGCCTGGATCTGCGGGATCGCGAGGTGGCGCGTCCGCGCGGCCGCGAGCTCGATGGCCAGCGGAATGCCGTCCAGACGCGCGCAGATCGCTCCGATGGCGCGCGCGTTCTCGGGCGTGACGGCGACGGCGCCCCATCTCGCGGCTCGCTCCACGAACAGCCGGACGGCTTCCGAGTCGAGAATGGCCTCACGCTCGGCAGTCGCGGGAAGCGCAAGCGGATGCACGCGGAACACGCTTTCACCTTCGACGGCAAGCGGCTCCCGGCTCGTCGCGAGCCATGCAACCGACGGGCAATCGCGCAGCATCACCTCGAGCAGCCGCGCGCATCCGTCGCGGACATGCTCGCAGTTGTCCAACACAACCAGCATCTCGCGCCCCTCGAGATGACGGGCCAGCTGCTCTTCGGAAGAGCGTCCGGGATGCTGGACCAATGCGACGGCTGGAATGTTCGTCGCCATGGCGGTGGCATGCGTCACGAGCGCCCCGTCGGCGAGCGATGCGAGATCGACGAAATGGACGCCGTCCGGGAAGACGTCCTTCCCCGATTGGGCGACGCGCAGCGCCAGCCGCGTCTTCCCGGTACCACCGACCCCGACCAGCGTCAGGAGTTTCACCTCCCCAAACATGCTGACGATCTGGGCAACCTCGCGCTTGCGGCCGACGAACGTCGTCCGCTCGACGGGAAGCGATACTCGCTGCGAGCTGCGGCCGCGCTGGCTCATGCTTTCACTCGATCGAAGGGCGCCGAGAATCAGCCGGCCGAGTGCTCAGTGCAGCTCGATGCCGCCGTCGACGTTCATTGCCTGGCCGGTCACGTTCGGCGCGGTCGCGAGGTACACCGCGGCGCGACCGATGTCCTCCGGGATCTGGGGGCGGCCGAGCGGGATGAGCTGGCGCACGTAGCGTTCCCACGACTGCTCGCGCGTCTCGTCCGGGTTGCGCAGCGTCTCGGCGAGGTATTCCCACATCTGGGTCCGGAGCAGGCCCGGGCAGATGGCGTTCACCCGGACGTTCGCCGGCGCGAGCTCCTTCGCCAGCGAGCTCGTGAACCCGACCACGGCGAACTTCGAGGCGCAGTAGTGCGCGAGCCCCGGCGCGCCGTTCTTCCCGGCGATGGACGCGATGTTGATGATGCAGCCCCCGCGCTCGGTGAGCTGCGGGATCGCGGCCTGGCAGGAGAGGAAGACGCCCTTCACGTTGACGGCGAAGGTGAGGTCCCAGGTGGCCTCGTCCATCGCCGCGACCGGCGCGAGGCTCACGACGCCCGCGTTGCAGACGAGAATGTCGAGGCGGCCGAGCGTGCGCACGGTCTCGGCGACCATCGCCTCGCACGCCGCCTTGGACGTCACGTCGGCGGCGATCGCGAGCGACCGGCGGCCGCGCGCGGCGACCTCCGCCGCGGTCTCGCGCGCCTGCGCGACGCCGCTGACCTGCCCGGCGCCGTACTGCTGCGCACCGGCCGGCAGCGTGTCGACGTCGGCGACGGCGACATCCGCGCCGGCGTCGGCGAACGCCAGGGCGATGCCACGTCCGATGCCACGCGCGCCACCGGTGACGAGCGCGACCTTTCCAGCCAACGAGTTCGAAATCGTCATGCCTCCTTCCCTCGCGCACCCGGCGCGTTCGGTCAACCTTCGGGACTCTCGCTTTCCATGGCGGCGCATGCCCGCTAGCGTGCGCCGCCAGGAGGAGCACCGATGGGCAGCGTCCCCTGGGTCGAGGTGAACGACGCGCGCACGCTCGGCGGGCTGCGCCTGGTCGTGAGCAAGGGTATTCCGAATCCCTGGTCCGAGGGCGCGAAGGCCCTCTTCGACGTGAAGAGGATCCCATGGACGCCGGTGCCCCAGCGCGTGATGGGCGCCAACACCGAGCTCGGCGAGTGGACGGGCCAGACGAGCGCGCCGGTCGCGATCTATGAGGACGAGCCGCCCCGCACGACGTGGAGCGCCATCCTCCACCTGGCGGAGCGCCTGGCGCCCGAGCCGGCGCTCATCCCGCGTGACCCGGAGGAGCGCGCGCGCATGTTCGGCTACCTGCACGAGCTCTGCGGCGAAATGGGCTTCGGCTGGTGCCGCCGCCTGCACTTCACGCACGCGACCCTCCAGGGCGGCACGCTGCTCCAGGTCGTCGGCGAGTACGTCGGCGGGCGCTACGGCTACGGCGTCCATCCCCCCGAGATCATCGAGGCACGCATGCTGGAGCTGCTGGCGCTCTTCGGCACGGCGCTGCGGCGCCAATACGACGCAGGTCGCCCGTTCTTCATCGGCGACCGCCTGAGCGCGCTCGATCTCTACTGGTCCGCGTTCGTGGCGCTCATCCAGCCGCTCCCGGCCGAGGTCTGCCCGATGTACGAGGAAAGCCGGCAGTTCTACTCGACGCGCAACGACGTGCTACTGGAGCGCATCGACCCGGTGCTGATCGCGCACCGTGACCGCATCTACCGCGAGTATCTACCGATGCCGCTCCGTCTGCGCTGATCGGCTGATCATGGATCGCGTGCTCGGCAGGACG
>DASXLI010000072.1:0-21520 GCA_036496285.1 Binatia bacterium
GAGACCAAGATACGTGTGGAACGCGCTGGCCGTGGCCACCTCGTTTGAGGTTTGGTCCAACCTCCCCACTCCGCCTGCAACACTGCCGGGATCCGTACAGAAGCAATGCAGCTTGCCGATCTTGTCATTCTCCTTCTGCACTTTCTCCTGGTCAGTCTGGCTTGCGAGAGACGCTGTGGAGACGGCGAGCGCGAGGGTAAACGCGGTGGCAGCAGCGATCAGAAACGTCGAGCGCGACAACATAGCGGCGATCTCCTTGGTGTGGGCGCGGAGGCCCGGTGTTTGGGGTGGGCGACAGCTTGCGACGATCAGCAGCGGAACGTCAACGGGATTCATCGCGCGTCGGGAGAGAAGTGGTCAGGGTGGCCGAGAATCGGATTCGAAATCCTGGCCTATACAGCGCGTCTACAATGCGGCGCGTTGGCAACAAGATGGTAGCAAAATCAAAGTTCCGGCGTCCCTCTAGCGTATAAGTCCCTGAAGAGAAAGTGCCCCCGGCGCGATTCGAACGCACGACCCCAGGATTAGGAATCCTGTGCTCTATCCACCTGAGCTACGGGGGCGAGTAAATGTCAGCAGGTACTTAGCGGGTTCGGCGCGCCACCGCCACGGACCGCTGCTGCTACGTTGCTGCTAATCTTGTCCGCGGGCGAGGCGCGGCGAGGATCTTCGCATCCGACGAGGACTGCGCTACACGGCCTACGTAGTTCGCGTCACCGCCCCCGCCGCCGCCGGCGCCCGCGCGATTTCGAGGAGGTCGCATGCAGCTCGAACATCGAACGCAGAAACAGATGGGAAAGGGCCGGTCGTACCCTCTCGGCGCCACGCCCACCACGACCGGCGTGAATTTCGCGGTCTACTCGCGATACGCGTCGGAGGTCTTCCTGGTGCTGTTCGACGCGCCCGACGGTGATCCCACCGACGTGATCCGGCTCGACAACAGGGACAAGCTCGTCTGGCACGCCGCGATCGAGGGTGTCCGACCCGGACAGCTCTACGGGTACAAGGTGCACGGCGAGTATCGCCCCGAGCTCGGCCTCAGGTTCAACGATGCCAAGCTCCTGCTCGACCCCTACGCGAAGGCGGTGACGGGGAAGTTTCGCAACCGGGACAATCTGCTGCTCGCCTATGACGCGCAGCCGGCAGGCGGCGAATTCGTTCCCGACCGGCGCGACGACACGATGGTCGTTCCGAAAGGGATCGTAGTCGACGACGCCGCCTTCGACTGGCAGGGTGACGTATCGCCCGACCTCGCCCTCGAGCAGCTCTTCATCTACGAGGTGCACGTCAAAGGCTTCACGGCGCATCCGTCTTCCGCCGTGCACTCGCCCGGCACGTATCTCGGGTTCATCGAGAAGATCCCGTACCTGCAGCGGCTCGGCGTCAACGCGGTGGAGCTCTTGCCGCTCCACGAGTTCTACGTCGACGACTTCCTGATCGAGCGCGGCCTGACCAACTACTGGGGCTACAACTCGATCGGCTTCTTCGCGCCGGAATCGTCGTATGCCACCGGCAGTGCGCGCGGCTGCCAGGTGACGGAGTTCAAGACGCTGGTCCGCGCCCTCCATCGCGCCGGCATCAAGGTGATCCTCGACGTCGTATACAACCACACGGGCGAGGGCAACGAGCTCGGGCCGAGCTTGAGCTTCCGCGGCCTCGACAACCCGAGCTACTACAGCTTGACCGGTCCACCGGACGCGCCGGGCCGCTACTACATGAACTACACCGGTTGCGGGAACAGCCTGAACTTCGACAGCCCGCCGGTCATCCGTCTCGTCATGGATTCGCTGCGCTACTGGGTCGAGACGATGCACGTCGACGGATTCCGCTTCGATCTCGCGTCCGTGCTCGGCCGCTGCGGCGACGGGGCGTTTCGGTCGACGGCACCGTTCTTCGACGCCGTGTCCCAGGATCCCGTCCTCGCTCGCGCGATCCTGATCGCAGAGCCGTGGGACCTCGGGACGTACCAGGTCGGGAATTTTCCCGTCGACTGGTCCGAGTGGAACGGCCGGTTTCGCGACACCATCCGCCGCTATGGCAAGGGCGACGCCGGCCAGCTCGCCGATCTCGGCTGGCGTCTCACGGGATCCGCGGACGCGTACGGCGACGACGGCCGCTCGGCGTACAACAGCGTCAACTTCATCACCTGCCACGACGGCTTCACGCTGGCCGACCTCGTCTCCTACGACCACAAGCACAACGAAGCGAACCAGGAGCACAACAACGACGGTTGCAACGACAACAACTCGTGGAACTGCGGCGCGGAAGGCGACACAGGCGATCCCGGCGTGCTGGCAGTGCGGAAGCAGCTGACGAAGAACTACGCCTGCTGTCTGCTGTTCGCATCGGGGACGCCGATGATCCTCGGGGGCGACGAGTTCGGCCGCACGCAGGAGGGCAACAACAACGCCTACTGCCAGGATAACGCAGTCAGCTGGTTCGATTGGGAGCTCGCCGAGCGTAACGTCGACGTGTTCGAGTTCTTTCGGAAGGCCATCGCCTTCGTGCGCCGCTTCCCGATCCTCCAGCGGCGGAAGTTCGTGCTTGGCGCCGATCTCGACGACGACGGCCTCCGTGACCTCACGTGGTTCGGACCCGATCAGGACGAGCCGCGCTGGAGCGATCCCGAGTCGCGGACGCTCTGCGTGCAGCTCGATACCGGCGAGAACGGCAACGGCGCCGTCGAGCGGCTGTTCTTCATCCTCAATGCCCACTTCGAGAGCCAGTGGGTACGGCTCCCAACGCTCGCGACGCCGCTGGCGTGGCATCGCGCGGTCGACACCAGCTCGCCGGCCGGTGAGGACTTCAGTGACACCGGCGCGGAGATCCGGCTCGATCCCGCAGATCACTACATCGCGAATCCGAGAAGCACGATCGTGTTGCTGGCGCAGTGACGGGGTCGAGGACCGACCTCCGGCGTCCGGCTACTGCCGAGCCGCGCGGCTCGGCGCGGAAGCGTCGCGGTTGCTAACCGAAGACGCCCACGGCCTTGAGCAGGAAGATCAGGACGGCCGCACCAGCGACGGCGATCAGCCAGCCTCCGATCGCACTTCCCGTGGTCAACCCGAGCATCCCGGCCAGCCAGAAGCCGAGGCCCGAACCGACGATGCCTACGAGAACATTGGCGATGGCTCCCATTTGCGCATTCGTCTTCATGACCATGCTGGCCAGCCATCCGACGATTGCACCTACGATGATCGTCACGATCCAGTTCATATGTGGCCTCCGGTCTGTCTCCTCGAATGAGGTGGTAGAAGACGGTGGCGTATCCGGGTCTTGTCGGATCGCCCCGCTTCGCCTCCGCGGTTCTCCCTTTCAGACACGATGGGCGCCGGCATGGCCGGCTCGGCCCTGGGCTCGACAGGGGGTGAACGGGGCTACCGTTTCGTGGACGGCCGCGATCGTCAAGCCGCACCGCAGCACTGAGGTCGTCTTCTATTCCTTGCTCGGGGCGAGCTGCTCGCGGACGCGGGACAAGACGTTACGGACGAGATCGATCGTGTAAGGGTCGTCCGCCCGGGGCGGAATCCCCTCCTTCTCGAAGTGTGGGCGCTCGCCCATGATGCGTCCCCATTCGAGATCGACGTTGCGAACGAGCTCTTTCAACAAACCTTCCGACTCGAGCACACGTCGACAGCAGGCGGCCAACGCGACCAGCGGCTGCTCGAGGTTCTCGAGCATGAGCTCGCTCGTCGTGACGTAGCGGTGCAAGACGACCTCCAAGGGGCCGCCGCCGTCGGCCAGGTGGGATCGCAGCCAAGTCTTGATCTCGGTCTCGGCTTGTTGCACGCGCGAGACTGGTGACTCGCCCTTCAAAGCGCCGGGACCGGCCGCGCGCGCAATGGCGTCTCCGAGCGAGAATGCGCGGCCCTGACGGATCTCCCGCTCGATCTCTGCCTCGGCCTTGGGGCGCTCCGAATCCCGACGATTGCTCATGTACTCCTCATGCGTCCGCGCCGGTGGCGGTTGCCCCTCCTACACCGCAGGCTTTGTCGGCGCGAATCGACCCGTTGCGCAAATAGCCCGTCATGACGCCGGTGATCGTGTCGGCGAAGCCGCTCGCGTCATCACCGGGCCGTGGGTGGATGACGATCTGAGGGAGGGTCGCAAGGATGTCCCATCCGCTTACCACTCGCTTACCACCCTCACCGAGAGCAGGCTCCAAACATCAATCATCTACCGGCACGCCCGGCAAGCTCAGTGGCGGCGGGTGGTGGCGTGGCGACGCGGCCGACGGGGCTCCTCTCGTGGGGCGTGGTGACGAGACCGTCGGGGCTCCTCCCGCGATTCGTCCGCACCTCCGTTCGGGTCGCGAACGGCCTCCGAGCGTCCGCCCGTGTGTGCCGCGTCACCGGCGAAGTGGCCAGCGAACGCCTCACCGTGTGCTGTCGGCTGCCATTCGACGTGTACCCGACGCGTGCCGCGCGTCGCGTGCTCGGCGAGCGTCAGCTCGACGCGATCGGCGCGCCAGGTGCCCGTGACCATGGTCGGGGTTCGCTGCGAGGGGGCGAGCGCGCGCCCGTTCTTCGACCAGGTCGAGCCTTTGCCGCTGAGGCGCTCGCCGTCTCGATGCAGCTCGATGCGATAGACCACGCGCGGTCCTTCGGGGGCGACGGCATTGGTGACGAGCCACCATCCGTCGAGTGATCCGACTGGCGTCGTGGCGCCAGCCGGGTTCAGTGGCGTCGCGACCGGCGCCGCGCTTTCGGCCGACGACGGAGTCTCGGCGTTCCTCGCCTCCGGCGTGGCGGCCTCGGGCGACGGCGCGACCCATGATGTGGTCGCCTCGGGCGCCAGCATCACGTAGAGCCCTCCGCCCGACTCGCCGGGCTCGGACGACGTGCCGGAGGCTGCATCCAGGCGCCCGAGCGGGCCGCCCTTGGGCGCCGGGTTTCCCGCCTGCTGCGTCGTCGCGTCCGTGCTCGCAGCGTTCGTCGTGCAGGCGCCGCCACACTCGGATCGCAGCACCAGCGCCGGCACGACGCGCATGGTGACCAGCGCCACCAAGGCACCGGCCGCGAACGACAGCAGGGCGTCGCGTAACGAGGAGGCCATCCTCATCACACCCTATGTCGATGTCGGCGGAGGGACCAACGGCCCTGGCCGCCCTATTGTCGGAAGCACTTTCCCCGCCTTGACGGGAGTGCTGTTGCACGCCGCACGACCTCTTGACTGTCCCGAGCCTTCCCGGAGCCTTGGAGTGTGGTAGGCCGTCATCGTCACCACGTTCTCGTGGTCGAGGACAACCTCGATACGCGACAGGCAATCGAGCTCGTCCTCGAGCTCGAAGGCTACAGCGTGCAGGGCGCGGAGGACGGCCAGGAGGCGCTGGCGTGCGCGCGCTCCCTGCCCCGCCCCTGCTTGATCCTGCTCGACGTCAACATGCCACGCATGGACGGTGCCGCGTTTCGCCGCGAGCAGCTCGCTGATCCGCGGCTGCGCGAGATCCCGGTCGTGGTCCTGAGCGCGCTGCCGCGGCATCATCCGATGCTCGGGCCGCTTGCCGACGTCGAGATGTTCCAGAAGCCGATCGATGCAGACAAGCTGATCGCGCTCGTGGAACGACACTGTCCGAGCGGCGCCAGCCACTACGCCATCGCGTAGTGCCTGCGCGCCCTGGCAGCCTTCTTGCTGGATCCTTCATGGCAGGAAGGAGGCCCCGCCATGAGGATCGACGATCTCACGTCTTCTCCCCTGCGCGAATCCCGGCGTTTGCTGCGCATCGCGCACCACAGGACGACGCGATGGTTCCGTCCCTCCATCGCGATCGCGCGTCATCATCCCCAGCGCGCGACGCGGCGGACGCGGTCGCTCGCGGCCGTCCCGCGCGCGGTCTCGTGACGCGCGGGACGGCTGCGGGCCCACGACGTGGCTAGCGCGTCGCCGAGCTCATCTGCGACGCGTTCCGTCCCGGGCGCGACGTGGCGCCGTGCACGTGCGTGCCGGGCTCCGCGCCCACCTTCGCCGCCACGTCCTTCGCCATCGTCTCGTGCTCCTTGAGCGTCGGGAGCGTCTGGTCGATCCATGACTTCAGATCGGCGTCCTTGCCGCTCGCCGAATGGCGCTCGAAGAGCGAGACGTCCTTGACGTGGTCGCTCACCATGTCGCGCATGTAGGCCTTGTCGAACGCGGGTCCGGAGAGCCTCGAGAGACGGTCGATCGTCGCCTTCTCCTTGGCGTCGACGTCGCCCGGCAGGGCTACGCCGTGCTTCTCCGCGACCTGCTTCAGCTCGTCGTTGGCCTTCGAATGGTCATCGACCATGCGCTGCGCGAATTGCTTCACGTCGGGATTTTCGGCGCGCTGGACGCCGATCTTCCCGAGATCGACCTCGGCCATCCCCCCGACGGCGGCCTCGCGCATGAACTGGGTGTCGCTCATCGCCGTGCCGTTGGCCGCATGCTTCCGTCCGTGCGCGGCCGCGAGCCCAGGTCCCGCGAGCGTGATCGCTACCAGCACTGCTGCTGCTCCAAGGTATCGTTTCATGGGTTCTCCCTCCCTCGGAAAGACAGGAGCAACGCGCGTGCCCCCGGGGGATGCGACGGGCAAGGCGCGACCGGGCATCAGTGAAACATCGGCATGTAAGAACTGCCCGCGATGGGAAGAGGTTGCAGGCCGGCTCTGCGTGCGCATCGACGTCGGTGCGGGGGGCGGACGACGAAACGCCCTGGCACGGATTCTGGAGTACGCGGGCATGCGAACTCGACTCCTGACCATCGGCGTGCTCGCGCTCGGCGTCACGCTCACGGACGGCATCGCCTCCGGCCAACCGTCTCCCTCGAACCGCCTCGGCAACGGTCCGACCGACGGTCTCGCTCCGGGCAACGCGGGCAACCTGCCGGGTCGGCTCGGCAACGCGCCGGCTCCTGGCGGGCTGCCGATCGGCGCGCCCGGGAGCCCGCCGGTCGGTGCCGCGGGCGCGATGCCCGGCGGCGCCGTCGGCAATGCGCCGGCCGGTGCGCCGGGTGCTCCGCCGATCGGGGCGCCGGGGAGCGCGCCCGTCGGGGTCCCCGGTGGGGCGGGCGCCGTCGGCGGCGGACCAGGGGGTGCGGTCGGCGGCACCGGGCGCTGAGCGCTCGCTCGTCGCTCGTTGCGCCACGTGACGCCTTCGAACGTTGGTAGGAGGCCCCTGCTCTCTGCTACGTGACGGAGAGCGACGGCCCGGCGGCCGCGCCTGGAGATTCGAAGAGTGCGGCTGCGGGCTCGCAGGATCGGCGACGACGAGGCGGACTATCACGTCGAGCGCGACGAGGTCGGCGATCGCGCGGCCGTCCTGCGCTTCACGGGCGAGCTGCGCTTCCGGCAGTGCTTCCGCTCCTGGGCGCAGGTCGAGACGCTGGCGCGCGAGCCGGCGGCGCGCGTCGACCTCGACCTCGCGGCCGTCGAGCACCTGGACGGCGCGGCGACGGCGCTCCTGCTCGAGCTGCGCGACCAGCTCCTGCGCGCGGGCGTCCAATCGGACATCCTCGGGGCGCACGGACCCGTGCTGGCGATGCTCGAGCTGTACGGCACGCATGCGCCCATGCCGAGCATGCGCGAGCCGCCGCAGGCGATCGGGATCCTGGATCAGATCGGCCGCGAAACGCTGTCGATGCTGGGCGAGAGCAAGGGCCTCGACTTCATCGGCGATACGGTCGTCGCCGGCGTGCAGGCATGGCGCCGTCCCCGTCTGGTCAATTGGGGGGACGTGCCGCGTCTCATGGAGCGTGCTGGCGCCGACGGCCTGCCGATCGTGCTGATGATCAACTTCCTCGTCGGCCTCGTCACCGCCTTTCAGGCGGCGATCCAGCTGAAGCAGTTCGGCGCCAACATCTTCGTCGCGGATCTGGTCGGCCTCTCGATCACGCGCGAGCTCGCGCCGCTCATGACCGCGATCATCGTCGCCGGCCGCTCGGGGGCCGCGTTCTCGGCGGAGCTCGGCACGATGCGGGTCTCGGAGGAGATCGACGCCCTCCGCACGCTCGGGCTCGATCCGTTCCACTTCCTCGTCTTTCCCCGCGTGTTGGCGCTCGCGGTCGTCCTGCCCTTGCTGACGATCCTCGCCGATCTGATCGGCATCGCCGGCGGCATGCTGGTCGCGATGCTGAGCCTCGATCTCACCGCCAACGCGTACCTGATCGAGACCCAGAAGGCGCTCGGCCTGTGGGACGTGACGTCGGGCTGCATCAAGACGATCGCGTTCGGCGTCAACATCTCGCTGATCGCGTGTCAGCGGGGGCTCTCGACGCGCGGCGGCGCCGAGGGCGTCGGCCGCGCCACGACGTCGGCGGTGGTCACGAGCCTGTTTGCAATCGTCGTCGTCGATGCGATGTTCACGGTGGTGTTCAATGCCTTCGGCAAGTGACGACAGCATCATCCGGGTCGATCATCTGACGATCGGCTACGGCGAGCGGGCGGTGCTCCAGGACCTGACGTTCACGGTCGCGCCTGGCGACGTCTTCGCGATCCTCGGCGGCAGCGGCTCCGGCAAGTCCACCCTGCTCCGCCACCTGATCGGGCTCGAGGAGCCGATGGACGGGCGCATCCTGGTGAGCGGCGCGCCGCCACGCCAGGAGAGCGGCGCCCCGGCGTACGGCGTGCTCTTCCAGTCGGGGGCGCTCTTCGGCTCGATGACGCTCTTCGACAACGTTGCCCTGCCGCTCCGCACGTGGACGAATCTCGGTCCGGAGGCGATCGACACCATCGTCCGCTCGAAGCTCCGCCTCGTCGGCCTCGAGGGATTTGAGCACCACCTTCCCGCCGAGATATCGGGAGGCATGAAGAAACGGGCGGGCATCGCCCGCGCGCTCGCGCTCGACAATCCGCTCCTCTTCCTCGACGAACCCTCCGCGGGCCTCGACCCCATCACCTCGGCCGAGCTCGACGAGCTGATCGCCACCCTGAACCACAGCCTCGCGATGACGACGGTGATCGTCACCCACGAGCTTGCCAGCATCTTCCGCATCGCGAACCAATGCATCATGGTCGATCCCGTCTCGCGCGGCATCATCGCCCGGGGCAATCCGATCGAGCTGCGCGACCACAGCGACGACCCGCGGGTGCGGCACTTCTTCAACCGCCAGCCGCACGCCGCCTGACCGATGACCACCGCGACCAACCACTGGAAGCTCGGCCTCTTCGTCGTCGCGGCGATCCTGGCGATGCTCGGCACCTTGTTCTGGGTCGGCGCGCGCCGCTTCCATCGCGACTCGTTCCAGGCCGTATCCTACTTCGACGAGTCGGTGCAGGGCCTCGACGTCGGCTCGCCGGTCAAGTTCCGCGGTGTCACCGTCGGCACCGTCGCCGACATCACGATCGCGCCCGATCATCGCCTGGTGCAGATCACGTCCGACATCTATCTCGACGCGCTCATCCGGCTCGGACTCCTGCAGTCCGCGCCGAAGGTCGGCGAGCAGTTCATCGATCCGCACCTCCGCGTACAACTCACCTCCGCGGGGATCACCGGGGTCAAGTTCCTGCAGACCGACTTCTTCGACGAGCGGCGCTATCCGCCGCCCTCATTGCCGTTCCCGGCCCCGTGGAACTACGTCCCGTCGGCGCCGTCCACCCTGAAGAGCATCGAGGAGGCGGCCGTCGACATCCTGAACCGCTTCCCGCAGGTCGAGACCGGCATCATCGACGCGGCGGCGGACCTGCGAAAGACGCTCGACTCGGTGGGCCAGCTGAGTGGCAAGCTCGCTGCCGACGACGGGACCTTCAATACGCTCCTCGTCCAGCTACGCAGCTCCGCGGCGCGGCTCGACACGGCGCTCACCGACGCCAAGCTCGGCCCGACGACGGAGTCGTTCCGGGAGAGCGCGGGCAGCGTCGGCCGCGCGGTCGCGGATGTGGCCGACGTCCGCCACGAGCTGCGCGAGGCGCTGGTCGCCCTGCGCGAGACCCTCGAGTCGATCCGCGCGCTGGCGGACGCCGTGGAACGCGATCCAAGCGTGCTCGTGCGCGGCATGCGCGCCGATCAGCCGGGGGAGCGGACGCAGCGATGAGGGGCGCGGCGCTCGCTCTCCTCGCGGTGTTGCTCGGCGGCTGCGTCTTCCGCGCCTCCGATACGCCCCGCTACTACCGGCCCGAGTCGGCCGCGCTGTCGGCGGAGTCGCCGGAAGCGGCGACGGCGACGATGCTCCGTCTGCGCGCCGTGCGGGCACGGCCGTTCCTGCGCGAGCGGATCGTCTGGCGGACGGAGTCGGAGTACGGCATGTACGAGCAGCGCCGCTGGAGCGAGCTGCCCGAGGCCTATGCCGAGCGCGCGCTGGCGTCGGCCCTGCGCCACACGGCGAGCATCGGCCTCACCGATGATACGGGGGTGCCGGCGCTCTACGCGGAGGTCGTGGCCTTCGACGAGGTGCTCGCGCCGCGGCACGTCGCCAACGTGGCGATCGCGGTGTCGCTCACGGACGCCAAGGGGCGCCGCATGCTCGAGCGCACCTTCTCAGTGGAGGCGCCGATCACGGACGCGAGCCCGGTGACAGTCGCGTACGCCATCGGCACGGCGCTCGACGACGCCACGGCGCAGGTGGCGCAGGCGGTGTCGGCGGCGCTCGCCGCCGCTACGCCGCGCTCGCCGGCGCACAGACGGCGAGCGGGCACTCGAGGCTGACCGTCGTCCCGCCGTGAGACGAGGCGCGTAGCTCGAGCCGTCCACCGAGCGCGAGGGCGCGCTCCTCCATGCCGACGAGACCGAGACCATCGCTGTGGCGGCGCTCGTCGGGTGTGAAGCCGCATCCGTCGTCGGTAACGTCGAGGCGGAGCGTCGGACCGTCGACGGCGAGCACGAGCTGGATCGTCCGCGCGCGCGCGTGGCGCACGGCGTTGGCGAGCGACTCCTGCGCAATGCGGTAGATGGCGATCTCGGCCTCCTCGCGCAGACGCGGGATCGGCGTGCGGAAGACGGCCGTGACCGTCGTCCCGGGAAGCGACATGCCCTCCGCGAGCGCGTGCAGGCTGCGCTGCAGGCCGAGGTCGCGGAGCAGCATCGGCCGCAGGTCGTGGGCGAGCTGGCGCAGGTGCTCGCCAACCTCGTTGACGTAGCGGCCCACGCGCTCGAGGCCGGCGTCGGCGGCGGGATGGTGCGCGGCGAGCTGGCGGCGCAGCGACTCGACCAGGATGCCGATGCCGACGAGCTCCTGGCAGACGTCGTCGTGCAGGTCGAAGCCGAGGCGGCGGCGCTCCTCCTCGCGGATCGTCGCCTGATGGCGCGACAGCCGACGCAGGCGCTCCTCGCTGGTCCGCAGGGCGTCCTCGGCGCGCTTGCGCCCGGTGACGTCCCGGGCGATGCCGCGGACGCCGACGATGGCGCCGTCAGGACCGCGCATGGCCGAGGTGACGCATTCGAGCCAGCGCCGCTCGCCGTTGCGCTCGACCCAGACGAGGAGCGGCGGTACCGCCTCGCCGGCGGCCAGGCGCTGGATCACCTGCCCGAGGTCGGGGTTGTCGGGCGCGACCGGCACCAGCGCGAGCCCCGAGCGGCCGACGAGGGCCGCCGCCGGCACGCCGGCGTACGCGGCCATCGCCTCGTTCACGTAGGTGAAGCGGCCCGCGAGGTCGTGCGTATAGATGAGGTCGCGGGCGTTCTCCGCCAGGTCGCGATACGCCTCGTGCGAGGCGGCGAGGCGCTCGGCGGCCTGCCGGCGGGCGCGCTCCTGGTACCAGGAGAGGCGGAAGCTGCGCGCGGCGGCCTCGGCGACGCCGAGCCAGACGATCGAGCCGATCGCCGCCTCGAGCGTGCGCTCGGTGCGGCTCGCGAAGAAGTGAAGATACGGCAGCGCCGCCGTCCACGCCACCATGGACACCGCGAGGTGCGCGAGGGCCGCGCGCCAACCCCAGGCGAACGCCAGCGAGGAGCCGAGGCCGAGCGTGAAGAGCGCGAACGTGAGCGCCTCCTCCTTGCCGCCCGTCCACGCGAAGAAGGCCGCCCCGAGGAGGCTCAGGACGCCGAATGCGGTGATCGTGACCGGCAGGACGCGCGGCGCGCGCGGGTCGATCCGGCAGGCGACGATCGCGAGCACGAAGACGAGCGCTTGCAAGGCCAGCGAGACGATCGCCGGGCCGGGCGCGAGCGCGGACTGGAGGATCAGCCCGGAGCGCAGCAGGACGCCGAGGCCGAGCCAGCTCGCGGCCACGAACGGGAGACGCCGGGTGATGAGCTCGCGATGCGCCCGGGCGAACTCGCGCGCGGCGTCGCCGTCGGCGGCGCTCGAGCCAAGCATGCTGATGTCGCGGGTGCGCACGGGTGGACCCGGTCGTGGATTCTAGCGCGTTTGCCCGGCGCGGCGTCAATCGTTCGCCACGGCGGCCAGGCGATCGGGAGGCGCCGCCGGATCATGCAGCGGTGCAGTGGCCGGCGGAGGCATTTTCCGAGGCATCTCGCGGAGCCATGCTGGCACGTGGTATGCGCTCCACCCCTGGATGCGCACCCTCGTCCCCCTGCTGCTCGTCCTCGTCGCGGTCGGCACCCAGCCGGCGCTCGGCGCCGAGACGATCTTCCCGGGCTCCGTCGCCCGTCCGAACAACAAAGGCGATCAGGTCATCTTCTACTACGACGTCCGCGACGGCTTCACGACCTTCTTGAACCTGCGCAACGAGACGACGTCCTCGCAGAACGTCGTGATCAACTACTATGGGCCGGACTTCGCGGCCCCCTTCACGCAGACCGTCACCCTGCCGGCCGTCCCGGGCGACCTCGGGAAGCCGGGGAGCGGCGGCCTCGCGGTGATCGACGTCGGCAGCCTGAAGGCGCAAGGTCTCCCCGCGACGCCGGGCGTGGCCATCGCCACCGGCGTCAACGCGGCCGCGCAGCCGGTCGTCACGCGTGGTCTCTCCGGGAACTTCACCGTCGCGAACCTCGCGACGAACTCCGCGTGGGGCTCACCAGGCGCGGCGCGCTCGGCGATCCATCCGCCGCCGCCCTCGACCGGTGACTGCACGCCATCGCAGCCGGCCGTCACCCTCGGGACCGGAATCGACGGCACGAACGTCGTGCTCACCCCGATCCAGCCCGGCACCGCCGACCTGCCCGCCTACTTCAATCCCGCTACCCTGGCGCCGGCGGCGCTCGGCGGCAACCAGCTGATCTTCGTGTCCTTCGTGGACGTGCCGGGAGCGTCGTACGCAGCCGCGGCAGCGATGACGACGTGGACCATCACGGGCGTGCAGGCCAGCGGGGCGCCGATCCCGAAGGCGACCTTCGACGTGACCGGCATCTCCGTCTCGGATCTCGTCTCGGTCGCCGGCGCGGTGGTCCAGGGCAGCAGTGGCGCGTTGATGTTCAACGCGCCCGCGAGCGCGCAGCAGCTCAACCGCTTCATCTTCTTCACCGAGACGCTCGGCACCTTCAGCACCGGCTACCTCCTTCCGCGCCGGTAGAGTTGCCGGCGCGTCCTCCGCGCGCTACGACTCGGGGCATGCCGGAGTTGATTCTGCACCAGTACGCGATGTCCCCGTTCTCGGAGAAGGTCCGCAAGGTCTTCGCCGTGAAGAAGCTCGGGTGGCGCGCCGTCGACCAGCCGATGTGGAATCCGAAGCCGCAGCTCGTCCCGCTGACGGGCGGCTACCGCCGCATCCCGGTGCTGCAGATCGGCGCCGACGTCTACTGCGATACGGCACGCATCATCCGTGAGATCGAGTCGCGCCACCCGGAGCCGACGGTCTACCCGGCGGACATGGCGGGGGCCGCCGAGATGCTGGCGTGGTTCGCCGACCAGCAGGTCTTCCGGGCCGCGGCGGTGCTGGTCCTCGCGACGATCGGCCAGACCCTGCCGCCCGAGTTCCGCACCGACCGCGAGAAGATGGTCCCCGGGTTGCAGATCGACTCCCTGCCGGCGCAGGCACCGCACGCGCAGTCGCAGTTCCGTGCCTACACCCGGACGCTGGCACGCCAGCTCGAGGGCCGCGACTTCCTCCTCGGCCGGACGTTCAGCGTCGCGGACGCCGCCGCGTTCCAGGCGCTCTGGTTCGCGCGTCTCGACCCGGCCGCGGCGGCGATCATCGCGGAGGCGCCGGCGCTCACGCGCTGGTTCGAGCGCATCGACGGCCTCGGCCACGGCACGCCGTCGCCCATGAGCGCCGAGGAGGCCCTCGCGATCGCCAAGGACGCGACACCGGCCCCGGCGCCGGCGGGCGCGGGAGGCGAGCCCGGCGGCGCCGCCCCCGGCGATCGGGTCACCGTCACCCCGGACGACTATGCGTTCGATCCGGTCGCGGGCGAGCTCGTGACGATCGACGCGCTCGCCGTCGCCATCCGGCGCCGCGAGTCGGCCGTCGGCGAGGTCGTCGTCCATTTCCCGCGCGCCGGCTATCGCGTCGCCGCGGCCTGACGAGGCGGCGTGGCTGCGACGGGAGGTGCGCGGGTCGGGGTGATCATCCCGGCCTACCAGTGCGCCGCGACCATCGAGTCCGTCATCGTCGATGCCCGCCGGCAGCTCGAGCGGATCGTCGTCGTCGACGACGGCTCCGACGATGACACTGCGGAGCGCGCGAGAGCGGCGGGTGCGGAGGTTCTGCGGCATCCCTACAATCGGGGAAAAGGCGCCGCATTGCAGACCGCCATGCGCCACCTGGCCGCGCAGGGATTCACGCATGCGCTCTCGATGGACGGAGACGGACAGCACCTCGCACGTGAGATTCCGAAGCTTCTCGCCGCGTCGGCGGTGGAGCCGCGCGCGCTCGTCATCGGTGTGCGCACGATCGGGACGCAGGCCGTCGACGGCCTGAAGCTCTTCGGCAACCGCTTCGCGAACCTCTGCGTCAGCCAGGCAGCGGGCGTCGAGATTCCCGATACGCAGTCAGGGTTCCGCGTGTATCCGCTGGCGGAGATTCTCGCCCTGCCCGTCCCGGGCGAGCGGTTCGAGTACGAGAGTACGGTCGCGATCTACGCGGCACGCGCTGGCATGCCCGTACGCTCCGTCGCGGTCGACGTGTACTATCCGCCGATCACGGAGCGACGCAGCCACTACCGCAAGGTCGCAGACACACTCCGCATCATACGCGCAGTCGCGCCCCTGTTGCTTCGCCACTGAGGCGGCGTGACGCTACATTTTCGGCGCCTGGATGGTGTGCCAGGCCGAAAAAAGCGCGTTCTCGATTGCGTGCGCCGTGGCATTCGTCTTGCTCCCCTCCCGTCTTCGGAGGACAGACCATGGACAGACTCGCACCCGTCATCCGCGACCTACGCAATCGACTGAACCTCACGCAAGAGGAGTTTGCGCATGCACTCGGCATCACGGTCAGCACGGTGAATCGTTGGGAGAAGGGCCACTCAGCGCCGAGCAAGCTCGCGCGCGCGTCGCTCGCCCGCTTCGCCGGCCGCCGCGGTGTGGCGATGGAGAACCTGCTCGAGGAAGACAGCCTGAACTGACGTCGTGTCGCGCGCGCCCTGCGCGCAATGGTTCGGCGCGCGCTCGCGCGCCTCGCGGTACGACCCGACGGGCGTACCGCCGCTCTCCATACTCCCGTATCCCGACGTTCGGCGCTATCGACGGCGACGGCCGGCGCTCGCTGCGCCGAGCCGGCGCCCGCCGGACGTTCCGGACGCCGTGGTCCGCGGCCGGCCCGGCCGCTTCGTCCGCCGGCGCGGCGCGGCCGCGGGCTTCGGCTCGTCCTCCGGCGGTGCGGCCGCGTGCCGCATCTTGCCCACCCGGTGCTCGACCAGCTCGTCGGCGCGCGCGAGGAGCGCCTCGTCGTGGGTGTACTTCTCGATCATGAAGCTCAGGTCGCCGAGGTCGTGGATCAGCATCTGCACGGCTTGATCGCGCCAGCGCCGGTCCCGCACCACCTGCAGCAGATCGACGACGACGTCCTCGAGCTCCGAGCTCTCGACGTCGAGGGCCATCGTGAGGGCGCGCGTGATGTCGACGCCGCGCCGCACCTCCTTCAGGTAGGCGGAGAGCAGCGAGCGTAGCCGGGTGACCGTGACCTCGTCGAACCAGACCTTGCGGTGGCCGGCCAGCGACGGGTCGTCCTCGAGGAGGCTCTTCACCAGGGTCAGCGCGCCGCAGTGCCCGGCCTCGTGGCGCGCCATGGCGAACCAGAAAGCGCGCAGCTCCTCGACCTGGCGGAAGGTGCGTAGAAGCGCCGTGTAGAGCGCCATCGTCTTGCGCTCGAGCTCGAGCGCGACGTCCAGCACCTCCTGGGTCGTCGCCCGCCGGCCGCGCGCCTTCATCCCGCTGGCATACCAAGAGGCCCGCGGATTCGAAAGCACGCGGTCGCCGGCGCTACTTACAGAGCAGGTTCGATCCCTTGAACCGGCAGGTCGGGCCGCCGAAGTCCGAGAACGACGCCTGGCCGCACTGATCGCGTCCGGGGGTGCCGCCCGGAGGCAGCGCGTTGTCGTTCAGCTCGAGCGTGACCGTCACCGGCTCCTGGCCAGGGACGATGCGGTAGTCGCCCTGCTTGCCCTGGATGACGACGCTGATCATGCCCGGGGTGAAGCGCGACAGGTCGCGGAGCACGATCTTGCGGATGCCGTTGTGGACCGGCGGCTTCGTCTGGTCGATGTAGATCCACTTGGTCGGTGGCGACCCGACGGCGCGCCACCCCGCGAGGTTGCCCGGTGGCGAGAAGACGCCGCCCTCGATGCGCTCGTCGACGACGATGCGGTGGGCGTTATCGAGGACGCGCACCGCGACGCCGTTCACGTGTGGCGCCAGCAACGGGACCTTGCTGCCGACGATGAAGCGTCCCTTCAGACGGATCTTGTCGTCGTTGTGCGGCAGGTCGAGGCGCCCGAAGAGGGCCGTCGGCTTGATCCAGGCGCCCTGTCCCGCCGGCCGGGAGCACGGGTCGGAGCCGCCGATGGCCGGCGGGTTGAAGACGGAGCCGAAGCAATAGCCGTCGCCGTCACTGTCGTTGTCGGTGTCGCCCGGGCAGATGTCGCATGCGTCGCCGAAGACGTCGCCGTCGGTGTTGACCTGCGAGGGGTTCGGGATGCTCGGGCAGTTGTCGTCGCGGTCGCAGATGGCGTCGCCGTCGGCGTCGACGAGCTGGCAGGTCGACGAGCAGCAGAGGTCGTTGCCGTTGCCGGGGCCGTCGTCGCACTGCTCGGAGCCGGTGCGGATGCCGTTGCCGCACGCGGTCGGGGTGCAGTTCGAGTCGCAGCCGTCGCCGTCGACCAGGTTGCCGTCGTCGCAGCCCTCGAACGACGCCTTCACGCCGTCGCCGCAGACGCCCTCGAGCTGGCACGTCGGGCTGCAGCCGTCGCCGGCCGTCGTGTTGCCGTCGTCGCACTGCTCGCTGCCCGTGCGGATCCCGTTGCCGCACGTCGAGAAGGTGCAGTTGGAGTCGCAGCCGTCGCCGTCCACCTTGTTGCCGTCGTCGCACTGCTCGCCGGCCTGGACGACGGCGTCGCCGCACGAGGTGTCCTCGAAGGAGTAGACGGCGCCCGCGTCCTGTCCGACCGTGTCGTCGAGCGGCGCGCCCACGACGACGCGCGTGCTGCCGAGCGCGAGGAGCGCGCGGCCGAAGTCGTCGTCGCTGGCGGGCGGGGACTTCTGGAAGATCTCGAGGAGCGAGCCGTCGACCGTGCTGAACTCGTACACCGCGCCGGCGTTGAGTGTCCCGGTGTCGTCGCCGAGGGCGCTGACCAGCGCCTTGGTGGTGCCGAGCGCGGCGACGCGGTAGCCGAACGCGTCGAGGTCGACGCGCGTCGTCCTGGTGAGCGTGTGCAGCAGGAGCCCGGTCGTGGAATCGAACACGAACGCGGCGCCTGCCACCGCGATGCCGGAGTGGTCGTTCGGCGAGCCGACCAGGACGTTGCTGCCGACGCCCGCGACCGACCAGCCGAAGTCGTCGTTGGCGTTCGGCGTCGGGCTGAGGAACGTCTTCAGCAGGGCGCCGTTGGCGCCGTTGAAGAGGTACACCGCTCCCGTGTCGGGCTTCGCCGGGTCGAACTGCGTCGCGGCCGTGTCACGGCCCGGCGTGCCGACGAGGACGTTCGTGCCGAGCGCGGCGACCGCGAAGCCGAAGTCATCGCCGCCGGTCGGTGTCGGGTTCAGGAAGACCTGCTTCAGGAGGCCGGTCGCGACGTCGTACAGGTAGACCGTCCCGCCGCCGCCCGTGCCGTTGGGATCGGTCGGCGCGCCGATCAGGAGGTTGTTACCGACGGCCGCGACCGCCCAGCCGAAGTGGGTGCTGTTGGCGGGCGCCGGATTGAGGAAGGTCCGCAGCAGCGCGCCGCTCGTGCCGTCGAAGACATAGACCGCGCCGGCGTCGGCACCGGCGGTGTCGTCGAACGGCGTACCGACGGCGACCTTGTTGCCGACGACCGTGACGGAGAAGCCGAACTCGTCGCCCGGGCTGGCGGTGGGGTTCTGGATGGTGCGCAGGAGGGCGGCCGTGCTGCCGCTCACGACGTAGACGATGCCGTTGTTGAGCGCCCCCGGGAGGTCGTGCAGCGGGGCGCCGACGACGATGTTGCTGCCGAGCGCCGCGAGCGACGAGCCGAAGAGATCGCCCGGCGCGGGCAGCGGATTCAGGAACTCGCGCAGGCAGGTCGCGGAGCAGCCGTCGCCGTTCACCGTGTTGCCGTCGTCGCACTCCTCGCCGGTGGTGACGAGCCCGTTGCCGCAGGCCGTGATCGTACAGTTCGAGTCGCAGCCGTCGCCGTCGACGGCGTTGCCGTCGTCGCACTGCTCGCCACAGCTCGCCTGGGTGACGCCGTCGCCGCAGGTGATCGCGTTGCCCTGGCAGAAGCCACTCACGCACTGGTCGGAGACCGTGCAGGTGTTGCCGTCGTCGCAGCTCGTGCCGTCGGGCTGCGTCGGGTTCGAGCAGATGCCGGTCCCGGTGTCGCAGGCGCCCGCGGCATGGCACTGGTCGAGCGCCGTGCAGACCACCGGGTTGCCACCGACACAGAGGCCGGCACCGTCGCAGGTATCCGTCTGCGTGCAGGCGTTGCCGTCGCTGCACGGACCGGCGGCCGTCTCGAACTGGCAGGTCGAGGAGCAGCAGTCGCCGTCGACGGTGTTGCCGTCGTCGCACTGCTCGGTTGGATCGACGGTGCCGTCGCCGCAGACCAGCGCCCGGGCGGGGCGCGCGGTCAACACGAGAGCCAGCAGAAGGACGGCGGGCAGCACGACGAGACGGGCTATACGCATCGGGGAAACGACCTCCACAGGATCAATCAATGAACGACACGGCACGAAACGTCACGACACGGCGCGGCGTCAGGGAGGATGGGGCGATTCACGCTGCGCTTCAGCTCGGCTCGATGGGAGCCTCCGGCGGCGTTCGCGGAAGCAACGCACGTGCCACCGCATCTGTCGATTCTTCAAGCATGGCAAAGGTCATGAATGCACGGTTTTGCGCCCATGCACGATCGTATGGGCCGTTGTCACCACGGCCCGCGGACGCTTCCCGGAGCCGGCGCCGCGTGTCTTTCGTTCCTGATTCCGGAACGATAGAGACACCCGGATGCTCCGTCTCGTCGTCGCCGCCCTGCTACTCGTCCCGGCGGCCTGTACGCGCCCTCCCGCCAAGGACCCCGCCGTCGTCGCCGACGTCGTGGCCTACGTCGAGAAGATCAAGAAGTGGGAGCCGGTCGAGGCCGAGGTGCTGAAGGCGATGCGCGACGTGCGGCGCTCGCAGTTCGTCGACGACGACTACGTGATCAGCACCCTCGGCGGGACCATGGCGGACGTCGACCTGCACCTCGAGGAGATCGACCGCTTCCACCCGCGGACGGCACAGGTCGAGCAGGTCCACCAGCGGTACGCGAAGGCCTGGCACGACCTGCACGACAGCTTCGCGGCGATCATCGCGGCGATGCAGCGGAAGGACTATGTCGCGCTCGCGACCGGCACCCAGGCGATGGGCCGGGCGCGCGACGATCTGGTGACCACGGCGGCCGCGCTCAGCCTGCTCATGAAGGAGAGCGGGCTCAAATCGGCGGACGACGAGCCCGGCGACGACGCCGCCACGGCGCCGTCCTGAGCGGCGCTACGGATCAATCTTCGAGGCAGATCGACCAGTCCGCGCCGTCCGGCGAGCGCGAGTTCCAGCTCGTGTCGCAGGTCGAGTGGCGCAAGCGCGGCTTCCGTCCCGAGGCGACGTCGGCGCAGGCGGCTCCCTGGGCGCAATCGTCGCTCAGGCCGTTGCCGATCACCTGCGAGTCGCGCAGTACGACGCGGCGGTTGTCGCCGCTCAGCGCGCCGAAGCTGCCGTTGGCAGTGATCATCGAGCCGCGGATGACGACGCGTTGGCTGCGTACGCCGGCGCTGCCGTTGCCGGCGATCATCGAGTCGAGCACGCGCACGGCGTGATAGCCGACGATGCCGTCGCCGGAGCTGCCGACGACGTCGACGTGGGTGACGTCGAGCGCACCGGCGGCGTTGATGCCGCTGCCGTTCGCGGCGCTCACCTGCCCGGGGCCCATGATCGAGCACGATTGCAGGCACGTGATCGCGTTCGCGTTGCCTGCGACGGTGAAGCCCTGCAGATCGAGGCTGCCCTTGCCGGTGATGACGACGGCTGGACCGTCGACCGCGCTGCAATCGAGATCGGCCGTCAGGTATCCCGTGCCGGCGTACTCCTGGCCGCACCCGGTCACCGCCACCGGCTCTCCCGCCTCCACGCCTCCGCCCGCCGGAAGCACCAACAGCATCGCCATCAGCAGAAGCGGGCCGAACGAAACGCGATCCATGCGTCGCGACCTCCTCGCGCCGCCCCGGATATGTTCGGTCGGTCGTCGCTGTCAAGGAAAATCGCACCAGAATGGAGTAGCGTGGACCCGACGACGGAGAGCGTGCGATGACGAATGACGCGCACGAGCAGGCGACGGCGCTGCTCACGGAGATCGGACGGTGCTACGGCGTGGCGCGCCGCTATCGCGCGATCGCAGCCGATTGCGAAACGAGCATCCTCGATCCTGCGCTCGCGATCGGCGGTGCCTTGCGGGCTCCCGCCGGCACGGCGCGTCCCGAGGACGTCGCGGAGGCCGTGCGCGAGCTCGCCGCCTTGCTCGACGCATGCAACGCCGCAGTGCGGAGCGTGCGCGCTGGCGCGACGTATCGGGCGGCGGAGGCGGCGTGGGACGCTGGACGCCTCGTCGAGGTGGCCGCGCTCGCCCCCGCGATCTTCGAGGCCGTCGTGCCCGACACCACGGCCGGCACGCTGCATCTTCCGGTCACGGTGACGGCGCGGCGCGGCGGCGAGCATTTCCTCCTGCCGGCCGAGGTCGCCGCGCGCATCGACGGCCTGCTGCGCGGGGGTATCGCGCGCGCCGATCCGCCGCCGGGGCTCGGTGCGGACGAGCGCCTCGGGGTGGTCGTGCTGGAGACGGACGCGGAGAGCGACGAGACGCCGGTCGCGCTCGCGGTCGACTCGGGCGCGCTCGCTCTTCCGCGCTTCCGCCTCGACCCGACCGACGAGGTCCTCGTATACACGCCCCGCTTGCGCGTGCCGGCGCGCGTGCGGCTCGCCGCATCAGTCAGCGACGAGTGGTGGGCGGTGCGCCCGGATGCCTATGCGACGTTCGCCGCCGAGTTGAGCGCGGCGCTACACGCCCGCGGCATCCGGGAGATCGACGGGCCCTAG
>DASXLI010000073.1:0-10283 GCA_036496285.1 Binatia bacterium
TGCCGTCGGGGCACGGCCCCGTCGTCACGTGCCGCACCACGCCGTCCTCGCACTTCTGCAGCGCCTTCATCTTCGCCTGCGCGAACTGCGCCGACGCCTTCGCCACCGCCCGCTGGCAGCCCAACGCGTCGGCACGCGCGGTCGCGGCGCCGGCGAGGAGCATCATGGCGGATGCAACGGTCAGGATGGCCGTCAATCGATGCAGTGCATGGCGCCGGTGACTCGAGAGCGATCGCATACGTCCTCCTGGGCTAGGGAGCGCGGCACTCCGACGTGCGCACCGAACCTACGGGCCGAGGAACAAATCCGTCAATATGTCAACACGGGCCGCACCCTACGGACATCGGGGAGACCGCCTACCGGAACAACGGGAGCACGTCAGCAGAGTCTAGCGTCGCGCCCGCGGTGGTCCAGCGCGGATGGAGGAACGGGTCGCGATCGGGTCAGGTCCCCGGCGCTCGCCGGCTGACCGCCGGCTCGGGGCGCTGCGCCACCGGCTCTCCGGCGCGACCCGTGGCGCTGCGCAGGCAGATGCTCGGTCCGCTCCGCGCCTACCCGTCAAACGATCGCGGGCGACCCGCTTCGCACAATATTCTTGTAAGTCTTGCAGCCCGTGGCGTTTCCGGGGACCGACGGCGCATCCCCCGCGGCGGAACAACGCGCGGCGCCACGGGGAATCGCGCGCCGGCTCCCGTCCAAAGCGCCGGCATGCGCCTTGCTGATTCACAGCCCCGAGAATCGCGATGGCATTCCCGATCACCAGAACCGTCCTCGTCGTCGACGACGACGAAACCTTCCGTGTCGCGCTGCAGGAGCTGCTCGAGCAGCGCGGCATCGTCGTCCGTGACGCCAACGACGCGGCAACCGCGATCCGCGAGATCGACGGCGGCAACCTCGACGTCATCTTCACCGACATCCGCATGCCGGGCGGCGGCTTCGGCGTGCTGCAACGCGTACGCGAGCGCGGCATGCACATTCCGGTGATCTTCATCACCGGAGCGGCGTCGCCCGAATGGCGCGCGCGCGCCGACGCCGAGGGCGCGTTCGCGTACCTGACAAAGCCCGTCGGGCGCGAGGACATCCTCGCCGTCCTGCAGCGCGCGTTCGAGCGTGGGAGGGGACCGGCCGACATCCTCGCGCGGCACGCGATGGCTGCGCGCCACGCGCAAGCCGCGCAGCGCGGCTGATCCGTCGCCGCACTAGTTGCGGATCAACACCTCGACGGCACCGGTCCGCCGAATGACCTCGACCGAGCTCGTGGGCCGATCGCCGCCGGTCACCTGCACGTCCACCGTCGCGTCGCCGAGCTGGAGACCGTGGATGGTGAGCGTCTGCACCCAGGGTGGCAGCCGCGGACGATCGAACACGATCATCGAGCGGCGCGGGCTGAACGTCACGCCGAGAAGCGCGCGCAAGAAGAGGAAGGTCGCCCCCGCGGCCCACGCCTGTGGCTTGCACGCGACCGGGTAGGGTATCGGCGTGCCGCGGTCGCACCGATCGAAGCCGCAGAACAGCTCCGGGAGCCGGTAGTCCTCCATGCGCTGCGCCGTCTCGAACAGCGCGCTCGCGACCCGCACGCACTCCGCGATGGCCCCGTAGCGTCGCAGGCCGGCCGCGAGGAGCGCGTTGTCGTGCGGCCAGACGGACCCGTTGTGGTAGCTCATCGGATTGTAGCGCGGCGACCCCTCGGCGAGCGTGCGGACGCCCCAGCCGCAGAAGAGATCGTCGCGCATCAGACGCGCCACGACGCGCGGGGCGAGCTCGCGGCGGACGATGCCGGTGTAGAGGCAATGTCCCGGGTTCGACGTGATCACCTCGCAGCGCCGCTTCTCCGCGTCGAGCGCGAGGGCGAAGAACCCCTCCTTCTCCATCCAGAACGCGCGGTGGAAGGCCGCTTCCAGCTCGGTCGCCTGGTGCAGGAGATCGCGCGCCTGCGCCGCTTTGCCGAGGCGCCGCGCCAGATGGGCCATGCCCCGGCGCGCCGCGTAGAGGTAGCCCTGCACCTCGACGAGCGCGATCGGCGGCGTCGCGATGCGGCCGTCGGCGTGGAAGATCGCGTCGTGCGAGTCCTTCCATCCCTGATTGACGAGGCCGCGCGGCGTCTCGCGGGCGTACTCGATGAAGCCGTCGCGATCGCGGTCACCGTAGCGCTCGATCCACTCGAGCGCGCGCTCGAGGTGCGGCCAGAGATCCTCGGCGAGCGCGAGGTCGCCGGTGCGGCGGACGTACGCTGCTGCCAGCATCAGAAAGAGCGGCGTCGAGTCGACGCTGCCATAGTAGCGCCCGAACGGCACCTCCCCCGCCGCCGCCATCTCGTCGTCCCGCACCTCGTGCACGATCTTCCCGGGCTGCTCGTCGCGCTCGGCGTTCTCGACCTTGCCCTGGAGGGCGGCGAGGTGGCGCAGCGTTCCCGCCGCGATCCGCGGCGCGATCGCCAGGGTCTCGAGCGCCGCGATCACGCTGTCGCGCCCGAACAGCGTCGCGAACCAGGGAATCCCCGCATTGAGGTAGGTGTGGTGGTGTCGCGAGCGCAGCATCGCAACGTCTGACACCGCACGGGCGATCCAGTCGTCGAACGACTTGTTGTTGGAGCTGATCCGCGCCTGCGCGTCGCGCCACGCCTGCTCGCTCTCGTGGCGCGCGCCGCAGGTCACCGCAAACGCGCTCGGGGTGCTCGGCGTCACGCCGTCGAGCTCGCACGCCACGACGACGTCGAGCGTCCAGCGCTCGCCGGGCGCCAGATCGAGCACGTGCACGAACCCCTCGGCGCTCGCCGACGTCGGCGGCGGGGTCGCGTCGATGACGGTGCGGCGGCCGCGTCCGTCGCGCCCCTCGTAGGCGAAGGCGATCCCGCCGCGGGTCACGCGCGGTGGTGCGAAGGTACCGCGGCGCTCACGGACCAGGCCGCGGAGCTCGAAGATGTCGACGAAGTCCGCGTGGACGCGCACCAGCAGCTCGCAGCGGATGGACGTCGCCCAGTAGTTGCGCAGCTCGATGTGCTCGAAGAGCCGGTCACACGCGAGCGTCTTCACCCGGCGGACGGCAATGGTGTCGCGCGGGACGCGCACGAGCTCGTTCTCCACGACGTCGGCGTTGGTGAGGTCGCTCACGAACTCGACGTCGTCGTCGGTCACATGCGACTCGAGGAAGTGCGGCGTCTCGCCGTTGACGTAGAGCTCCAGACGGTCGAGATGACGGGTGCCGTGGAAGAAGAGCCCGAGATCCTCGAGCCCGGCGGCCGGCACGTCCCCGGTCAGGTCGAAGGTGCCGAAGAGGTCACCGTGGCTCAGCGTGCGCTTGCGGCGCCGCGAGCCACGGGCGCTGGCGACGACGTAGTACTGGTCGCCGATCTGCACCCGCTCGGATGCTTGGGGAGCTCTCATGCACAGCGCGCGGTGCGCTCTTCCAGCGTCCGGGCGAACGTCTGCTCGTAGCGATCGACCATGATCTCGTCCGTGAACCGGCGCTCGAACGCGCGCCGGCACGCCGCCCGGTCGATCGCATGGACGCGGTGCACCGCGGCGACCATCGCCTCCTCGTCGTCACACACGAAGCCGGTCACTCCGTCCTCCAGCACCTCGGGCACCGACCCGCGCCGCCGGGCGATGACGGGCGTGCCGCACGCCAGCGCCTCGATCATGACGAGACCGAATGGCTCGGGCCAGTCGATCGGAAAGAGCAGCGCGCGCGCCTCACCGAGGAACTTGGCCTTCGCGCCGCCCCCGATCTCGCCGAGGAACTCGACGCCGTCGCCGAAGAGCGGACGGATCTCCTTCTCGAAATACTCGGCGTCGAAGTTATCGATCTTCGCCGCGATGCGCAGCGGGATGCCCGCCGCGCGCGCCACCGCGATCGCGGCGTCGACGCGCTTCTCGGGCGAAATGCGGCCGAGAAACGCGAGATAGCCGCCCTTGCCGCGGCCGACCGGGTAGAGGTCGGTCGGCAGCCCGTGGGGCACGGTCGCGATCCAGTCGGCGTGCGGCAGCGGCCGGCGCTGCGCTTCGCTGATCGAGACGACTTGCGCGTCGCCGTAGGCGGCGAACACGGCCGGCAGGTCGGGGAGATCGAGCCGGCCGTGCAACGTCGTCACGACGGGCGTCGGTGACATGGCGACCAGGGGGAACGTCAAATAGTCCATGTGGTTGTGGATGATGTCGAACTCCGCCGCCCGGTCGATGACGTGCTTCAGCTGAACCACGTGGTAGGCGAGCGGGTCGCGCACCCGCTGATCGAGGCGCAGCGCGCGCGGCGAGCCCGGCACCAGGGTCGCCGACGTCTTCGAGTCGCCGCTCGCGAAGAGCACCACCTCGTGACCGCGCCGCACCAGGCCTTCCGTGACGTAGCTGACGATGCGCTCCGTCCCCCCGTAGAGCCTGGGCGGTACGCGTTCGTAGAGTGGAGCGACCTGAGCGATGCGCATTGGACCCGAGCGATTCCTTCCATGGAAGCGGGCAATGAGATCAGCAACGCCCATGCCGCCGGCACTCCGGGCGCAGGGATCGAAACGGCCGGGAATTGTAGATTTTGCTCTTGCTCGTTGCATATTTTGCAAACGACGCGCGACTTCGCTCGCGCCACCGTCGCGCGAAACCCATGCGGATCGCGCGCTTCCCGATGTGAAGTCCGGCGACGTCGGTTTCGCACGACTTTTGCACGGCGCTGCCTGGACCTCGTATCTTACCCTGAGAGGAGTCTACGGATGGTGATGGCGCACGCGCGGAGCGCGCATCTCGAGGTAGCGAGCGATTCCTCGGTTCCCGAAGTGATCCTGCCGATCCAGTACTTCGATCGGCTCACCGTCCGAGCGACCGACGTCCCGGAGAAGCGGCTGATGTTCGCCGTCCTGCTGGACGCGGTGCTCCACCTCCAGCGCCGGCACTCGCGGGGCGCCTCGGAGGCGGCGGAATGGATCGAGGGGCCGGACGATGGGTCGCCCTTTTCGTTCCAGAGCATCTGCGATTGCCTCGGGCTGCAGGCCGACGGGCTGGCGCGGGCGCTCCTCGCCTGGCACAACGGTCCAGGCACCGAGCGGCTCGGCGTTCCCGCGCGCCAGCTACGCACTGCTCACCCGCGCATCCGGCCACCCCGGCAACGGCGCCGCCGCCGAGCCGTCGCGGTCGGCTGATTCGCGTTCCCCCACCCCGCCCGTCTCGTGCGAGATCGGACCACGTCGCTCCCGACGGCGGGCGTCCGTGCGTTCGCCGGCCGCAACGTTCACTTCCGCCGGAGAATCCTATAGATGGTAGCTGTCCGTCTTGCGGACGGCCGCGCGACCCCGCAGGTGTTTCCAGGCGCGGCCCCACCCCGGGGATCTCTCACAACGATGCCTGACGCCCTGATCGTCGACGACGACACGCAGACCCTCCAGGGCCTGATCGACCTGGTCGCGCGCGAGGGCTTCACGGCGCGCGGCGCCCGGACGATCGAGGAGGCGCGCACGGCCCTGGGGAACGGCTGGCCGGACGTCGTGCTGACCGACCTCAGGCTGCCCGACGGGAGCGGTCTCGACCTCCTGAGCGACCTCGACTCGAACGGGGGCGGCACCGACGTGATCGTCATCACCGGCCACGAGAGCGTCGACAGCGCCGTCGAGGCGCTGCGCCGGGGCGCCAAGGACTACCTCACCAAGCCGCTCGACGTGGCTCGCCTGAAGAGCGTCCTCGCCAACGTCGCCCGCACGCGCGAGCTCAAACGCGAGATCCGCTCCCTGCGCACGACGCTGCGCCAGCTCGGCCGTTTCGGTCCCCTGCTCGGCGCCTCGCCGCTCATGCAGAAGACCTACGACCTCATCGCCCGCGTCGCGCCCACCGACGCGACGGTGCTAATCATCGGCGAGAGCGGCACTGGCAAGGAGCTTGTCGCGCAGACGATCCACGAGCACAGCGCCCGGCGCCAGGAGGCGTTCCTGCCGCTCAACTGCGGCGCCGTCTCGCCGACGCTCATCGAGAGCGAGCTCTTCGGGCACGAGCGCGGCAGCTTCACGGGCGCGGACCGTCTCCACAAGGGCTACTTCGAGCGCGCCACCCCCGGCACGCTCTTCCTCGACGAGATCACCGAGATGCCGATCGAGCTGCAGGTGAAACTGCTGCGCGTCCTCGAAACCGGCAAGATCATGCGCATCGGCGGCGAGCGCGCGATCGACGTCAACGTCCGCGTCCTCGCCGCGACGAACCGCAAGCCCGAGGAAGCCGTCGCACAGGGCAAGCTGCGCGAGGACCTGCTCTATCGGCTGAGCGTGTTCCCGATCCAACTGCCGCCGCTGCGCGACCGCGGCGACGACGTCGAGCTGCTCGCCGACCACTTCCTCGCCGCGCTGAATCAGGAGGAAGGCAGCACAAAGGGATTCTCGCGGGCCGCGCGCCAACGTCTGCGCACCTACACGTGGCCCGGCAACGTGCGCGAGCTGAAGAACGTGGTGCACCGGGCCTTCATCCTCGCGGACGAGGAGGTCGGGCCGGAATCGCTGCCGGCCGAGCTCGGCGGTGCCGTTCCAGGCGAGACCGGCGGGCCGAGCATGCAGATCAAGGTCGGCACCTCGATCGCCGAGGCCGATCGACGCTTGATCCTCGCCACGCTCGACCAGCACGGCTGGGACAAGCGCAAGGCTGCCGCCATCCTCGGCATCAGCCTGAAGACCCTCTACAACCGCCTGAGCGCCTACAAGGCGCAGCAGTAGGCCGCGCTCAGAAGCGCACGCGGTTGTTCAGGATCTGGCTTTCGATGGCCGGGATCAGGTCCTGCATGATCGAGTCCTCGTAGCGGCCCGACGTCACCTGCGGGACCTCCGGGGCCTGGCTCTCCGGCACCACGTGGTTCACGTAGAACGACCCGACGCGCCCGCCGTCGCCGGGCAGGAAGACCACGAACATGTTCTGGACCTCCTTGCTCAGGATGAGAAGGTCGAAGAGCTGCTGCACCCGATCCCAGTCCTCGGGCTCCTGGCCATAGCCCCCGAGAAAGTAGAGCACAGGAAACGCGTCGTGGCCGTGGAAGAAGGCCGGCGGCCGGTACACCAGCACGTGCCGGCTCGGCACCGCCACGTCGGGCGACGCGCGGAGCGCCGGGGAGTCGATGTCGGCATGGACGAGGTCGCCGGTCGGGTTGATGTCCGGGATGTCGACGCTCACGTCGCCGCTGCCGAGATCGATGCCGGGCAGATCGATGTCGCCGGCGCCGAACACGCCGTCCGGGAAGCTCTCGTTCATGAAGCCGATCATCGAGCGCACGCGCTGCCAGATGATCGACGTGCCGCACACGTCGCCGCTGAAGATCGCATCGGTGTCGACCACCGGGAAGCCGACGTGGCCACCGTCGTAGCGATTCAGAATGTAGGGCGCCTTGGTGTTCGGGATCGACACGCAGTTGCCCATGAAGTCGTTGTCCTCGAGCACGGTGAGACCTTTCGCCTGCAGCGCCGCGACGACGTGCGTGTAGTGCTGCGCGAAGCCGAACTCGTCCTTGGTGCCGACGTCCATGTAGATGCGCTGCGCACCGAGATCGGAGGGCGACGCCGCGTTGATGCGGGTGAGCGGATCCTCCGCGAGGTAGTTGGCGCGATCGGGGTCGTAGTCGAACGTGCCGTTGCCCTCGCCGAAGTCGCCGGTCCCGGCCACGCCGTCGAGGCCGACGTCGGAGAAGGTCTCGCCGAGCTCGGGCTCGAAGATGAGATTACCATTCGTGTCGTTGAACGGCTCGGAGTAGTTGACGACGATGCCGTCCCCGACGTCGTAGACGCCGTCGCCGTTGAGGTCGGCCAGCTGCCGGCCGCCGACGTCGGTCCCGGCGGCGCCGGGCGCGATCGTCGCCAGGGTGCCGCCGGCCAGCAAGAGCACGTCGGTCGGCACGGTCGGGGTCTCGGTCGTCTGGCGCAGGCCGTCCTTGTTCCCGTCACCGCCGTCGAGGAAACCGCGCGGATCGGCGACGAGCGTGAAGGTGCCAAACCGGTCGTCGCGCAGGATGTGGGCCGGCTCCGAGTCGGAGGCGAGATAGAGCCGCGCCGGATCGGGGTTGTGCAGGAACGGGTTGCCGAACGCGAGCACGAGATCCTCGAACATGGTCATGCGCGAGTCGCGATCGGGATAGGGTGGCAGATGATCGAACGTGAAGTCCGAGCCGACGTCGCGCGGGATGTCGATCTGCGGCTTGACCTCGAGATTGTCGGTAACGCTGTCGTGCAGGAGCTGCTGCATGTCGACGGGTCCGCCGAGCGAGGCGATCGCGCCGAAGATGTCGGCGTGCTTCAGCCCGAGATTCATCGCGCCGTAGGCGCCCATCGAGATCCCGCCGATGCCTCGGAACTGACGCGAGGCCTGCAGCGAGGGCGGCGGATTGCTCGTGCCTCCACCGCTGTTGCCGCCGTGCTGGCCGCAGCCGGCCACGAAGAGAGCGCTCGCGAGCGCCACGATGCCGAGGAATCCCTGACGAGCAGTACCGTTCACCATTCGATCTCCTCACTTGTCGGGAGAGTCCCGCGCCCGAGTTCGCGGGAGGGTCGTGCAACCCACGTGCCGTCGCAGCGGTAGCGAGAACTGTATCCTACCTCCTCGGCGCTGCGGGGGTTTCAGGGTCGCGACGATCGGTCGCAGCCCCGCACGCCCCGCGACCATCCCCGCGCGCTGTAGAAGTTACACGGATCGCCGCGCGCCGCGGCGAGCCACCACCCTCGCCTAGCCTCCGCAATCGGAGGACAGTGGAGTAGTCAGAGGACAGTGGAGTCGTCATGAGAAGGGGATGCGTACGCGGCGCGAGCCTGACCGGAGCGGCACTCCTCTTCGGCTTCGTGGCCCTCGGCGGCACGGCACCAGCCTCGCGCGCGGAGGCGCCCCCGGCACAAGGCGCCGATGACGCGCCACACGCGCGCCACGAGACGGCGGTCGACCGGCAGATCTCGGAGAAGATCCGCCAGGCGATCACCAACGACGACTCGTTCTCCACGCGCGCCAAGAGCGTGAGCGTCGTCACCTCCGACGGCGTGGTCACGCTGCGCGGCGCGGTGCCGAACGAGCAGGAGCGGAGCGCGCTCGTCGCGAAGGCGCGCGGCGTCGCGGGCGTCGTCGCGCTCGACGACCGGCTGGAGGCCGTGGCGCGTTGAGTGCCGAATCGCAGTCGACGCGATCCGGTCGCGTGCGTTATCCTCTCGGGCAGCTCGACGAGACCGGGTGGTTTGACAACCACGGCGGCGGTACCTAAGGAGGCGCTACATGGCGGCACGGTCGATCGGCTCAGCGACGATAAGCTTCGGGCTCGTGTCCATTCCCACCCGGATGTACGTCGCGACGCACTCGGAACGGCTCGCGTTCAACATGCTGCACGAGAAGTGCGGCACACGCATCAAGCAGCAGCTCTACTGCCCGCACTGTGAGTGCGTCGTCGAGCGCAGCGAGACCGTCAAGGGCTACGAGTTCGAGAAGGGCCGCTTCGTCACCTTCACCCCCGCGGAGCTGGAGGCGCTCGAGGCCGAGTCGAACCACGCGATCGACATCAACGAGTTCGTGCCGCTCACGAGCGTCGATCCGATCTACTACGAGGACGCGCACTACCTCGGGCCGGACAAGGGCGCCGAGAAGGCCTACCGTCTGCTCGCGATGGCGATGCGCGAGACGCAGAAGGTCGCGCTCGCGCAGTTCGTGAGCCACGGCAAGGAGCAGCTGGTCCTGATCCGCCCGTATCGCGAGGGACTGGTGCTCCATTCCATGCACTACGCCGACGAGGTCCGGAACGCCGACGAGATCGACAGCGGCGCCGACGTCAAGCTGAAGACGAACGAGGTCGATCTCGCCCGCAAGCTCGTCGATCAGCTCTCGGCGAAGGCGTTTCATCCGGAGCAGTACGAGGACACCTATCGCGATCGGGTGAAGGCGGCGGTCGAGCAGAAGGTCGCCGGCGAGGAGGTCACGTTCGCCGAGGCCAAGCCGCGCGCCCAGGTGATCGATCTCATGGATGCGCTGAAGGAGAGCCTCGCACAGCGCGGCGCGAAGGAAGAAGGCAAGGCGCGCGCGGGGACCGGACGCGCCGCGGCCGCGAAACGACGCCCGGCCGCCTCCGCACGCCAGCGCGCCAACGGCCGCTCCGAGCGTCGCGCGCACAAGAAGTAGGTGATCGCGGGACGCGCCTCGGACCCGCGCGTCCGCCTCGATACGGCGCAGGTCGCGCGTATCGTCGGCGTCGCTCCGCGGCGCTTGCGGCAGGCCATCGGCGCCGGCCTCGTGACGCCGTCGCGCGACGACCGCGGCCGCCTGCGCTTCGATTTCATCGATCTGGTCCTGCTCCGCACCATGCGCGGT
>DASXLI010000074.1:0-35620 GCA_036496285.1 Binatia bacterium
GCCGGCCGCGCCTTCACCCAGTGCCCGCTCACCCTCGACTACGGCGCGGCGGCGCAGAGCCTGGACGCGATCGACGTCGGCATCATTCCGAAGGGCGGCACGGCGCTCGCGGAGGCGATCGACACGGCGCTCGCCGCGTTCGAGGGGCGCGAGGGCAAGCACCAGGCGATGATCCTCATCACGGACGGCGAGGACCACGAGGGCAAGGTCAAGGAGGCGACGGAGCACGCGACCGAGCGTGGGGTGAAGGTCTTCACGGTCGGCCTCGGCACGACCGAGGGCGAGCTGATCCCGAGCGAGAGCGGCGGCTTCGTGAAGGACCGGAGCGGCCAGGTGGTGAAGTCGCGGCTCGACGAGGAGACGCTGAAGCAGATCGCGGTCGACACCGGCGGCGTCTACCTGCACGCGAGCGGCGCGAACCTGGCGCTCGGCGATCTGTATCGCGACTACATCGCGACGCTCGAGAAGCGCGAGGTCGCGAGCACGCTGGAGCGGCGCTACGACCAGCGCTACCAGTGGCCGCTCGCCCTTGCCATCGTGGCGCTCGCTCTCGAGCCGCTCGTCGGCGACCGGCGCCGCGCCCCATTTCGCTGGCGGCGGGCGCGACCGGCCGGGGAGGCGCGCCCGTGAGCCCGCGACGCTGGCCGCTCGCGGGCGCCGCCGCGCTCGTCGCGCTCTCGTCGATCGCGTGGCTCGATCCGCACGCCCGCACCCGCGAGGGCAACCGCCTGTTCGCGGCCGGCAAGTACGACGAGGCCGCGAGCACGTACAACGAGCAGCTCGTCGATCATCCCGACTCGCCGCTGCTGCACTTCAATCTCGGCGACGCGCAGTACAAGCAGGGGAAGTACGACGAGGCCCTCGCCGCCTTCGCCGAGGTCCACCCGGGCGACGACGACCGCGCCGCGACCGCGCGCGCGGCCTACAACACCGGAAACGCCGACTACCGCCTCGGCGAGGCGATCGCGTCGAGCGACCCGAAGGCCGCCCTCGACCGCTACGCGCAGGCGCTCGTCGCCTACCGGCGCGCCATCACCGCCGCGCCCACCGACGTCGATGCCAAGCTCAACTACGAGCTGGTCGAGCAGAAGCGCGCCGAGCTGCAGAAGAAGCTCGAGGAGCAGCAGAAACAGCAGAAACAGCAGCAAGGCGACAAGCAGCAGGACAAGAATTCGCAGGGCGACCAGCAGCAGCAGAAGAACGATCAGCAGCAGCAAGGCGACCAGCAGCAACAGCAGCAGGCCAAGCAACCCGAGGCCGCCCCGAGCCCCGGTAGCGAGCAGCAGCAGGCCGCGGCGTCGCCCGAGCCGCAGCCGGCACAGTCGCCGAACGCGGGCGAGCAGGGGGCGCCCTCCGAGCAGGCCGGCAAGGAGGACACCGGCGGCGAAAAGGGAGCCGAGGCCGCCAAGAACGAGGGCCAGGAGCCGAGCGAGCAGGCCGGCGACAGCGCGACGTCGGCCGACGACAGGCGCGAGGGCGAGATGACGCGCCAGGAGGCCGCGGCGCTCCTCGACGCGCAACGGAGCCAGGAGGTGCAACCGGGCGAGGTCGTGAAACGCGTGCAGGGGGCGGGGGTAGCGGAGCCCGCCCAGGACTGGTGAGACTGGTGAGAGCGGTGATGGCCGGCCCCCGCCGGCGCCGCGCCGCTGCGGGACTCGCCGCCGGCGTCCTGCTGCTCGTCGCGGCCGGGGCGGCGCGCGCGGCCGACGTGAGCGTGCACGCCGGTCTCGACCGCAACCAGATCTCGGTCGGCGACGCCGCCGACCTCTCGGTCACGGCCGACGGCGTGCAGGACGCGCAGGCGCCGTCGATCGGCAACGTCGACGGGCTCAGCATCCGCTACGTCGGCCCGAGCTCGCAGATGTCGATCACGAACGGCCGGGTCGCGGCCTCGATCACCCACCACTTCTCGGTGGCCGGCTTGAAGCCGGGGGGCTACACCATCGCACCGATTGCGATCGAGTATGAGGGCAAACGCTACGAGGCGGGGGCCGTGAGCCTGCGCGTGGTCGCCGGCGCGGCCGGCGCCGCCGCGGCGGGCGACAGCGGCGAGGCCCTCACGCTGACGCTCACGACGACGCGCACCCGCGCCTACCTGCACGAGCGCCTGCCCGCCGTCCTCACGCTCACCGTCGGCGCCGTGCAGGTCGCCGACGTCCACTACCCCACGGTCGGCGGCGACGGCTTCGCCGTCGACCCGCTGCACGAGCCGACGCAGCGGCGCCAGCAGACGACGCACGGCTCGGTGCAGATCGTCGACTTCGCGACGACGATCACGCCACTCCGCGCCGGGGCGCTCACCGTGGGCCCAGCCACGATGGAGCTGAGCGTGCCCGCGCGCCAGCAGCGCGGCGATCCGTTCTTCCGCCAGTTCTTCGGCGTCGAGCGCCGGCCCGTGACCCTCAACTCGGTGCCGCTCCAGCTCGACGTCCTGCCGCTACCGGACACCGGAAAGCCGGCCGACTTCTCCGGCGCCGTCGGGCACTTCACGATGCAGGTCGAGGCCGGGCCGCGCCAGCTCGCCGCCGGCGATCCCGTGACGGTCACCGCCAAGATCAGCGGCGACGGCAGCCTCGACGGCATCCACCCACCGGCCTTCGCCGAAAGCGACGCGCTCAAGGTGTACCCGCCGCGCGCCGTGCCGCAACCCGGAAGCAGTCCCGGCGCGGCGCCGCCGCCGGCGCCGCCGGCCGCGATCTTCGAGCAGGTCGTCATCCCGGAGCATCCGGGCAGCGTCACGCTGCCGCCGCTCCGCTTCAGCTACTTCGATCCCGAGGCCGGCGCCTACCGCACCATCGCCGGACCGGCGATCGCGCTGACGGTGCAGGCCGCGGCGCACGCCGCCGAGCCGGTGGTCGGCGCAACCGTCGCGCCCGCGGCGCTGGCAAAGCCCGCCGAGACGCTCGGACACGACATCGTCTTCATCAAGGACGCGCCCGGCGAGCTGCGGCCGATCGGCCGCCACCTCTACCGCTCGCCGCTCTTCTGGGCGGCGCAGCTCGTGCCGCTGACGACGTGGATCGGGGTCGCGCTGTGGGATCGCCGCCGCCGGCGGCGGCACGCCGATCCGCGCTGGGTGCGCTTCTCCGGCGCCGGGCGGAGCGTGCGGCGCGCCATCGCCAACGCCGAGACGGCGCTCCGCGCCGGCGACCACCCCGGCTTCTACGACCGCCTGGCGCGGGCGATGAGCGAGTACCTCTCCGCGAAGCTCGACTTGCCGCCCGGCACGATGACCGCGGACGCGGTGGCGGCACACGCGCGTGCGCGCGGCGTCCCCGCCGAGGTCGCCGACGGCCTGCGCGAGCTCTTCGCGACCTGCGAGCACGTCCGTTTCGCGCCGGGCAGCGACAGCGCCGGCGACGTGCGCGACACCCTGGCGCGCGCCGAGTCGCTGGTGCGCGCGCTCGAGCGCGAGCGCAGGCTCGGGACCGCTCCGGTGCGGGCGGCCATGCTCGTCGCGCTCGCCGCCGGCCTCGCGGGCGCCGCCCTGGCGCGCGCCGACGGCGGCGCGGCGTCGCCCAACACGATCTTCTTCCACGGCAACGCGCTCTACGGCGAGGAGCGCTACGCCGACGCGGCGGCGGAGTACCTGCGCGTGCTCGCGGCCGGCCTCGAGAGCGGCCCGCTCTACTTCAACCTCGGGAACGCGTACTTCAGGGCCGGCGACGTCGGGCACGCGGTGCTCGCGTACGAGCGCGCCCTGCGCCTCATGCCGGGCGACCCGGATCTGCGCGCCAATCTGCGCTTCGCGCGCGGCACGGAGGAAGACGAGGGACCGCTTCTCGGGCGGCTCCTCTTCCCGCTCGCGACGCGCGTCACGGCCGACACGCTGTGCCTCGTCGCGAGCCTGCTGTTTGCGCTGCTGCTGGCGCTGCGCATCGCGGCCCGGCTGTTGCCCACGCAAGGGCGGCTCGCCACGCGTGCCGCGACCGTCGCTGCGCTCGCGCTCGTCGTGGTCGGCTCGTCCGCGGCGTATCGTCTCGCGACCGTCGATCTGCCGGCGTATGCCGTCGTCGTCGCGCCGCAGGGCACGACGGTCCGCTTCGAGCCGTCGGCGGGCGGCACCGTGCACTTCGAGGCCAAGACGGGCAACGTGCTGCGCGTGCTCGTGACCCGCGAGCGCTGGGCGCAGGTCGTGCGTCCCGACGGCACGCGCGGCTGGATCGAGACGAGTGCCATCGAACCGCTCTGACGGTTGCATATTTCCGTCGGTCGCGTAGTCGAGTGGGCTGGGTGGTGCAGCCTCGGACAGATGGCGGCGCGGCACGCGGGCCGTACACGTCGATGCCGCGCCCGCAAGCGCGCGGCGTGCCGGCACGGGCATGGACGGCGCTCTTCGCCGGCGTCGCGCTGTGGGAGATCTTCCTGCGCGCCGACAGCCGCGTCCTCGCGCCGGCGACGAAGCTCTGGCTCTTTCCGCTTCTCGTGCTCGCGTTCGTGTGCGTCGGCGGCGCGCTCGTGCGTCTCGCCGCCGCCACGGGCGGCGCCCTCCTCGGCCGCGAGCGCGCCCGCGCGCTGGCGCGGCCCGCGTTCGCGCTCGCCGCGGGAGCGGCGGCGGGCGTGGAATACGCGCTCCTGACGCTCACCCAGCCGACGGCGCCGCTCCGTCTCGCGCCGGTCGTCGTGCTCGCGGCCGCCGTGCTCGCGTGGCTCGCGGCGCGGGCCGTCGCAGACGGGACCACGGGCGGACGCGCCGGTCTGGCGGCGCTCGCGGCCGTCGTCACCGGGCTCGGCTTCGCGGCGGCGCTTTTCCGGCCCGACATCGGCGCCGCGCTGATCAAGCGCAACAGCGCGTTCGGCCGGATGCTCGGCCACTCACTCGCCCGGGTGCCGCGAGCGCTGCCCCCGGCAGCGCCCGTCACCCGGCCGCCGAACCTCCCCGCGGCCGCGCCCCTCGGGCGCGCCAACGTCGTGCTCTTCACGATCGACGCGCTCCGCCGCGACGGCCTCGGCACGTACAACGGCCGGGCGGACGCATCGCCGCGGATCGATGCCTTCGCACGCAGCGCGCTCGTCTTCGACGACGCGTACACCCAGGTGCCGAGCTCGGCGCCGAGCCTCGCGACGACGCTCACCGGCCGCTACCCGGCGTACCATCACCTGCGCGAGAACCGCATGACGCTCGGCGCCGACCAGACGACGCTCGCCGAGACGCTGAACGCGGCGGGCTACGCGACCGCGGCGTTCGTCACCAACCCGAACTTCGCGCAGACCTTCCACCTCGACCAGGGCTTCGCGACGTTCCGCTTCATCCCGTCGGACGCGTTCGCCTTCGGCCTGCTGCTCGACGCGAGCGACCCGAAGGCAGTCGACGCCGCGCTCGACTGGCTGCGCAGCGTGCCGCAGCGCCCGTTCCTCCTCTGGGTCCACATCATGGCCCCGCACTCCCCGTACGTGCCGCCGGAGGATCTCCGGCCACCGCTCAGGCGTGACGGTCCCTGGGTCAACGTCTGGAACATGGGCAACGTCGGACGCGTCGCACCCGGGACGAGCTACTTCGATCTCGGCGTCTATCGCGCGCTCTACGCCGCCGAGGTCCGCAGCGCCGACCGGATCGCGGGGCGCTTTTTCGACGAGCTCGCCGCCCTCGATCTGCTCGACCGCTCCCACGTCCTCGTCTTCGCCGACCACGGGGAGGCGTTCGGTGAGAACGACGTCTTCGCGCACGGCCGGAGCGTCGATCCGGGCGAGACGCGGGTGCCGCTCCTCTGGCACCTCCCGGGCGGCGCGCACGCCGGCGAGCGCGTCCCCACGACGGTCGAGCTGGTGGACGTGGTGCCGACGCTCACGCGCCTCCTCGGCATCGCAATGCCGGGCACCCTCGACGGCCGGGATCTCTCCGGCGCGCTGCTCGACCCGGGGCTGCGCGACGACGGCTTCGCCTTCACCCAGGCGCGCTTCCTCGACTCGATGGGCGTGCGCGGCTTGCTGTACGCCGTCCGCACGCGCGCGCGCACGCTCTGGCTCGACGCCGGCTACGGCTACGAGGGCGAGTACGACCGCGAGCGTGACCCGCTCGAGACCCGGATGGTCTCCTACGTGGCACGCCCCGGCGACACGTTGCACGACACGCTGCTCGGCCTGGCGCGCACGACGCAAGAGAGCCTGCGCGTGCCCGCGGTGTGGGGTGCGATCGACCGCGACGAGCTCGAGCGCCTGCGGGCGCTCGGCTACGTCCACTGATCTCGGGGCGGCCGCGAGCGCGGAACGTCAGCCGCGCAGGACCCACGGCGCCCAGACCGCGGCGCTCAGCGCGAGAAGTCCCGCTCCCACGCGCAGCGCGTAGCGTCGGCCCCCCGTGGTCCACGCGATGACCGCCTTGCTGGCGGCGTTGGTCGTGAATGCGAGCAGGATCGGCGGCAGCACGGCGGCCTCCGGGATCCGGTTGCCGGCCGCGAGCGACATCACCGATGCCGCGGCGGCGTGGACGTCGGCGAAGCCGCTCAGGCCGGCAACGACGTCGAGCGCGCCCGCGCCGTAGCGGCGCGTGGCGAACGACGCCGCGGCGGTCACGCCGGTGAGCAGCGTCGCGAAGAGCAGCGCCGCCCGCACCTCGAACGGGTGCCCCGGCGTGCGGTGGACGTCGCGGCGCGACGAGGGCCCGCGCAAGCTGAGCGCGGCGACCGCGACGGCGACGACCGCGCCGGCTCCGAGCGAGGAGGCGAGCGTCGCGAGGGATGGTGGATGCACCGCGACGGCGACGGCGCCGAGCTGGACGATCGTGGCCACGTTGGAGAAGATCGCGCCGGACACGCAATCGCGCAGCAGGTCCGGCTCCGCGCGGGCGCGCGCCCCCATGGCGCCGACGGTCGCCGTACTCGAGACGAACCCCGCAACGAGGCCGGAGACAGCGAGCCCGAGACGCGCGCCGAAGCTGCGGACGGCGACGTAGCCCGCACCCTGCAACGCCATCAGGAGAACGACCAGGCCCCAAAGCCGCCGCGGGTTGACCTCGGCGAGCCAGCGGATCGGCTCGTCGGGAACGAGCGGCAGCACGACGAGCGCGGCGCCGGCGAAGAGCAGCGCGTCGCGCAGCTCCTCGGCCGTCAGCTGCATGGTCGCGAAGCGATGCAGCTCCGTCCGCGCGGCGAGGACGAGCGCCACGAGGGCGGCAGCCCCGGCGGCGACCGCCGGATGGTCGATCGCCATGACGCCCAGGAGGAAGGTCACGAAGAGCGCGAGCTCGGTCGTGACGCCGGGATCAAAGGCCTCGCCGCCGCGGCTGCCATCGCGTCGAGCGATCGCGGCCGCGTTCCGATACGCGACGGCGCTCAGCGCCAGAACGAGTGTCGCGCCGGCAGCTACGAGCAGCGGCTGGCGAAGCGCCTGGGCAATCGCGCCGCCGAGCGCGGCCAGCGCGAACGTACGCACGCCGGCGAGCGCCCGCGTGGCTCCCCTTCCCTTGCGGCGCTCGCGCTCGACGCCGATCAGGAGACCGCAGCCGAATGCCACGCCGACCCCGATCACCGTGCCGCCGACGTCCGCCACGGCCGGACGATAGTCGACGTGGCTGCGCGGTCAACGTGCGCGGCCGGAGATCAGACGGCGGTGGCCAGGGCCCCTGAGACCCCGGCCACCGCCCTCCGCCGCGCCGAGGAGGGATGACGGCGCGGAAGAGCTCGCCCGACCGGGCTCAGGTGAAGAAGCCCAGGTCGAAGTCGTTCGTCGTCCAGTGCGTGTTCGCGTTGCCGGAGTCGATCGGCAGGATGCCCGAGAGGATCGTGGGCTCCGGCACGTTCAGCCAGTGCTTCAGGATCGTGCCGTAGACGTCGCGGAAATCTGTCGAGCGGAACGCGCCCGCCGCCTGCGAGTAGACGGTGTTGCCGTTGTCGTCGAGCGCGGCGGGGTCGATGTTCGGATGGTTGCCGTAGACGCCGCCCGTCACGCCGCCGCCGATGACGAACACCGGCCCTTGCGAGCCGTGATCGGTGCCGCTGTCGTTCTGCGGCACGCGACGGCTGAACTCGCTCCACACCACCACCGTCATCTTGTCCGCCTCGCCCATGTCGGTGAGATCGTCGAAGAAGATCTTCAGCGAGTCGCCGAGCTCCTGGTGCAGGCCGTACTGCTGACCGTCGGTCGCGGCGGCGCCCTGATCGGAGTGGGTGTCGTAGCCGCCGTTGCTGAGCTGGAAGAAGCGGGCGTGCACGTTCGGCACGCCGGTCTTCACGCCGTACACCATCTTCGCCACCTCGCGCAGATCGCGCGCCGAGCTCTTGTCGATCGCGTCGTACGCGTCGTTGAAGGCCGAGCGATCGTTGACGTAGAGGTCGTCGAGGGCCGGGTAGCTCTCGCTCGCCAGCAGGGTCGCGGTGCCGTTCGAGCCGATGTACTGCAGACCCGGCTGCGCCGAGCCGGCCGCCGAGGCGCAGAGCGCGGCGAAGGCCGCGCGCTTGGCGGGGATGTCGGCGTCCGACGCCCCGTCGTAGGGGAAGCCGAGGTCGCGTAGCCGGTGCACCGCGAGGACGCTCGTCACGTTCTGGCGGAGCTCGCCGGCCACGCCGTCCGAGATGCACACCGCGGGGATCTCGCTCCCCAGGTAGTTCGCCGCCAGGTGCTTGCCCACCCAGCCGTTGGCGCCACCGCTCAGGTTGTTGGGATCGCCCGCCATCCAGATGTGGCGCGACTCGTCGTGCGACAGCGAGTAGTCCGGGTAACCGCAGCCCTGGATCACGGCGACCTGCCCGAGATCGTAGAGCTGCTTCAGGCCGGTGAAGCCCGGGTGCAACGCGAGCTGCGCGCCCGTCGCGTCGGTGCCGATCAGCGTGTTGGCGAGGTCCGAGGGCAGGAGCCGCAGGCCGCCCGTACCGGTGCCGCGCGCCGCCTCGTAGGAGGTACGCAGCGAGCCGCCGCCGTCGTTCACGGGCACGACCGTGTTGAGGCCGTCGTTGCCGCCGTCGAGGAAGATCACGAGCAGGTAGCGGTCGCCGATCGTGTCGGCGAGCGCGCGACGCACGAACGGGTTGCCGAAGAGCCCGGGACCGAGCAGTGCCGCCGCGGAGACCGCGCTCGAGCGCTTGAGAAACTGTCGTCGTGTGATGGCCATGTTCGCGTCGTCCTCCGGATCAGTGGGTATGGTAGGCAGGCGCCGTGAGCACGAGCGCGAAGAGCCCGTGGAGCTTCACGTTCTGCACGTCGGGGTCGGTGAGATCGATGACGGTGTTCGCGCCGTTGTCGCTGACGTAGTCGATCAGTGCCTGGCGCTCGTCCACCGTCAGCTGGTCGGTGATGCCGAGCAGGTCGGTCACCGCGTCGACGATCGCGCCGGGAGCGGAGAGCGCCAGGCTGATCAGCTTTTCGGGGTGGAAGCCGCTCTTGCCCTTCACCCGCGCGCCGATCACGTCGCGCGCGAACGCGAATCGGGCGAGGAGCGTGGCGCTGCTGATCCACGACGTCTCCCAGTCCCAGCCGAAGACGCTCGGCGGCTCGAACAGGCTCTGCCCCATGTCGGTCAAGCGATCGCGGATGTTGGCGCCGCCGTCGATGCGGAGCGCGTCGCCGTGCTTGCCGCCGCCGGCGACGTTCAGGGCGCGCATGGTGCTCACCACGAAGTCGACCGGCCAGGTGATCGATTTCTGGCTCTGCGCCGTGAACGGCGGCGTGACGTCCGTCTCGTAGAACGCGTCGTGGACCAGGATCGTGCGCACCAGGCCCGCGATGTCCCAGTTGGTGTTGAAGCCCGAAGTCGCGACGACCTCGTCGATCACGCCGATGTCCGGGCTGGCGTGCGCGAAGTACTCGAGCAGCCGGCCCGCCATGCGGCGCGCGACGGTGTTCTTGCCGTCCGTGTCGGTGTGATCGAAGATGATGTCGATCACGGTGTCGATCTCCGCCGCGCCCTCGCCCCCCGCCGCGAACGAGCGCCCGGACGCACCGAAGCCGCCGCGCACCGCGTAGATCGTCTTCGGGCCGCGCTCGGGGAAGTCGGCGATGAAGTCGTGATGGTCGCTATCGAGGAAGGCGGTGTCCTTCTTCTTGTCGTCGTAGCGCCAGCCGCTGAACGCACGGGCGATCTGCACGATGTCGTCCTGCAGGTAGTTCGGGTTGCCGGCGTGATCGAGCACGCCGAGCGTGAAGAGCTCTTGCAGCTCACGGGCGTAGTTCTCGTTCGGCTGATGGCGGCCGCTACGGACGATGTCGAGGAACTCCATCATCGCCGCGTTCTTGTTCATCGCCTTCACGAGATCCTTGAAGTTGCCCTTGCACATGAGGCGCAGGAGGAGGTTCTGCTCCGCCATCAAGCGCGTGTTGGCGACCTTCACGTTGCTGGTGGCGAAGTGGTCGTGCCAGAACAGCACGAGCTTCTCCTGCAACGGAAACTTGGACTTCAACATGTAGGTGATCCACTGATCGTGGCTGTCCTGCAGGCTCGGGTCCTTGCCCTTGCCGCCGGGCTGGAACTTCTTCGGGTTGAACTTCAGCAACGCGTCGACGGCACGGCCGCGCGTGTTGCCCTTCTGCTGGCTCTTCGCCACGTCCTTCGCCGCCGCGCCGAAGCCGGTTCGCTTGAGCAAGTGCCGCGTCTCCGCAGCAGTGAGTATGGAGTTGGCGTCTCCCATGCAGTCTCCTCCGGGGTCAGTCGGTTCCGGGAACCCAGCCGCTCGCGGGAGCTCCCGCGGCGATCCACAGCTGGACGATGTCGATCAGCGATTGGTCGAGCTTCGGGCGCCCGAACGGCATGCGGGCACCGAAGCCCTGCGGCGGGCCGAGCAGCTTCTGCAGCAGCAGGCTCGTCGCGGGATCGCCGGTCGTGGGGTCGAGGACGTGCACGCGCTGCCACCCGGCGCTCTGCGCCGCCGGATTGTCGGGTGTGACGCCGACCAGGTTGGTGTAGGCCGCACCGGGCTCGAGCAGGAGATTGCCCGTGCGGCTTTGCGAGTCGTGGCAGCCGCTCACCGCGCAGTTCTGGCTGAACACCTGGTGCTGGATGCGGTCGAAGGTGCCCGTATAGAAGGCGCGCGGGCTGCAGCCCTCGGGTGCCGGGTCGCAGCGCAGCTTCAAGCGGTCGGCGTCGCGATAGATGCGGCCGCCGATCAGGTTCGACAGCGAGACCATGTCGACGACCGCCTTTGCCGGCTTGCACACGCCGGAGGCGAAGGGTCCGCGCACGGTCAGGTGGAAGCTCGTCGCGGTGGTGCAGAGATCGCCGACGCTCGTCGGCGGATCGATCTCGTTGTGGACGCGTGCCTGGAGCGCCTGCAGCTCCGGGTTGAACTTCGGGTCGCCGTCGTCGAGCGCGTGCGCGATCGTGATCGATTGCACGCCCTGCAGCGCGCACATCGGGCTGAAGTCGCTGTTGGCGCAGATCGCGATCGGGAACTCGCAGACGCCGTTCACCACGCCGTCGGCGTCGCAGCTCGGGTCGCCGTCGGTGCAGCGCACGTTCTTTGGATGCGTCGCGGGCGTGTTGGCGGGCGCCTCGAAGACGGCGAGGCAGTCGCCGCGCGCGCTGCCGCCGCCGCCGACCATGACGGCGCCCGCGGGATGGGCGGCGGGCACGAGCAGCGCGAGCGCCACCCAAATGCCGGCCCGGACGCCGTAGGCCGCGCCGCGCGCCAGCGACGAGCCGGTGACGCTCGGCATGCCGATGACGGCCGTGGGACGACGCGGAGCGCCGCAAGCACGCGCCTGCCATCGCTCCGGCCATAGAAACGTCCGACGCCGACTCGCCATACCCGGTGTTCAGCAAGGAGCGCGCCCGCACCGCCATCCGCCCGGAGGCGCATGGGCGTCGCATGCCCGTCGCGTGCCCGCGTGCGCAGGCGAGTGGGAGGTGACGAATTCCGCCTTGCGCAGGCGCGCTGCGCGAAGGGTCAGCGTGTGTGAAGCCGGACGGGCTGCCGCTCAGTCGCGGAGCGCGCGGAGGAACGCATCGCCGTAGCGGGCGAGCTTCGCGGGACCGACGCCGGAGATGGCGAGGAGCCCCGCCTCGTCGCTCGGACGCGCGGCCGCCATGCGCGCGAGCACGGCGTCGCTGAACACGATGTACGCGGGTACGCCCTCGGCGTCCGCGAGCTCGCGGCGGACCGACCGCAGACGCTGGAAGCGCAGCACCCCTTCCTCGTCGAGCTCGCCGGCCTCGGTGCCCGCCCGCACGCGCGCTCCGCCGCCGGCCGGCGCCGGCGCGCGGATGCCGGCGCCCGCGGGCGCGTGGAACAGCTCGAGGGCGCTCGTCCCCTTGCAGTGGTCGCACGACGCCCCGCACGCGTCCATCTGCTCGTCGAAGTATGCGACCAGCGCCTGCTGGCGGCAGCCCGGCGCGTCGGCGAGGTTGAACATCGCGCGCGTCTTGTCGCGGGTGGCGGCGCGCAGGTCGGCGTCCTCGATCTGGTCCTGCAGCCGCGCGTGGCCGATGACGTCCGCCCACGAGTAGAGCAGGATGCAATCGCTCGCGAGGCCGTCGCGCCCCGCACGGCCGATCTCCTGGTAGTAGCTTTCGATCGAGCGCGGCATCTCGCGGTGGATGACGTAGCGCACGTTCGACTTGTCGATCCCCATGCCGAAGGCGATCGTCGCGACGATGACGTCGACCTCGTCGCGTGCGAACGCGTCCTGGTGGCGGCTGCGGACGGCGTCGTCGAGGCCGGCGTGATACGCCGCCGCGCGCACGCCGGCCGCGCGCAGGTACTCGGTGAGCGAGTCGACGTTCTTGCGGCTGAGCGTGTAGATGATGCCGCTCTCGCCGGTGCGGCGTCGCACGTAGGCAAGGAGGTCCTTGCGCGAGCCGCGCCCGTCGCCCTTCTTGTGCGCCCAGAGGGAGAGGTTCGGCCGGTAGAACGATCCCTTGAACCCGTCGGGCTTCACCATGCCGAGCTGGCGGATGATGTCGCCTGCCACCCGGCGCGTCGCGGTCGCGGTGAGGGCGAGGATCGGAACGCCGCCGAGCTCCTGCTTCAGGCCGCGCAGGCGCCGGTAGGCGGGCCGGAAATCGTGGCCCCACTCGGAGATGCAATGGGCCTCGTCGACCACGACGAGCGAGACCCGCACGTCCGCGAGGACGCTCCGCAGGAAGCCCTCGAGGCCCTCCGGCGCCACGTAGAGCAGCTCGTACTCGCCCGCCCGCAAGCGCCGCAGCGCGTCCCGCCGCTGCTCGAAGTCGAGGCTCGAGTTGAGCACGGCCGCACGGAAGCCGTTCCGCACGAGCGCGTCGACCTGATCCTTCATCAGGGAGATGAGCGGGCTCACGACCAGCACGGTGCCCGGGAGCAGACGCGCCGGGATCTGGAAGGTCAGCGACTTTCCCGCGCCGGTCGGCATGACGCCGATGCAGTCGCGCCCGCCGAGCACGGCGCCGATGATGCGCTCCTGCCCAGGACGGAAGTCCTCGTAGCCGAATACGTCCGTCAGGACGTCGTGAGGAGTGAGGCGCGGCGCGAGCGGGAGCTGTTCGATGCGGATCGTATAGAGCCCTTGCCTCCCGGGCGCAACGCCGCTACTACCGCTCGAACTTTTGAAAGGGGTCACCATCATGCGCACCATGCCAACGATGCGAACGCTGCTGGTACTGCTCACGCTCACCGTCCTCGGAGTTGCCGCCACGGCCGGCGCCGTTCGCGCCGCCGACGACGAGCCGAAGACGGACGAGGAGAAGGCCTTCTACGCCTTCGGCAACAACAACATCGGCCCGCAGCTCGGCGCGCTGCAGATGAGCCCGCGCGAGCTGGAAATGATGAAGGAGGGTCTCACCGACTCGATCCTCAAGAAGCCGGCGAAGGTCGACGGCAAGCAGTACATCACGAAGTTCCAGGAGATCGCCAAGGCACGCGCGCAGGCGGTGACGGTCAACGAGAAGAAGGCCGGCGCGGAGTTCGCGGAGAAGGCCGCCAAGGAGAAGGGCGCCCAGAAGACGGCCTCAGGCATGGTGTATCAGGAGCTGAAGGCCGGCACGGGCGAGTCGCCGAAGGCCACCGACAAGGTGAAGGTGCACTACAAGGGCACACTCACCAACGGCACCGTGTTCGACAGCTCGATCGACCGCGGCCAGCCGGCAACCTTCGGCCTGAACCAGGTCATCAAGTGCTGGACCGAGGGCGTGCAGTTGATGAAGGTCGGCGGCAAGGCGAAGCTCGTCTGCCCGTCCGACATCGCCTACGGCGATCAGGGCCACCCGCCGACGATTCCGCCGGGCTCGACGCTCGTCTTCGAGGTCGAGCTGCTCGAGATCGTGGGCAATCCATCGCCCGCCACGTCACCGAAGTAGGCGACTGATAGCCGTCAGCCGGTCGCGCGCCGCTGGCCGTGCATGTCACCGTGCACGGCCCGCGGCGCCGCCGCGACGTCGCCGACCTGCACGCGGACGGTGAACGTCGAGCCGCTGCCGGGCGCGCTCGCGACGGCGACGCTGCCGCCGAGCAGGTCGACCAGGCGCTGCACGATGTGCAGCCCGAGGCCAACGCCGCCGAACCGCCGGCTGTCGGAGCCGTCCGCCTGGCGGAACATCTCGAAGATCTTCGGCAGGTCGGCGGCGGCGATGCCGACGCCGGTGTCGCGGACCTCGAGGACGAGCCGCTCGTTCATCCGGGCCGCGGTCACCTCGACGACGCCCTTCTCGGTGAACTTGAGCGCGTTGCCGACGAGGTTCTTGAGGATGGTCTTCAGCTTCACCCGGTCGCTCTCGACCATGGCGGCCGCCGGCTCGCTGCGCCAGCGCAGGGCGACCGCCTCCGGCACCAGCGCCTCGAGCTCGCGGCCGAGCTCGGCGAAGAGAGCCACGAGGTCGACGGCGGAGGCGACGACGGCGTCGCGCCCGGCCTCGAGCCGGTTCAGGTCGAGCGTCGCGTTCACCAGGTCGAGGAGCTCGAGCGCGCTCCGCCGGATGCGCACGACGGTGTCGTGCTGTGACGCCGTGAGCGGGTCGAACGCGCCGTCCGCTAGGAGATCCGTGTAGCCCGAGATCACGTTGAGCGGTGTCCGCAGCTCGTGCGACATCGTCGAGACGAACTCCGATTTGAGCCGGCTCGCCGCCTGGAGGTCCGAGATCAGCCGGGCATTCTGCATCGCAATGGCGGTCGCGTGCGCGATGCCGAGCGCGATGCGGCGTTGCTTCACCGAGAACGGACCGAGGCGGCTCGCGTAACCGTGCGCCAGCACGCCGATCACCTCGCCCTCGCGCGAGATCGGCGCGTAGAGCGCCGACGCGATGCCGAAGCGGCGGCATAGGTCGCGCGGCACGAGCTCCTGCCGGCCCGCGTCCTCGATCTCGATCAGCTCGTTCGGGCGCAGCGCCGTCATGATCGGGAACTCGTCAGCGCCGAACTCGAGCGAGGCGGCCTCCGCCTCGAGATCGGCAGGGACCCCGACGATGCTGTGCAGGCGCGCCACCGGGCGCACCGGATCCCAGACGAGCGTCGCGCTCCAGTCGCAGCCGAGCGCGGCCGCGGCGAGCCCGTTCACCCGCACCAGCATGTCCGGCGCGTTGAGGCTCGCGTTCAACGTCTCCGCCACGTCGGCGAGCGCCGCCGCGACCTCGGCCTCCTCGGTGAGGAGCGCAGCGCGTAGGAACGCGTCCCGCCGGTAGCGCTCGAGGAAGTGCACGCCGAGCACGGACGTCGTGGCGCCGGTCAGGATGGCGAGGATCGAGTAGGTGAGCGTGTCGTTGACGACGAGATGGGGAACCGCCGACGCGAAGCCGACGAGCGCGGTCACCGCGACGAGCAGCTGGGCGCGCCAGCTCCACGGCAGGATCACGACGAGACCGGTCAGCAGACACACCTGGGCCATGGCGGAGCGCTCGACGACGTTGCCGACGTTGGCGTCGTAGCCCGCCATCAGGACGCTCAGGATCGACGTAACGATCGCGCCGACGAGCCCGGGACGGTCGCGCAGCCGCGACGTCCAGAGCGCCGCGATTCCGGCACCGCAGGCGACCAGCTCCGCCAGATAAATGGCGGTGATGAGCTGCGCGCGCGCCGGATACGAGGCACGCTCCGCCCACACCCCGACGCCCACGAACAAGAGATAGAGCGAGAGCGTCAGCGGCAGGCGCCGGCGGAGAACGCGTCCGATTTCTGCATGATACGCCGCCTCGATCGTCGCATGGCTCGCGGCGTCGATGCCGGGCGGCGGTACGGAATGCGGCATGTCTTGCGCTGTGCTCATGCAACGTGCCCCGCGCGAACGGGCGCGCGGCCTCGCAAGTCACTGCAAAGCAAAACTCGCGCCTGTCGTATCAGCGCGGACCCGCGGCCCCCGCAGCTCGGATCACCAGCCTCGGACGAGATGCGGGTACCGGTCGCCACGGCGTCGACGGGCGTGTTCACGGAGCGTCTCACCGGGGGTACAGCGCTCCCCATATTCGCGCCCAGCGTCCGTTTCACTCAATTTCGGCGTCGCTTGCGGACACGCACGCCCGCAAGTCAACCGCCCGTGCGGCAATCGACGCCTTCCAGGCGGATTTCCCCTCGTAGATTGACAAATGTCTCAAGTGTGCTAAGGTAGCCCTAATCGAATGGCGCGTCATGATCACCAGCTCGCGCTTTCGCTGACGACTCCATGCGGCTGGGGCGGCCGACGACCCAACGCGGGCCGCAAGCCGGGTCCGGATCCCCGCATTCGGCATCGATCGCGCGGCGACTTTCGCCGCACCAGCCCGGCGCACGTGACCGTCCGTGTCGTGCCCGGTCTGCCGTCCCTTCGCACCGTCCGGATCGTCCATGCCGTCGAGCGCACCTTCGCCAAGGGCTGCGCCCGCCAGGGATTTCGCCTCGTGCACTACTCGCTGCAGGGCAATCACGCGCATCTCATCGTCGAGGCGCGCGACCGCGACGCGCTCGGACGCGGCATGATGGCGATCGGCGCGCGTCTCGCCCGTGCCGTCAACCGCACGGTTGGTCGCAGCGGTCGCGTCCTCGCCGACCGCTACCACGTGCGGCTCCTTCCCACCCCGCGAGAGGTGCGGAACGCACTGCGCTACGTGCTCCTGAACGCGCGCCGCCACGCCGCCGCCGTCCGGTCGGCGATGACCCGAGCCGTTCGTCTCGATCCCGCTTCCTCCGCCCGATGGTTCGACGGTTGGAGACGCAAGGGATCGGAGGTCGGCGACGCGGACGACGACGGAACCCGCAGGCGAAGCGTTGCGCGCCCGCGGACGTGGCTCTTGACCGTAGGATGGCGTCGCCACGGCCTGCTCGATCCTGGCGAAGTCCCGGGGTAGCGTTCCTCGCACGTGCGTACCGATCGACTCTTGGGCGTCGTCATCGTCCTCGTGGTTGGGATCTCTTCGTCCGATGCCCGGCCGGGCAATCCAAAGGAACCCGTTTGTACTCTCCGCTCAGCCGGCGACCACGCCCTCGCGATCATGGGGAGGCCGAGAAAGCGGATCTCCGCGTCGAGTGCTATCGTCGACTCTCTGTTGTTGGTCGATCAGGGTGCGCTCACGTCCGGCGTGACCGCCGGTGACTTGAGCGATGAAGACTTTCCCAACGTTCGAGTCGTGTGTCGCTCGGGGAAGGCGATCATCAGCTCGGTCGAGCCGATTGTTCTACCCCGCGGGCACAGCATCACTTGGTTCGACTACGAGCAACGCGAACTCACGTTGGATGGAGAACGTCGGGTCGTAAGCGCTGAACGGCTCGTGTTCGTGCCGCCCGTGCTCGCCGCAAAGGACATCGAATCGATCGACGCGGCGTACAGGCAGTTGGAGAGTCGGTCCGAAGAATACCACAGGAGCCACCGACTCGAGGTGGAGACCCTGCTCGGCCAGGTCTTCCTGTGGGCCTTGCAGGACCCCATCCACGGGACGCGTGCTTTGAGTCGCTTTGCCGGAGTCTTCCATCTCGACGGCGCTTACGGTGAGGCAGAATCCAACTGTGAGGAAATGTACCAGGTGATCACCGGGCATCCGTTGTAGTCCCGCCCCAGTTGCCACCGGCCGGGCGACGTGCGATCAGGCAGGCACACCCGCAGCGGAGGAGATCCCCATGGCGATCAAGGAAGGCGACAAGGTTCCCGACGTGAAGCTCACCGAGATGGTCGACGGCCGGCCCTCGCAGGTCTCCCTGGCGGAGCTCTCGAAGGGGAAGCGCGTCGTCGTGTTCGCCGTGCCGGGCGCCTTCACCCCGACGTGCTCGATGAAGCACCTCCCCGGCTTCGTCGATCAGAACGCCGCGATCCGCGCCAAGGGCGTCGACGAGATCCTCTGCGTCTCCGTGAACGACGCGTTCGTGATGGACGCGTGGGGCAAGTCGAGCAGCGCGCCCGGCAAGGTACGCATGCTCGCGGACGGCAACGGCGAGTTCACGCGCGCGGTCGGCCTCTCGCTCGACGCGTCGGGCTTCGGCATGGGCGAGCGCTCACAGCGCTATGCCATGATCCTGCGCGACGGGCAGGTCGAGGCGCTGATGCCGGAGCCTGGACCGGGGCTCAGCGCGTCCAGCGCCGACGCCGTCCTCGCCCGGCTCTAGCCGAGCGCGTCGCGCTCGCTCGCCGGCTCGACGACGACGAGCTGCGGCCGCGTCTTGCCGTCGAGCACCTCGGCGACATCGCTCTTCAGGCGCGTCACCGCCGCCTCGAGGTCGCGCGTCCGCATGTCCTCGCGGAAGCGGACGCGCAGCGCGACGAAGAGCGCGTCGGGGCCGATGTGCAGGGTGCGGAGGCCGGTCAACGCGAGCGCCGTCGCTTCTCTCGCGACGACGCCACGAATGAGCGCGGTTGCCTCGGGCGACGCCGTCTCGCCGAGGAGCAGCGAGTAGTTGTCGTAGGCGAGGAACCCGGCGACCGCGATCAAGAGGAGCCCGATCAGCACCGACGCGACGCCGTCCCAGACGACGTTCCCGGTCCACTGCGCGAGGCCGAGCCCGGCGCCGGCGATCAGGATCGAGATGAGCGCGGCGGTGTCCTCCAGCACGACGACCAGCACCGTCGGGTCGCGCAGATCGCGGATGTAGTTGCGCAGCCTGCGGCGGCCCTTCTGCAGGATGAAGGAGCGCAGGCCGACCACGAGCGACGCCGACTCGAACACGAAGGCGACGACGAGGACCGCGTACGCGAGCGTGTAGCCCGAATGTGGCTCGGGATGGAGAAAGCTCTCGACCGCCTCCCAGATCGCGAGGCAGCCGCCGACGCTGAAGAGCAGCGCCGAGACGACGAACGCCCAGAAGTACATGTCGCGACCGTGGCCGAGCGGATGGGTCTCGTCGGGCGGGCGCGCGGCGAGGCGCATGCCGAGGAAGAGCAGCGCCTCGTTCCCCATGTCGGCGATCGAATGCATGGTCTCGGCGAGGAGCGCGGTGCTGCCGGTCATCACCGCGACGATGGCCTTCACGACCGTGAGCGCCAGGTTGCTGAGGAAGGCCGCGATGACGGCCCGGTTGTTCTCAGCGACCACGCGCGCGCGCTCCCATCCCCTGAGCGTAGCGTCATTGCGCGGCAGACGCACGGCGCTGGACCGGGCCTCGGCCTCTGCACTAGTTAGGGACGACACGGAGGGCTCGCATGGGCTCGGATGAGACGTTCGCGGACTTCAACCAGCAGATCGCCGACGCCATGGTGGCCTCGGTCGACCAGGGCGGCGGCCTGCCGCAGTACCTTGGCGTGCGCCTGCGGGAGATGACGCCGGGCCGCCTGGTCGCCACCATGGAGGTCCGCCCCGAGCTGATCACGCCGGTCGGCGCGATCCACGGCGGTGTCATGGCCGGCTTCGTCGATCACTGCCTCGGCTGCGTCCTCTACCCGCTCATGAAGCCGCGCCAATGGGCGGCCACGACCGAGTTCAAGCTCAACTACCTGCGCGCGGTGAAGGGCGGCACGCTGACCGCGGTGTCGAGCGTGCTCTCGATCGGACGCCGCTCCGCCGTCGTGCGCGTCGACGTCACCAACGACGGCGCGCTCGCCTGCGTCGCCCAGGGCACCTTGCTGATCTCCGACCCGCCCAGTACGAAGTAGACGAAGAGCGGATCCCTGGGCGAGGAGACGATCATATGAAGCCGAAGATCGAGAAGTCCGACGAGGAGTGGCGCCGCGAGCTGACCCCCGAGCAGTACGCGGTCTGCCGTCAGAAAGGCACGGAGCGCGCCTTCACCGGCGCCTACTGGGATCACCACGGCAGCGGCACGTACCGCTGCGTCGCGTGCAACGAGCCGCTCTTCAGCTCCGACACCAAGTTCGACTCGGGCAGCGGCTGGCCGAGCTTCACGCAGCCGGTCGCCGGCGAGCGCGTCGCCGCCGAGACCGATGCGAGCCACGGCATGCGCCGCACCGAGGTCATGTGCGCCAATTGCGGCGCGCACCTCGGCCACGTCTTCGACGACGGCCCCGCGCCGACCGGCCAGCGCTACTGCATCAACTCCGTCTCGCTCGCCTTCGACCCCGCCAAGAAGAGCTGAGCGGCCGCCGCCCTCACGCCTTGCGGCGCGTGATGTGCGAGCTCCACACCGCCGGCTTCTTGCTGCGCGTCCGTCCCTTCACCTTCGCCGGGCTCTGCAGGAGCTTCTGCAGCGCCGCGGTCGGGTCGGCGGAGGCCGCCTTCTTCACGTCGCCGCCCTCCTGCCAGGCGATCTCGGCGAGGAGGCGGTCGGAGACGACGGAGCGCGGCGCGCTTTCGGCGATGTCGACGGCGCTCGCCGCCTCGTCGCGATGCTGGATGAGGAGCCACGGGGGGCGGCGCGCGTCGGCAGCGCCGCGGCGGCCGCGCGTCCGCACCAGCACCCACGAGCCGGCGAGCTTCCGGCCGGCGAGCCGAAACTTGAGATCGCCTTTCTCGAGCGCGGCCTCGACGTCCTCGACCTCCGGCGTCCACGTGCCCTGATCCCAAACCATCACCGTGCCGCCACCGTACTCGCGCTCCGGGATGATGCCCTCGAAGGCCGCGTACTCGATCGGATGGTCCTCGGTCTGCATGGCGAGACGCTTCACGCTGGGATCGAGGGACGGACCCTTCGGCACGGCCCACGAGAGCAGTACCCCGTTCCACTCGAGCCGGAAGTCGTAGTGGAGCGCCGTCGCGCGATGCTTCTGCACGACGAACGCGAGACGCTTGCCGCGCTTGGGGCGCGGCGTCTTGCCGGCCGGCTCCGAGGTGACGTTGAAGCGGCGCTTGCGCTGGTACTCGGTCAGGCCCATGACGCCGCGTCTAGCGGGTTCGCGCGCCGATCGCGAGAGGGCCGGTCTGGCGGGGGTCGGCCCTCTCGCGAAGGGCGGCGTTGCGCTCACTCGTGCCGGTGGCCGATCTGCTTCTCGTAGTAGGACCGCCCGCGCTCGTAGCCGCGGCGGAACGCATCGGTGCGGCAGGTCGGGCCGATACGCTCGGTCAGGCGCGAGGCCGCATCGTCGAAGCGCTTGCCGCGCAGGTCGGGATGGAGCGCCGCCTCGACGCCGTGCCGGTAGGCCGGCTCCTGGTACTCCTCGTCCTTGCCGCGCATGCCGATCCACCAGCGCTCGCGCGCCGTGTCGACGTCCTCCGCGCCCGCGGCCCGGAGCGCGGCGCGACCCGCGTCGATGCGCTGGTCGTCGTCGCTCAGCGCGATGACGACGCTGTGACCCTTCCGCAGCGCGTCCTCGTAGAGGAACAAATCGTCCTTCGGCAGGCCCTCCGACAGCGACTCCTCGAGCTCGTGGCCCGCGATCCCGCCGCCGACCGCACCGAACAGGCCGAGCAGCGCGATCGCCGCCCAACCCGCCGCCATCACCGGCCCGAGGCCGGGAACGAGACTGACGAGCGCCGCGCCCGCCGACGCGCCGGCCGCGCCGCCGATGACGCCGCCGATGGCGGTCCCCGTGCCGGGCTCCTCGGTATCCGACGTCTTCACCGAGGCGATCTCCTCCTCGGTGGCGCCTGGCGTGAGGAGACTGACGTTCTCGCGCACGAATCCCAGATCGATCAAGCGCGCCGTTGCGTTCTCGGCATCGGCGCGCCGCTCGAAGATGCCCACGACGTTCTTCATGGTGTCCTCCTCCTACCGGGGAGAACGTCGCAAGACGCGTGCCCGTGCACGTGGGGCATTTGTGACGAAACCGCGCGGATCCACGTGCCTTCGCGGGCACAAGTTGCATCGGCTCCCTGGTAGGAATTGCAAGCGGTGGCCAGGCGAAACGCGGGAAAAGTGGCGCCGTTCCGCCGACCGGACGGACACGCTACGGTGCCGCGCATGAGCGATGGTGCGGAGATCATCCGCGGGTTCCTCGGCGTCTCGCCGCTGGTGCAGCATCTCGGCATGCGTCTCGCCGGCCTCGAGCCCGATCGCGCGACGATCGTGCTGCCCTTCACGCCACGGGTGGTGACGGTCGGCGACGTCGTACACGGCGGCGCGATCAGCGCACTCGTCGACACGACCGCGATGGCGGCCGCGTGGTCGACGCCGACCTTGCCCGCGGTGCCGCGCGGCACGACGGTCTCGCTGACGGTCGACTTCGTCGCGGCGGCGCGGGCGCAGGATCTGACCGCGGAGGCGCGCGTCGTCCGGCGCGGCAAGAGCCTGAGCTTCTGCCACGTCGAGGTACGCGATGCCGGCGGCCAGGTCGTCGCGGTGGGTCTCGTGACCTACAAGCTCGGCTGAGGCGCTCGGCGGCCCTTCAGCACGACGACGGCGAGTGGCGGCGCGACGAGCGTCAGCGACTGCGCGTGGCCGTGCCACGCGAGCGGCGCGCTGGACACGCCGCCGAGGTTGCCCTGCCCGCTCCCGCCGTACACGCTGGCGTCTCCGTTCAGCACCTCCCGCCACTCGCCGGCCCACGGCACGCCCACCCGGTAGCCGGGCCGCGGCACCGGCGTGCAGTTGCATATGAAGAGCAGCGCCTCGCCGGGATCGGCGCCGTAGCGCAGGAAGCTCACCACGCTCTGCTCGGCGTCGTTGCAATCGACCCAGGCGAAGCCGGCCGGGTCGCTGTCGCGCTCGTGCAGCGCCGGCTCCTCGCGGTAGAGCCGGTTCAGGTCGGCGACGAAGCGGCGGACGCCCTCGTGCGGCGCATACCGCAGGAGATCCCAATCGAGGCTCCGGTCGTGGTCCCACTCGCGCCGCTGCGCGATCTCGTCGCCCATCCAGAGGAGCTTCTTGCCGGGCTGGCCGTACATCATGCCGAAGAGGAGGCGGAGGTTGGCAAAGCGCTGCCAGTCGTCGCCCGGCATCTTGCCGAGCAGCGACCCCTTTCCGTGCACGACCTCGTCGTGCGACAGCGGCAGCACGAACTGCTCGTGCCAGGCATAGAGCATGCGGAACGTGAGCAGGTCGTGATGGTAGCGGCGGTGCACCGGGTCGTGCGCCATGTAGCTCAGGGTGTCGTGCATCCACCCCATGTCCCATTTGTAATCGAAGCCGAGACCGCCGACGTAGGTCGGGCGGGACACCATCGGGTACGCGGTCGACTCCTCGGCGATCGTCAGCACGTCGGGGTGCTCCGCGTGCACCCGCTCGTTCAACCGGCGGAGGAAGGCAATCGCATCGAGGTTCTCGCGGCCACCGAAGCGGTTCGGAATCCACTCGCCGGGCTTGCGCGAGTAGTCGAGGTAGAGCATCGAGGCGACCGCATCGATGCGCAGGCCGTCGAGGTGATAGCGGTCGAGCCAGAAGAGCGCGCTCGCGAGCAGGAAGTTCGCGACCTCGTTCCGCCCGTAGTTGAAGACGAGCGTGCCCCAGTCGGGGTGCTGGCCCTGGCGCGGATCGGCGTGCTCGTAGAGATGGGTGCCGTCGAAGTAGCTGAGGCCGTGCTCGTCGGTCGGGAAGTGCGCCGGTACCCAGTCGAGGATGACGCCGATGCCGGCGCGATGGAGCGCGTCGACCAGGAACATGAAGTCCTGCGGCGTGCCGAAGCGGCCGGTCGGCGCGAAGTAGCCGACGGTCTGGTAGCCCCACGAGCCGTCGAAGGGATGCTCGGTGATCGGCAGCAGCTCGACGTGGGTGAAGCCGGCATCGCGCACGTAGGCCGGCAGCTCGGCGGCAAGCTCGCGGTACGTGAGCCAGCGGCCGCGCTCCTCCGGCTTCCGCCGCCACGAGCCGAGATGCATCTCGTAGATCGCGATCGGCGCCGCGAGCGCGTGGCGCGCCGCCCGGCTCGCCATCCATTCCGCGTCCTGCCAGCCGTATCCGGAGAGATCGGCCACCCTCGACGCCGTCTGCGGCCGCAGCTCGGCGGCGAAGCCGAACGGATCGGCCTTCTCGACCCGGTAGCCGTGGTAGCGCGACTCGATCGCGAACTTGTAGAGCGTGCCCGCGCGCACGCCGGGCACGAAGCCCTCCCACACGCCTGCGTCGCTGCCGGTGAGCGGGTGAACGCCGCGCTGCCAGCCGTTGAAGTCTCCCACGACCGATACGTGGGCGGCGTTCGGCGCCCACACGGCGAAGCGCGTCCCGGCCTGCCCCTCGATCGTCGTGAGGTGCGCGCCGAGCTTGTCGTAGAGGCGGACGTGCGTGCCCTCGGCGAAGAGGTGCTTGTCGTAGTCGGTGAAGAAGCGGACCGGCAGCGTCGACGGCGCCGCCGTGCCGGCGGCCTCGCCGCGCATGCCCTCACGGCTCGACGTCATGCCGCCTGCCCCCCCTGCGGACGCCGTACCACGAGGACATGCGCCGGGATCACCGCCGGATCGAGCCGCACCCAGTTGCGCGCGCCGCGCCATTCCCAGCGCGCGCCGGTCAGCGCGTCGTCCACCTCGTACGTCTCGTCGGCGCCGATGCCGAGCTCCTCGAGCGCGAGCTCGACCCAGCCGTCGTGCGCCCGGTGCGGGTCGAGGTTCACGACCGTGAGCACGACGTCGGCGAGGTCCATGCTCGTCTTCGAGTAGCAGAGCAGGTGCGGATCATCGATCGCGTGGAAGCGCAGGCGCTCGTCGCGGTGCAGCGCCGGGTGGGCGCGGCGCGCCCGGTTCACCCGGGTCACGAGATCACGGATGCTCTCCGGCCGGTCGTGGTCCCACACCTGCACCTGATACTTCTCGGAGTCGACGTACTCCTCGGTGCCGGGATGCGCGCGCTCCTCGCATAGCTCGAACACCGGTCCGTAGATGCCGTAGGATGCGCCGAGGGTCGCCGCGAGCACGAGGCGGATCTGGAACGCCGGGCGGCCACCCTCCTGCAGGAACGCGTGCAGCACGTCCGGCGTGTTGGTGAAGAGGTTCGGCCGCAGGTACTCGCGGACCTCGGTCTGCGTCAGCTCGGTGAAGTATTCGGTCAGCTCGTCCTTGGTGTTGCGCCAGGTGAAGTACGTATAGGTCTGCGTGAAGCCGGCCTTGGCGAGCCGCTTCATGATCTTCGGACGGGTGAACGCCTCGGCGAGGAAGATCATGTCGGGGTAGGCGTGCTGCACGTCCGCGATGAGCCACTCCCAGAACGGCAGCGGCTTCGTGTGCGGGTTGTCGACGCGCAGGACGCGTACGCCGTGCTGCGCCCAGAAGAGCGCGACGTCGCGCAGCGCCTGCCACAGCTCGCGCCACGCGGAGCTCGCGAAGTCGAACGGGTAGATGTCCTCGAAGCGGTTCGGCGGGTTCTCCGCGAACTGGATGGTGCCGTCGGCGCGCCGGCGGAACCACTCAGGATGCTCGCGCACCCACGGATGGTCCGGCGAGCACTGGAACGCCAGATCGAGCGCCACCTCGAGGCCGTGGCGGCGCGCGTCGGCGACGAAGGCGTCGAAGTCGTCGAGCGAGCCGAGCGCGGGGTCGACGGCGGTGTGGCCGCCCTCGGCGCTGCCGATCGCCCACGGACACCCGGGGTCGGCCGGCGCCGCGACGAGGGCGTTGTTCGGCCCCTTGCGGTGCGTGATGCCGATCGGATGGATGGGCGGCAGGTAGAGGACGTCGAAGCCCATGGCCGCGATCGCGGACAGGCGTGCGGCCGCCTCCGCAAGAGTGGCGGGACGGGCCGCATCCGTGCCGGCCGAGCGCGGAAACATCTCGTACCAGCTCCCGTAGCGTGCCCGCACGCGGTCGACGCGCACGCGCAGCAGCAGCGACGCGCCCGCGCCCTCACGCCCGTCGAGCGCGGCCATCACCGTCGCGAGCTCGGGTGTGAGCGCCCTCCGCACGCGCTCTCCCTGCGGCACCGCGCTCGCGAGCGTCCGCGCCTCGCCGTCGAGCAGCGTCCGCACGCGCGGGTCGACGGGGGCGGCGTGCGCGCCGTCGCCCCGCGCCGCCGCGTGGATCAAGCCCGCGCCCTCGAGCAGCTCGTTGCCGACGTCGAGGCCCGCGGCCGCCTTCTTCTCCAGGCCGTCGCGCCACGTGGCGAAGCGATCCACCCACGCGATCACGCTCCACTCGTAGAGCCCGACGCGCTCGAGCGCAAAGGTCGCGCGCCAGCGATCGTTGCCGAGCGCCTCCATCGGCGTCTCGATCCAGGCGCCGTCCTCGGCGAAGCGGTGGCGCACGACGGCGCGCAGCGCGTCCGTGCCGTCGGCGAGGACGTCGGCGAGCACCTCCAGCCGGTCGCCGATCGTCCGCTTCACCGGATGCGTGCCGTCGTCGACGCGCGGCCGGACGTCCTCGATCGCGACCCGCGCCGGCGGCGCAGCACGCGTCGCGGGTGCGACGGACGCCGCGGCGTCCGGGCGCGCTCTCTCGACGGCGCGCTCCATCAGCGCGGCACCAGGCGCAGCACCGCGAGGGCGCGCGCGTCGAGGTCGTAACGGTGGCCGCGGCGGAAGTGGCGCGGGGCGGACGAGGGATCGCCCGTATCGAGCACGAGCTCCCAGCGCTCGCCGGTGCCGGTCGACGGCAGCTTGAACGGCACCGCTTCGTGGTGGCCGTTGAACAGGAGGACGAGCGTGTTGGGCAGGAGACGCTCCTCCTCGTCCGGCTCGCCGACGATGCGCACCGCGAGCGTCCGCGTCGCGGAGTGCCAGTCGTCGTCGGACATCTCGCGTCCGTTCGACGCGAGCCACGTGAGGTCCTTCACCCCGACCTCGCGCACGCGCTGCCCGTGCAGGAAGCGCCGGCGCCTGAGCGCATGGTTCTCGGCCCGCAGCCGCACGACGCGGCGGACGAAGTCGAGGAACGCACGCTGCTCGGGGTCGAGGTCCCACTGCAGCCAGCTGAGCGCGTTGTCCTGGCAGTAGGCGTTGTTGTTGCCGAGCTGCGTGTGGCCGAGCTCGTCGCCGCCGCGGATCATGGGCACGCCCTGCGACAGGAGGAGGGTGGCCAGGAGATTGCGCTTCTGGCGGGCGCGGAGGGCGCGGACGTCCGGGTCGTCCGTCGGCCCCTCGACGCCGCAGTTCCAGCTGAGGTTGTTGTCGTCACCGTCGCGGTTGCCCTCGAGATTCGCCTCGTTGTGCTTCTCGTTGTAGCTCACGAGATCCTGCAGCGAGAAGCCGTCGTGTGCGGTGATGAAGTTGATGCTGGCATAGGGGCGCCGGCCGCTGTGCTCGTAGAGGTCGGCGCTGCCCGAGAGGCGGGTTGCCAGCTCCGACGTCGCGCCGCCGTCGCCGCGCCAGAAGCGGCGGATCGCGTCGCGGTACTTGCCGTTCCACTCGGTCCACAGCACCGGGAAGTTGCCGACCTGATAGCCGCCCTGGCCGAGGTCCCACGGCTCGGCGATGAGCTTCACCTGCGAGATGACCGGGTCCTGGTGGATGATGTCGAAGAAGGCGCCGAGCTTGTCGACCTCGTACAGCTCGCGGGCGAGCGCGCTCGCGAGGTCGAAGCGGAAGCCGTCGACGTGCATCTCGGTCACCCAGTAGCGCAGGCTGTCCATGATGAGCTGCAGGACGCGCGGATGCGTCATGTCGAGCGTGTTGCCGCAGCCGGTGAAGTCCATGTAGTAGCGCCGGTCGGGCTCGGTCAGCCGGTAGTAGGCGGCGTTGTCGATGCCGCGCAGCGAGAGCGTCGGCCCGAGATGGTTGCCCTCCGCCGTGTGGTTGTAGACGACGTCGAGGATGACCTCGATGCCGGCGGCGTGCAGCGCCCGCACCATCATCTTGAACTCGCGGACGCCGTCGGTCGGTGTGCGCGAGGAGGTGTAGCGCGCCTCGGGCGCGAAGAACGAGAGCGTGTTGTAGCCCCAGTAGTTGGTGAGTCCCTTGTCGAGGAGATGGCGGTCGTTCACGTGGTGATGCACCGGCATCAGCTCGACCGCGGTGACGCCGAGCGCACGCAGATGGCCGATCGCCGCCTCGGAGACGAGGCCCGCATAGGTGCCGCGCAGCGACTCCGGCACGTCGGGATGCCCGTGGGTGAAGCCCTTCACGTGCAGCTCGTAGATCACGGTCTCGTGCCACGGCGTGCGCGGCGGGCGGTCGTCACCCCAGGTGAACGCCGAGTCGACGACCGCCGCCAGCGGCGCGAGCGCGGCGTTGTCGCGGTCGTCGCGCGAGAGATCCTCGGCGGGGTCGCCGATGACGTAGCCGAAGCTCTCGTCGCCCCAGCGCGTCGTGCGGCCGATCGCCTTGGCGTAGGCGTCGAGCACGACCTTGGCGCGATTGAAGCGCTGCCCGGCGTGCGGCTCGTATGGGCCGTCGACGCGGTAGCCGTAGAGCTGCCCGGGGCGGATGCCGCTCACGTAACCGTGCCAGACCATGTCGGTCTGCTCCGGCAGCACGATGCGCGCCGACTCGGCCGTGCTGTCGGCGCTGTCGAAGAGGCAGAGCTCGACGCTCGTCGCGTGCTCGGAGAAGAGCGCGAAGTTCACCCCCACGCCGTCCCACGTCGCCCCGAGGGGATACGGCTGCCCCGGCCGCACCTTCATCGCAGTCCCACCACTCGCACCAGGGTGCGTGAGCGCACGGAGAAACTCAACCGACGGTCCGATAGGCCGCGTCGCGATGTAGGATTTGCAGCACGGGCGCGGACGATCTGCGCACGCGACCGCGACACTAGCGCTGTCGTGTCGCTCCTCCCCGCATCCACGACCAGAAGTCCCAATCAGTTCGCCGGGTCACACGGTCGCCGGCGACGCCGTCCGCCGCCGGCCGTTTGGGAGCCATTGGCACGCGCATCGCTGATGAAAGACGAGGAGGTCCAGCCATGGCGTACCAAGCGAAGACATTCCCCCTGAGCAACCTGGAGGGTATCTCGGATCAGACCCTGGAGATGCACTTCAAGCTCTACGAGGGCTACGTGAAGGAAACCAACACGCTCACGGAGAAGCTGAGCGAGTTCCTCGCCGACGGTAAGGTCGACCAGGAGGAGATGCCGGCGTACTCCGAGCTGAACCGCCGGCTCGGCTTCGAGTACAACGGCATGGTCCTGCACGAGTACTACTTCGACAACATGACGCGCGGGGGCGGGGGCGACGCTGATTCGCGCTCGGCGTTCCGTGCCGCCGCCGAGCGCAGCTACGGCAGCTACGACATCTGGAAGGTCGACTTCGTCGGCGTCGGCAAGATGCGCGGCGTCGGCTGGGCGATCTGCTTCCAGGATCCGAACACCGGCCGGATCTCGAACCACTGGGTCAGCCTGCACGAGGTCGGCAACGTCGCCGGCTTCCATCCCGTGCTGGTCATGGACGTCTGGGAGCACGCGTTCCTGCTCGACTACAAGCCGTCGGAGCGCGGCAAGTACATCGACGCGTTCTTCGCCAACGTCGACTGGACCATGGTCGATCGCCGCATGGCGACCGACGGCCACATGGCGCCCGAGATCGGACGGCGCGCGCAGGAGGGACGCTGATGCAGCCGGACGTGCATTCGATGCAAGGGGGGCCCGCGGACGATCCACAGCCGCAGCGCCTCGCGGTCAAGCTCTACCGCACGGAGGATCTCGTCACGGTCGCGGCGCCGATGCCCGGGCTCGGCCCCGGTGACGTCGGCGTCGCGGTCACGCCCGACCGCAAGCTCGTGATCGTCGGGCGCCTCTGCGCGGAGCCCGAGCAGGACTGCGGCACGCTGAAGCTGCCCGAGAAGGAGGTGCTGCTGAACGAGTGGGAGGTAGGGCCCTACCGCCGCGACCTGACGCTGCCGGCCGACGTCGATGCCGAGGCGGCCACCGTGACCTATGGCAACGGCATCCTGGTCATCGCGCTGCCGGTCGCGGAGCGTACGCGCCCGGCCCGCCTCACGCTCGAGAGCGCCAACAGTCATCCGCGCGGCGCGCGGGTCGGCCAGGAGAACCGCCAATTCGCGGGCGAGCCGGCACACGCGCCGCACCCGACGCTCGGACGCGCGGCGACCGTCCTCGGCGGCAGCCTCGGCGCACTCTACCTGCTGCGTCGCGGGATGCGGGCAACCGGGCTCTTCGCGCTCGCGGCGAGCGCGCTCATGCCGCGTCTCATGTCCCGCGCCGGTGTCACGCGAGCCGAGACCGATGCGCGGCCGACTCCATCGTCGGCCGAGCCGCGCGGATCAGCGGAAGGCCGGCCGCTCGATCAGGGCGCTCCGTCGAGCACGGAGGAATTGGAGACGATGGAGAAGGTGCAGGAAGCGTCGGAGGAGTCGTTTCCCGCCAGCGACCCGCCGAGCTGGACGGGCACGCGTGCGCACGCGCGCGACTGATCGGGCCACATTGCGGCGACGATCCGTGACGCACGCGTTTGACGCTTGCGTCACGGGTCGATATGCGCGCCACACGTGGCGAAGACTGTTCTCTTCTTCGGCGACAGCAATACGCGGGGCTACGGGGTAGGGCCGGAGCGCCGCTACACTACGCTCGTCGAAACGACGCTTCGCGCGTCGGCGGGCGATGGGTGGGAGTTCGTCACGCGCAGCGCGCTCAGCGACTTCCGCGTGATCGGCTCGAAGCTGCACGAGGTCGTCGAGCAGCATCGGCCCGACGTGCTCGTCTGGCAGCTGCCGACGGGACCGGCAGCGTACTTCGTCAGCTATCCGTGGTGGCTGCGCCCGCTGCGGCGCGCCTACGCCGCACTCTTCCGCGCCCGCAAGGAGTGGAGCATCACGCGCCAGATGCAACGCAAGGGAGGCCCCGACGCCGACGACACGCGCCGCACCGTCGAGAGCGAGGGCCTCTACCTGAACTCGGTATATCGCTGGCGTCCGGCCGCCTGGCCGATCACGCGCCACGCGAACGAGATCCTCGCCGCGCGCTACGGGCTCATCACCAAGGCCACGCGCGAGCGCTACCTGCAGCTCGTCACGCGCCATCGCGACCGGGTGCGCGAGGTGATGGACGGGCCCATCCTCTTCGTCGGCTTCCTGCCGCACAGCGAGCACATGTACCCGGGGTACGACGCACGCACCACCGCATGGAGTCGCGATCTCGCGCGGCTCCTCCACGACCCGGCCGGAGCTTCCACCTGGGTCGACCCCTACCCCGTGCTCTTCGCGCGCTCCGACCGCTACTTGCTGAGTGACGGTTGCCACCTCACGCCCGACGGGCACCGCGTGCTCGCGGGCCTCGTGGCTCCCGCGCTCGCGCCGCTCCTCCGTTCCTGCGACTCGCCGCCGCAAGCGCGTTACGAAGTGTCATAAGCGCGCAAGCACGCCGCGCCGCCGGCGTGGGCTTAAAGTCCGCATGCTAACCTGCCGACTAGCCTACGGATGTCCCTCGACGACTCCGGCCGGGCCTTCCGGGCCGCCTATCAGCGCGAAACCGTTCCCATCCTGCGCAACCGGCTCTCGGTCGCGATGGCGATCTTCGTGTTCTTCATGGGCGTCGGCACCATCTTCGAGGTCCGCGCGTTCCCGGAGCGGGCGTCCTTCGCGCTGCTCCTCTACGGCATCGAGGCCGCGATCGCGATCATCGGCACCCTCGCCTGCTGGCTGCCGCGCATGCGCAACCACGCCGCGACCATCGCCGCGCTCATCTCCGTCGTCCTCGCGGCGTGCATCAACACCTACCATGGCGGCGTGCACGCGCAGGCCGAGCGCGTCGCGATCGTGCTCGGCTGTGTGCTGAACACGCTCTCGGTGACGCTGCCGTGGGGCTGGGTGGCGCAGACCGTCGCCGCGATTGGCAGCCTCGTGACCTTCCTGATCGCCGGGCCCCATCTGGTCACCCCGGACTCGTTCGGCATCCCGGCGACCGTGTTGCTCGCCGCTGGCACGACGTCGGTGTGGGGCGCCTTCTTCCTCGACCGCTACCGCTACGAGGCCTTCCGCCGGACCGCGCTGCAGACCGAGGAGGCCGAGATCGCCGCGGCGCTGGCGCACGTCGGCGAGACCCTCTCGCAGCACCTCGGCGAGGCTGACGTGCTCGAGCACGTGAACCGCCTCGCCGTGAGCCTGCTCGGCTGCGACTTCGCGAGCCTCTTCCTGATGAACGATCAGCGGCACGTCTACTGGCTCGCGTCGAACGTCGGCTCGCGTCCCGAGGTGGTGGACGAGCTGAAGCACCTCGAGTTCCCGCCGGACAGCATGCCGCTGCTCGAGATGCTGCGGCCGGGCGAGCTGCTCGAGATCTCCGACGCCGCCCGCGACACCCGCGTCCCGCCCGAGCTGTGCCGCCGCCTCGACGTCTCCTCCGAGCTGCTCGCGCCGATCGCGCGCCGCGACCAGATCATTGGCGTGCTGGTCGTCGGCTACGCGACGCGCGTCGGCCACTTCTCGAGCCGCGAGCGCCGCCTCGCGCACGGCATCGCGCATGCCACCGCCATCACCCTCGAGAACGGGCGGCTGATCGCGGACCTCCAGGCGGCCAACCGCCTCAAGTCGGAGTTCGTCGCGACCATGTCGCACGAGCTGCGCACGCCGCTCAACGTCATCATGGGCTACACCGAGATGCTGGCCGACCGCGCGTTCGACCCCGCCGAGCCGGAGTGGCAGGGCACGCTCGCGCGCATCCAGGAGCACTCGGTCGGCCTCCTCGAGCTGGTGAACGCGACGCTCGACATGGGCCGGCTCGAGTCGGGACGCGAGACCGTGACCGAGGTGGAGGTCGACGTGAACCGCCTCCTCGGCGATCTCGCGCGCGAGCTGAAGCCGCTGGCACCCCCGGGCGTGACCCTCACGTGGATCTGCGGCCTCGGCCGGGGCCTGATCCTGACCGACGGCGCCAAGCTGAAAACGGTCCTCAAGAACCTGATCGGCAACGCGCTCAAGTTCACGCCGGCGGGCTCGGTGCACGTCGAGGCGCGGCCGTCCGAGGACCTCGAGGGCACCGAGGAGGTCACGTTCACGGTGGCGGACAGCGGCATCGGCATCGCGCAGGAGCACCTGTCGATGGTGTTCGAGATGTTCCGCCAGGTGGACAGCTCGCCGACCCGGCGCTTCAGCGGCGTCGGCCTCGGCCTGCACATCGCGAAGCGCCTGGTCGAGCTCCTCGGCGGCACCATCCGGGTGCAGAGCACGGCAAACGTCGGCTCGACCTTCACCGTGACGATTCCGTTGCGCCGCCCGCCCGCGTCCGTCGTGCGCGACGAGCCGCGGCGTGCGGCGCAGTGAGCTCGACGCCAGTGCACTTTGCAATGGAGCGCCGGCCCGGGACGCCTTGACCGGCCCTCCCGGGCCCGTGACAATCGCGGCGTGGAAGTCGCGGAGCTCGTCGTGCTACTAGTCATCGCCGGCGCGCTCTATGTTGCGCTCGCGCCTCTACGGCGCGTGATCGTCCGACGCATGCTGCGACGGCGGGGCCGCGAGCCCGGGCAGGTGATTCCGTTGATACGGAACAGTGACGGCGTCTATACGCCGAGCCGCGACCCGGCGAGGAGGAGTGATGGCGACGAACGGTGACGCGCGTTTCGACGTGCATACGCAGGCGCGGGCGGCAGGGAGCTTCGCATCGCTCCTGGTCATCGTCCTGCTGCTCGGCGCGATCTACGGCTCCTTCGCCATCATCAAGCCCGGCAACGTCGGTGTCGTGTTCAACCGCTTCTCGGGAAGCCTGCGCGCCGCCGGCCAGGGCGTCGTGTGGCGCATCCCCTGGGTGACGCAGGTCCAGTCATACCCGGTCGCGCTCCGCACCTACTCGATGGTGGCGCGGGCGCAGGAGGGATCGGCGCAGGGCGACGACTCGATCGATCTGCCGACGCGCGAGGGTCAGCACATCCGCCAGGACATCTCGGTCACCTACAACACCAGCCAGGACAAGGCCGCCGACGTCTTCCGCTCCTTCCGCGGCGCCGACATCGAGGACATCGAGCGCACCTTCATCCGGCGGACGATCATCACGGTCTCGCAGAACGTCGCCGGCCAGATGGCGCTCACCGATCTGATCTCCAATCAGCGCGGGGCGCTGCAGGACTCCATCCAGGAGCAGCTCGGGCTGCAGATGGAGAAGATGGGCTTCGTCGTCGACAAGGTGAACCTCGGCGCGAGCCACCTGCCGCAGGCGATCGAGGCGCAGATGCAGCAGAAGATGGCGGCACAGCAGCAAGCGCAGCAGGCGGAGTACGAGCTGCAGCGCCAGCAGACGCTGGCGAAGGCCAAGGTGGCGGAGGCCGAGGGCGACGCGCAGGCGACGCTCGTCAAGGCCAAGGCGCAGGCGGAGGCGAACAAGCTTCTCCAGGAGACGCTGACGCCGCTGCTCGTGCAGTCGAAGGCGCTCGACCGCTGGAACGGCAGCCTGCCGCAGTTCACCGGCGGCGGCGCCGTGCCGTTCATCAACGTCAATCCGGTCAACACGGAGCAGACGACCGAGCGCGAGCGGCGGTAGAGGCGCCGCGGTGGCGCGGCGCGCTCAGCGGCGGACGCAGCCCGCTCAGCGCGCGATGACGACCGTCTCGTCGCCCGTCCCCCAGGGGCGGCGATCGAACGCTCCGAAGAGGCGGACGTCGGTGAAGCCGGCACGTGCGAGCAGGTGCTCGAGCTCGTAGCGGTAGAACCACCGTAGCCGGATCTCCGCCGCGCCCGTCAGCTCGGGTGGACCACCCTCGAAGCGGAACGTGACCGTCAGGACCTGGTGGGCGCGATCGAATCGCGTCGACTCGAAGGGGCGCATTGGCCGGCCGCCGTCGTCGAAGGTCACGCTGAGCGACTCGGGAATCTCGGCCTTCGCGATGATCGCGAGGTTGGGATCGAAGACGTCGAACGCGAGCGCTCCGTCCTTCTCGAGATGCCGCCGCACGCACGCGAAGCACGCCAGCTGCGCGTCGACGTCGAGCAGATGCGACAGCGCGCGAAAAGGAATCGTGACGAGGCGGAAACGCCGGCCGAGGTCGAAGTCGCGCATGTCGCCGTTCACGACGTGGACGTCCGGGGACTTCTCCCGCAGCACGCGCAGCATCGCCGGCGACGTATCGAGGCCCATGCATTCGATTCCGGCACGCGCGATGGGAATGAGCGTACGACCGGTACCGCAGCCGAGCTCGAGCACGGGCCCCCCGACCTCGCGCGCGAGCTCGAGATAGAACGTGCGGTCGCCGGAGGGGTCGCGGACGCGCGCATAGACCGCGTCGTAGGTGCGGGCGATCAGCTCCTCGTAGGCGTCTTGATACATCGGATCTCGGCGGCGAACGGGGTTCTCTTTCCATAGCGTGCCAAACACCGCGGAGCGATTCCAGTATGTACGAGTAGTGATCCGAAGCCGGTCGGCGCCCGAAAGGAGTTGACACTCCCTCATGGTTCGCCTATTCTTCGCCTCATCGGTCGCTAGCCGATTACGTATAGGTATTCGTCTGGCTCGTCTTCGAGGACTCCGATGTTGCATCCTTCTGGTTGGGTACGTTGGCGCCGACACCCGCGACCGCTGAGGACCTCGGCCGGCGTCGGCAACGAACGGTCGTCGTCTGTTTCGCATCGGCGTCCGGCCAACGCGATCGGCGACGTCGAGCGCGGGCGGTTGATTTCGGAGCGTGCGCAGTTCGCGGTGAGCATCGATGCGGAGTTGCGGGTGCTGTGTCGGACCGAAGCGGCCGCGCGGCGGGAGTTCGGCGCCGCG
>DASXLI010000075.1:0-41004 GCA_036496285.1 Binatia bacterium
GGCCTTCGCGACCTGCTCGGGCTCCTTCTCCTCCGGCGGCGGCGGTGGTGGAGGCGGCGGGGGCGGCTCGGCGCGTGGCGGCGGCGCGGCCTTGCGGCTCGCGGCGCCGCCGCCGATCGGACCGGCGAGCAGCTTGCCGCCGGTCGCGCCCGGATCGACCAGCTCGACGGTGTACGCCGTCGGCGGCGCGGCGCGCATGCGGTGCGGTGCGAGCAGCGCGAGTACGATCGCCGCCGCGTGCAGCAGCGCCGAGAGCAGCGTCCCGCGGACCAGCGAGCCGTCGGCTTTCCGCCGCCGCTCCTGCTCGCGGCGTCGATCGGCCATTCGCTCAGCGTCCTTCGGGCGGCGGCTCCGTCACCATGCCCAGGCGGGAGACGCCCGCCTCCTTCACCGCCGCGATCACGCGCACGACGTCGCCGTACGGCACGTTGCGATCGGCGCGGAGCAGCACCTGATGATCGGGCTTCGCCTGTGCCACCGCGACGAGCTTCGCCCGCAGTTCCTCCAGCGGGATCGCGTTGTCGTTCAGGTAGATCGTACCGTTCTGCGCGACGCCGACGACGAGCGGCTCCTCCTGCGCGTTGAGCGGCGCGGCGCGCGTCTTCGGCAGGTCGACGGCAACGCCCTGCTGGATGATCGGCGCCGTCACCATGAAGATCACCAGCAGCACCAGCATGACGTCGACGAGCGGCGTGACGTTGATCTGCGCGATGCTTCCGGCGCCACTGCGATTGTCGAATCCGGCCATGGCTCAGCTCAGGAAGTGTCGCTCCGCGATGTTGAGGAACTCCGAGGCGAAGTTGTCCATCTCGGAGGCCAGCACGCGCACCCGGCCGGCGAAGTGATTGTAGGCGATCACCGCGGGGATCGCGGCGGCGAGGCCGATCGCGGTGGCGACCAGCGCCTCCGAGATGCCGGGCGCAACGGCCTGGATGCTCGACGACTGCGTGACGCTGAGACCGCGAAACGCGTTCATGATGCCCCACACCGTGCCGAAGAGGCCGACGAACGGCGCCGCGCTGGCGGTGGTGGCGAGGAACGTCAACGAGCTTTCGAGCTTGGTGATCTCCTGCGTCGTCGCGCGCTTCATCGCGCGCTCGACGTTCTCGACGCCGCCGAGATCGGTCGACATGTCGTCGCCGCCGCCGGCCTGGCGCTTGGCGCGCGTCAGGCGGACCAGCTCCTGGTAGCCGGCGCGAAAGACCTGCGCGACCGGGCTTTCCTTGAGATCGAGGCTCGTCGTGTTGATCGCGGTGAGGTTCTTCGCGTCCCAGAAGATGTCGATGAAGCGGTCGGACTCGCGCTCCGCGCGCCGCATCTGCCGGCGCTTGGTGAAGATGATCGCCCAGCTCACGACCGAGAAGCCGAGCAGGATGAGCAGGACGCCCTGGACGACGGCCCCGGCACCCGTGACCATCTGGAGGATGGTCTCCTGGGGGTGCGGGATGGCGAGCGGCTCGGCTGCCTGCACCGACAACTGGCGGACGGTCGACAACCACATGCGTCTTCTCACCCCCCCGAGCCCCTACGAACCCGCCACGCGGTAGGACGTCGCGGAACGCTAATATAGGAAGGGAGGGCAGTCAATCTCGCGTCCTCATTGAGGAAGTTGGTTGACTGACCGAATCGCGCGTGCGATACGGACCGCTTATCCGCGGCCCCCCTCGGGCTCCAGGAGGTACCTCGATGGCGGTGCGTGTCGGCATCAACGGCTTCGGTCGTATCGGTCGGAACGTGTTCCGAGCCTGTCTGGGAGAGCCCGGACTCGACATCGTCGCCGTGAACGACATCACCGACGCCGGGACGCTGGCGCACCTCCTGAAGTACGACTCCGTCCACGGCACGCTCGAGAGCACGGTCACGCACGGCAAGGACTCGCTCAGCGTCGACGGCAAGGAGATCAAGGTCGTCGCGCAGCGCGATCCCGCGCAGCTCCCCTGGAAGGAGCTCGGCGTGCAGCTCGTGGTCGAGTCGACCGGTTTCTTCACCGCACGCGATCAAGCGGCGAAGCACCTGAGCGCGGGCGCGCAGAAGGTCATCATCTCCGCCCCGGCCAAGGGCGCCGATCTGACCCTCTGCTACGGCGTCAACCACGAGAGCTACGATCCGAGGAAGCACCACGTCGTCTCGAACGCGTCGTGCACGACGAATTGCCTGGCGCCCGTCGCCAAGGTGCTGCATGAGAGCTTCGGCATCCGCCGCGGCCTGATGACGACGATCCACTCCTACACCAACGACCAGCGCATCCTCGACCTGCCGCACGAGGACCTGCGCCGCGCACGTGCGGCCGCGCTCTCGATGATCCCCACCACGACCGGCGCGGCGCGGGCGGTGTCGCTCGTGCTGCCGGCGCTCGAGGGCAAGCTCGACGGCATGGCGGTGCGCGTCCCGACGCCGAACGTCTCGCTGGTCGATCTCACCGCCGAGCTCGACAAGAAGACCACCGAGAAGGAGATCAACGCCGCGATCGAGAAGGCCGCCGCGGGACCGCTGAAGGGCGTGCTGTCGTACTGCACCGCCCCCCTCGTTTCCTGCGACTTCAACGGCACGCCGTTCTCGTCGATCTTCGACGCCGAGCTGACGCGCGTGATCGACGGCAACTTCTGCAAGGTGCTGTCGTGGTACGACAACGAGTGGGGCTTCTCGAATCGCATGCGCGACGTCGCCCTGCTCCTCGGACGCGGCCTCAACTGAGCGGCGCCGATGGCGCTGCGCTACATCGACAGCCTCGAGCTCGCCGGCACGCGGACGTTCATCCGTGCCGACTTCAACGTGCCGTTGAAGAACGGCGCGATCACCGACGCCACGCGCATCGACGCCGCGCTGCCGACGATCCAGTGGGCCGTCGCGCACGGCGGGCGCGTGATCCTCGCCTCCCACCTCGGCCGGCCGAAGGGCAAGGTCGATCCGGCATACTCATTGAAGCCGGTCGCCGAGGCGCTGGCGGAGCGTCTCCACCTCAAGGTGATCCTCGCGCCCGATTGCGTCGGGCCGGAGGTCGAGCGCATGAGCCGGAGCCTCGATCGCCGGGAGATCCTCCTGCTCGAGAACCTGCGCTTCCATCCCGAGGAGGAGAAGAACGATCCCGCCTTCGCCAAGCAGCTCGCGGCGCTTGCCGACGTCTATGTCGACGATGCGTTCGGCGCCGCGCACCGCGCCCACGCCTCCACCGAGGGCATGGCGCACGTCGTGCCGGTGAAAGCGGCCGGGCTCCTCATGCGGAAGGAGGTCGAGGCGCTCTCCAAGATCACCGAGAGCCCGGACCGGCCGCTCGTCGCGATCCTCGGCGGCGCCAAGGTCTCCGACAAGATCAAGGTCATCGAGCACCTGCTCGACAAGGTCGACACGCTCCTCATCGGCGGCGCCATGGCGTACACCTTCCTGCTCGCCGCCGGGCGGAAGATCGGCGACTCGCTCATCGAGCTTGACCGCCTCGACGTCGCGAAGGAGATCCTGGTGCGCGGCAAGCGCAAGCTGCGCCTGCCGATGGACCACCTCATCACAGCCGACCTGTCCGGCGCGGCCGGCGCGCAGGAGGTCGGCATCGACATCCCCGACGGCCAGAAGGGCGTCGACATCGGCCCGAAGACCGTCGCCGCCTATCGCGAGGCGGTCGCGGGCGCGCGCACGATCTTCTGGAACGGCCCGATGGGCATCTTCGAGGTCGAGCCCTTCAGCCGCGGCACCATGGCGATGGCGAACGCCCTCGCCGACAGCAGCGCCATGACCGTCGTCGGCGGCGGCGACTCGATCGCCGCGCTCAACCGCTCCGGGCGGAGCGACGACATCACCCACATCTCGACCGGCGGCGGCGCCTCGCTCGAGTTTCTCGAGGGGCGCCCGCTTCCCGGCCTCGCGGTGCTCGCGCAATGAAGAAATCCGCGCAGCGGCGCCCGCTCCTCGCAGGCAACTGGAAGATGCACCTGACGCGCGGCGAGGCGACCGCGCTGATCGACGGCATCAAGGAGGCGGCCGCGGGCGCGCGTGACCGCGACGTCATCGTGGCCCCGCCCTACACCGCGCTCGAGGCCGTCGCCCGCGCCATCGCCGACACCACGATCGGCCTCTCGGGACAGAACCTGCACTGGGAGCCGAAGGGCGCCTTCACCGGCGAGATCGCCGGCGAGATGCTGAAGGACGTCGGCTGCACGTACGTCATCATCGGCCACTCGGAGCGCCGCCAGTACTTCGGCGAGACCAACGAGACCGTGCGGCAGAAGATCGAGGCCGCGCTGCGCGCCGGCCTGAAGCCGATCGTCTGCATCGGCGAGACGCTGCGCGAGCGCGAGGGCGGCAACACCCTGCCTGTCATCGAGCGCCAGGTGCGGGACGGCTTTGTCGGCTTCGGCCGCGACGTCGTGCGCGGGCTCATCATCGCGTATGAGCCCGTGTGGGCGATCGGCACCGGCAAGAGCGCGACGCCGGAGGAGGCGCAGGAGGTCCACGCCGCCATCCGCGCGCTGTTGCGCGAGCTCGCCGGCGAGGCCGGCGCCGAGACCGTGCGCGTCCTCTACGGGGGGAGCTGCACGGCGGACAACATCGATGTATTGATGGCCCAGGCCGACGTCGACGGTGCGCTCGTCGGCGGCGCCAGCCTGAAGGCCGACGCGTTCAGCCGCATCATTGCGTTCAACAAGGAGTCGTAGGTCATGATGATCGTCGTTACCATCCTGCACGTCACCGCGTGCCTCGTGCTCGTGCTCACCGTGCTCCTCCAGGCCGGCAAGGGCGCCGACATCGGCGCCGTCTTCGGCGGCGCGAGCACGACCATCTTCGGCAGCAGCGGCGCGGGCAACTTCCTCACCCGCCTCACGACCGGCGCGGCGATCGTCTTCATGGCGACATCCTTGACGCTGACCTACGGCTCGAGCCACCACATCGGCTCGACCATCATGCCCGAGAGCGCAACGGCGCCGAGCCGCAACGAGCCGGTCGCCGGCGGCGCGGCCGACGAGGACGAGGGCGCGCCGCCTGCCGGCAACGAGGCCGCGCCGGCCGCGCCCGCGGCACCGGAAGCCCCCGCCCCGAACGCACCCGCCGCGCCGTAGACGCTGGGCGCGGCGTCCGAGCAGCGCCGGTCGCCGACGAACGTGAGGAGCGGCGGTCCGTAGGCCCGGACGCCGAGCTCCCAGCGGACGTCGCGAGGTGCCGAGCCCGAGGCGCGCACCACGCCCTCGTGGATGCCGTGCAGATGATGCGCGACGCAGACCGCGACGCGATTCTCAGGCGCATTGCCGCCGCCGCGTGAGCGGAATTGCAGGTGATGGTCGTGCAGGTTCCGCCGCGAGCTGCATCCCGGCACCGTGCATCGCCAGCCGTCGCGCTCGAAGATCGGATCGCGATGGCGCGGCGACGATTCCCAGTGGACGATCACGTGCCGAAGGACGCGTTCCAGCGCCGACCAACGGGGAAGGCCAGGCAATGAGAAGACGTCGAGCGCCTCGCGAAACAGCGCGACGACCGACGCCGGCGCGCTGAAGCGAATCTCCGCATCGGCGACCTCGAGCCATGCCCTCCGGTCAGTGTCAAAATTTGGCACCGCCGCCGTCGCCGTGGCGCCAAAATCCGCCGCGTCACCTTGCGCACGGATTTGCACTCCGCCGTCGAATGCGGGGTCTGCGGCCGACTTGAGCACGCTGTCGAGCGGAGGCGGATCCAGGGTGGCCTCGGTGTCGAGGTCCCGTCGTTCGAGAACGAAGCCCACCTCGTCGGAGAGGCGACGCACCGTGACGGCTTCCGCGCGCACGGTCCATGCGGCGGCGTTCGAGCGGTCGACGACGGGCAGCAGGGTCAGCGCCTGTACCCACGAGAGCGTGCCGCTCCCATACGCGCGGGCGAATGCGTCACCGCGACGAGTAGCGCGCTCGATCTTGAGGAGCGCCCACGCCTTCCGCGCCGAGAGGCCGAGGCGCTCGCGCGCGTAGTCCGCCAGCGAGTCGAAGCCGTGAGCGCGATACACGTGCTGATCGACGATGATTCTGAGGAGACGACCGATCCGCGGCTCGCACGTCCGGATCGTCTGCACCGCGGCGAGCGCGCGTTGATCGAGCGCGAACGCGTCCGGCGATTGGCTGGGGGTTCCCGCCGGCTGCGGGAGGGGCGAACCGGTCGTGCCCGTGGCCGTGGCCGCTTCCGCAGCGGCCGGGGTCACGGAGGCGGGCGCCGTCACCGGACCTCCCGACGTCCGCGCGCCGCGCGCGCGCCGCCGTGCGAGACGCAGGCCCGCAAGGATCATCCGATCGATGAAGGGTACGCTCTCCGGACGTCCGGAGAACGCCTCGGCGGCAATATATTCGGAAGCGCGCCAGGCCGGGAGCGGCTCGCCGGCGACGCGCGACGCCAGCTCGAGAGCGCGTCGCCACAGAGCCCGCACCCGCGACGGACAGGCAATGCGCACCTGGACGACGGGCTCGCCGTCCATCGTACCGTCGTCGGCATCAGGATCGGCATGGGCGCCTCCGTGCCGTGCCGCCACCGCACGCTCGAGATCCTCGACGGTCGACTGCCGGGCGCGCGCCAGCCATCCGTCCTGATCCTCAGGAGTGGCGAGGGCGCAGATCGCGCGCACCCGTGCCCACGACAGATCGGAGCGATCGAACGCGGCCGCGATGCTCGGCAACTCCTCGAGGCGGCTGGCTACCCAGGCGGCGGACTGGAGGGCGCGGGCGGAGAGCCCGAGACGCTCCCGCGCGTAGTCGGCGAGCCGCACGAAGCCGAGACGACGGTACGCCCGGCGCCGCAGGAGCTCGCGCGCGACCAGACCAAGCTCGAGCCGCGCCGCCGCCTCGCTGCGACAGGCGACCTGCAGCTCGACGTCGATGGCGTGGGCGAAGCGCGCGCGCTCAGTGACGAGGGCGCGCTCGCTCTCACGATCCAACTGGCGCGCCGGCGGCCGGGGGCTGGCGACGAGCGACACCGGGCTTCCGGGCGCGCGTCGCCATCGACGCGCATGAGCAGGACGTGGGAGGGACATCATGAGGACATCACGGCGATCCGGACCTCCGGGCGGACCAAGCGCGGCACCCGCATCGTCAGGTCCGGCCGCAATCGCCCCGAATCAGCTAGGCGAAGAATAGGCGAACCGGTCGCCCCGAATCAAGGGGCAGCGTTACTTACTCGCGTCATATCGCGGTCGAAAACGGCGCCCACCCGCGACGTAGCGGCGCATCGCGGCGCCCACGGCGACGTCTCGCGGCGCCGCGCGAGTCGCCCGCACTCAGCGACCCGCGACCGCCAACACGATCTCGAGCGCGATGAGCAGGATCACCGTCAGCTCGAGCAGCTCCGCGCGCGCCGTCGCGGCGCGGTGGCTGTAGACGTCGGCGATGTTCTGGATGACCTCGAGCTTGCCGTCGATGCTGCGCTGCCACGCCGCGAGATGCAGGCGCTCAGCCGTCCGCGTGTAGATCTTGGTGAGGTAGAGGTCACCGACGAGCTTCAGCGCGTTGATCATGCGCTCGCGCAGGGTCGTCGTATCGAGCCGCAGCTCGGCGAGCTCGCGCACGCGCAGCGAGAACGGCGTGAGCGACAGGAGACCGCGACGCTGCGCCACGGTCTCGTAGAGACGCGCGACCCGCGTGTCGAGCATGCGGTCGAGGTAGCGCAGCTCGAGCAGCTGGACGTTGAGCAGCTCGAGCACGTTCAGCACGTCCTGGTAGACCCGGTCGTAGACGAGCGCCACGTTCCAGTCGGTCACGATCAGGTCGTCGGGCGTGTAGGTCACCGCCGTGCGCAGCACCTCGTCGGTCTCGGACGGCGAGAGCCGCATCGGCTCGCAGTGGAGGATGCGCGCCAGCAGATCGCGGTGGGTCTCGAGCAAGGTGCGCGCGTCGACCGCCGGCGCGAAGCTCGTCACCTGGAGGACGTAGTAGTCCTCGAGCAGGTCCACGCCGTCGACGTTCGGGCGCGTGATCGCCGGCCGCACCCGCGGCAGCACCTCGTCGAGCACCGCGCGCGCCTGGGTCTCGAGCCCGGCGCCCGTCGTGAGGCCGGCGGTGAGCGTCGGCAGCGAGGCGACGTCGACGCCGTCGAGCGGCATGTTGAAGACGATCGACGCCGCGCCGAAGTCGTGGACCCGCAGCGACACGTCGGCGTCGAGCGGCCGTTCGAGCACCGGCACCCGCCGGCTGCCGAGCGCCTGCACGAGCGGCGGCGACGTGTACTGTACCTGCGCTGGCGCCGCCTTGCTGCTCCCACCCATGCCCGCCCGCACGCCGTCCGGCATCTCCTGGCGCACCCGCGCAAGGTCGATCTCGAAGCCGAGATCGAAGGAAAAGAGCGCGATCAGCCTGCCCGCCGCGATCTCCACGGTCCGATTGTCCGTCGCGCCCGGCGCGCGCGCAACGCGCCCGCTCCTCGCGCCAACCCACGGACTCGACAGCGGAACCGCCCGATGCTACCTCTCGAGATCGCTGTCACGCGAGGATGGCGGAACGGCAGACGCGCTAGTTTGAGGGGCTAGTGGGGTAACACCCGTGGGGGTTCAAGTCCCCCTCCTCGCATTGGATCTTCCTCGCGTTTCTCCACACGAGGGTCCACATCAGGCTCGTAAGTAGCCGGGATCACGGTCGGTGAATCAGCTCCCGCCGCTGCGCATCAGACGAACGATTGCTACGCGGCGATTGCGCTTCTCACGTGTGGCGCGGCGATGGCCGAATCCCGCCGCTACCCTGAGCGGCCCGGTGGCAGGACGAGAATCTGCCCGCTCATCGCGGGCTGGTGCATCGTGCAGTAGAGCGCGAAGAGCCCCTCCTCGTGGAAGGTGAAGACGTAGGTCGTCTTCTCTAGCGGCGGCAGAACGACCTTCATCAGCACCTGGAAACCAGGAGCGACGAGCATCACGTCGTGCTCGTCGTCGGGCTGGAGGTTCCAGAAGCTGATCTCGGTCGGCTCGTCGCGATGGACGGCGATGAAGGCGGGAGCGAATGCGTAGACCTCACCGAAGCGCGCGACCGTCGCCCGAGGCCCGGTCTCCTTGATCGCCACGGCTTCGGTCAGGATCGTGATCGCGGCGGCAGCTTCACCCGTCGGCGTGATCGTCACGATCCGCGACGCCGCCGAGTCTGGCAGGTAGCTCGGTGTCGCGAGCCGTGTTGGCATGCGCGACGGAGGGCGGGCGGCCGCTGCGGTCGGTGCTGCGAGCAGAGCCGTCATCAGAAGCACGAGCAGCTTGGGACGGTGCAACACGATAGATTCCTCCTCTGGGCCTCCAGATGGACCCACGGTTCGGGCGGGTGGTAGACGCTCGCGGAGGATTGTCCGCCGCGGAACGGAAGGTCAACGACGTGGTGCGCGACGAGGTAGACGGGCGTGATGTGCCGTCCCCGGAAGCTCCTCGGGCGGCAATCCTCATTCGTCTGCTCGTCGGGCTCGTCTTCTTCGAGGAGGGGATTCAGAAGTTCCTGGTCCCAGCGGTCATGGGAGCGGGCCGGTTCGCGTGCATCGGCATTCCGGCGCCCGACGTGATGGGACCGTTCGTCGGCGTGATCGAGATCGTGTGCGGCGCGCTCCTCGTGCTCGGCTTGGCGACGCGGCTCGCGACCGTTCCCCTGCTCATCGACATCACGGTCGCGATCCTCTCGACCAAGCTCCCCATCCTCCTCGGGCACGGCTACGGTCCCTTCGCCGTGCCGCAGGTGAATCGCTACGGCTTCTGGAGCGTGGCCTCCGAGGCCCGCACCGACTACGCGATGGTGATGGGTCTCCTCTTCCTGCTGCTGGTGGGCGGCGGCTCGTGGTCGCTCGACGCCCGGCGATCCAGGATGCCTCCCCGGTCGGTGTCGTGACGGCGCCGGCCGGCGACGATCCATCGCCTGCCGGGAGCACGCGGCTTGGCGAAGTGGCGGCCGTATTCCTGCGCCTCGGCCTCACCGCGTTCGGCGGCCCGGCGGCGCACGTCGCCATGATGGAGGACGAGGCGGTCGTCCGTCGGCGCTGGCTCACGCGCGAACGGTTCCTCGACCTGCTCGCGATCGCCAACGTCTTGCCGGGTCCGAGTTCGAGTGAGCTTGCGATCTACCTCGGCTACGTGCGCGCCGGCTGGCCGGGACTGCTGGTCGGGGGCGCCTGCTTCATCGTGCCCGCCGTGCTGCTCGTCGCCGCGATCGCGTGGACGTACACGCGGTTCGGCGCGCTGCCGCAGATCGCGGGCGTGCTCTACGGCATCCGGCCGGTCGTCGTCGTGATCATCCTCCAGGCGGCGTGGCGGCTCGGGCGCACGGCGATCCGCGACGCGACCTGCGCGGTCGTGGCCGTGGCGGCCGCCGCGCTGAGCCTCGCGGGCCTGACCCCGCTCGCCGTGCTTGCGCTCTCGGGCCTCGGCGTCGCGATCGCGCGGCGGACGAGGGAGGGCGACAAGCGCGGGGCCGCGGCGCTGCTGCCCCTCTCGCCGGCCATCGCGGCGGGCACGGCCGCGAGTCCCGTCACGCTCACGAGCGTCTTCCTCGTCTTCGTGAAGATGGGCGCGCTCGTCTTCGGCAGCGGGTACGTGTTGCTGGCCTTCCTGCGGGCCGATCTCGTCGAACGGCTCGGGTGGCTCACGGAGCACCAACTGCTCGACGCGGTCGCGGTCGGACAGGTGACCCCCGGCCCTGTCTTCACGACCGCCACCTTCATCGGCTACCTGCTCGCGGGCTGGACGGGTGCGGCCGTCGCCACCGTGGGGATCTTCCTCCCGGCCTTCCTCCTCGTCGCGGTGAGCGGTCCCTTCGTGTCACGCTTGCGCGCATCCCGCCTCGTGGCGTCTATCCTCGATGGCATCGCAGTCGGTTGCCTCGCGTTGATGGCGGTCGTCACGTGGCAATTGGGCCGTGCGGCCGTCGTGGATGTCGCGACGGCGGCGCTCGCCCTCGGGAGCGGCGTGGCGCTCCTTCGCTTCCAGCTCAATTCGACGTGGCTGATCGCGGGCGGTGCGGGCATCGGCATGCTGCTCGGCGTCGGCCGCACGCCGTGAGCGCCATCGCGGGAAAGACGCCTGCCGAACGAATGCCGGTCCACGACATCACCCCGCAGACCGGCGCCCGATCAGGCGCGGAATCGTTCAGCGCCGCGACGTAATTCCGGCCGGCTCAGAACCAGTTGGTTTCGTGCCAGCGGTTCTACCAGCCCGCGAGTGAGTGAACGGCGCTGCGGATCTACTTGTGCGCGGCGAACTGCGCGCTTACGACGAGCCTGGCCGCTTCCAGCAGGTCCGCCACCGGGACCGATTTCACCAGCTCACCGACGAGATCGGACACTGTCGGGTCCGCGCACGCGCACGCGGCTTGCGCGATGTCACCGCCGCCGAGCATCGCCGCGGCGCTCTTTTCGCTGACGACCTCGATGCGTGAGAAACCCGCTTCGCGCAACATCGCAAGGTAGTCGGCTTTCAGGCTGACCCCCGCGACGCAGCCAAGGTACGCAGGCATGCTGGCGCGCACCGTCGCCGGCAGCTCACCGAGCGCTACGAGATCGGAGATCATCAGTCGGCCGCCGGGGCGCAGCGTGCGGAACGCCTCGCGGAACACCGCCGGTTTGTCGGGGGAGAGATTGATGACGTGCTGCGAGCGCACCGTAGCGGCGGCGCACCGCTTCGCGAACGTCTTGCGTCTGCACTGACATGGGACTCTCCTCCTACGCGCGTGTCGTCGACGAGGTCGGGCCGTCCTCGCGCGTCGACATCTCGGCGGGGACGCAACACGTCGCCGCGACGCCTGACGGCGCCTTCTCGGACGCGACCCCGCTCGTTGCCTGTTGGCCGAGAAACGCGCGAAGTTGCCCGTCGGAGGCGGTCTCCGCCTCCACGTCCACAAGCAGCGCGTACATCTCCCATGGAATGCCGTCGGCATCCTTCACCCAGAACTTGTCCGCCTTCGCGTAGCAGCACGTCGTGCCTTCCTGCTGAAAGAGCGGCACTTCGGCCTGCTTCACGCGGACCATTTCGGAGGCCACCTCGCCGGTTCCCGCGTAGCGGATTCCGAGGTGACTGAGCGCGCCGGGCTCGCCACCGACGTTCAGGGAGAAGATGACGGGCGGGTCTTGCAGCTCGAACTTCGCGTAGTCGTGCCGGACCTTCGCGGGCTCGATGCCGAGGAGCTTCCGATACTGCTCGACCGCCTCGGGGATGCTCCGCACGTAGACCGCAACGTGAAAGGTGCTCGCCATTGGGTGTACCTCCTTGGTCGGATATCGACGTACTTTGATATTGCGCGTGTCATCGAGACATGTCAATATATCTCTATGGCGAATCCTACTCCGTGTTGTCCCCCGGTGCTCCAGGGCACCCTCAGCAAGCGTGACGCCGAGGAGCTGGCGGCCGCCTTGAAGGCCCTGGCGGACCCCATCCGCCTGCGCGTGCTGAGCTTCATCGCTGCGCAGCCCGAGGGGGAAGCGTGCGTCTGCCACGTGACGGCCCCGGTTGGGCTCTCGCAGCCGACCGTGAGCCATCACCTCAAGCTCCTCCACACGGCGGGTCTTCTGGAGCGTGAGAAGCGCGGCGCATGGGTCTACTACCGTGTGGTGCCCGAGCGGCTCGAAGCCATTCGCGCGGCGCTCGCAACGACGCCCGTTCGACCGCGGGCAGCAAAAAGAGCGTGAATGACGATGGCGGATCGCATCTACAACGTGCTCTTCCTCTGCACCGGTAACTCCGCGCGGAGCATCCTTGCCGAGTGTTCCATGAACCGGATCGGCAAAGGACGCTTTCGCGCGCTCAGCGCCGGGAGCCATCCCACGGGCCAGGTCCATCCCCTGGCGCTGGAGTTACTCACCGAGTTGCACTACGACGCGACCGCGCTCCGTTCCAAGAGGTGGGACGAGTTCGCTCAAGCCGGCAGCGCTCCACTCGACTTCGTGTTCACCGTGTGTGACAGCGCGGCGGGCGAAGTCTGTCCCGTGTGGCCGGGCCAGCCGATGACGGCACACTGGGGCGTAACCGATCCAGCGGCGTTTACGGGGCCCGTCGAAGAGCACCGGCGACTCTTCCGCCGCGTCTACTTGGAGATCGAGAACCGGATTCGGATCTTCTTGAGCCTGCCGCTGAGGTCCCTCGACAAGATGAGCCTTCAAAGAAAGCTGGACGAAATCGGGAAGACGACGCTCAAAGGCATCGGAGATGAGTGAGGATGCGACCATAGCGAGCCTTGCGCGCCCCCGGGGGACGGCGGAAGCCCGAGGCACGCCCCTCGCTCAGCCGTCCACACGCTGCCGCCGCCGGTCAAGCCGCTTCGCAAGGGGGGCAGGCACCGCGTTGAGCGCGCCGTCTCAGCAACGCATATCGTTTTCGAGGAGCTGAGAAGTGTATGCAGACGAACACGAGCACCGCCCAGAGGCTTTCCATCCTCGATCGGTATCTGACGCTGTGGATCTTCCTGGCGATGGGCCTCGGTGTCGGGCTCGGCGACCGCGTCCCCGAATTCACGGCGGCGCTCAATCGCCTGAGCCTCGGCACCACGTCGCTGCCGATCGCGGTCGGGCTCATCCTGATGATGTACCCGCCACTCGCCAAGGTCCGCTACGAGGATCTCGGCAAGGTCTTCCGCAATACGCGCGTGCTCGGCCTCTCGCTCATCCAGAACTGGATCATTGGCCCCGTGCTGATGTTCGCGCTCGCGGTCGTCTTCCTGCGCGACAAGCCCGAGTACATGATGGGGCTGATCCTCATCGGCCTCGCACGCTGCATCGCGATGGTCGTCGTGTGGAACGACTTGGCGAAGGGCGACACGGAGTACTGCGCCGGCCTCGTCGCGTTCAACTCGATCTTCCAGGTGCTCTTCTTCTCCGTCTACGCCTACTTCTTCGCGACGTTGCTGCCGGGATGGCTCGGTCTCGCGGGGGTGGTCGTCAAGATCACCATCGGCGAGATCGCCGTGAGCGTCGCGATCTATCTCGGCGTGCCGTTCGCCGCCGGGTTCCTCACGCGGCGGCTCCTCGTCGCCGTGAAGGGCGTCGAGTGGTACGAGACCCGCTTCGTACCCCGCATCAGTCCGATCACGCTCGTCGCGCTGCTCTTCACCATCGTCGTGATGTTCTCGCTCAAGGGCGAGGCGATCCTCCAGCTCCCGCTCGATGTGCTACGGATCGCGCTGCCGCTGCTCATCTACTTCGTCGCGATGTTCGTCACGTCATTCGTCCTCAGTGCCCGCGTGGGGGCGAACTACAAGCAGTCCGCGACCTTGTCCTTCACGGCGGCGTCGAACAACTTCGAGCTGGCGATCGCCGTCGCGGTCGCCACGTTCGGCATCCACAGTGGCGCTGCATTCGCGGCCGTCATCGGTCCACTCGTCGAGGTGCCAGTTCTCATCGCGCTCGTGCGCGTCGCACTCTGGCTCCAGCCGCGCTTGTTTCCCGACACGGCCATCGAACTTGCGTCACCGCCGTGCGCCGTATCAGAGATCCGTGGATGACGACGGCGTTGCGTGAAGAGCGGCGTCTGGATGGTCGGGCGCGCAGACCAACCCGCTCGTGTCGCTCACGGCCTCCATTGGCGGTAACCAGAGCTGGACTCGCACCACAGTCCACATCGCGGCTCAACTGCTCGGGGCAACATGCTGCGCGCTTGTCGTGGCGCGCGTCCTCCCCATCGCGTCGCTCCGCCGATCCTCGTACGTTCCGGTTACTCCCCTCGCGGACGCGGTCGCGGCGTTCGGCTTCATGTTGATCGCGGTCGGCGTCGCGTATCATCGGGACGCTCGTGTCCCCATCGCCCTCGGCGCGTTCGCGACCGCGAGCTTCTGGATGACGGGGCGGGCAACGGTCGGCAATCCGTTGCTCTCGGTAGCCGTGCTAGTGCTCGCGGATTCCAATGGGGTGTCGGCCGGCGCTGTGCTCCGCACGATCGCAGCGAGCGCCGCCGGGACGTTCGTCGGTGCCGTGGCGGGGTATGTTCTCATCCCGCGCGCACGGGATGCCGACAGCGCGCTCAGTTCATGGGGGTTCGTGGTAAGCGGTTGAGCATGTCGAGTAGGGCTGAATCCCGGTATTTGGGGCCGCGAGGGTAGGCTACGATCGGGTCCGTGCCCGGACTGACCCTCGACCCGACCGCGATGGCGCTCGGCTTCCTCTTCGGGGGGATCGGCTTCGTTGCGTTCCGCTACGGACGGAAGATGCAGCGGGTGCCGCCGGTCGTGCTCGGCATGGTGCTCATGACCTACCCGCTGGTCGTGAGCAACGTGGCGTGGCTTACGGTGATCGGGGTTAGCCTCACTGGCGGACTGTGGCTCTGGCGGGACTGAATAGCCGACCACGGACGCGGCGCCGCTTGTCGTCGCCAACCTCATGCGGTCGCGCGTAGGCAGCTCGCCCAAGACCCCCGGACGAGCGCGGGGTAGCGGGTCGATGGGGCTGCATTCTCTTTTCTGCGACCGGGCGCGGCTCCCGCGTGGCATGAATGGGAACGATGCTTCCCAGGCTCCACGATCATTCGGCCGGGCGAGTTGGCATGGCGAATGCTCTCGGTCCCAGCCGTGAATACGCCCTCCTTCGTCCGCTCCGTCGCCGAATCGCTCCACAGCGACCGACGCCATGCTCGGGCCCTCACCGGCGTCGTGTTCCAGGAACTCCGCGACCGCCTTCCCGCTGACGCCTCGGCGGGGTTCGCCGCGCGGCTGCCCCCCGGCTTGAAGCGCCTCTGGATGGTGACTCCGCCGCCCGTGTCCGATCTTTCGTACAAGCTCGAATTGCTTGGGGAAGTCATGCAACAGGGCGCGCTGCGCGATAGCACCGAGGCCGAGCACGCGGTGGTGGCCGTGTTCGCGACGCTCCAGCACTTCTTCGGCGAGGTCACCGACCCCGAAGGCATCCTCGCGGAACTCGTGCACCAGCTCACCCCCGACCTGGCAATCCTCTGGCGTGAGGCGACACAGGTCGCCGTGGTCAGCCCGGACGTACGGCCACCTCGGCGTGCTCCCCAGCGGGCACGGGGTCGTACGAGGGCGCCGAGGGTTATCGCGGAGGTGTCCGCCTGAGGTACATACTCGCGTCGATCGCGGACGTCTGGTCGCGGGCGCGGTGCGCGGAAAGGAGACCGCAATGGCGAGGAAGGCAGTGAGAAAACGCTCCAAGGGCATGAGCACCCTCCAACGAACGGGCCGGGCGATGTCGGGCGAGGCCCGGGCCGCGTACGGCGAGATCCAACAGGGCGTGAAGTCCTTGGAGAAGGCGATCGCCGCGATCCAGCGGGACGTCCGGAACGCGGAGCGGAAGATCGAGGCGGACGCGCGCGCCCGGATTCGCGTGCTGCGGAAGGACGCGCGCACGCAACTTGACGTCTTGCAGTCGAAACGACGCGACGCCGCACGGATGCTCAAGAGCCTGTCTGCCGCTGCCGGTGAATCCTGGCGCGAGATCAAGCAGACCGCGGATGCGCTCCTCGGCGATGCCAAAGCAACAGCGACCTCGGTGATCGAGCGCTTCCGCAGCGCGCTCGGGGGCTGACGTCCGGCGGCCTCAGCCCGTCTCGCTCATCGACGTTGGGGGCGCGCTCGTGACCGGCATTCGCGTCGCCCGCTCGACGCCGGGCACACAACGGTGCTTCACTGGTCGCCATGGCGCTCGTCGCGCTGACGTTCGGCCTCGTGATCGCGATCCTCGGTGCCATCGGCGTGGTCGCGCCGACGGTCCTCCCGATCGTCGGCCGGCTGTTCCTGAACCCCGCGCGTCTCTATCTCGCCGCCGTCCTTCGTCTACTTGGAAGGCCGCGACGTACTTCGCCGCGCGCGGCGCCTGGGACGCGGCCCAACTCCGGTCAGCTTCGCGACGAAGAACTGGAGCACTTCCTGGTACAGGCGACGGGAGTCTCGCCTGCCGAGACGCTCGACGAAGCGCCCGCTGAACCATAGATCGACGAAGCCGTGGGCGACTGACCAGGCGGTCGCGGTCGCCACCTCGAGATCGCCAGGCTCGAGATAGCGCTCCTCGACGCAGCGTCCGACCGCCGTCCGCAGGAACGCGTAGACGCCGCCGCGCTCCTGCTCGAGATCTCCATGGACGCCTTCGCGTCCACGCACGAGAGCCCGCTTTTGTCTCTCGAAGAGCTCGGGCCGGAACATCATCGTGAACTGATCGCGATTCTCGAGAGCGAACCGAACGTACGCGCCTCCAATTGCCTCCAGGAGCTCCGGACCGGACCGTGGGCGACGCGCGCGGATGGTCGCCTGGATCATCTGCCCGAGCCGCGCATATCCTGCCGTTGCGAACGCGGTCAGGAGACCGGCCTTGGTCCCGTAATGATGGAGCGGGGCGTTGTGTGACACCCCGGCACGGCGCGCCACCTCACGCATCGACAGCGCGCCAATGCCCTTGTCGCGGAGGACGCTCGCGACCCCGGACAGCAACCTCTCGCGCAAGTCGCCGCGGTGCCGCGCGCGCGGTCGGGTTGCCATCGGCGGCGAGTCTCGGCGAAAAGACGCACGCGCGCAAGCCGAGCACGACCGCGGCTCGGGACCGCCGCTACTTGATCATCGATGCGACGTTGCTCCACGGTGACACGTCGGCCCCGCGAAGCGCCCGTACGCGGAACCCGTACGAGCCCGACGGCGGGTTCTGTCCGGTCGCGTAGGTAGTGACGTTCGCACCCACCGTCGGCGGCGCGAGGTCGCTGAACGCGCTGCCCGAGTAGGAGAACTGCACCTCGAAGGCGTCCTCGCTCGTAGTGTTGTCGGTCCACCCGAGCTCGATGCGCATGGTTGTGGCGTTGTACGAGGCGGTCAGATTCGATGGCGCGACGAGCGGCACCGGCGTGGTGACGGTGACGCTGGCCACGTTGCTCCACCCCGAGGAGGTGGTGCCACGGGTTGCCTGCACGCGGAATTGATAGTTGCCGGTCGTCGGCAGCTGGCCGGTGACGTACGTCGTGACGTTCGCAGCGACGGTCGGCGGCGCAAGATCGCTGAACGCGCTCCCCGAGTACGAGAACTGGACGTGGAAGCCGTCCTCGGACGAGCTGTTGTCGACCCAGGTGAGCTGCACGCGGCCGGTTGTCGGATCGTACGACCCATTGAGGAACGATGGATCGCCGAGCACATCCATCGAGGTCACGGTGCTCGCAACGTTGGAGAACGGCGAGGCGAGTGAGCCGTTGAGCGCGCGTACCTGGTACGAATAGCCAGTATTCGGCGTCAGGCCGCTATCGGTGAAGGTCGTCACGTTGGCGCCGACCGTTGCGATGTTCGTATACGCGCTTCCCGACGGCAGCAGGCGATAGATCGCGAAGCCGGTTTCGTCCGCGCTGTTGTCGACCCAGGTGAGGCCGATCTGGGTGGTCGAGAGCGGCGCGGCGCGGAGCTGCGACGGCGCGTTCGGACGGCTCGGCGTCGCCACCGGTGTCGGCGAGGCGACCGGGAAGCCGACCGTCGCAGTGTTCGAGTAGCTCGAGAACCAGGTGTTCCCGATGCCGAACCGCATCCGATATGCGTAGGTGTGCCCTGCCGGCACGCTGAGGTCGTAGTAGATGGTGTAGGCTGCGGTGTAGGACGGCGGTGAGATCTCGGCGAACGCTCCGCCGTCGGTCGCGCGCTCCACGCGCAGCGTCTGGGCGAAGCGACTGTGATTGTCCCAGGTCAACTGCACGCTGCCGGTGTCGCCGTTCGCGTTGAGCGCGGCCACGACGTTGGACGGCGGCGACGGGCTGTTGTCCCATTGCGAGCTCAGCAGCTCCGCTTGAATGTGCGCCCAATAGAGACCTTTTTCCCGCAGTTGGAAGTGGTTGAACGCGGTGCGCGAGTCCGAGGGCCCGCTGAAGATCTCCCGGCCGCCAACCCCCGGACGGATCGACGCGGCGTAGGGCACGATGCCGTCGTTGGCATGGACGAAGGCATAGGCGTCGAGAAACGAGCCGGTCGTCAACAACTCCAGGTCCTCGAGCTTCCGCACGTTGGTATAGTCCCAGCCGCCGAAGGTGCGGATGTCGAGGGACGCGTTGCGCGGATTGCCGTTCACCTGGGCGCGAAACAGCGCCATGGCCGCGGGTTTCATGGAGCGTTGCGCCTCGTTCCGGAACTGACCGATGAATGGCAAGGAGCTGAAGCCCGGCTCGTCGACGAGATCGGCGAGCGGCGTCCCGGTGTGCGGGGTGCCGAGCGTCATCATCGTCGTCACGTAGTCGCTGCTGCCGTTGAGTATCAGCGCCGCGTCGGCGTCGACCCCGCCCTTGCTGTGCGCCACGATCACGACCTTGCGGACGTCGTAGTGTGCGGCAATCACCGGCAGCGTCTGGCTCACGATCGCCGCGTTGGTCATGAAATCGCGGTCCCCGTGCAGTCCGACCAGCGCCACGCGATAAGCGGCATCGATCGCGGGACCGTAGAAGCCGGTGCCGCGATCGTCCCAGATGCTGGTGTCGGAGTTCCAGCCGTGAAGAAAGACGATGACCGGCTTGACCGGATCGGCGAGATCCTCGCGGGCATAGCGAATGGTGCCCGGTGCCGCGGCGTCCGGATACGGAATCGGCGTCGAGGGATCCGGGTCCTGAATCTCGATGATTGGCGGCGGAGCCTCGCCGGCGGCGCGGTGCGGCGGGACCAATCCCGAATACGCCGCCAGGCTCGTCACGATGTCGCGACGGAGGAGATCCTTCTGCCCCGTGATGGAAACCGTGTAGACGCCCGTGCTCTTGAGGCCCGACGGCAGCGTGGCCGTATAGACGCCGACCTGCGTACCCGGAACGAAGGTGAGGGGCGACGCGACCGCCTTCACCTCGGAGCCGTCCGCCTTGGCAGTCTGCTGCACCGTGCCCGTCACGGTCGCACCGCTGAGCGGCAGGCCGTTCGCGTCGTTCAAGCCCACCGCGAGACGCAGCGATTTCGCATTCGGCAGGTAGGACCCAGGCTTGAACGACGGCGGATCGTCGACCCAGAAGAGCATCTCGCCACCGCCGTCGACGACGACGAAGCCCAGGAATTCCTGCCCCGACCCCACCGAGTAGCGGCCGGGCTGCGGCGCGTCCCAGTACATCGCTTCCTGGAACTGCCCGAGCGGATCTCCGCTCAGACGACGGTCGACCTTCGAGGCAAGCTCTTCGACGACCGTATCGTACGCCAGCGCCCGTCCCATCGGCGTCGTGACCGAGCAACTGTCGGTCGGTCCGGCCTGGCGAACGTCCAGCCAGACGCGCGTCGCACCTGGATCGACGTAGAAGTCATGGCTGCTGTTGGCGCCGCCGACGAGCTGAAAGTGGCTGCGCAGTGGCGCTTGGCGTGTCTGCGCCTCAGCCCGGACTGGGGACAGCGCCGCGAGCACGACTGCCATGATCGCGAGCAGAAAGTCGATGAGCGTCCGTCTCGACATGCCATTCTCCTCCACGACGAATCGATTATCGGGAGCGACGGACGTAACCCACGGCACGTGACAGTGTCAAGGTACAACTGTGACACTGTCACGTTTGTCGACGCGACTTCGCGATTCGCGGAGGCGGCGCCCCGCCGCGGCCCGGGAATATATCCCTCTCGGGCCCGCGGCATGCGGCCTTCAGATCAGCGACCCTACGGGCGACGGCACGCAGAGCTCACGCGGTCGCGATGCCCGAACGAAGCGATCGGCTCTCCGCACCGAGCCCTCGGAATTCACCTGACAGCGAACACTTGACGGCCAGCCCACCTTCCGCGCGATACTCGCCGCGCATGAACGAGCGGCACGTCCGAAACGTCAACCTGGAAGAACAGGGAACATGCGGGGACGATTTGCGGCAACACTGGTCGCCGCTTCGGCGGACGGTCAGCCTGCCATCAGTCCGTCGCCAGCGAGCGGACATGGCTCATCACGCATGAGCCGCCACCCCGCCACGCACGCCGCCGCGACTCCATCCGACGCAGCAAGGAACATCATCGTTCCCACGGCTCCATCTTCAATCCGACGATGGGCTCCCAGAACGTACCGGCGTTGACGAAGTTGTCATCGGTGAGGAACAACAAGAGCGTGTCCGTAGGCGAGACGCGGTTCTTGGGCCAGGGCAACGGTGGGTTCTTCCAATAGCCAGCTCGCTCGAACGCCCAGACCACGAGCTCGGCGCAGAACCAACTGTCTGGATCACGCCAGTCCCGGATTCCGGGAAACTTAGCCGAAAGGAACCCTTTGAGGCTCCTGCTGTCAAACGGCTTACCCAACTGCGACGTAGCTGCCGCAACAATGGCATCAGCCTTGTCTGTTTTTATGACCATCCGGCGACGGTAGCCGAACTTCTGATAGTCGGCAGGCCGAATGGCAACGCCACAGGGATTACCCGCCAAGCACGGAGACTTCGGCCCCTGATCAGAAGCCCCCAAAAGACTGCCATCAGGGAGGCATATGTCCAAGTGGCTGAACGGCGAATGATTGAACTAGCGCGATTGATCCGACGCAGACGTAGCTGGCGCCCGAATCGAATGGGAGTACGAGCTCCAATGACGACTGACGGCGTCGTCGAGAATTGAATCGCAACTTGGTCCATCCGCTCTTCAACTAACCCCTAACAGCACCTGTCGTGTAGACAAGACGGGCGGCGGAGACGTGCGCGCGATGCCGCTCCGCGGAGCTACGTGGCCTGATCACGCGCGGACACGATGTTCGTGGTTCCCGTCTCGGCATCGAAAACGATCACCGCGTCGCCGCGTTCGAGCTGGCGCTGAACATCGGCGATCTTCTCCTCGATCGGACTCTCGCGTGTGCCGTAGTCAGTGCCGGCGCGCGTGACGAACTCCTCGATCAGGCCGCGGAGCGCCTCGGGGCTGAGCGCATGGTAAGGCACTGTGACAATACTCGACACGGATCAGGGCGTGACGACGAGGAGCTGCCCCCCGGCCGCATCCGTCAGATACGCGACGCCCTCGTCCGTGACGACGGCGTTTCGTGCGCCCGCACGCGTCGGCACGGTTGCGCGGGGACTGAGTTGCCCTTGCGCATCCAGGCGGACGATCGAGAGTGTCGCCGCGCGACCCGCCGCCGCGTACACCTCATGACGTGACGCCAGGAGGTCGAGGTTGTCGATGCCGTCGCCGATCGGCAGCGACGACCGCACCGCCCCGTCGTGGACTACATCGAGCGCGACCAGGTGATCCGTGCATGCGACCACGAGCATATGGAACGCAGGATCGAACGCGAGCCCTCGGGGACCGGCCGCCCCGCACTCCGGCTGCCAGGTGCTCGTGATCCGTCGGCTTGCGACGGCGATCGCAAGCGTCCGATCGCCATCTTCGAGGTTGGTGTAGAAGACACCCTGCGCGTCGTCGACAGCGTAGCCCTCCGGGGCGCCGGCCAGGGCGATCTTGCCCTTCGTGGTCAGTCGCAGGGGATTCGCCGCGTCCAGGATCGTGATCGCGCGGTCGCGCGGCGTCGTGACCCACACCTCCTTCATGGCCGCGACGTACGCGAGTCCATCGGGGGCCGAGGCGAGCGTGATGCAGGCGCCCCGTCGCAATGACACTGCGTCCACAGCGCAGACCGAGGAGTCGGCACGGTTGCCGACGTAGACTGTGCCCTCACCCACCGTCGCCGAGCTCGGGCCGACTCTTCGCTTGCCCCCGTGACGCTCCACCTCGGCCGTCGCGAAGCCGGGGACGACCATCATGTGGTCGTCGGCACGGTCGAACACCGCGACGGTTCCCGTGTCCCCCGCCGGCACCCAGACACGCTGCCGGGCCCGGTCGTAGGCCAGGTAGTCGAGGGTCACGCCCGTCGCCGGGGCACCGGGGAGTGCGATACCCCGGACCGCGGTCGGGGCCGGGTCGACGACGGAAGCACGCCGTCGAGCCGACGCGCAGCTCCCCGCCAGCAAGACCACCACCAGAACGGCAAGGAGTCGCGTTCCGCGGATCGCCACCCTGCCCCACGCGCAAGAGGCTCGCATCACGTGCGCAGGACTATGAGGAAGGAGGCGGGAAGTCGATGATGTCACGATCCGGAGCGAAGTCTGATACAAGCACGCGAAATGGCTCCAGCAATGCCGGGGATCGAGCACCTCACCACGACGGCCGAGGTCCGCGCGTTCGCGGACGCGGCTCGTTCCGAGGGCCGACTCGCGCTTGATACCGAGTTTCTCTGGGAGCGGACGTATGCGCCGGACCCCTGTCTCGTGCAGGTCGCTACGCTCAATCGAGTGGCAGTCATCGACCCCATCGAGCGGGGAGATGTGGGTCCGATCGCGGAGCTGGTCGCCGACCCACACGTCGAGCTGCTGATGCATGCGCCGTCGGGAGATCTCGTGTTGTTCGCCCGGCGATTCGGCGTGGAACCGGCGCGGGTCATCGACGTGCAACTGCTCGCGGGATTTGTCGGGCTGGGGTGCTCCCTCGCCTACGACCGGCTCGTCGAGCGGGTGCTGCGCATTCGTCTCGAGCACAATGAGACCTTCAGCAACTGGTCGAAGCGCCCGCTCTCAGCGACGCAAGTGGCCTATGCCGCCGACGACGTCCGCCACCTGCACGCAATCGCGGACGCGCTCGCGCGCCAGATCGAGAAGCGAGGTCGCGCGGCCTGGGCAGAGGACGAGCTGGATCGACGATACGGCGCGCGGATGGGCATGCAGGACCCCCATCAGGCCTATCTCAAGCTTCCGCGACGTGGTCGCTTGACGGGACGCCAGCTCGCCGTGCTGCGCGAGATTGCCGCGTGGCGGGAGGGAGAAGCCCGAACGAAGGATCTCCCGGTGGGCTGGATCTTGAAAGACCCCACCGTCGTCGAGATCGCGCGCACCATGCCAACGGATCCGGCCGCGATATTGCGGGTTCGCGGCGCGGGAGGCCTCTCGGGTTCCGGGCTCAAGGGACTGGCTCGGGCGATCTCAACCGGAATCGAGGCTGAGCCGATCGAGACGCCGCGTGAGCCTTCGTCGAACATTGTCCGCCGTGTCGCAACCGCCTCCGAGCTCGCGTTGGTGCTGCTTCGTCGCCGGTGCGACGACGCGGATATTGCGCCCGAGCTGGTCGCGACGCGCGGCGAGTGCGAGCGGTTCGTCGAGGGCATCGTAACCGACGATCTCGCCGGGCATCCGCTTGCCGAAGGGTGGCGGCACGAGCTCGTCGGCAGCGAGCTGCGAGCACTCGTGGAGGGTCGGATCAGCATCGCCGCGATCGCGACTCCGCCATACCTCGAGATCATCCGACGCTAGCGAGAGAGGAGCGCATGCACCGCCGCCGCAACTACCATACCGTCGTCGACGACACGTCCCGCTGGGACGGCTTCGTGCCGCGATCGGACGACGTCTTCGTCTGCACTCCCGCCAAGTGCGGGACGACCTGGATGCAGTCGATCATCGCGAGCCTGCTCTGGCCGGACACGGACCCGCCCGGGCCCGTGCTCGCGATCAGCCCCTGGATCGAGATGACGCTCGTCGCGGCAGCGGAGATGTATGCGATGCTCGACGCGCAAACGCACCGTCGGTTCATGAAGACCCACACCCCCGCCGACGGTATCCCGTGGTTCGACGATGCGCGCTACGTCTTCGTCGTGCGTGACGGGCGCGACGCGTTCATCTCGCTCTGCAACCACGTCGAGCACTTCCGCGCCGAGGTGCGCGACTCCTTGAACGCAGAGGCTCCCCCCGACGTGGCGCAGTTCCCGACGTGGGATGGCGACGTCCACGCGTTCTTTGCACGCTGGCTCGACGAAGAGCACTTCTTCCCTCACGTCGCGACCTTCTGGGCCGAGCGCCAGCGGCCGAACCTGCTCCTCGTGCACTACAACGACCTCAAGGCGGATCTCGAGGGCGAGATGCGCCGCGTCGCAGCCTTCATCGGCGCCGACGTGCCCGAGGCGTGCTGGCCCGAGGTGGTCGCACGCTGCACCTTCGAGCGCATGCGCGAGGGCGTGGCGCGGATCGGGGCCGTCGACATGATGTTCGAGGGCGGCCTCAAGACGTTCGTCTTCAAAGGTACGAACGGCCGCTGGCGCGACGTGCTCACCGTGGAGGAGCTCGCCGCCTACGAGCGCCGTGTGGCCGAACGGCTGACGCCCGAGTGCGCGGCGTGGATGCAGCACGGTCGGCGGGCGCTCGCGTCGGCACCCGAGCGAAGCGGGTAGGCGGCCCGAGGAATCTGTACCGGGCGCGGTGATATGGTGGGAGTAGGAGGGCGCCCCATGGATGCAAAGTCACGCCGTGGAACCATCGACACCGAAAGGATCGACGCGAAGCTCGATGCGGAGCGTGCCCGCCTCGTCGCACTGTTGCGTCGGCTGGCGGATCGTCTCGAAAGGGCGCCGCTCTCGCGGGTGAGCGAAGGGCTCGCATGGGTCGCTGGTGGCGTCGAGGTGCTGGTGCGGGCCGTGGAGCGAGCGCTCGGGCGCGAGCAGAAGGAGTCGTGACCTAGACGGGCGCGTCGAGCGGCCGCCCGCGCCGCCGCGAGTGCCCGACGCTGGCCACGACCGCGATGAGCTCCGTCGGATCGACCGGCTTCGCGACGTGCATCTGGAAGCCGGCGTTCAGGATCCGCACGCGGTCCTCGACGCGCGCATACGCGGTGAGGGCAACAGCGCCGACGGCGCCGCCGCGCTCGGGCGGACGGCTGCGGACCTGCCGGATCAGCGCATAGCCGTCCTCGTCCGGCATCCCGATGTCGGACACGAGCACGTCGGGGCGCCAGCGGTTCAGGATGTCGAGCGCCTGGCGCGTGGAGGCGGCGACGCGGACCTCGGCGCCGCGCGACGCGAGCAGCGTCTGCACGAGGTCGTTCGAGTCGGGCTCGTCGTCCACGACGAGGACCGCGAGGCCGGCAAGTGACGCCAGTCCTCCGGCCGGCATCTCCTCCGCCGCCACCGGATGCCGGCGCTCGCCGTCGGTCAGGTGCTCGGTCGTGACCATGAGGGGCAGCTTCACGATGAAGCAGGCGCCCTGCCCCGGCCCGTCGCTGCGTATGCTGACCTCGCCGCCATGCGACTCCACCAGATACCGCACGATAGACAGGCCGAGACCGAGGCCGCCGTGGCGCCGTTGCGTCCCGGCGTCGGCCTGCCAGAAGCGCTCGAACACGTGCGGCAGCGCCTCGCGCGCGACGCCCTGGCCTGTGTCGCTCACCGAGAGCTCGAGGTGCGAGTTCACGCGCTGCAGCGCGATGTGCACCCGACCACCCTTGGGCGTGAACTTGATCGCGTTGGAGAGCAGGTTCCACACGACCTGGCGCAGACGGTCCGGATCCCCCAGCACCATCCCGCAGAGCGGATCTATGGTGAGCTGCAGCCGGATCTGCTTGGCATCGGCGGATGGCCGGAGGACCTCGACGGCGGCCTCGATGACGGACTCGAGCGTGGTGGGCCGCACGTCGAGCCGGAGCTTCCCCGTCACGATGCGCGAGACATCGAGAAGATCCTCGACGAGCTGCGCCTGGGCCGCCGCGTTGCGCTCGATCGCGTCATAGGCGTCCACGCGCTTCGCCGGGTCGAGCGCGTCGAGCTTCAGCATGCGTGACCACGCGAGGATCGGCGACAGCGGATTGCGCAGCTCGTGCGACACCATTGCCAGGAATTGGTCCTTCGCGCGGTCCGCCTCCTCCGCCCGCGCCCGCGCCGACTGCTCCTCGGCCAGGAGGGCGGAGCTCTCGAGCAGCTCCGAGCGCTGCCGTTCGGCGACCTCGCGCGCTCGCACCAGCTCGAGGATGCGCGGCACGAGCGGCGGCAGCGCGACCGCGGTGCCGACCGACGCGAGTGCCGTCACGACCTTGACGTCGCCGGACAGCCAATAGAGCGGCGTCCAGAGCGTGAGGACCTCCATGAAGTGCGTCACGCCGCAGGCGACGATGAAGAGCCCGAACGCGAGCACCATCCATTGGAACGGGATTTGATCGCGCGCGCGGTAGACAACGTAGGCGAGCGTGACCGAGATCACCATGTACGCGAGGCCGATCAGGAGGTCGGAGACGCCGTGGAGCGCCACGAGGCGCGGCTGCCACAGATAGCAGTGGCCGTGTGGCATGTAGCCGCCGGCCGTGAAGGCGTCGGTCACCGCCTGCGGCGCCAGGATCGCGAGGGCGACGAGGGGAAACACCACGGCGCAAAGCACGGCCGCGAGCCGGCGGCTCGAGCTGGCGGCGCCGCTCATCCGGAGCGGCTCGCTACGTCGGAGAGGTAAGGGGCGATCACCGGCGTGGCCGTGTCGCGGACTCTTCGCACGGACCTGCGAAAGCTGTCAAAGGCGCCGCCGGCGGGCCGGCAGCATCGCTCAGCTCATAGACCTCCTCCCCAGCGGACCTGCCAGGCCACCCCGATCACGTCGAAGTCCCCGCCGATGCGCGTCACAATGGATTTGTTCGCGTAGAGCTTGATCGAGTTGTGCCGGTTGATCGACAGCGCGACCGTCAGGCCCATACGAACGTTCGATTGTCGGTCGTCGTTCTCCACCCCGTTGATCCTCGTCTTCCCTCCACCATAGTACGTGCCGTCCAATGCGACCCACAGCGGCTCGCCGAGGCGGTAGATGGCATGGCCCTGCACAGCGTAGATCGGGTCCTGCGCGCGGGTCTTGTTGCCGAGGAAGTCGTCGTTGTCGGTGAAGAAGACGAGGCTCGGCGCGAGCTCGAAGATCATCGGGCCGATCGCCTTCGAGACGCCGATCTCGGGTTTGAAGGCCCAGCGATGGCTGCCGAGGTTGACCAGCTTGTCGGCCTCATACTGGCCGAGGGGCGCCGACATCTGGAGGCTGGCGCCGACGATGACGTTCTGATGGTAGCTCGGGAACTCCTCCATCGTGAGGGCCGGAGCACCGTAGAGGTTGACGGAGAGGCGGAACCGGGGGTCGGTGAAGCCGTTCACGACGCGCTCCTTCGGCTCCCCCTGGAAGAGCGCGGTTCCCGACACCCAACCGTAGGGAACGATCACGTCGACCTTTGCGGACTTGCCGAGCAGTCCGAAGGACCGGGCGTAGGCGAGCACGGCATTGTGGACGTGGACCTTCGCGTCCGTGAGCGGAATCGACGCGTCGGTCACGACGTCCCCCGACTGGTAGCCGTACCCGGCGAGCACGAAATTGATGCCAACCGGAGTGTTCGCGTACGAGCGCGGCTCGAGATCCTGGGCGCCGACCGGCGACGGCATGACCCACGTCATGATCGGGACGGCGAGCGACAGGAAAATGAAGCCCGGCCGGACCCGCGCCATCATGGAGGCGAGGTTACACCGCTTACGGCCGCGTGCAGGAGGAGGATGCGACGCACCTCCTCGATGGTCTCAGGATTGCCCTGGCAGGAGTGACCGGATCGCACGACCACCTGGGAGACCACCTCGTCGATGTGAGCGCTGCGATAGGCGACGACGCCGTCGTCTCCATCGTCGACCGGCCCTGTCCCTTTCACGGCGACGATCGAATGTGCCGGAATCGTGGGCGGAACGGGAATGGAGGCGATGATCTTGAGGCCTGGGTTGTTCGGATTCATGTTGTCGATCGCCGTCGGAGGCCGGCGCAGGAGAGCCGCGAGCCTCGCGTCCTCGTCGCCCGTCGCGGCCGCCGCCATCTGGGTCATGATGCCGGCCGGCAGGCGCACGAGGGAGGCGGCAATGGCACCGAGCCGGCCGCCCGCCATGAGGGCGCCCCGATGGGGCGTCGCAATGAAGATCACACGCCCGACGAAGGGCAGCGGCGTGAAGAACATCGACTGCTGCAGGAGCTGCCGCGTATCGGGTGCGAGCTTGACCTCGTTGAACGGCTTGTCGCTCACGCGGTCCCAGATGCGCGTGCCCGTGTCGATCGCCGTGAGCTTGGTCAGCAGCCCGCCCTGGCTGTGCCCGATCACCACCATGCGGTGAAGTGCCGGATCCTCGCCGTTGGGGTCGAACTCGGCCAATGCATCGGCCAATGCCTTGCGCAGCCGTCCCGCCGAGTAGCCGATGGGATTGCCGGTGTCATAGAGAAAGACCCAGATCTGATACTGGTCTCGAATGCGTGGATCCCCCTCGAGCTCGTTGATCAGCTCGGCCCAGCGCACGGGGCTGGATGCCGTCCCGTGCACCAGCACGACCGGGATCTTCCCACGCTGGTATGGATGCAGGGTGAAGAGGCCATCCTGCGTGCGATCGCGTGGCAGGATGCGCCCGAATACGCCCCCACGGAAGAACGCGGCGATCTCGAGGCCGTACAGTGGGCTACCCTCGAGCTGGTAGGCGAGCGCGGCCGTCGAATCGAACTCGAGCGGCTGCGGTCGTCCGTCGAGCGACACGGTCGAAGACTGGTCCGCCGCGTAGAGCGCGAGGTGTCCGCGCACGTTCCCGCTGGCGAGGCTCGCGCGCGCATCGTCGAAGCGAACGAAGGTCGTCACCGGCACCTTCGTGCGCGGCCCGATGCGGTCCGCTCCGATCACCACTTGTTTCGACTCGGTCGGCGCGAGGCTCGCCGCCATCGGGGCGCCGATCCCCGGCCGCCGGTATCGGTTCCGCAGGCCGCGGACCCTGAGCGTGGTGGCCGAGACGAAATGTTCCAATGGATAGCCCGCCCACGAGAGGCCAGACGGATCGACTACCAGCTCGAGTCTTCCGAACGGCAAGGGCCGTGACCCCGACTCCAGTCGCACCTCGACGGTCTCGTCGCGCTTCACGCCGGGCGTCTGTCGCGCCACCGTGAGCCCCTCGGCGAGACCCTGATTGTAGAGGTCGTACGTCAATCGCAGCCGCGGATCCGAGCGGTGGATCTCTACCCGACTGCCTTCTCCCGGGAAGAGCAGCGCATACGCGTAGACCGCGGAAGCCAGGGAGTATGCGCGATCGCCCGACCGCTCGCCGTAGAGGAAGGACAGCTCGGCGAGCGCGAAGAGTCGATCCTCGTCGTCCGACGGTGCGAGTCCACGATGCAGCTCCGCCAGTACGGCCTTCGGCTCCTTGTCGAAGCGATCCAGGAGCCCGAGACGTCGCAGCACCATCTTCGACGGCTCGGAGGGTTGCCCTACGGAAAGCGCGCTCTCGGTGTTCAGCCGGTACGCGGCCTCGGGGTCGATCCGCGAGACCCCGACCGGCGTTCCACATCCCGGCGCCAGCAGGACGATGGCGACGATGGGGATGAGGGCCGCGGAACGAACGCGCGCGGGCCGAGAGCCGAGCGGCTGGATCGTCGATGTCTTGCTCACGGCAACCTCTTGGTGGCCCTTCCTCTTCAGAGGACCACTTGGAGCCGGAAGCCGAGGACGGCCGCCGTATCGATGTTCGTGCGGCTCCTAAGTCCGGTGATCTGCTGCTTCTGACTCGGTCCGATGACCTGGATGTCCGGCGTCAACAGCAGCCACGGCGTGATGGCGACGTTGTAGTAGGCCTCGAATCCCCACTCGTCGCGCAGGAACGATCTGGTCTGCAGGGGGCCCTGCAGCGTCGGACTCGTCACGTCGACGTAGTAGTAGCCGAGGCCGAATTGATCATTGGGGCGGGAGGGAATCACGCCTTTGCCGCCGACACCAGCGCTGTAGAAGTAATGCAGCAGATTCGGATTGCCGTCGCTGGCGCCGAAGCGTGCGAACACCCCGACGCCGTGTCCTTGGTCGTCGGTCTCGTACAGGTACTGATCGAAATTGTAGTAGACGGTCCAGGAGCCCTCTTTGGACGCGAAGCGGTTGGTGAGAACGAAACGCAACCGTTGATCGAGCTCGGCGAAGGTCTTGTTCGAGTAGAAGCCGCCCACGAGCTGATGCCCGGTGAGGCCGAAGAAGTCGGTCCGTACCCGCCCCTCGCCGCTCGTGACGAGCTTCTCGGCGGAGAGGTTCTCGAAGCCCGAGGTGCTCGCGCTGGCCTGCGCCTGGACGACCATCGCGTTGAGGATCGCCCGGTCCGGATCACCTGTCGGGAGCACGATCACCCCAGCCCCCAGCGGCGAGTACGGTACGGTCGCCGCCGAAGGATTGAGGCCGAACGCCATGTTGAAGAACTGACGGTCGCCCTTGCCGTGCGCGAACTCATTGGCGTCGGCGCTCGTCGTATCGAGCTTCCCCAGCAGCACGCCGGCATACGGGCAGACGAATTGCGCGAACGAGAGCTGGGGAATGTTGAGATTATCGCCGGTCGGCACCGGAAAGAGCTGGTTGCTGTTCACCGGCATGAGGGCCCCGGTCTTACCGTTGACGGAGTCGGCGTAGTTGCCCTCGACCTCCAGCGTGAAGAACCCTCCCGGCCACAACCCGAGCTTCTGGGTGTCGATGTTGGTCGTGAGGTTGCCGCGGCCGCCGTATTCCCACGTGCCGTTCTTGCCCCCCGAGACGACGCCCTGGCCGACCTGCGTCAGACTCAGATCGAACTTGACGCCTTTCTCCGCCAGGTCGTTGCGCACGCCGCCCCAATCCCCCGTCAGCGTCGAGCGCTCGAAGAAGCCGGCGGAATACGGCGCCGGCGCTGCCGCCGGCGCTTGCTCGTCCGCGCGGACGGGATCCCACATACCGAGCATCGTCGCGACGGTGAATACGGTGACCAGGTAAGCTCTCGTCATTGACACTCAGCCTCCTCGTTATCGGGCGAGTCTTGACAGTTGAATTCGGCAAGGCCCAAGCCGGTCGCGCTCACGATCTGACAGGACACTGTCCATTCTGATACAGGGGCCGGTACCAGGGCGCTCCGCACTGGCCGTGGCTGATGCCGTTCACCACCATCTGCGTCATAGCGCAATCAGACGCTTTCGCGTGCTGCTTGAGCGCAGAACCGTCGCGTCGAACCGCACGTCAAGGCCGCTTGTAGACGACGCCTACGTCGCGTTGTAAGAGGACCACCATGTTCAGTCACGTCATGGTTGGCGCCAACGATCTCGATGCCTCGAAGAAGTTCTACGACGCCGTGCTCGGCACGCTCGGCCTTCCGCCGGCGGTCACGGACGAGAAGGGGCGCCTCTTCTACCTGTCGCCGACCGGCGTGTTCGCGGTCACGAAGCCGATCAACGGCGCCGCGGCCACCTCGGCCAACGGCGGCACGGTCGGCTTTACCGTCAAGGATCCCGCCACCGTCGACGCGTGGCACGCGGCCGGCGTCGCCAACGGCGGGACGACCTGCGAGGAGCCGCCGGGCGTACGCGAAGGCGGCCTCGGCAAGATGTACCTCGCCTATCTGCGGGACCCGTCCGGCAACAAGCTCTGCGCCCTGCACCGCATGGGCTGAGCGCGGCGGCTATTTGCAGAGCAGCTTGTCGTGTGACCCGTTGAACGCGCAGGCCGGCGTGCCGGGCGCGGCGACGAACCTCGCCTCGCCGCAGTGATCGGTGCCGGGGGTCGCGCCTGACGGCGTCGCTGTGTCGTCCAGAGCGAGCTCGATGGTGACGGGCTCCTCGCCGGGTGCGAGCGCGTAGGCGCCGTTCTTGCCGTTGATCTGCACGGTCACGAGCCCGGGAACGGCGGGCTTCGTACCGATCACCACCTTGTCGATGCCGTTGCGGAGGGGCGGGTCGTGGGCCTTGTCGAGATAGGTCCACTTCGTCGCAGACGCACCGTTCGTCTTCCAGCCGGTCGCCTGCGCCGACGAGAACGCACCGCCCGGGACGTGCTCGTCGAGGACGAGATGCCCGGCGGCGTCCCGCACGCGTAGGTGCACACCGAAGGTCTGCGGATCGATTGCCGATCCGCCGAATGGAATGGCGAACGCGCCCTTCAGTAGGACCTTCTGGGTGCCCGCGGCGCCGGTGAGCCCCGAGAAGAGCACCTTCGGCTTCACCCAGGCGCCGCCGCCCTTGCGCGAGCACGGATCGTCGCCGCCGACGGCCGGCGGATTGAACGTCGGACCGACACAGAACCCGTCGCCGTCGCTGTCGTTGTCCGCGTCGGCGGGACAGACGTCGCTGCGATCGCAAACGCCGTCGCCATCGGCGTCGACGATCCGGCACGCCGCCGAGCAGCAGCCGTCGCTCCCGTTGCCGGCGGCGTCGTCACACTGCTCACCTGGCTCGACGACGCCGTTGCCACAACGCTCCAGGAGACACTGGCTGTTGCAGCCGTCGCCGTCGACGGTGTTGCCGTCGTCGCACTGCTCGCCCGGATCGAGGTAGCCGTCACCACAACGCGGCGGGGCGGAGCGCGTCGCGGGTGCGCACACGAAGTCGGGCCGCTGCAAGGAGAGCCGCTCCGAGGCGAGCTGATCGGCGGCCGCGATCGTGCGGCGGGTGAAGCGCGACTCGCCGAGCGCGTACTTGATCTTGTAGCACTGGAGCCGCGCCGCCGCGCTCACAGTACCCTCGCCATTCACGTCGGTCACGTCGCAGAACTGGAACGGCTTCAGCACCATCGTCTGCTTCACGCCGAACTCGTCGGCGAGCGTCACCTGGCGCGCCGCGAACTTCGGCTGCCCACTCGCGGTGCGTGCGCTGTAACACTTGAAGCGATCGAGGCTCGACGAGACGGTTCCGCCGTCGTGCTCGCCCGGCACGCAGAGGAGCTGGGGCTTGCGTAGCGACCACTGGCTGGTCCCGAGATCGTCGGCCACGCTCACCGACTGGCGCGCAAAGGCCTTCTCACCGCTCGCGTTGCGGATGTTGTAGCATTGCAACCGCGCGCCCTGGTCGGGGATGCCCTGCCCGTCCTTGTCGACAGCGGTGCAGAACGCGTTGGTGCGCAGTACCTTCACCACCCGCGACTCCAGTGGATCGTCGAGCGCGACCTGCTGTTGGGTGAAGCCGGCCGTCCCGGGCGCGGTGCGCGCGTTGTAGCAATTGAAGTGGTCGAGGTCGGGGTTGCCAGCGACGGATGCCGTGGGCGTCGCGCTCGGTGTGGCGATCGGGGTCGGGGTGCGGCTCACGGTCGCCGTGGCGCCGGGCGTGGCCGAGGAGCCGAGCAGCGTCGGCGTCGCCGGCGGCGTCGGCGTCATCGTGCGCGGCACCGTCATCGTGGGGCTCGGGGTCGGTCCGGAAACCCCCGGCGTCGCGGTAGCGGTCGGACAGGTCAATGCCGTGCAGTCCGCGTTGCAACAGCTGCCGTCCGCGGCGGCGCCGTCGTCGCAGACCTCGCCGGACTGACGGATGCCGTCACCGCAGACCGGGCACGCGGGATACGGGCCGTCGGCAACCGGCTGGTCGATCCGGCCCGGGCTGAAGACGACGCCGCCGCCGATCACCGGATTCTGGCCCGGCGGGTGGATCGTGACCACCTGGCCGCCGGGCCCCGCGAGGAACTGCGCCGCCGCCTGCAGCTGCAGCGGATGGCGCGCGATGAGATCGATCTCGGAGCCGCCGAGGATCGGCGTCGTCCCGGGGCTCGGGCTCGTCATGCCCGACGACCCGTCGACCTTCACCCCGCCGTTCACCGTGAGCGCGCAGCCGGCGAGCGAAATGAACTGCCCCACGCCGTCGGCGCTGCCGCCCGATGCGATGACGTTCCGCGCGACGACGAGGCCGGCGTCCGCCGCCTGGCCGGCGAGCAGGTCGACGGAGCCCGGATCGCCCGTCGCGCTGACCCCCTGTGCCGTGAGCGCGCCGTTGACCGCGAGGACAGCGCCGCTGTCGATCTCGATGTCCCCCCCGGTGTCCTGCCCGCTCACGTCGACGGTACCCGTCTGGGTGAAGCCCTTGCCCGCGCTGGCCTCGTAGCAGCCGCCGTCGCCGGACTGGCCCGCGCTTCGCAGAATGATCGTGCCTTCGACGGTGATGTCGCCGTCGAGCGGGCCGATGTGGTTCGGATCGAAGTCGGTCGAGTCGAGGCAGACCGTGCCGCCTGAGCCGTCGAAGAGGCTGCCGCCGTTGCCGCGGATCGTCAGCGCCGAGCCGAGGAGCTTGATCGGGCCCGCGGCGCTCGCGTCGAGTTCGCCGGCGTCACCGCTCGACGCCTCCGAGTCGCTGCCGTTGAAGCGCAGGGTGGCGCCGTTGACGGTGAGCGAACCGCCCGGAACGACACCGCCGAGACCGTCCTCGCCTGCGTTCAACGTGATGTCGCCGCCGAAACCCGCGCCGACGTTGCTGTCGACCGTGATCGTCTTCGCGACGGTCACATTGTCGCCGGCCTCGACGTCGACCGTGCCGCCGTCGCCACCGCCGCCGCTCGCGTCGATCGTCTGCTGGATGTCGATGTCGCGCGCCGCCGTCAGGTCGACCTCACCGCCCTCCGCCTGGCTGTTGCCGACCATCGAGATCGTTCCTGCCGCCGCGATGCTGCCGCCGGTCGTCGTCACCTCGAACAGGCCGCCGTCGCCGAAGCCGTTGTCGCTCGTGCTGGTGACGCCGTTGCCTTGCGCCGTGGAGCCGTTGTCCAGATGGATATCGCCGACGGCGTTGAAGGTGATCGTACCGGCCGAGTCGCCCGAGACGTCGACGAAGCCGTCGAGCGTGATGGTGCCGTCGCTGTCCAACGTGATCGCACCGCCCTGGATGAACGAGCCGCTCGGCTGGTTGAAGTCGCCGCGCGCCTTGAGCTTGCCCGTCGACGTGATCGTCGTATTGCCGGCGTTGAGGAAGCTGATGAGCCCGGTGCCGACCATCTGGAACGTCTTCGGAATGGAGAGCGTGCGGCCACCGAGATCGAAGGTGCAGCTACCGCTCGTGACCTCGATGTTGTCGCCCATCGTGACCGACGTCGCGGTGCAGGGCCCACCGGGGGGCGCGCAGAGCACGCTCGCCGTGTTGGCGATCGCATCGGGGCCGCAGGTGTGGGACGTCGCTGTCGCCGGGCGTGATCGCAGCAGGAGGGCGCACGCGACCAGCAGCGACCGAGGAAGCCTACGGGATACACATCGGCGCATCGCGCCCCTCTTCTCGCCGGCGCCCGACTGATTTCCGCCACGCAACCCCGCTCGGCGAGGGCGCGATTAGACGGCCGGACTGGAGACTCGTCAACATAGGCTCCGCGATTTTGGGCGTGGTGCGATCGCGCTCGCACCCGTGCCGAGCGTGGGCGGCTGACCCGGTCGCCCGACACACGCCGTCGCGTCTTGCGCGTGTGGGCACGGATCGCCTAGGACGACGCTCGCGGCATGACGCGATTCGTCCTCATCATCGCACTGGCGCTCGTCGCGCTCGGTCCCGCACCAAGCGAGGCGCGCGGGCACCATCGCGGTGGACGCTCCCATGACGCCGATCAGGCCTCGGTTGCGGGCGCGTTCGACTACTATCTCCTGAGCCTCTCCTGGTCACCGCAGCACTGCGCCGAGCGCACCGGCCGCGGCGACGACGCCCAGTGCGGCACGACGCGGCGCTACAGCTTCATCGTGCACGGCCTCTGGCCGCAGGACGACGGCGGCGGCTTCCCCGAGAGTTGCGAACACGGGGGCCACCTCGACGAGGACGTGATCGCGGCAACCTATGATGCCATGCCGAGCCGCGACTTGATCCGTCACGAGTGGGCGAAGCACGGCACGTGCAGCGGCCTGTCGCCGGAGCGGTACTTCGGCAGCGTCCGCGACGCGTTCCATCGCGTCACGATCCCGGAGCGCTTCCGGAGTCCCGACGACGCCTTCCGGGTGACCGCGGCCGCGGTGCGCGACGACTTCCGTACGGTGAATCCCGACGTCCCGGCCGACGGCATCGCGGTGCTCTGCACGGGGCGCTTTCTCTCCGAGGTGCGGCTCTGCCTCACGAAGGATGGCCTCCACCCCCGTGCGTGCGGCGCGCGGGTGAAGGACACCTGCTTTGGGGAGGCGATCGTCCGACCGATCCGGTAAGCTCGCCGCATGACGAACGATCCCTGGCCGCTGATCGAGCCCGGCGCGGACGAGATGGAGTGGCGCCGGACGCAAGGCGTGCCGCCGCTCGACCTCATCGATCGCCTGCGCGCCGCGCGACTCGAAGCCGACGCTGAGCTCGCCCGCCGTGCGCACGAGGTGCACGACCTGCGGAACGATCTGCACGGCCTGCGCATGCAGGTCGCGGCGCGCGACGCCGAGGTCGCGCAGCTCCGCGCGGAGATCGCCCGCCTCGCCGCCTCCCGGGCCTGACGGTCGACTACGCGGCCGGCTGATCCGCGCCGAACCGCCGGCGGTACGCCGCCGGCGAGAGCCCGGTGTGGCGCTTGAAGAGGTCGCGGAAGAACGCCGCGTCCTCGTAGCCGACCTCGCCGGCGATCTCCTGGACGCCGAGGCGATCCTCCTCGAGGAAGCGCTTCGCCGCGTGCACGCGCAGGCGCTGCAGGTACTCGAGCGGCGACACGCCGGTCGCCTGCTTGAAGCGGCGGATGAAGTTGCGCGGGCTCATGCCGAGCTCGCGCGCCAGCGTCTCGAAGCGGACGGTCTCGCGGCAGTGGCGGAGGATCCGATCCTCGGCGCGCGCCATCACCCGGTCACCGTGACGGCGGCCGAGCGGGAGGAGCGCGAAGCCGGCCTGGCTGGCGCGCGGCATGTCGATCAGCAGCGCCTTCGAGCACTGCACGGCAGTCTCCCGGTCGCAGAGGCGCTCGACGAGATAGAGCGCGAGGTCGAGCGCGGCGTGCACGCCGCCGCCGCAGTAGAGACCGTCGCTCTCGGTGACGAGCGCCTCGGTACGCCAATCGACGGCCGGAAAGCGCCCGCGGTAGAGATCGGCGAGCGCCCAGTGGCTCGTCGCCGGCTTGCCGTCGAGGAGGCCTGATTCCGCGAGCAGCGCGACGCCGGAGCAGACGGCGGCGACGCGCGCGCCGCGCTCGTGCATGCGCCGCAGGAAACGGATGACCGGCTTGTTGCGGGCGAGCGACGCGTCGAGATCGACGCCGCCCGAGGGCACGAAAACGAGGTCGGTGCGGGTGATGCGCTGTAGGGATTCGTCCGGGTGGACGACGTAGGGCGCGCCGGTCGTGACCGGCTTGCCGCCGATCGACGCCGAGCGCACGCGGAAGCGCGGCGCGCCCGGGGTGCCGGTCAGCAGGCCCCACAGCACGCCCGCGTCGCGGAAGATCTCGAGCGGCCCGACGGCCGTCGAGATGTGCCCTTCGTCGAGAAAGAGGACCGTCACGTCGAGGATCCGGGGCATCGCGATCTCCTATGGCAGAAACACCTCTGTACAATGTCAGTCCCGCCATCTACCGACAAGGGCCGTGCTCGGGCAGAACGTGCGCATGGAGGTGATGCACATGCGAAAGTTCATGATCGAGCGGGAGATCAACGGGGTGGGCGCGCTGGACTCCTGCGCCCTCGCCCAGGCGGCGGGCCAGTCGAACGCGGCGCTCGCGACCCTGGCTCCGAAGGCCCAATGGCAGCAGTCGTACGTCACGGCGGACCGGACGTTCTGCGTCTACCTGGCGGAGAACGAGGAGGTGATCCGCGAGCACGCGAAGCGCAGCGGCTTCCCGGCCAACCGCATCATCGAGATCACCGGGGTCATCGACCCCTCGACGGCAGCCGCCTGAACGGCGCACCGCGCCAGCCGCCGCGGTGCGACGCGGGTCGAGTATTTCAAGGGCCGGGCGAGGCGAGCACGCCTCCCCGGCCTCGTTTCATCCGCTATAGCGGCCCTCCCATCACCCTCTCCCCGCGATTCACGGCTTGATCGCGGCGCGATCCTCTGATGAAAATGTTGAGCCGATTCTCCCGCCCCTCGTCAGATTGTAGCTTGCCGTAGAAGTTGCGCCGTGAGACACAATTCCATCCAGCCGTAAGCCCTTGCTACGCGCGGCGCCGATCCCCCGCCCGTAGCCACTGATTCCTTCGATAGCAGTAGCAGCCCGCGGAGAGACGCCCATGCCGACACGTCGACGACAGTCCGCCCCTACGCGCATCGGCGCCATCTTGATGATCGCCGCCGCGATCCTCCTGGTCCACGCGAGCATCACGCGCGCGTTGCACCGCTTCACGCCGCCCTTCGTGCAGGCCACGTCCCTCACGACGGGCGAGGTCGGCGACGTCCAGGGCTGGGCACCGGACCAGTGGACCTTCGAGTCGAACGGCGACGTCATCGGCAACGGCAACGCCGATTGGCAGGTCTTCATCTTCAGCCTGCTCGAGCGTGACCTCGGCGGCGTCCCGGGCTTGAGCCAGGTGACCTTCGGCGCGCACAACGCTCGCCACCCCTCGATCACGCGCAACGGCCAGTTCATCGAGTTCAAGGTCGCCTTCGAGGCCGACGGCGATCTCTGCGCCGACTCACTGAACGTCTGCGACGGCACGCCCGTCCCGGTCGGCGGCCGGCAGATCTTCCTCTACTCGACGCTCACCGGGAAGATCACGCAGATCACGCACGTCGCCGGCGACGCGCTGAACCCGAACATCAGCGGCAACGGCCGTTTCATCGCCTTCGAGTCGACGGCGGACGTGAACGGCACGGGCGGCGTCGGCGGCATCACCGAGCTCTATCAGGCGGACACGTCGCACCTGGGCTCGACCTGCCCCTCGCTGCCCTGCGCCCCACCGCCCGGCAATCCAGCGCAGGGCACCGGCGTCGTCCGCCTGACCCATGGCGGCGGCACGAACGGCGCGCAGAGCTTCAACGGCCTCGCGGTGGCGTTCGAGTCGAAGGGCGACCTCGCGAACGGCGGCGCCAACCCCGGTCCGCAGCACATCTACCTCATCACCAAGGGCGTGCTGAAGCAGATCACCGATGGCAGCAACGAGGACGCGCGCGCGCCCTCGATCAACCAGAACGGCACGCTCATCGCCTACGAGCAGGACAAGATCCCGACGGGCGGCGGTGCCGCCGTGAGCCAGATCATGCTCACGAAGTCGCGCCGCAAGAAGACGACGACCACGCAGGTGACGACCGGCGCGAGCCCGAGCTCCGGCGCCTCGCTCAGCGCCAACGGCCGGTTCCTCGGCTTCACCTCGAGCGCCGATCTCCTCGGCATGGGTACGCCGCAGAACCAGGTCTACACCTACAACGTGCGCCGCGGTCTGCTATCGCAGGTGACCGCCGGCCCGCGCGGCGCCGACACGGCGCGGACGTCGCTCTTCATCCTCTCCGCCTTCACCTCGGACGACGACTTCAAGGGCAACGGCAACGCCATCAAGCAGCTCTTCATCGCGAACCCGTTCCGCAAGGCGCCGAAGGACTTCGTCACGCCGATCCTCGGCACGCCGACGCCGATGGCGACGCCGGGTGTGCCCGTGGAGGTCGTCCTCTCGCTGGTGACGAACGGCGCGCAGAACAACGGCGACGGCACGCTCACCACGGTCATCGCGGCGGTCGTGACGGACGCGTACGGCAACGCGGTGCCGGACGGCGTCGGCGTCGACTTCTCGGTCGCGACGCCAGTCATGGGCGTCGTCGTGACCGACGGCGCGACCAACTCGCCGCCGACCTGTGACGTCAGCAACTTCCCGCTCTCGACCGGAGTACCGATCGTCGACGAGCCCGGTGTGGCGCACGGCTGCGTGATCTACCCGGTCAGCCAGGTCGGCACGATGCGCACACTCTCCGCCGTCGTCGTCCCGGACTCCGGCCAGCCGATCATCGTGTCCGGCGCCTTCACCCTGCCCGCGGCCGGCCCCGGCGCGACGGCGACGCCGACGAACCTGCCGACGCCGACCACCACCCGCACCCCCACGCCGACCGTAACCGTCACCGCCACCGCGACCCCGACCGACACCGTCACGCCGACGCCGACGATCTCGCCGACCCCGACGGCGACCGACACCGCGACGCCCACGCCGACGGCCACGGTCACGCCGACGCCGACTGAGACTCCGACCCCGACGCCCACCGCGACCGTCACCCCGACGCCGACGCCGACCGACACGCCGACACCGACGGCCACGGTCACGCCGACGGCCACGGTCACGCCGACCCCGACGCCGACGGACACGCCGACGCCGACCCCGACGGAAACCCCGACGCCGACGGCTACGGCGACCGTGACGCCGACGCCGACCGTCACTCCGACGGAGACGCCGACGCCCACCGAGACCCCGACGCTGACGCCGCTGCCGACCGACACGCCGACGGACACGCCGCTCCCGACGGACACCCCGACCGACACGCCGCTCCCCACGGACACGCCGACGGAGATCGCGACGCCGGACGATACGGGCACGCCGCAGGACACCGGAACGCCGGACGAGACGCCGACCCCCGAGGACACCCCGACGCCGGACGATACGCCGACGCCCTGAGGGGCACCGGCGACAGTCGAATCGGCGCGCGGCCGCGTGGACGCGGCCGCGCTCGTCTACCGCTCAGCCGATGCGCTCGACCTGCGCCGGCACGTGCTTGTGCCAGGGCGTCCCGGCGAGGAAGTCGCGGTCGGCCGAGCCCGTGAGCTCGTTCGGCGCGACCCCGAGCCGCTTCGCGCCGCCGTCGCGCGG
>DASXLI010000076.1:0-9804 GCA_036496285.1 Binatia bacterium
GTCGGCGAGGCGCGCCTCGCCGAGAAACGACGCCGCGTCACCGCTCACGACGAGCGCGCGGACGGCGTCGGCGGCCGCCGCGTCGCAGGCGTCCGCCAGCCGCTGCGCCTCAACGGCCGTCAACAGCGGGCCGAGCGCGACGCGGGCGACCTCCGGTCCGAGGTCGAGCGTGGTGGCGTGCGGCGGGCTCGTCATCCGTTCGCTCCGCTCACACGCGCGCCGAACGCGAGCCGCAGCTCGCGCCGCAGGATCTTGCCCAACGGGTTCTTCGGCAGCGCCGGAAAGAAACGCACCACCTCCGGCTTCTTGAAGGTCGCGAGACGGGCGCGGCAGAACTCGATCAGCTCGTCCTCGGTGACGGAGGCGCCCGGACGAAGCGCGACCGCGGCCGCGACGCGCTGACCCCACTCGACGTCGGGCACGCCGACCACGGCGGCCTCGTCGACCGCGGGGTGGAGTTGCAGTGTCGCCTCGACCTCGGCCGGCGCGATGTTCTCGCCGCCGCGGATGATCATGTCGTCCTTCCGTCCCGCGAGGAACGCGTAGCCGTCGTCGTCGAGCCAACCCATGTCACGGGTGTGCAGCCAGCCGTCGGGATCGATGCCGTGCGCCGCGTCGCCGGTGTAGCCCTTCATCACGCGCGGCGTCCGCACGAGCAGCTCCCCGATCTCGCCGGGCGCCAGCGTCCGCCCGTCATCGTCCACGACCCGCAGCTCGACGTCCGGCAGCGGCCGGCCGATCGAGGAGAGGCGCTTGAGCTTCGCCTCGACCTCCTCGGGCGATCCGGTGAGGCGATGGTCCTCGGGGCCGAGCACCGTCAAGGTGGAGGTCGTCTCGGTCTGGCCGAAGGCGTTCACGAAGCCGACCGTCGGCGGAAACGCCTCGATCGCGCGCCGCACGACCGACACGGGCATCGCGGCGCCGCCGTACGCCAGGCTTTGCAGGCTCGAGAGGTCGCGCGTGCCGAACCCGGGGGCGTCGAGCAGCTGCTTCACCATGGTCGGGACGAGAAAGGCGTGCGTGACCCGCTCCTCCTCGACCAGGCGGAGCCACGTCGCTGCGTCGAACTGCCGCATCAGCACGAGCTTCCGCCCGCCGAAGAGCGTCGTCATCACCGCGGTCGCGCCGGCGATGTGGTAGAGCGGCACGCACACGAGCGCGGTGCCGCGTGGCGATCCGTCCGCGAGCTCTACCGTGTTGCAGACGTACGTGGTGAAGTCGTGGTGCGTGAGCAGCACGCCCTTCGGCAGCGCCGTCGTGCCGCTCGTGAACATGAGGATCGTCGTGTCGCTCTCCTCGATCTCCGCCTCCTCGCGCTCCGCCGACGTCTGCGCGACGAGCGTCTCGACGGTAGCGCCGTCGGCGAACGGCGTGTCGATCCCGAGGACGTGGCGAATGTCCGGCAGCTCCGCGAGCAGCGGAGCGACCAGCTTGCCGTAGCGCTCGCCGACCAGGAGCACGCGGGCGCGCGCCGTCGCCAGCATGTGGCGCAGCTCCGGCGGCTTGGCGCGGTAGTTGAGCGGCACGAACACGGCGCCGAGCGTCGCCGCGGCGTAGTAAGCCTCGACGTAGCGATGTGAGTTCACGTCGAGGACGGCGATCGCGTCGCCGCGCTCGACGCCGAGATCCGCCAACGCCGCCGCGAGCCGGCGCACGCACGCCAGCGTCTCCGCATAGGTGCGGCGCTCCCGCTCGAAGACGACGATCTCGTGATCGGGCAGGATGCTCGCGGGGATGCTGAGGAAGTTGGCCGTGTTCACGTCGCCTCCGGCGCGCCCGCAGCGAGCAGGTCTTCCAGCGCCAGGCCGTACACGAGCGAACCGTCGAGACCGTCGCGGATCGCGCGCCGCGCAGCGGCGACGAGCGACGGCGCGTGCGCCGCGATCGCAGCGGCCACCCTGCCGGTCTCGGCCGTCAGCTCCTCCGGTGCGACCACGCGCGTCACGATGCCGAGCGCGAGCGCCTCCTCGGCGCTCACCCAGCGCCGGCTGAGCGCGACGTCGAAGGCATGGCCGAGACCGATCGCGCGCGGCAGGGTCTGCGTGCCGCCGACGCCGGGGATCATGCCGAGCCCGGCCTCGGGCAGGCGGAAGCGGGCCTCCGCGGCGGCGACGCAGAAGTCGGCGAGGAGCGCCATCTCGAGCCCGCCGCCGACGGCATCGCCGTGCACCGCCGCGACGAGCGGCTTCGCGAGACGCGCCAGGCGCCCGGGAACGTCGCGTGCGAAGCGCGCGCTCCGCGCCGCGAGCGGCGAGGCCGCCGAGCCGAACTCACGCAGGTCGCCGCCGCTCGAGAACGCCCGCCCCGCGCCGCGCAGAACCACGACCCGCACCTCGGGATCGTCGCACGCCGCCGCCAGCGCCGCGTCGAGCCCGTCACGCATGGCCACGTCGTACGCGTTCAGGCACCCGGGCCGATTCAAGGTGATCGTCGCGACGCGCGCGGCGACGTCGTAGAGGACCGTCATCGGACGCCTCAGTCGGAGGACGGCACCGTCTTCGCCTCCTTCAGTTTCATCTCCTGGTCACAGCAGGTGAGGGCGCCCTGCCCCGGCTTGTTGCAGAGCACCTCCGTCTGGCACGTCTCGCACACGTAGCGTTTCCCGAGCTGGATGGTCATGCACGGCTCCTTTGCCTCGTCACTCGTGCGCCTGCACGACGGCGGTGAGCGTTCCCGTGGCAGTGCGCACCTCGACTGCGGTGCCCGGCGCGACGTGCTCGCGCCGCACGTACGCGAGCGCGACCGGCCGACCGGCGCGCCACGACCACGCCGCGCTCGTCACGCGGCCGATCTCCTTGTCGCCGGCGACGATCGCGTCCCCTTGGTGCGGCACGCTCTGCGGATCTTGCGCCTCGACGAGGAGCGGCACGAGCTTGCGGTTCACGTGGCCGCGCGCCGTCACGCGCTCGACCACCTCCTGACCGAGATAGCAGCCCTTGCCAAAGCTGATCGCCGCGCCGTAGGGCGCCTCGAGGGCGATCGTGTCGGGCCCGACGTCGACGCCGTAGGCGGGCACGCCGCTTTCGATCCGCAGCGCCTCGAACGCGCTGAAGCCCGCCGTCGCGATGCCGGCCTCGACCCAGGCCCCCCACCATGCCGCGACGCGCTCGCGTGGCACCAGGCAGAGCACGCCGCCGCCCCCCGGCGCCGGGAGGCGGACGATCCGCACCTCGCCGAACGCGGTGGCGCGGACGTCGTGCGCATAGGGCGTCGCCGGCGGCGGCGTCATGCCCACGCGCGCGAGCGCCTCGTCGGTGCGCGGGCCGAGCAGCGCGCACGCGTGCGTCTCGCCGTCGGCCGCGAGCTCGACGTCGTCGGCGACGATGTAGCGCTCGAGCGCCTCACGCGCGCCCGCGATCGCGCCCGCCCGCGCGTCGAGCACGATCGCGTCGGCTTGCGCCAGCACGATGCAGTCGGCAACGACCTTGCCTTGCTCGGTCAGCAGCAAGGCCGCGCAGCCGGTTCCCGGCGCGAGCGCGCGGACGTCGTTCGAGAGCATCCCCTGCAGGAAGTCGACGCGGTCGGCGCCCGTCGCGACGAGCCGTCCACGGAACGCCCAGTCGACCAGCGCCGCCGACTCGCGCAGCGCCGCGTACTCATGCGCGGGATCGTCGTAGGCGGCCGCAACGGTCCAGCCGTCCACCTCGACGGACGCGCCGTCGCGCGCGCCCCCAGCGAGCGCGCTCCGAGGCATGCAGGTGGATTAGCAAAGCCCGCGAGCCCAATGCAACGCGGCCCAACGTATCTTGCCGGCGCCCTCAGACCCGCGGGGGCGAAATCAATCGAATGAAGGCCCGGTGCCGCGCCGGCTCATGCGGCCATGCCCACCAGCCCTGCGCACTCTGCAGATCGGGCGCGAACTCGAGCGCAACCTCGCCGTCGCCCGTGCTCTGGCGCCAGGTGCCGGTGAACGACCGCCCCCAGATGCTGCCGCTCACGATCGCACCCTTCCAGCCGAAGCGGAACGTCAACCGGTCGCCCGCCGACTCGACCTGCTCGATGGGAAAGGCGACGCAGCGGCGATCGTCGAGATCGTTGGCGCGGCCGCCGTACCAGCCGTACTCGTGCCGGCCGGCGGCGAGCTCCGCGGCGACGGACTCGGCGTTGGTCTCGTCATCGTCGCTCATGGTCCGACCGTGGATTGTAGCCGTCAGCTCGCGGCGGCGAAACGGCCGGTCGTGGTCTCCAGCTTGTCGCTCAGGATGCGGGCCAGATTGAGGAACACGGTGGCGGCGATACGCGGATAACGCCGTTGCAGACGTTGCAGGAAGCGCTCGTCGACGGCGAGCAGCTCGAGATCGTCGACGGCGATGATGTCGGCGGTGCGCTGCTGGCGGCGCACGAGCCCCATCTCGCCGAACACGTCGCCGCGGTCGAGGTGCTGCACCAGCCGGCGTTGCCCGTCGCCCCCCGTGACGATGACGTCGGCGCGCCCGCTTACGATCACGTACATCGACTCGCCCTCCTCGCCCTGGCGGACGGCGGCGTGGCCGGCGGGAACGGTCTGCAAGGTCCCGAGCAGGACGGCGATGCGCGCCTGGGCGCGGCGCAGGCCGCGGAAGAGCGGGATGGTCAGGTGCGGGTCCTTGCCGAGCTTCACGAAGAGCAGATCCCAGAGGGTGACGATGCGGGTCTGCGCGAGGAGGGCCGGCAGCAGGAACATGTTGGTGCCGAGCGCGGCGAGCATCGTCGCCGCCGTCAGCACGCCGAAGTCACGCACCGGCACGAACTCCGAGAGGCGCATGACGAAGAAGCCGCACGTGAGGGCGAGCGAGGTGTACACGATCGGCCGCCCGACGGTGCGCAGCGCGGTCGTGAGCGAGCCCTCCTGATCGTACGTGAGCTGCAGCTCGCGGTTGAAGCGCACCATGTAGTGGATCGTGTTGTCGACGGCGATGCCGAGCGCGATCGCCGCGATGATGCTCGTACCGATGTTCAGGCTCACGTGGCCCCAGCCGAGGACGCCGAAGAAGAGCACGATCGGCACGACGTTCGGCACCATGGCGATGAAGCCGACCTTCACCGACAGGAAGAGCAGCGACATCACGATGAAGATCACGATGAGCGCGATCGTGACGCTCTTGACCTGCCCCCACACGACGTCGTCGGTGGTGCCGTTCAGCAGCACGATGTTGCCGGTCACCAGCGGCTGGAAGTCGGGCGGGAAGTTCTTCTCGCCGAAGTCGCGGATCTGATCGATCGCGGCGGCGATCTGTCGCGAGCGCTCGAAGCGGGTGCGCACCAGGATGTTGGTCTGCGAGAAGTCCTTGGTGATCACCGAGCGGAAGGCGCCCGGGTTCTGCTTGACGAAGAGCAGGACCTCGTCGGTGCGCCTGGGGTCGTCCCAGAAAGGCTTGACCGTGGAGGGATCGATCGGGTTACCCTCGTCGTCGAGGATGACGTCGCCGCTGGAGCGCAGGCCGCGGTCGAGCAGGTCGAGGTAGTCGGTGATCGAGACGCTCCGGGTGATGCCGGGAATGGTGTCGATGAAGCGCTCGAGGTCGCGCACCCGCCGCAGCGACTCCATGGTCAGCATCGCCCCCGGCTTCTCGGGCGAGCCGAGCACGACGTAGAAGGGCAGCGCGCCCGCCACCCGATCGTTGATCGCCTCGTGCGAGCGGACGATCGGCGAGTCGGGCGTGAAGTACGAGAGGAAGTTCGTGTCGGCCTCGATGCGCGGCAGCGCTGCGAGCGATACGAGCACGAGCACGCCGGCGCCGACGAAGATGGCGATGCGGTGGCGGATGTCGAGGCGCGCGATCCTGGCGAGGATCTTCGGCAGGCGGCCGCGCTCGCCCTCGCCGCCTACGGTGTGGCGGTAGCGCCGCTCGGGCAGGACCAGGATGAGCGCCGGCACGAGGGTCATCGCGAGCACGAAGAGGATGATGATGCCGATGACCGCGAAGAGGCCGAGCGAGCGCACCGCCTGGATCCTGTTCAGCATGAGCGCGGAAAAGCCGATGACGGTGGCGATCGCCGAGACCAGCACCGGCAGCCCGGCCTGCTGCATGGCGCCGTACACGGGCTCGCCCGGCGTCGTGGGCGACTCGAGCTCGAGGTAGTAGCGCGCGACGACGTGGGTCGCGTACGAGCTGCCGATGACGATCAGCAGCGACGGCAGCACGAGCGTGCCGAGCGAGATCGGCTCGCCGAGCCAGCCCATGATGCCCATCGTCCAGACGACGCCGACCAGCACACAGAGGAGCGGCAGGACGACGCCGCGCCGGGTGCGGAACGAGAAGAACAGCACGAGCACGACGAGCGCGAGGCTGGCCGGCGTGAGCGAGGCGAGGTCGCGCCGCATCAACGCGAGCGCGTTCACCTTGATGTGCGAGAGCCCGGTCAAGTAGAGCTTCTCGGGGCCGCCGGCGCCGACCTCGGTGATCAGCTGCTCGAGCTCGCCGTCGATGCGCCGCGCGCTCACGTCGTCGTAGGCGTCGTCGGCGAGGAAGATGTTGACGGCGGCACCGCGGCTGTCCGGCGCGATCAGGTTCCCGGCGAAGAGCGGGTTGTCCTTGATGCGCGCCCGCAGCGCCTCACGCGCCTCGGGCGTGTCGGGGATCTTCGGAATCAGCACCGGCGGGTTCAGCACGTCCGCGATCGGGTCGCGCACGTCGGTGAGGCTGATGACGCTCGCGACGCCCTTGATCGCCGCCGCGCGCCGGGTCAGCGTGGTGATCTTCTGCAGCGTCTCGGGCGCGAGGACGTCGTCGGCGACGACGCCGATGATGTCGACCTCGTCGGCGCCGAAGCGCTCGACGACCTCGTCGTATCGTTGTTTCGCAGGATCGCCGCGCGGCAGCAGCGTGGTGACCGAGCTGTCGACGCGCAACCGAAGCGCACCCAGCCCGAGGACGATCGTCGCCCCCGCCACCACCGCCACGACCAACCACGGCGAGCGAAGGATCGCCCGGTAGGCCGCATTCATATCGTCGGGGGAGCATCCGCCAGCCGGACGGGAAACTCAAGACCCATCGCCCTCGCCACGCGCTTCCGCTAGACAGACGCGCAAGGAGCGAGCCCATGGACCTCACCGACGTCCTCTACGAGAAGCGCGACGGCGTCGCCTGGATCACCATCAACCGCCCGGAGCGGCGGAACGCCTTCCGCTCCCGCACGGTCCGCGACCTGATCGCGTGCTTCCGCGACGCGGCGCACGACCGCGACGTCGGCGTCGCGGTGCTGACCGGCGCCGGCGACAAGGCCTTCTGCAGCGGCGGCGACCAGAAGGAGCGCGCCGAGACCGGCTACGAGGAGCTCGAGGTGACGACGCTCCACACCCTCATCCGCAACATCCCGAAGCCGGTGATCGCGATGGTGAACGGCTTCGCGATCGGCGGCGGCCACGTGCTGCACGTCCTCTGCGACCTGTCGATCGCCGCCGACACCGCGATCTTCGGGCAGACGGGCCCGCGCGTCGGCAGCGTCGATCCGGGGTTCGGCACCGCCTACCTGGCACGCGTCGTCGGCGAGAAGAAGGCGCGCGAGATCTGGTACCTCTGCCGCCAGTACTCGGCGGCCGAGGCGCTCACGATGGGGCTCGTCAACAAGGTCGTGCCGGCCGCCGAGCTGCGGCACGAGGTCGAGGCGTGGTGCGCCGAGCTGCTCGCGAAGAGCCCGACGGCGCTGAAGCTCGCCAAGGTCTCGTTCAACGCCGACACCGACCACATCCACGGCATCGGCAGCCTCGGCTTCGCGGCGCTCGAGCTCTACTACGAGACCGACGAGGCCAAGGAGGGCGCACGCGCCTTCAACGAGAAGCGCGCGCCGAACTTCCGCGCGCATCGCGCGTAGGCCGGCACCGGCTGGTGGGCGCGGCGCGCCCGCTCAGACCGCGATCAGGACGTCGTCACCCTCGACCTTGACCGGGTACGCCTGGACCTTGCAGGCGGCATCGTCGGTGTTGACGCCGGTCCGCACGTCGTAGCACCACTCGTGCCACGGGCAGGTGACGACCATGCCCTCCAGCTCGCCCTCGCCGAGCGGCCCGCCCTGATGCGGGCAGGTGTCGTCGATCGCGTAGAACGTCCCGGCGCAGTTGAAGAGCGCGATCGCCTTGTCGGCGACCTCGACCGTGGTGCCCGTCCCTGGCCGCACGTCGCCCGTCTTCGCGACCTTCACGAACTCCGCCATCGGCTCCCCGGACGCCGCGCGCGCTCAGCGCTTGCCGTCGATCTCCTCGTACATCTCGATCTGCGGCGGCCCGTCGAGCATCGGCCCGATCGCCGAGAAGAGCGTCGCCATCTGCGGGCTCTGCGAGTGCGCGTCGAGCCCGGCGCGATCGGTGTAGCGCTCGTAGAAGAGGAACGTCGTCGGGTCCTTGCGCGCGCGATGCAGCACGTAGCTGAGCGTCGAGTGCTCGGCGCTCTTCACGTGCTCGATCATGACGCGGCAGGCACGCTCGAAGTCCGCTTCCTTGCCGGCTTGCACCTTCAGCTTCGCGACTACGGTAACCATGGGGGGCCCGTCCTCTCGTGAGATGCGAGGCCGTCGCGCGACGCGGCGGCTTGACGCGTGTGCGGGGCGTACAGTAACCGCGCCCTCGGGGCATTGCAATTGGAGATCGAGCTCGTCGCCGTGCAGCCGTTCATGCGCCTCGAGGACTACCTCGACGGCGGCGCGTTCGCGGCGAAGATCACCGCACTCGGCGAGCGCATCGCCGCGGCGCGGGCGCGCGATGCGGCGGGACGCTTCCGCCATCCGGCGCTGGTCGTCTTCCCCGAGCACATCGGCACCTTCCTTTCTGCGGCCGGATACGCCGATCTCCTGCGCCCGGGCGACGACGTCGACGCCCTGCTCCGCCGCGTCGTCCTGCGCCGCGCGTTGCGCCTCCTCGCCGCGATGCTGCGCCACCGCACGGCGTCGCCCGCCGCAGCGGTGCTGCTCGCCGAGAGCGCCAAGATGCAGCGCATCTACCGGGCGGCGTTCGCCGCCGTCGCGCGCCGCCTCGGCGCGACGGTCGTCGCCGGCAGCATCATCCTGCCGGACGCCGCGGACGATCCCGACGCCGAGCCGTTCCGCGCCCACGACTCCCGCCTCTACAACCTCTCCTACACCTTCGGCCCGGACGGCCGATGCGTCGGCGTGACCCGCAAGGTCCATCTCGTGCCGACGCTCGAGGACACGCTGCCGCTCACGCCCGGCGACGCCGCGGCGCTCCGCCCGATCGACACCGCGTGCGGCCGCGTCGGCGTGCTCATCTGCTACGACGGCTTCGCCGAGCCGCACACCGAGCACGAGCCCAATTTCCAGGCTCTCGGCGCCCGCCTCGCCGCGAGCGGCGTCGAGATCGTCGCGCAACCGTCGGCGAACCCGTGGCCGTGGAACGAGCGCTGGGTGTTCTGCGCCCCCGGCGAGGGGCAGCTGCGCCGCGAGCAGTGGCTCCACGAGGGCCTGTTCCGCCAGCTCCCGACGATGCCCGGCGTCCGCTACGCCGTGAACCCGCAGCTCATCGGCGATCTCCTCGGCACGCGCTTCGACGGACGCTCCTACATCTTCGCCCGCGACGAGCACGGCGCGACCACCATCCTCGCCGCGGCCGAGCGCGACGATCTCGACGCCGCGAGCGAGCAGGTCGTCGTCGCGCGCGTCGCCGCACTCACGGGCGCCGCGGCGCGCGTGGCGTCCGCGTAGCCGCGCTCTGGCTCCCCCGAGTCAGTGCGGCGGGATGCCCTGGGCCGGGGAGCGCGGGGTGGCTCCGCGCGAAGATCGCTGCGGAACCGAGGTAACCGTTTGAATCCGTCCACCCTCAGCAACGCCGTCGACAAACACACTGCTCGCTCTTTATGCGCGCTCCGCCACCCC
>DASXLI010000077.1:0-69264 GCA_036496285.1 Binatia bacterium
CGTAGACCTAGCGAAGTGTCCCCGGCGAGGAACTGATCGACTGCCTTATCCATCACCCACCAAGCGACGACGACGGAGAAACCGAAACAAAGCCGTTGAGGCCAGGAGATGGCCCGCCACAGCGCTGCGATCTGATGGGACCCGGGAAGAGCGGGCGTGCCAGCCATACGCGGAGCGCTATAGCACCCCCTACGGGGAGGTGTCGAGTACCCCCGAATCGCCGGCCCTGTTGACATTCGCTTTCTGTTCGCTTACAGATGGCGCCATGCCGACACGCGAGATCGCAGCAGCCGGGGCCATGCTGACGAAGCGCCAGAAGGAGCTCGTCGACTACCTCGATGGCTACATCGCCAAGCAGGGGTACGCCCCCACGCTCGAGGAGATCGGCGGGCACTTCGGCCTCAGCTCGCTCGCCACGATCCACAAGCACCTCACCAACCTCGAGAAGAAGGGCCTCATCCGCCGCAAGTGGAACCGCAGTCGCGCGCTCGAGGTCGTGAAGAAGGAGCGCCGCGCGGCGGCGGTCGAGCTGCCGCTACTCGGCCGGGTCGCGGCCGGCGCGCCCATCGAGGCGCTCGAGGATCCGGACACGGTCGCGGTTCCCGAGGAGCTGATCGGTCGCGGCGAGACGTTCGTCCTGCGCGTGCGCGGCCAGTCGATGGTGAAGGAAGGCATTCTCGACGGCGACTACATCGTCGTCGAGTCGCGCGCCCAGGCGGACAACGGCGACACCGTCGTCGCGCTCGTCCGCGGCGACGCCACCGTCAAGCGCTTCTATCGCGAGAAGGCGGGCATGGTCCGTCTCCAACCTGCCAACGACGCGATGGCGCCGATCATCGCGCGTGCCACGGACGTCGAGATCCGCGGCATCGTCGTCGCCGTCATGCGGAAGTACCTCCCGGGCCGCAAGCGTCCGACCTGAGCCACCCCCACCACCACCCCACACGGACGCACCACACCAGCGTGGCGGGGCGAATCGGCATCACTTCCGATCCGCCCCGCCCGCAGCGGCACCAGCTTTGACGGCCCCCAGGGGGGCCGGTACCCTGCCGACATGGGCGTCTCGCACCTCATCTTCGACCTCGACGACACGCTCTACCCGCCGAGCGCTGGCGTCGTCGGGCGGGTGCACACGCTGATCTCGGAGTTCATGGTCGAGCGTCTCGGCATGGACCTGGACGAGGCCGACACGCTCCGGGCCCGCTATCGCGCCGAGCTCGGCACGACGTTGAACGGGCTCATGCGCTACCACGGCGTCGAGCCGGACGAGTTCCTGGCGCACGTCCACGCGATCGACATCGAGAGCCTGCTCGCGCCCGATGCCGACCTCCGCGCCATGCTGGAGACGCTGCCGCACGAGAAGATCATCTTCACCAACGGCTCGCGGCCGCATGCCGAGCGTGTGCTCGCCCGGCTCGGGGTGCGCGACTGCTTCGCCGACGTCTTCAGCCTCGAAAGCGTCGGCTACGTGCCGAAGCCGCAACCGGCGGCCTTCACGCACGTGCTGGGCGCGCTCGGGGCGGCCCACGCGGAATGCCTCGTCATCGACGACCGGCTCGACAACCTGCGCGCGGCCGCCGGACTCGGCACCCGCACGCTCTGGGTCGCGGGCGACGGTGCGCGCGAGGCAACGCCCGGCGTCGATGCGACGATCGGCTCCATCCTGGAGACGCCCGTCGCGCTCGCGGCGATCGAGGCTGCCGCGTGACCTCCGGTCGGGCGCGCGACGCGTCGCTCTACCTGCACATCCCGTACTGCCAGGCGAAGTGCGGCTACTGCGACTTCAACTCCTACGCCGCGGCCAGCTGGCCCGAGGACGCGTACGCCGACGCGCTCCTCGCCGAGCTCGACGCGCACCTCGCGGCCGCGCCGTGGCGTGAGGCCACCCTGCGGACGATCTTCTTCGGCGGCGGCACGCCGTCGCTCTTCCGCCCCGAGACCATCGCACGCCTGCTCGACGGCATCGCGGGGCGCTGGCCGCTCGCGGGCGACGCCGAGATCACGCTCGAGGCCAATCCGGGGACCGTCGAGCGCGCGCGGCTCGCCGGCTTCCGCGCCGCCGGCGTGAACCGGCTGTCGTTCGGCGTGCAGTCCTTCCGTCCGGCGCTTCTCCAGACGCTGGAGCGCATCCACTCCGCCGACGACGCGCGCGCCGCGTTCGCGGCGGCGCGCGCCGCCGGGTTCGACAACGTCAACCTCGACCTCATGTTCGCCGTTCCGGGCGAGTCGCGCGACGACTGGGCCGCGGACGTCGCGGAGATGATCGCGCTCGCACCCGAGCACATCTCGGCCTACAACCTGACGTACGAGCCGGGCACGCCGTTCCACACGCTCCGCGCGCGCGGCGCGCTCACGCCGCTCGGCGAGGACGACGAGCTGTGGATGTACCAGCATGCGCGCAGCGCCTTCGCCGCCGCCGGCTACGCGCAGTACGAGATCTCGAACTTCGCGCGCCCGGGGCGTGAGGCCCGCCACAACCGCTCCTACTGGCGTGGCATCGACTACCTCGGCCTCGGCGCCGGCGCCCACTCCTACCGCGGCAGCCCGGCCTACGGCTCGCGCTGGTCCAACGAGCGCCTGCCGGAGCGCTACGTCGCGCGCGCGGCAAGCGGCGACGCCGTCGCGACCCGCGAGACCCTCTCGTTCGACACCGCCGCCGGCGAGTTCATGTTCCTCGGGCTGCGCGAGCTGCGCGGCGTCGATCCCGCGGCGTTCGCGTCCCGCTTCGGCGACACGATCGCGCGCGTGCATCCCGAGGTGGAGGCCTTCACCCGCGACGGTCTCCTCGTCGAGCGCGACGGACGCCTCGCCCTCAGCGAGCGCGGCCTCCTCGTCGCAGACGCCCTGTTCGCCGCGTTCGTCTGAGCGCGGACCGCACCTGCCCAGCACCGAGCGGATCTAGCGCGCGCGGAAGAGCGTGACGGCGAAGCCGGCCGCGCCGTCGATCCACTGATCGGCCGGGTCGAAGCCGGCGCGCTCGGCCTGGGCGCGGATGCCGTCGGGCGTGTACTTGTACGAGCTCTCGGTCCAGATGCTTTCGCCGGCGTCGAAGGCCACGGACACGCCGGCCTCCGCGATCGGCACCCGCACCGGCCGGCGGCACACCAGGTGCATCTCGACCCGCGACGCCTCCGCGTCCCAGCGGGCCTCGTGCGCAAAATCGTCGAGCTCGAACGCGCCGCCGAGCTCGCGGTTGATCCGCACCAGGAGGTTCTTGTTGAACGCGGCGGTGACCCCGAGCGGATCGTCGTACGCGAGGATCAGCTCGGCCTCGGGCTTCACCAGATCGGCGCCGAGCAGGAGCCCGTCGCCCGGACGCAGCATGCGCCGCACACCGCGCAGGAAGGCGTCGGCCTCGGCGCGATCGAAGTTGCCGATGTTGGAGCCGAGGAAGAGCGTGAGCGTCGAGCCGTGGCGCAGCCGCGACGCGGCCGCTTGCCGCATGCCGACCTCGTACGGCGCGCGGTGCGTGACCACGCTCACCTGCGGCAGCGCCCCGACCGCGCGCGACGACAGCGCGAGCGCCGTCGCCGAGATGTCGATCAGGTGCACCCGCACCGGCCAGGCGCGGCGCGGCAGCCCGCCGAGGAGCAGCGCCATCTTCTCGCCGCTGCCACAGCCGAGCTCGATCACCGAGGTGAGATCCGGCAGCGCGGCCGTCATCGCCGTCGCATGGCGCGCCAGCAGATCGCGCTCGGCGCGCGTGATGCGGTACCAGGGCAGCGCGCAGATGGCCTCGAAGAGCTGCGAGCCGAGCGCGTCGTAGAAGTACCTGGGCTCGAGGCGCTTCGGGCGGAGCGCCAGGCCGCGGGCGACGTCGGCGGCGAATGCGCCCGGCGCGCTGCCGGAAGCAGGAGCCGCGTTGCCGAGCGGGTGGAGGAGCGCGCTGCTCATGCGGCGAGCCGGAACCCGACGTACGGATACGGGTAGTGGGGCTGGAACCAGTTGCGCCAGCTGCGCCGCAAGAACGGGGTCGCCGTGGCGGGCGACGCGCCCTTCATGACGTAGTGCCGGCCGTCGAAGAAGTCGGCCGAGTAGCCCGGATAGGCGGCGGAGGGGACGAAGCCCTCGAAGCCGGCGAAGACGGTGGACGTCCACTCCCAGCCGTTGCCGACCAGATCGTGGACGCCCCAGGCGCTGGCGCCGGCGGGAAACGCGCCGACGTGCGACGGCTCGAAGGACGGCAGCACGATGCCGCCGGCGCGATCGCGGACGTCCGCGTCGGTCCAGAAGCGGCCGCGCGTCGCGTCGGGCGGCTCGTCGCCCCACGGATGCAGCCGCTCGCGGCCGTCCGGCATGCCGAACGCGGCGCGCTGCAGCTCCGCCTCGGTGGGGAGTCGGCCACCACGCCAGCGCGCGTACGCCGACGCCTCCGCGTGGCTCACCCAGACCGGCGACGACGGCGGCAGTGGCACCTCGGCGAAGAGCCCGCGCCACCACCACGCCCCATCGTGGCGCGCCCAGAACGCCGGGTGCTGGATGCCGTGACGCGTCCGCCACGTCCATCCCTCCGCGTCCCAGTACGCGGGCAGCGCGTAGCCGCCGGCCTCGACGAACGCGAGGTAGTCGGCGTTGGTGACGCTCAGCGGGTCGATCTCGAATGCCGGCACCGCCACCCGGTGCGCCGGCAGCTCGTTGTCCCAGGCGAAGCGCACGTGCGCGGGGTCGGCGCCGAGCGTGGCGACGCCGGCAGGTACGCGGACCCGCGCGGGGGGCGGCTCCGAGGGCGACCCAGCCGGCGCCGCCGGCATGCCGAGCGGCGCCCGCTTCTGCGCGTAGGGAAGCTGATGCAGCATGTAGAGCAGCGTCTCGTGGTGCATTGCCTCGTGCTCCAGAATCGAGAAGAGCGCGAGGCCGCCGCGCAGCACGGGATCGTCGTCGCGGTCGATATCGCCGTGCTCGATGGCGTCGGCGACCGCACGGTCGGCGGCATCGGCGTACGCCTGCACCCGGCCGCGCTCCGGCCATGCCCCGCGGCCGAAGGCCGCTGCCGCACCTTCATCCAGCGGATCGATGCCGCGCTCGAAGAGCACGTCGAGCTCGCCGTCGAGCGCGGCGCGCCGCAGCCCGCGGCGCAGGAGCGTGTTGTAGTTGAACGCAGGGAGATGGCCCTCGTAGAACGCGACCGGATGGCGGAACGCGATGGGGCGCTCGAGGAAGCCCTCGGGCGCGACCGTCGCGAAGAGCGCGCGCGAGCGCGCACGGTTGCGGCGGAACCATTCGAGTGCGGCGTAGCGATCGCGGTCGGTCATCGACACCGCAGCGCCCCTCCTTGGACTCTCGATTCTGTGCGGTTCGACTCAGGCCATGCCGAGCTTGGCGCGGCCCTCGGGGGAGATCATGTTGGGATTCCACGGGGGATCCCAGACCACCCGGACGTGCGCCTCGCCGACGCCCGGCAGCGCCTCGAGCCGCCGCTGCGCGTCCATCGCGATCGAGGGGCCCATGCCGCAGCCCTGGGCCGTGAGCGTCATCGCCACCTGCACGTTGCTGCCGCCCGCGGGCAGCGACTCGATCGTCATGTCGTAGACCAGGCCGAGATCGACGATGTTCACCGGGATCTCGGGATCGTAGACGTTGCGCAGCTCAGCCCACACCGCGTCCTGGCCGAGCTCGCCGGTCGACGTGACCGCGGCGGCCGCGCTGGCCGCGGGCGGCTCCTTGCCGATCGCATCAGCGTCCTTGTCGGAGACGCGGAAGAGGCCACCCATCGCAGGAATCTGCAGCGTGTAGGTGCCGCCCAGCGACTGCGTGATGATCGCGAGCGTGTCCTTCGGGATGGTCACCACGTTGCCGTGGGGAATCTGGATGGCCTCGCAGTCTCGCGCGACGACGACGTTCTCGTAGCTCATGCAGGGGAACTCCTTTCGGACGGCCGTGGCGCCGTGACGCGCCAGGAGCCAATCTAGCCTCCGCACCAATCGAGAACAACGCCGCCCCCCGGAGGGCCGTCGCGCACGACCTTACCGTCCCCGGGGGGCGGTTCTTCCCTGCTTCGACCCGTAGGCGAGGGCGAGGGTCTGCCCCTCCACCCATGTTGCAAAGTGTTCGAGGAAGGTGGTCTTCTCCGGCGCGTCCATGTTCGTCGTCGTGTATCGCTGGACCGTCCGTGAAGGCCTCGACGATCAGTTCCAGCGCGCCTGGGCGACGCGGACCGAAGAGGTCAGGCGGGAGATGGGCGGGCTCGGCTCGCGGCTCCACCGCTCCGCCGACGGATCGTGGATCGCCTACGCGCAGTGGCCGAGCAGAACAGCCTGGGAAGCCGCGGGCAGCGCGCAGCGGAACCCGAGCGCGGCGCAGGAGCGCATGGCGGCGGCGATCCTCTCGCACGAAGTGCTCCTCGAGATGGATCTGGTCACCGACTTGCTCGTACGAACGCCCTGATCTTCGCGGCGTCCGCCCCTCGGGACTACGAGGCAGCGAGGGAGGCGGCGACCGCGGAGGGATCGGCGACGTCCGCCGCGGGCAGCTCGACGACGAACGTCGCGCCGCCACCGGGCGTGTTCTCGGCGCGGATCGCGCCGCCGCAGGCACGGACGATCTCGCTCGTGATCGCGAGGCCGAGGCCGGTACCGTCGGCGCGCGTCGTGAAGAACGGCTCGAAGATGTGCGGCAGATCCTCGGCCGCAATACCGCGTCCGGAGTCGCGGACGCAGAGCGTCGCCCGGCGTCCCTGGCCCTGCGCGTGGCCGCCGCAGATGATCGCGACAGTGCCGCTGTCGGGCGTCGCGTCGATCGCGTTCAAGACGAGGTTCATGGCGACCTGCCGCAGGCGCAGCGGTTCGACCGCGACCCGTATCGGATCGCCCGCCTCGAAGACGAGGTCGACGCCCTTGCGCAGGGCCTGCAGGCGGAGCAGCGGCAGCAGGGACTCGACGGTCGCGGTGAGGCTCGTCGTGGCCGTCGCGGACGCCTCGGGCGCGGGCAGCGGCATCGGCGTCTCGCCGTCGCGCGCCGACTCGTGCATGACGTGCAGCAGCTCCCGCACCAGGCTCTCGATGCGGTCGACCTCCGCCACGGCGACGTAGGCGAACTCGGTCCGGAACTCCTCATCCTGCCAGCGCTCGGGCAGGAGCTGTGCGAAGGTGCGCATCGCAGCGAGCGGATTGCGGATCTCGTGCGCGAGGCCGGCGCTCAGGACGCCAAGCGACGCGAGGCGGTTGGCCCGCTGCATGAGGGCGGCCGAGCGCGCCAGCGCTTCGCGGAGACGGACGTTCTCCTCCGTCAGGCGCTCGATCTGCGCCGTCGGCCGCTCCTCGCTCGACTCCACGAACGAGGGCGGGAGCAAGGCGCGAGCCAGCATCCGCTAGGGAGAGCGGCGGAGCGAAGCTCAGCCGCGGCCTGCCGCGACGCCCGGATGACGCGGCGCCGACGGGCGCCGCTGGCACGGCGCGCCCCTCGTGTGTGTCAGGGGCGGCGCAGCGACGGGCAAATCTGTCGTCCCACGTGACGTGCGAAGGCGCAGGTCACGTGGGAACGGCGACGGCTCAGGCCGAGCGGGCCGCGGGCTGCAGACCGGCGGCGCGCCGCAGATCGTCGGCGCGATCGGTCTTCTCCCAGGGGAAGAGCCCGTCCTTGGCGCGGCGGCCGAAGTGGCCGTAGGCCGCGGTGGCCCGGTAGATCGGCCGCTTCAGATCGAGCGTCTTGATGAGGCTCGCCGGACGGAAGTCGAAGTTCTCGCGCAGCAGCGTCGCGATCTTCCCCTCGTCCATGACGCCGGTGCCGAACGTGTCGATGAGCACCGAGAGCGGCTCGGCGAGGCCGATCGCGTAGGCGAGCTGCACCTCGCAACGCGAGGCGAGCCCTGCGGCGACGACGTTCTTCGCGACGTAGCGCGCCATGTACGCGGCGCTGCGATCGACCTTCGAGGGATCCTTGCCCGAGAACGCGCCGCCGCCGTGCCGGCCGTAACCGCCATAGGAGTCGACGATGATCTTGCGGCCGGTGAGGCCGCAGTCGCCCATCGGACCGCCGACGACGAAGCGGCCGGTCGGATTCACGTGGTACTTGGTCTTGGCGTCGAGGTACTGCGCCGGGATCACCTTCTTGATCAGCTCCTCGGTGATCGCTTCGCACAGCTTGGCGTGCGCGACGTCGGGCGAGTGCTGCGTGGAGACGACGACCGAGTCGATGCGGACCGGGCGACCGTCGCGGTACTGCACCGTCACCTGCGACTTGGCGTCGGGACGGAGGAAGTCCATCTTGTTGGATTTGCGGATCGCCGCCAGGCGCTCGACGAGCTGGTGGGCCATGTGGATCGGGAACGGCATCAGATCCTCGGTCTCGTCGCACGCGTAACCGAACATCAGACCCTGATCGCCCGCGCCCTGCTCCTTGTGGAGGCCCTCACCTTCGGTCACGCCCTGCGAGATGTCCGGCGACTGGCGGTCGACCGCGATCAGCACCGCGCAGGTGTCGGCGTCGAAGCCCATGTCGGAGGAGGTGTAGCCGATCTCGCGGACGGTCTGCCGCACGATGTCGGCATACGGCACGACCGCGTCCGAGGTGATCTCGCCCGCGACGATCGCCATGCCCGTCTTCACCAGGCTCTCGCACGCGACGCGGCAGTTCGGATCCTTCGCGATCAGGGCGTCGAGGATGGAGTCCGAAATCGCGTCGCACATCTTGTCGGGATGACCCTCCGACACCGACTCGGACGTAAAGAGGAAATCTTTCAGCATTGAGCTACCTCCCGGGCGGGATTGTACGGCAAAGGGGATTTTGAGTCCGAAGTTATATCGATACCCGTCGCAGAGCGTCAAGGCGAGATCAGGCCCCGGCGCCGCTATAGGGGACCCCCGGCGTAAGGCGCTCCTACGAGCCCTCGTGGAACTTCTGCGCGATCAGCTCGGCGATGGCGTCGATTGCCTGCTCGGCATCGGGGCCGGACGCGGTGAGCATGAGCGGTGTGCCCTCCGCGGCGGCGAGCATCATGAGGCCGAGGATGCTCTTGCCCGAGACCGACTCGTCGCCGTTCGCAACGGTGACCTCGGCCGCGAAGCGATTGGTGGTCTCGACGAAACGGGCCGCGGCGCGCGCGTGCAGGCCGAGCCGATTCACGATCTCGACCCGCGCGCGGATCGTGCCGTCGGGAAGGCGCTCCTTCTCCATCAGCCGTTCCGCTTGGAGATCCGCCCGGGCGAGACCGGAGTCCCGGCCCCGGCGCGCAGGATGTGATCGCGGCCGTACTGCACCACGAACTCCGCGAGCTCCTCGAGCGCCATCGCGTGCCGCGCCGAGATTGCCTTCAACAGGATCGGAAGGTTCACGCCGGTCACGACCTGCAGGTTGGCGTGACGGGCGAGCGCGATGCTGACGTTGGTGGCGGAGTCGCCGAACATGTCGGTGAGGATGATGGCGCCCTGCCCGTCGTCGACCGACGCGGCGGCCGTGGCGATGCGCTCCTTCAGGCTCTCGAGCGTGTCGTCGGCGGCCGCGCCCACGGCAACCATGCCCGGCACGGAATGGCCGAGCACGCTCTCGACGCTCCGCAAGACGGCGGGCGCAAGCGCCCCATGGCCGACGAGGACGATGCCGATCATCGCCGCGTCCGCCTCATGGACGAGCCGCGTCCCGGTGCTGGACCTGCACGGGATAGCCCTGGCCGCCCAGGCGTCGCCCGAGCTCCCCGACGATCGCGACCGATCGATGGCGGCCGCCAGTGCAGCCGACGCCGATCGTGAGATAGCGCTTTCCCTCGCGCTCGTAGAGCGGGAGCGTGAAGTCGAGCAGGCCCATCAGGCGCTCGAGGAAGCGCTCGGTCTCGGGGCGCTGCAGCACGTACTCCGCAACCGCGGGCACCGTGCCGTCGAGCGCCCGCAGCTCGTCGACGAAGAAGGGATTGGGCAGGAACCGCACGTCGAGGATCATGTCGGTATCGGACGGCAAGCCATATTTGTAGCCGAACGACACGAGAAACACCCGCATCGCCTCCTCGCCGCCGGTGACGACGCCGAGCAGGTTGCGCAGCTCGTCGCGCAGCTGGTGCACCGTGTAGGCCGAGGTGTCGATGATGCGGTCGGCCATCTCCTTCAGGCCGGCGAGCTTCTCGCGCTCGCGCTGGATGCCGGCGGCAACGTTGGTGCCCTCGGCGAGCGGGTGCGGCCGGCGGGTCTCGCTGAAGCGGCGGACGAGCACGTCATCGGCGGCGTCGACATAGAGGATCTCGATGTTGTGGCCGGCGCGGCGGATGTCCGCGAGCACTGCCGGGTAGTCGGCGAGGAAGGCGCGCTCCCGGAGATCGATCCCGAGCGCGACCCGGCTGATCTCCTCCTCGGAGTTCTGGCAGAGCTCGATGAACTTGGGCGTCAGCACGACCGGGAGGTTGTCGATGCAGTAGAAGCCGAGATCCTCGAGGACGCGGATCGCCGTGCTCTTCCCGGAGCCGGAGAGGCCGGTCACGATGACGACCTGGAGGGCCGTGCCGCTCACGGACGGCCCCTGCGCACCTGCTCGCGCGGCAGGGTCGCGGCCGGCCCGGCCGGCGGCGCACCGGCCGTGGAGGTGCCACGCTCCGCGACGAACGCGACGCTTCGGCGGCGCGCGATCTCGTCATCGAGCCGCGCGGCGAACTCGCGCGCGGTGTGCCGGCCGAGGCCCTTCAGCACGTGGTTACGGGCCGCGACCTCGATGATGGTGGCGATGCTGCGCCCGGGACGGATCGGGATACGCACCATGGCGAGCGTGACGCCGAGGATGTCGTGCGTACCGTCCTCGAGACCGAGGCGATCGGGGCCGTCCTCGGCCGTCCACTCGATCATCTCGGCGACGAGCTGGACGTCCTTCTCGCGCAGCGTCGCGAGGATGCCGAAGAGGTCCTGCACGTTGATGATGCCGAGGCCGCGGATCTCCATGTGGTGGCGGATGAGCTCGGCACCGCAGCCGACGACCTTGCCGGCCGCCGTGCGGCGCACCTCGACAACGTCGTCCGCAACCAAGCGATGTCCGCGCGACACGAGATCGAGCGCCGCCTCGCTCTTGCCGATGCCGCTCTTGCCGAAGAGCAGCACGCCGAGGCCGTGCACCTCGACGAGGGTGCCGTGCAGCATCGCATGCTGCGCCAGGCGCTCCTCGAGCCACGCGGTCAGCTTGCGGATGAACTCCGAGCTGCTGAGCGAGGTGCCGATCAGCGGCACGTCGCGCAGCGCCGCGATCTCGACGAAGTAGTCCGGCGGCGCCACGCCGTTGGTGACGACGAAGCAGGCGATGCGCTCCGCACAGACGCGCTCCACGGCCTGGCGCGCCTCGCCGGGTTGCAGCGTCCGGAGATACCCGAGCTCGGTGTTACCGATGACCTGGACCCGCTCCGGGTGGATCATCGGCAGGTAGCCGGCGAGGGCGAGCCCCGGCTTCTGGATGCGTGGCACGCTGATCGTGTTGCCGAGGGCGCCCTTCCCGGCCAGGACGGTCAGGCCCCAGGGCTCGCCGCGCGCCCCGAGCAGCTCCGCGATCGTGACCACGAGGCTAGTCTAGCATGCGGCAGACGGCCGTGCGCGCGTCGTATCCACGAGGAGTCAGTACTTGTCGTCCTCTTCGCGGATCGTCGTGAAGAGGGCGTCCGGCCCCTCCACCTCGAGAAGGCGAGTGCGGAAATCGCGGTCTTTCAGCAGGCGCGAGATGCGCGCCAGCGCCTTCAGGTGCGCTCCCGCCGAGTCCTCGGGCGCGACCAGCAGGAAGAAGAGACGCGTCGGACCGCCGTCGAGCGAGTCGAACTCCACGCCCTTCAGGCTGCGGCCGAACACCGCGACGACGTTGGAGAGGCCGGGCATCTTGCCGTGCGGGATGGCGATGCCCTCGCCGATCGCCGTCGAGCCGAGCTCCTCGCGCTCGTGCAGCACGTCGATGAGCCGCTCCCGGTCGATCGTGGGATGGCGCTTCGCCACCAGCCCCGCCAGCTCCTCCAGGGCGTCGCTCTTCGACGTGGCGCGCATGTCGGCCACGATTGCGCCCGGTTCGAGGATCTCGGTGATTTTCATCGTCCCGCCGTCGCTATACCCGACCCGGAGGTGCGGGGCAAAAAGTCAGCTCTGGTCAGGAGCGATCAGACCGTAGTTGCCATCCTTCCGGCGGTAGACCACCGACAGCGTGTCGGTCTCGGCATTGCGGAAGACGAAGAACTCGTTGCTCATGAGGTCCATCTGCATGACGGCTTCCTCGACCGACATGGGCTTCACCGGGAGCCGCGTCGTCTTGATGACGTCGGGCCCGTTGCGGCGGTTGAAGCTCTCCGCGCGGATGACGTCCATGCGGAGGCCCGCGCCGCCCGGCTCGATCGGCGGCGCCGGCAGCTCCGTCCTCCGACGTGAGACCGGTGCCGGCACCTTGTGGCTCTTCAGCTTGCTCGTGTGCTTCTTCGCCTGCTGCTCGAGCCTGGCGGCGGCGGCGTCGATCGCCGAGTAGAGATCGGTCGTCTCCTCCTTGCAGCTGAAGGTCGTCCGGTCGGCGTTGAGCGTGATCTCGGCGGAGTGCCGCCGCTTGGTGACCGAGAGCACCACGTGGGCGTCGATCGGCCGGTGCAGATACTTGGCGATGCGCTCCACACGCCGCTCCGCGTGCTGCCGCAACGCCTCCGTCGCCTCGATGTGCCGAAACGTCACGCTGACTTCCATTCGTCCACCTCCGTCCACGGGGCGCGCGCCTCCGAAGGGCGCGACGGGATCAATATAGCCGTGCCCTCCGCGATATTCACGCGGCGGTGGGGGGCGGCGAATCGGCGCCGGGCTCGCTCAGTCAGCGGTGGCGTCGGTGCCGGCGCCGTCGCCGGCCTCGCCCGGCGGCAGGCTGGCCGTCGTGGCAGGACCGTCGGCGCCGAGGTTCGTCGTGGCCTCCATGAGGGCCAGCACGAACGCCTCGACGGCGGGCCGTGGCTTGATGCGATCCACGCGCCGACTTCGCCGCACCCGCCGACCTGAGTCAACGCGGGCGGCTCGCTCAGGCGAGCCACTCGGGGACCGGCAGGCCTTGTGCGCGCAGGAACGCGGGATTGAAGAGCTTCGACTGATATCGCGTGCCGTAGTCGGCGAGCACGGTCACGATCGTATGGCCGGGCCCGAGCCCGCGCGCGAGACGGATCGCGCCGGCGACGTTGATCCCGCTCGAGCCGCCGAGACAGAGCCCCTCGTCCTTCAGCAGCGCGAAGAGGACCAGGAGCGCCTCCGCATCGGGGATCTGGAAGGCGTCGTCGACGGCGACGCCTTCGAGGTTCTTCGTGATCCGTCCCTGGCCGATGCCCTCGGTGATGGAGCTGCCCTCCGCCTTCAGCTCGCCGTCCTTGAAGTAGTGGTACATGGCGGCGCCCATCGGATCGGCGACGGCGACGACGACGCTCGGCCGTTGCTGCTTCAAGTAGCTGGACACGCCAGCGAGCGTGCCGCCGGTGCCGATCGCGCAGACGAAGGCGTCGACCCGGCCGTCGGTCTGCCGCCAGATCTCGGGACCGGTCGTGCGGTAGTGGGCATCGCGGTTCGCGAGATTGTCCCACTGGTTCGCGTAGAGGACGCCCGCCGGCTCGGTCTTCGCGAGCTCGTCGGCGAGTCGCGCGGCGACGTGCACGTAGTTTTCGGGATCGCGGTACGGCACGGCCGGCACCTCGCGCAGCCGTGCGCCGCACATCCGCAGCGTGTCCTTCTTCTCCTGGCTCTGGGTCTCGGGGATGACGATCAAGGTCCGGTAGCCGCGCGCGTTGCCGACGAGGGTGAGCCCGATGCCGGTGTTGCCGGCGGTTCCCTCGACGATGAGGCCTCCGGGCTCGAGCTGCCCCGCGTCCTCGGCCGCACGGATGATCGAGAGCGCGGCGCGATCCTTCACGGATCCGCCCGGGTTCAGGAACTCGGCCTTGCCGAGGATCGTGCAGCCGGTGGCCTCGGAGGCTGCGCGCAGCCTGATGAGCGGTGTATTGCCGATGGCACCCGGCAGGCCGTCGCGCGTGTCCATGGTCGTCGGGGCTATGGCTTGAAGTAGAACGGGTTCGGCAGCTTGAAGCCGGTGTCCTCGTGCCCGCCGGCGAGGTCGGAGTACTGATCGCCGACGCTCGCGATGATGCGGAAGCCCTGCTGCTCGATGGCTGTGCGGGCGCCGCTCTTGTACTCCACGTTCGACAGGATCGAGTCATCGGGCTTGAGGATCAGCTGCGTCCAGTCCGAGTATCCCTCGCGCTGCAGGTTCGACGTCGTATGATCGCGCGTGTTCTCGCGACGCTCGCTGACGAAGAACACCGCGACGCCTTTGGCCTTGGCCAGGTTGAACAGGTCGAGGGTCGGCTGGATGGCGACGCCGATCTCGTTCGTCGCCTCGCCTTGCGAGTGCGTGCCGAACGTGAAGTCGTCGGCGTCGATCGCCGAGTAGTTCGAGAGCGCGGTCTCGTCGACGTCGAGCACGAGCGCGCGCTTCCTGCCGGCCTTGCGGGCGACGTACGTGGCGGCGAGGTCGTCGATCTGGGCGATCTCGGTCTCGTACGCCCCGAGGTCGTGAAAGCTCCGCAGCGCGTTCTCCCAGTCGCCCGCGCTGTACGATACCTGTGAGCCGAGAACGGGCAGACCGCCGCCGCCGTCGAAAAGCTGCACCACGCGCGTGCGGTCGGGCTTGGTCTGGCTGAGCTTGATGACCACCGGCGACGGCGGCGGCACCGCCGTCGCGGGCGGCGATGGCGTCGCCGCGGTCGCACTCGCGACGGCAGCGACGAGGACGGACGCCACGATGAGCGACGATCTGGGCATGGGAACCTCCCCCGGCCGCACGATAGTCGCGCCGCCCCCGTGCCACAATCCCGCTGGAGGGGTGGACGTACGGCGGGAGCGCGTGCTCAGGTCCCGAAGAACTGCTTGCGCTTCGACGACGGCAGGATGCCCATCAGCTCGCGGTACTTCGCAACCGTGCGCCGCGCGATGTCGATGTTGTCCTTGGCGAGACGCTCGGCGATGCACTGATCGCTGAACGGCCGCTTGGGATCCTCGCTGGTGATCATCTCGCGGATCTTCTTGCGCACGCTCTCGGCGGAGACGTCCTCGCCGTCGGAGCTGCGCAGGCTCGAGGTGAAGAAGTACTTGAGCTCGAAGATGCCCTGCGGCGTGTGCGCGTACTTGTTGGCGGTGGCGCGGCTGACGGTCGACTCGTGCATGCCGATGTCGTTCGCCACGTCTTTCAGCACGAGCGGCCGCAGATGCGAGACGCCGTGCTCGAGGAACTCGCGCTGGAACTTGATGATCGACTGCGTGACCATGTAGAGCGTGCGCTGCCGCTGGTGGATGCTCTTGATGAGCCACGCCGCGGCCCGCATCTTGTCCTGGATGTAGCCCTTCGCCTCGGACGTCTCCGACTGGCCGAGCACACGGCGATAGAACTGGCTGACGCGCAGGCGCGGCAGGCCCTCGTCGTTCAGCGTGACGACGAACTCGTCGCCGACCTTCTGGATGTAGACGTCCGGCGTGATGTAGCGGATGTCGCCGTCGCCGTAGTCGCGCCCGGGCTTCGGCTCGAGCGTCGCGATCTCCTTCGCGGCGTCGGCGATGTCCGTCATGCTCACCTTGAGCTCACGGGCGAGCTTGTCGAAGCGTCGGCCTTCGAGGCCCGAGATGTGGTCGCGCACGAGCGTCGCGGCGAGCGAGTCGCCGAGCCCCTTCTGCGTGAGCTGGATCAGCAGGCACTCCGAGAGCGAGCGGGCGGCGACGCCGGGGGGATCGAAGCACTGCAGGCGGCGGAGCACGCTCTCGGTTTCCTCGAGGTCCGCGCCCGCCATGAACGCGACCTCCTCGAGCGCGCAGCGCAGGTAGCCGTCCGCGTCGAGGTTGGCGATGATGACACCGCCGATCGCCTGCTCGGCGTCGGCGAGGTCGGAGAGACGGAGCTGCCAGGTGAGGTGATCGACCAGCGAGTTCGTGCGGACGAGCGTGTTCTCGAGCGCCGGGCGCTTGTCGTCGTCCTGCTCCCCGCCGCTGCCGGCCGGAGCGCCGTGGAAATCGTTGCCGTAGTTCTCGGCGTAGTCCTTCCAGTCGATCTCGCCGAGCCCGCTCGCCGCCGCCATCTCCTGCGCCGGCTCCGCCTCCGGCTGCCACTCGTCGGTCGCCGCGGGGGTCTGGCCGTCGACCGTCGGGACCTCGGTCTCGAGCTTCGGCTCCTCGACCGACGACTCCGCCTCCTCGAGGATCGGGTTCTGCGCCATCTCGTCGACGATCATCGCCTCCAGCTCCATGCGGCCGACCTGGAGGATCTTGATCGCCATGCGCAGCTGGGGCGTCATCACCAGCTGCTGGCTCAACTTCTGGTAGAGCTTGTGCTCGAGTGCCATCGTTCAGAGCCGGAATTGCTCGCCGAGATAGAGCTCGCGCGCTTGGCGGCTCTCGGCGATGTGGGCCGGCACCCCCTCCTCAAGAATCGCGCCCTCGTTCAGGATGTAGGCGCGGTCGCAAATGCCGAGCGTTTCGCGGACGTTGTGGTCGGTGATCAGGACGCCGATGCCGCGCTCCTTGAGCTGCTGCACGATGTTCTGGATGTCGAGCACTGCGATCGGGTCGATGCCCGCGAACGGCTCGTCGAGCAGCATGAACGCGGGCGAGATCACGAGCGCACGGGTGATCTCCAGCCGTCGCCGCTCCCCGCCGGAGAGCGAGAACGCCTTGTTCTTGGCCAAATGTGCGATGCTCAGCTCCTCCAGAAGCTCACCCAACCGTACCTGACGCTCTTCGGCAGAAATCGGCAGAGTCTCAAGGATCGCGAGAATGTTCTCCTCGACGGTCAGCTTGCGGAAGATCGACGGCTCCTGGGGCAGATAGCTGATTCCCGCCCGGGCACGCTGGTACATGGGGAGGTCGGTGACGTCGGCGCCGTCGAGGGTGACCCGCCCCCCGTCGGGCCGGAGGAGCCCGACGATGATGTAGAAGCTCGTCGTCTTGCCGGCGCCGTTCGGACCGAGGAGGCCGACGATCTCGCCCGCCTTGATCGAGACCGAGACGTCACGCAGGACGCGGCGGCCGCCGAACGATTTGTCCAGCCCCTCCGCCATGAGGACGCTCTCGCCCATCCCTCAGTGCGCTCCTTCGCCGACCTGCAGCGCGGGCGACGCCGCGGCATGGGGCGTGAGCACGGCGCCCGGCGAGCTCGATGCGTCGGTCTTGGGATAGAAGACGGCGCTCACCCGCGAGTTCGAGCCGCCCTCGACGACGCTCCGCTGGTCCTGCAGGTAGACGACGATGCGGTCGCCGGCGACCTGGTTCTGCCCCTCGTGGAGCACGGCGTGGTCGCTCAGCACGATCGTCTGCGACGCCTGATCGAACACGGCGTGGCGGCCCTCGGCGACGCGGTCGCCGCGCTGCATGCGCACGTGGCCCTCGGCGATGACCTGCTTGATCTTGTCGGTGTCGGTCGCGCCGCCCTTCGACGCGCTCGCACGCGGTGAGGACGACGGCACGGGGGACGGGGCGCCTGCCGGCGACGCACCGGGCCTGGGCGACGCCTGCACCGCCGTGCGGTCGTAGGTGATCACGAGCGTGTCGCTGGTGAGCGTCGCGTCGCCCTGCACGACCTTCACGTTGCCGGAGTAGGTCAGCACGCTGCCCTTGTAATCGAGCTCCATCCCGTCGGCGGTGATGTTGATCGGCTCCTTGTTCGAGCCGAGGGAGAGGTTCTGGAAGAGATCCATCTGATCGGGGGGACCGGACGGCGTGCCGGGTGCGGCGGTCGCGGCGCCCGCAGCGTGCTGCTTCTTGGCCGCGGCGACCACGGGCCACGCGAGGAGCGCGAACACGCCCAGCACGCCGATGACGAGGAGTGCCCCGTCACAGCGCCCCCGCACCAGCCGCCTCCCCCCGCTTCAGCACCGTCTGGACGTTGCCGTCGAGATGGAAACGCTGCGCCTCCATCTCGACCGTCATGTGCCCCCCGTTGATGGCGAGGCCGTTGCCGAGGATCGTCACCGCCGCCGGTGACACGACCGTGTCGGAGGAGCGTTCGTAGACGGCCCGGTCGGTCTTCACGACGTAATCCTTGAAATGCACCTCGATGTTGCCCTCGAGCTCGGCGCGATCCATGTCACGCCCGGAGAGGAACAGGGTCCCCTTCTCCCCCCGCACCGAGACGACGCTCTGGTCCCCCTTCAGGTAGAATCTGACCTCGGGCGCCTGCACCGCAACCTCTTGCTCCTCCTCGAAATACTGCGCCTCCTTGGCCGCGACCTCCCAGGCCTTGCGGTCGCCCTCCATCTTGACGCGGCGGAAGTTCTGGATGCGCTGCGCCGCCTGGGGAAGGAAGTCGAGCTGGGCGCTGCGGATGCCCCGCAGGTGCTGCTGCCATTGGCTCCGCGCGAGCTGGATGCCGAGCCCCGTGAGCAGGACGGCCAGTGCGAGCCCGAGCCCCCACCGTGCCCGCTGGCGCAGGGAGAGCGCCCGAACGTCGAATGGCATGCAAAAGCAATACCATCGAGGTTGCTAGTAGTAAACCCGTGAAATCGGACGGCTTGATGCGGAAATCGGGACGCTCCCTAGCGCATGCTCTCACCGACGACGCTCGCCCACTTGCCCTGGGCGCGGAGGATCAGCTCCGCGACCTCACGCACCGCGCCAGCACCGCCACGCGCCGCGGTCACCAGATGCACGTGGCCGGCCAGGCCCCGGGCCCCATCCGCCACGGTCACGGCGAGCCCGGCGAGCGCCAGGAGCGGTTGGTCCAGCAGGTCGTCGCCGACGAAGCCCAGCTCGGCGGGCGCAATCCGCCAGCGCCGGCAGAGACGCCGGCCCGCCGACGCCACCGTCGCCCCACGCTCGACGATCGTCTCGACCCCGAGCCGGCGTGCCAGGGGGGCGACCGCGGCGCGGCGCTCCGCGAGTAGCGCCACCCGCACCCCGGCCCGCGCGAGCAGAGCGAGCGCCGTCGCGTCGCGCAGCGACAGCTCCCGCAGGAGCCGCCCGTGAGGATCGACGAGCACGCGGTCGGCGGTGAGCACGCCGTCGACGTCGAAGAGCACCGCGCGCACGCGCCGCGCCCGCGCGGCGACGTCCGGCGCGAGCGCGCGCCGCGCCGTACGCACGGCTCTACGGGCGATGCCGGCCACGGCCCCCGGTCAGACCACGCCGGCGCGCAGCAGGTCGTGCAGGTGCACGACCCCGGCCGGGCGGCCGTCGCCGTCGACGATGAAAAGCGACGTGATCGCGTGCTGCTCCATGACCGCGACCGCGCGCGCCGCGAGCGCCTCGGCGTCGATCGTCTTCGGCGGCCCGGTCATGCTCTCGCGCCGCCCCTGCGTCATGAGGTCGCGCGCGATCGCGTGCTGGATGTCCGGCAGACGCTCGAGGGCGCGCCGGATGTTGCCGTCGGTGATGACGCCGACGAGCACCCCGCGCCGGTCGAGCACGCCGGCGAGGCCGAGCCGCTTCGAGGTCATCTCGACGATCGTGTCCTTGAAGGGTGTGTCCTCGCGCACGAGCGGCAGCTCGTCACCGCGATGCATCACGTCGCCGACCCGCGTGAGCTTCCGGCCGAGCGTGCCGGCCGGGTGGAGCGCCGCGAAGTCCTCGGCGCGGAAGCCGCGATGCTCGAGCAGCGCGACCGCGAGCGCGTCGCCGAGCGCGAGCGTGACGGTCGTGCTGGCGGTCGGCGCGAGACCGAGGGGGCACGCCTCTTCCGCGACGCTCACGTCGAGCACGACGTCGGCGGCGCGGCCGAGCGTCGAGTCCGCGCGCCCGGTCATGGCGACGAGCGGCATGCCGAGCCGTTTCACGATCGGGATGAGCTCGAGGATCTCGGCGGTCTCGCCGCTGTTGGAGATCGCGAGCAGCATGTCCTTGCGCTCGACCATGCCGAGATCGCCGTGCAGCGCCTCGGCCGCGTGCAGGAAGAAGGCCGGGGTGCCGGTCGAGGCGAGGGTCGCGGCGATCTTGCGGCAGACGTGCCCCGACTTCCCCATGCCGGTGACGACGACCTTGCCGCCGCACGCGGCGATCAGCTCGATCGCGCGCGCGAAGCCGTCGTCGAGCCGGTCGGCGAGCGCAGTGATCGCCGCCGCCTCGATGCCGAGCACGCGGCGCGCGTGCACGAGGGTCGCCGCGCCCGCTCCGGACGCCGCGCGGACGCGTTTCGCCGGAACCGCGCGCACCCGCTTCGTCCTGTTCATGCTGCGCGCCCCTTCACGACCCGGTCGAGCGCGACCAGCGTCGCGAGGAGCGCCGGCAGATCGGCGAGGCGCAGCGAGTTCGGTCCGTCGCTCAGCGCGCGCTCGGGATCTTCGTGCACCTCCATGAAGACGCCGGCGACGCCGGCCGCGACGGCCGCGCGGGCGAGCACGGGCACGAACTCGCGCTGCCCGCCCGACGCTCCGCCGGCGCCGCCGGGAAGCTGGGCGCTATGGGTCGCGTCGAAGACGACCGGGTAGCCGAAGCGCGCCATGATCGCGAGCGCGCGCACGTCGGTCACGAGGTTGTGGTAGCCGAACGTCGTGCCGCGCTCGGTGACGAGGATCTGATGATTGCCGGTCGCCGCGGCCTTGGCGACGACGTGCTCCATCTCGTCGGGGGCGAGGAACTGGCCCTTCTTGATGTTGACCGGCTTGCCGCTCGCCGCGACGGCCGCGATGAAATCGCTTTGGCGGCAGAGGAACGCGGGCGTCTGCAGCACGTCGACGACCGCCGCGACCGCCGCGACCTGCGCCGCGTCGTGCACGTCGGTCAGCACCGGCACGCCGATCTCGCGCCGCACCTCGGCGAGCAGCGCGAGGCCCTCGTCCATCCCGGGTCCGCGGAACGACGTGCCCGACGTGCGGTTGGCCTTGTCGAAGGAGGCCTTGAAGACGTACGGCACCTGCGCCTGCCGCGCGACGTCGCGCAGGCGCTCGGCGTGGCGCAGCACCGAGTCGCGGCTCTCGATGACGCACGGGCCGGCGATGAGTGCCAGGGGCAGCGCTGCGCCGAAGGTCACCGTGCCGACGGTGACGGTGCGCGCGGTCCTCGCCCGGTCGCCGCCCGAAGGCGCCACGGTCATCGCCGCGCGGCGCGCACGCCCTTCAGCGGCAGGGTCTCGTGCGCTCGCGTCTTGTGCTGCAGCGCCGCGCGGATGAAGCCGCGGAAGAGCGGATGGCACTCGAGCGGCCGCGACTTGAACTCGGGGTGGAACTGGCAGCCGACGAACCAGGGATGGTCGGCGATCTCCACGACCTCGACGAGCGTACCGTCCGGCGAGAGGCCCGAGAGCCGCATGCCCTTGTCCTCGATCGTCTTGCGGTACTCGTTGTTGAACTCGTAGCGGTGGCGGTGGCGCTCGGTGATCTTCTTCTTGCCGTACAGCTTGGCGGCGACGGAGCCCTCGCCGAGCACGCACGGGTACGAGCCGAGCCGCATGGTGCCGCCCTTCTGCGTGAGGCCCTTCTGCGTGGTCATGATGTCGATCACCGGGTGCGCGGTGTCGGGATCGACCTCGCTCGAGTTGGCGCCCTTCAGGCCGCACACGTGACGCGCGAACTCGATCACCGCCATCTGCATGCCGAAGCAGATGCCGAAGAACGGCACCCGCTGCTCGCGCGCGTAGCGCACGGCGGTGATCTTGCCCTCGGTGCCGCGCGGGCCGAAGCCCATCGGCACGAGGATGCCGTCGGCGTCGCGGATGGCGCCGAGCCCTTCCTTCTCGAGCAGCTCGGAGTCGACGTACTCGAGCTCGACCCCGCACTCGTTGGCGAGTCCGCCGTGCGCGAGCGCCTCGTTCAAGCTCTTGTAGGAGTCGACGACGTCGACGTACTTGCCGACGACGGCGATGCGCACGCGCTCCTTCGGGTTCTTCGCGACCGCCGCGATCTTCTTCCAGCGGCTTAGGTTCGGCGTGCCGGTCCAGATGTTGAGGCGCTCGGCGATACGCTCGTCGAAGCCCTCGTCGTGGAACACCATCGGCAGCTCGTAGATGCAGGCGACGTCCTTCGCCGTCACCACCGCGTTGTCCTCGACGTTGCAGAAGAGGGCGATCTTCGCCTTCAGCTTCTTGTCGAGCATGCGGTCCGTGCGGCACAGCAGCACGTCGGGCTGGATGCCGAGGCCGGTCAGCTCCTTCACGCTGTGCTGCGTCGGCTTCGTCTTCAGCTCGTGCGCGGTGGAGATGTACGGCACCAGGGTGAGGTGCACGTAGGCGACGTTCTCGCGCCCGCGGTCGGCGCGGAACTGGCGCACCGCCTCGAGGAACGGCAGGCTCTCGATGTCGCCGACCGTGCCGCCGATCTCGCCGATCACCACGTCGAAGCCCTCGGCGGCGGCGAGCACGCGTGCCTTGATCTCGTCGGTGATGTGCGGGATCACCTGCACGGTGGCGCCGAGGTAATCGCCGCGCCGCTCCTTCTCGATGACGGTCTGGTAGACCCGGCCGGTGGTGATGTTGTTCTTGCGGCCCATGCGCGTCGAGACGAAGCGCTCGTAGTGGCCGAGGTCGAGGTCGGTCTCCGCGCCGTCGTCGGTGACGAAGACCTCGCCGTGCTGGAACGGGTTCATCGTGCCCGGGTCGACGTTGATGTACGGATCCATCTTGACCAGGGTGACCTTGAGTCCGCGGCTCTCGAGCAGCGCGCCGAGGGAGGCGGAGGCGAGGCCCTTGCCGAGGGAGGAGACGACCCCGCCGGTCACGAAGATGAACTTGGTCTTGGCGCTCTTCCCACTCGTCCCGCTCATGCTGCGCCCTCCACCAAGTGCCGGACTCGTTCGAGGTCGTCGGGTGTATCCACTTCCGGCCCGGCACTGTCAACGGAAATCATCTTGATGCGCACGCCGCGCTCCAGCGCGCGCAGCTGCTCGAGCTCCTCGGCGCGCTCCAGACGCCCGCGCGGGGCGGCCGCGAGCGCGAGCAGAGTCGCACGGCGCCAGGCGTAGAGCCCGATGTGGCGCGACCCGAGCGTCCCCTCGGCCTTGCCGTCGCGCCAGAAGGGCAACGGGCTACGCGAGAAGTAGAGCGCGAACCCGTCGTCGTCGGTCACGACCTTGACGACGTGCGGACTGCGCCATTCTTGCTCACTGCGGAGCGGCGTCATCATGCTGGTCATGGCGATCGCCGGGTCGGCGAAGGGCGCGACGCAGGCGGCGAGCGCGCGCGGGTCGATGAGCGGCAGGTCGCCCTGCACGTCGAGGATGACGTCCACGTCGAGCTGTGCCGCGACGGCCGCCACCCGGTCCGTGCCCGTGGCGTGCGTGCCGGTCATGACGACGTCGCCGCCGAAGCTCCGTACGGCGTCGGCGATGCGCGCATCGTCGGTCGCGACCAGGGTGCGATCGATGCCCTCCGCCTGCGCCGTGCGCGCGTAGACGTGCGCGATCATCGGCTTTCCGCCGATCGCGGCGAGCGCCTTCCCCGGCAGCCGCGTCGAGTCGTAGCGGGCCGGAATGACGGCGACGGTGCGTGGACGGTACGTGGACACAACGGCGCGCTCCCCCAAAACGAAAAACCGTGGGCGCCGGCCGGCCCATGCCGACCCACGACCACGGGGCTTCCTTATACGGCCGGCTCCGCCGACCGTCAAAGCGCCGCCGAGCCGGGCGGCGTATCTGCGTGATCCCGCTCATACGGCGGCGGCTCAGCCATCGGATCGGACGAAAGAAACCCGTTGAGCGGGCCCTCCAGGCCGGCATAGGTCTCGGCCGTGGGCGGCATCCTCGACGAGTTGATCCGCAAGAGCCCCGAGCTCCAGTGGGCATGCATCGTCATCATGGTGTGCCTGCCCGTCGAGATGCTCCTCGGTACCGGGCACAAGGTCTCCTGGGCGGAGCGTGCCGGCAACCTCGGGGCGATGCTCGTCAACTTCGTGGCCGGGGTCGCGCTGGTGTCGTTGGTGCTTCGCCCGTCATTCAGCGAGCGGTTGCTCGACTACCCCGACACCCCGCGCTGGGCGGTGCTCGGCAATCCCGTCCTGTACGCGGTCGTCGTGCTCTTTCTCGTCGACGGCCTCTACTACGTCTATCACCGGCTGCAGCACACGGTGCCGCTGCTGTGGCACATCCACAAGCTCCACCACACGGATCCCGCCGTGAACATCACGACCGCGCGGCGCACCCACTTCCTCGAGCGCCCGATCCAACTGATCTTCCTGGTCGTGCCGGTCCTGTGGCTGCTCGGGGGCAACGACGACGGCTTCGTGTGGATGGCCATCCTCGGTCCGGGCTTCCTCTACTTCACCCACCTCGACGCGCGGGTGCCGCTCGGGCCGCTGACTGCGGTCGTGGTCGGACCGCAGTACCACCGCATCCATCACGCCTGCATTGCGGATACCGAGCACGCGAACTTCGCCCAGGCGTTCCCCCTCTTCGACATCCTCGGCGGCACCTACCAGCGGCCGGCGCACGGCGAGTACCCGACGACGGGAGTCGCCGGGTGCGACACCGCCGCATCGCGCTGGCGGCCGCTCCTCTGGTAGCGGGGCGTCCCGGTCCCCGACGTGCAATCTCCCCGCGCGTTGGTTAAACGGAACGTCATTCCGGAGGAGGAGCCGACATGCCCGACAATGCGACGCGGAGCGAGCGCGACTCGATGGGGGAGATGCAGGTGCCGAAGGACGCCTTGTACGGCGCCTCCACGCAGCGCGCGGTCGAGAACTTCCCGATCAGCGGCTACCGCTTTCCGCGCCGCTTCATCCACGCTCTCGGCTTGATCAAGGGCGCCGCGGCGCGCGCCAATCAGGAGCTCGGCCTCCTGCCACCGGAGATCGCCGGCGCCATCCAGGCTGCGGCCGACGAGGTCGTGCAGGGCACGCGCGACGCGGAGTTCGTGCTCGACGTCTTCCAGACCGGCTCGGGCACGTCGACCAACATGAACGCGAACGAGGTCATCGCGACGCTCGCATCGGCGCGCCTCAAGGCCAAGGTCCACCCGAACGACCACGTCAACATGAGCCAGTCGTCGAACGACGTGATTCCGACCGCGATGCACGTCGCCGCGCGCGCGGCGGTGGAAGAAGATCTGGTGCCGGCGCTCGGCACCCTGCACGCCGCGCTGGCACGCAAGGCGGGCGAGTTCGATCCGGTCGTGAAGATCGGACGCACGCACCTGCAGGACGCGACGCCGATCCGGCTCGGGCAGGAGTTCGGCGGCTACGCGCGCCAGGTCGAGCTTGCGCTCGCGCGGGCGCGCGAGGCCGCGCGCGGACTCGAGGAGCTGGCGCTCGGCGGCACCGCGGTCGGCACCGGCATCAACGCGCACCCGAAGTTCGCGCCACGCGTCGCGGCGATCCTCGCGGAACGCACCGGCCTCCCCTTCCGCGAGGCCGAGAACCACTTCGAGGCGCAGGGCGCGAAGGACGCGGTCGTGCAGCTCTCCGGCACGCTGAAGACCGCCGCCGTGGGCCTCATGAAGATCGCCAACGATCTTCGCTGGCTCGGCTCGGGGCCACGCTGCGGCTTCGGCGAGATCAACCTTCCCGCCACTCAGCCCGGCTCGTCGATCATGCCGGGCAAGGTGAACCCGGTGATGGCGGAGGCCGTGCTGCAGATGGCCGCGTTCGTCATCGGCGCCGACGCGACCGTTACGATCTGCGGCCAGGCGGGCAACTTCGAGCTGAACGTGATGATGCCGGTGATGGCGCTCCAGGTCCTGGAGAGCATCCGCATCATGGCGAACGCGGTGCGCGTCTTCAGCGACCGCTGCGTCGCGGGCATCACCGCCAACGCCGAGCGCTGCAGCTCGCAGATCGAGCAGAGCCTCGCGATGTGCACCGCGCTCGCGCCGGTGATCGGCTACGACGCCGCGGCGGCGATCGCCAAGGAGTCGTTCGCCACGGGGAAGACGGTACGGGAGATCGCGCGGGCGAAGAAGGTCCTGCCGGACGACGCGCTGACCCGCATCCTCGATCCGCTGCGCCAGACGGAGCCCGGCATCCCCGAGTGAGTGCCGCTGAGCCGCGCGGCGTGCGCGCGTCGCTCAGCGTTTGGCGGTGTAGACGGCCGCGAGCCGGCGCATGAACGCCTGCGTCTCCTCGTCGGAGCCGAGCCGCGGATCGACGTAGCGCGCGGGATCGTCGCGGGTGATCGTCGCGCGCGGCCCCGCGCTCTCGCTCACGAAGTCGCGCAGCCCGCGGAACTCGACGTAGCCGTTGTCGTCCGTGTTGCTCGGCACGCCGACGGCGTAGGCGCGCAGCGTCTCCGGACCCGCCACGAGCGACCCGAGCACGCTCTCCGGGTCGGCGACGCCGAGCTTCCCGAGGTCGCGTTCCACCGCCGCGATGTGGAAGCCGGCCACGACGTTCGCCGCGGAGAGGCGTCCCGGATCCGCGAGGCCGACGAGCAGCGAGTCGACGTTCTTGCTCTCGAAGAGGAACGCGTTCGCGAACACCTCGCTCCAGGCGCGGATGATGGAGCGCCGCCCGGCCTCGCTCTCGGCGGTGAACCAGGCCACGGCCAGGCCGCCCGGCGCGAGATGCGCGCGTACGTCGGCGAAGTACTCGCGGGTGAAGAGCCCGCCCGCCCCCGACACCCAGGGATACGACGGCTGCGACACGATGACGTCGTAGCGCTCGTCGTCGTGGCGCAGGTGGTTGCGGCCGTCGCCGAGGATCATGTGGACGCGCGGGTCGGCGAGCGGAGCGCCGACGAACTCGGCGAAGTACTCGCGCGCGACGTCGATCACCTCGCGCGAGATCTCGACGCAGTCGACGTGCTCGACCGGATGCGCGAGCACGCTCGCCAGGGTCGTCCCGCTGCCGAGCCCGACGACCAAGGCGCTCCGCGCCGGGCCGTGCAGCAGCATGGCGAGATGGCCGAGGTAGTTCGGCAGCGACGACCCGCTCGTCGCCTCGCGGATACCGCCGACCTGCATGGTGCGCTGGCCGCCGATCTGCTTGACGGCGACGATGGCGCTCGCGCCCTCCCGGTAGTCGATCAGGGTGCCGAGATCCTGGGCGTGGAAGTACGGGCCGCTCGTGATCCGCTGCGCGCTCCACCCCGGCGCGCGCTGCGCGAGGAGCGCGGTCGTGCCGACGAGGGCGAGCGCGGCGAGCGCGGGCAGCGGCCTGCCCCGCCGTAGCGCCGGCACGAGGTAGCCGACCGCGATGGCGCTCGTCAGCAGCGCCGAGAGGACGATGGCGCCGCGCATGCCGATCGTCGGCACCAGGACGAAGCCCGCGACGAACGACCCGACGATGTTGCCGATCGAGTTGGCGGCGTATCCCGCGCCGACGGCGCGTCCCGAGGAGCGCACCGACCGTCGCAGGAGCGCCGCGACGAGCGGAAACACGCCGCCCATGGCGATCGTCGGGAGCGCGATCGTCGCGCCGACGAGGAGGGTCTCCGCCCAGAGCACCGCGCCGAAGCCGCGCCCGCCCGGCACGTGCAGCAGGCGGCCGACCCGATCGGGGAGATCGCCCAGGTACGCGAGCGAGCCGAGCGTCCAGAGGGCGATGACCGCGTGCAACGCGACGATCGCCTCGACGGGCCGGCGGCGCAGCAACGCGAGCCGCGGAACGACGAAGCTCCCCGCGGCCAGGCCCGCGATGTAGGTGACGAGCGTGATCGTGAAGCCCTGCGTCGTCGACCCGATGGAGAGCGTGACGAGCCGCGCCCACCCGACCTCGAGCGCGAGGTTCGCGAAGCCGAAGAGCGCGTAGAGGATGGTGAGCGCACGCAGGGAGGGCGTCGGCCACGCGGCGGTGGCGTCCTCGCCGCCGACGGTGACGTCGTCCGCTGCGGCGTCCAGCGTGCCATCCTGGCACGCCGGGCCTGCGTCGTCCGGCGCGGCGCCGGCCGCTGCCCGGCGCCGCCCGAGCCACAGCGCGGCGGCCGCCGCCGTCGCGTTCAGCGCCGCCGCGACGAGTCCCGCTCGAAAAGACCCGAGCGCCGGCAGCAGGACGAAGCCCGCGCCGGCAGCGCCGAGCGCGCCACCGATGCTGTTCAGCGCGTACAACGTGCCGGCACCGGCCGCGATGTCGCGCCGAGCGCGCAGAACGATCTGGGTGACGATCGGCAAGGTCGCGCCCATGAAGACCGTCGGCAGGAGCACCACCACGCCGCACAGCAGGAATTGCGCCAGGCTGTAGGCGGCGAACGCTCCGCCGATCTCGCGGTAGAGCACCCCGACCAGCGGCGAGAGCGCGTGCGTGAGAAGCGGGAGGAGCAGCGCGAGCACGGCGATCGCCAGCTCGAGCGCCGCGTAGAGCCCGAGGCTCGCCCCGTAGCGCTCCGTCCACCGTCCGCCGAGCGCCGCGCCGAGCGTCAGGCCGCCGAGAAACGCCGTGAGGATCGCCGCGAGCGCGTAGACCGTGTGCCCCATGACGAGCGAGATCTCGCGCAGCCAGAGCACCTCGTAGATGAGCGCGGCAGCGCCGGACGCGCAGAGACACGCGCCGAGTACCGCGAACTGCGATCGTCGGCGGTCCACGTGCGCCGTACATCGCACACGCGCGACGCACGATCCATCGACGACGCCGGCACAGCGCCGGTCAAACAGCGCCGGCTACGCTCCGGCTTCGGGACCCGCGGCGGTCGCCTTGTGGCGCCGCCCGCCGCGACGGCGCCCGCCGCGACGGCGCGGACGGCGCTTGCCGCCCGCGGAGCTCTCCGCCGCGCCGTCCGCATCGGCCGCGTGCTCCGCGCCGTTGCCCGCGGGCTCGATCGCCACGCCCTCGTCGGCCGGCAGCGCCTGCGCGCTCTCGGGGGCCTCGCCGCCGAGACGCACGCGGCCGTTCGGCAGGAGCTCGACGCCCTTGATGCGGCGGAGCCGCGTCACGAGCCGCGGCGAGCCCGGCGGGCGCTGGAACCCTTCCGCCTTGAGCGCGACGGTGAGGGCGTCCAGGCTCACGCCGCGCACCGGATCCGCCGCGGTGAGCCGCCCGATGGCGGCGCGGATCTGATCGAGCGAGGCGGAATGCCGCTCCTCCTCGGCGCTCGGCGACGCGGCCCGGGCGGCGTGCGCGGCATGCGCCGGCGCGTGCGCCGCGTGCTGGCGGCTCTGGCTTGCGCTCGCGCTGGGGCCCTCGCCGCGCCGGCGGCGGCGCCGGCGCCGCCCGCCGGCATGGCCTTCCTCGGCGCCACGCTCGACCGCCGCGGCGGCGCCGGACGAGCGATAGGTGATGCGGCGGTAGGCGACGCCGAGCCGTGCCGCGGCGTCGCCGACGGCGTCGAAGGCGCGATCGTCGGAGAGGATGCAGATCGAGTCGCCAGGCGCCGCCCGGCCGAGCCACATGCCCGCCGTGACCGCGATCCAGAGATCGCTCCAGTCGGGGACGCGCGGCGCCGGCGCGCTGTGCAGCAGATGCGCGCCGCGCTGCGCGAGCATACGCCCGAGGTGCTGGCCCACCACCCGCCAGTTGCCGACCGCGGTGAGATCGGTCGTGTTGCGATCAAGCCGGAGATCCTCGAGGACGCGTGTGAGGTCGGCCTCGCTGCTCGTGTTCTCGACGTCGATGAAGACGGCGTGGCGCGGCCCGCTGCGCACCATCGACGCGGGCTTCTGCGGCAGGAACTCGAGGAAGTCGGGCGCGACCGGAAGCCCGACCGGCTCGGCCGCGCTGATGACGGCCTTGCTGGCGCGCGCGCGCGGCGTCGGCTTGACCGCACGACGCTTGGCGGCGCGCGGGGCGCGGGGCGCGGACGGCGTCGCTGCGCCGCTCTTCGAGTCCTTCGTGCTCTTCTTGCTGCGTGGAGACGCCAAAGTGTTCCGCTTATGCCCCGGTTCGGGTCGATAGTCGAGCACAGATCGCATGCGATCGTGCCCGCGCGCTCAGTAGCGGTTCTTCCAGAAGACGTCGAGGCCGCTGTCCCCGAGCGTATCCGCCGAGGTCTCGACGCTCCAGTGCGGCGTGACGGTGTACTCGACGCGGATCTCCTCCACACCCTGCTTCGCGAAGCGGTGAGCGAGGCTCACGAACACGTCGGGCGCGACGTATTTACCGAGCGTCAGCGAGCTCGTCTGCGCCGCGCCGTTCCCGGTCTCGAACTGGAGCGTGTCGAGGCCGAGCGTGTCCGAGACCGACTCGCGCAGGCCCGAGGCGACGTAGCTGCTCGCGACGCCGATCGCCTGCTCGCGCAGGCCCGAGGACTCGCCGCTGTTCAACTGGCTCGCCGGCTTGCCGAAGAGCAGCACCGCGAGGATGTCGGCCTGGTCGAGCGAGGGCTCGCTCTCCAGCGTGAGGGTCGGCTTGGAAAGCGCGCCGCCGATCTTCACCCGCACGGTGTAGTCGCCGGAGGTGCGCGAGGCGGCGAGCTCGAGCAGCGGGTCGAAGTCCTGGCCGGTGAAGGTGACCCGGCCGTTCTCGATCGTGAACGTCTTCCCCTCGAAGGCGTACCAGCCGCGGACGGTGTCGATCTCGCCGGCGAGCGCGAGCGCCTGCGCCGGCTTCTTCCACGCCGTCATCCAGCCGCGCAGCTCGATCTCGGTGTCGGAGCGGCGGATCCAGGCGTTGTTCGGGACGTCCACCTGCACCGTGATCGCGGCGCGCTCGTAGAGGCCGAGGTTGGGGGCGGACGCCCGCACGCTCTCCTCCGGCTTCGCCGCCGGCGGCGGGGGCGGCACGCCCGGCCCGATCAGCGTGATCGTCGGGTCGGGAGGCCGCACGGAGCCCGGCAGGCTCTCCGGGACGTGCAGCACGAAACGATCGGTCGTGAGCGCCCCCTCGACGATGGGCGCCGCACTCGTTCCGCTGACCGCGATCGTGCCGCTGGTGGCGCCCTCGCCGAATTGATTGGCGAAGAGCGGGAAGCGGTCGAGCTGCACCTGCACGTCGAGGACGGCGTCGCCGCCCACGGCGCTCGCCGAGCCCTTGGCGGTGAGCGATCCGTTGCCGCTCACGATGCGCAGGCTCTCGATGCTGGCGGCGGCGCCGTCCACGCTCATGCGCACCTCGACGGGATCATAGGTGACGCCGAGCGGGATCACGCGCGCGCGCCCGCCGACGAGGGCGAGCGGCCCGTGCGCCTCGGGCGCGCGCAGCGTGCCGCCGAGCGTGAGGTCGGCCTGGAGCGTGCCGCGGATGTCTGCCACCTGCGGCAGCAGCGGTCCGACGATCGCGAGATCGACGTCCTGCGCGCGGAGCGCGCCGGCGAGCGAGCCGTCGCTCGCGTACTCGAACGGCGCGAGCGTGAGGCGAAGCGGCGACGACGCCTCCAGCGTGAGCGCACGCTCGCCCGACTGCACGACCCGCGCCGCGATCTGCGCACGGCCGCCGCCGATCCGCGCATCGGCCGCGGCGCTCTCGTAGCGCACCCGCGTCACGATCGGCGACGCGATCTCCGCGTGCGCCTCGACCGTCGGCACCTGCGCCGTGCCGCCGAGGCGCAGCGTGCCGGAGAGGCGGCCGCTCGGCGCGTCCTTGCTGCGCGGTGCGAATGCGCCGACGTCGAGGCCACTCAGCTCGACCGTCAGGCTCTGCGCCCCGGCGGTGCCGGTCTGGCCCTCGATGCGCAGCCGGCCGTCCTTGGAGGAGCGGAGCGCGAGCTCGTGGATCGCCACCGTCTGGCCACGCTGCACCAGCACCGGTGTCCCCTCGGCGCGCCAGGTGTCGTCGCCGAGGTCGAGGCGCAGGCCGCCGAGCGTCACCCGACGCTCGGCGGGCGCGAGCACGGCGTCGGCGACGACCTCGTGGCGATGGCGCTCGTCCTCCTGCGCCCGCACCTCGAGATGCGCCGCCGCCTTCCCCGCGACCGGTGCGCGCCACGTGCCGGTCGCGTCGACGCTCGCAAAGCGGCGGCCGGCGGCATGCACGCCGTCCGCGCGCGCGCTCACGTCGACGCGGCCGCGCGCGCCCCCGAGGCCGTCACCCGTGAGCGTGCCGCTGACCCCGGCCACCTCGACGTCACCGCGCGTGAGCTGCCGGCCGTTCACCGTCGCCCGCAGCGCCAGCGCGTCGAGGCTGCCAGCGGCGGTGCCGTCGACCGCGAGGCTGCCCGCGAGCGAGCCGGCTCCCGCGAGGCGCGCGAGCGGCGCGACGTCCGCCGCGTGGAATGCGTAGCGCAGCGATCCGCTCGACGGCAGCGCGTCGGCCTCGCGGCCGAGCGTCCCGGAGGCCTCGAGCGTCGCGCCGCGCGCATCGACGCGCAGTCGATCAATCGTCAGCGCGGCGGCGGTCGCGCGTACGTCGGCCTGGCCGCTCGTCACCTCGAGCCCGGCGAGCGCGCTCGGTCCGAGGGTGACATGGACCTCGCCCTGCGCACGGTCGGGACGAAAGCCCATACCCGTGACCGCCACGGTGCCGGTGATCCGGGCCTGCGCCGCCGGATTGCCGAGGAGGGCCGGCAGGTCGAGCTCCGTCGCGCTCGCCTTGAGGTCATAGCGCTCGTCGGTGATGCCGACCCGGCCCTTCGCCTCGAGCGCTCCCGCCTCGAGTGCGGCATCGGCCGCGAGCTCGACCGTCTGGTCGGCGAGGTCCGCGTGCGCCCGCAGACGGGAGAGCGCGCGCTCCGCGATCTTCGAGTCGCGCAGCTCGACGGTGACGCCTGCCGCCGCGTCCGCCAGGCTCGTCCCGATGCCCTTCAGATCGATCGTCCCGGTCAGGCTCGTCGCGGGGCGCGGCGGCCCGAGGAGCCCCGCCAGGTCGAGGGCGTCGAGCCGTGCCTCGATCTCGTAGCTCGGACGCTCGCCCTCGCCGACGTTGCCGGCGAGCGCGATCGACCCGGCGCCGCTCGTGACCTTCGCGTCGAGCGCCGCCCAGCGCGCCGGCCCGCGCAGGTGCGCGTTCAGGACGAGATCGGCCGCGGGGACGTCGCCGCGCGCCAGGCGACGGACCTCGCCGGCCGCGAGGCGCGGCACGTCCAACGTGACGTCGTACGCGCCGTCGGGACGGAGCGGGATGCGCGCGTCGGCCCGCGCCTCCGATCCCTCGGTCCGGAGACGCACGCCGTCGAGCCGAGCGGCGGCGGCGTCGACCGTGAGGGCGCCGCTCAGCGCCGCGATGCGGACGCCGCGTCCCGGCAAATCGCCGACCAGCCCGGTGAGGGTGATCGACTGGGCGTCCGGAGCGAATCGGGCCGCGCCGGTCAGCTCGGCGACGCGCAGACGCCACACGTCGGCCGGCCGGACGACCTTGATCGCCGCGCCGGTCACGTGCGCGTCGGCCAGCACGATCGTGAGCGTGCTCGGGCGCCCGGGCTCGGGCTCCGGCGGCACGAGCCGCGCGACGTTCCAGCCGTTTCCGTCCTCGATCAAGGTGAGGGCGAGCCCGTCGACGGCGACGTCGCGCAGGGTGAGCCCGCGGCCGAGGAGCAGCGGCAGCAGGTCGTAGCGCGCCGAGAGCCGTCGCACCGCGAGCACCCGTCGGCCCTCGGCGACGAGCCGGACGTCGCGCAGCACGAGGCGATCGAGCAGGTCGCCCTCTATCGCACCGATCGCACCGACGCCGTGCAGGGTGGCGTTCACCCGGGCGACGACCTGGCGCCGCAGCCAGTCGTGGAAGGCCAGCGAGCGCGCCAGCACGACGACCGTCACGGTGAGCGCCGCGGCGAGGACCACGAGAGCGAGCGCGATGCGACGGAGCCAGCGACCCATCAGAAGGCCTGCCCGATGCTGAAGTGCACCTGCCACGGCTGTTGGCCGCGGGGCTCGAGCGGGATGCCGAAGTCGACGCGCAGCGGGCCGATCGGCGTCTGGTAGCGGACGCCGAGGCCGACGCCGAACTGCAGATCGTCGAGGTTGTAGCTGAACGGCGATTCACGGACCTCGCCGACGTCCACGAACGCGACGCCGCCGATCTTCCCGTACACCGGGGTGCGGAACTCGACGTTCCCCTCGAGCAGGCTCCGGCCACCGATCGGGTCGCCGCCGTCGGTCAGCGGTCCGACCTTGGAGCGCCCGTAGCCGCGCGTGCTGTTGATCCCGCCCGCGAAGAAGCGGCGGAAGAGCGGGATGTCGTGCGTCGAGCCGAATCCGTCGCCGCCGCCGATGCGCACCCGGCCGGCGAGGACGCGCGTACCGAACACCGGCACGTACTTCTTCGCCTCGAAGGTGACCTTGTAGAACGAGAAGTCGCCGCCCCAGGGCCCGCCGGCCTGCTCGCCGGTCAGGGTCATGACGCTGCCCTCGTGCGGGTCGAGGAGGTCGTTGGCGGTATTGCGCTCGAGGAGCGCCGTGACGCTCGACACGAAGCCGCGCGCCTTGAAGTCCTCGAGGCGGGCTTTGGTCTCGTCAGGGACGTTGCTCGTGTCGTCGTACTCGATGTTGTAGCCGATCGCCGCCCGCAGATCCGGCAGCAGGCGGCGCTCGATGCGCGGCGCGAAGCGGATGCGCGCGTTGGTGAAGCCGGGCTCCTCCTCGCGCTCCTGGGTGAGCGGCGCGACGAACGTCTGCTGCGGGCTGAGGAAGTATGGCTGGCGGAACTCGCCCGCGACCTCCTGCTTGATGAACGACGCCTTTGCGCTGAACCCGAGCTGGCGGCCGCCACCCATGAAATCGTAGTGCTGCCAGCGGATCTGCCCGCGCGCCTCGTCCTCGAGTCCGTAGCCGATGCCGACCTTGATCTCGCGCGGCGGGCCCTCGGTCACGATGATCGCCATGTCGACGACGCCGCTCTGCGCCTCGAGGTTCGACGGCTTCACGGCGACGGAGCGGAAGAGGTGCAGGCCGAAGACGTTCGCCTGCGTCTTCTCGACCTTGCGGGGATCCCATGGGTCGCCGGCGCGCCACTGCACCTCGCGGGCGACGAGCCGCGGCGCGACCGCCGCGGTGCCGGTGACGGCCGTCTGGCCGAACACGGCGGCAGGCCCGCGCGTGATCGTGTACGTGACGCGGGCGCGCTGGGTCGCGGTGTCGACGGTCGCCGCCTTGTCGACGCGCACGTAGGCGTAGCCCGCCTGTTGCAGATAGCGATCCAGCCCGGCGCGGCTGGCGTCGTACTCGGCCTGGGTGAGCACGTCATCGACGCGCAGGCGCAGCGCTCCCTCGAGCGCGCGCCGCTCCGCGTCGGTCGGCGTGAAGTCGGTGGTCACGAGCTCGACGGCGTCGACCTTGGCGGCCCGCCCCTCCTCGACCTCGATCACGATCGTCAGCTCGTCCTCGGCGATCTCGAGATCGTAGCCGACGGTGCCGAGGAAGTGCCCCGACTCGCGGAGCGCGGTCCGCACCCGGTCGAGGTCGGACAGGAAGAGCTGCGGGTTGAACGGCGCACGTTGCCGCCAGCGTTTCCAGGGCTGATACCAGGGCGGCACCTTGGTGAGCATGGCATCACGCAGCGTGGAGGCGGAGAGATCCTTGGCGCCCTCGATGCGGACCGCGCGCACCCGGTAGGTCCCGCCCGGTGTGAGGTCGTCGACCGTGGCCGTGGTGCCGATGGCAGGCGCACCGACGAGCACGGCGATCACCGCCGCGACGATCCACCGCGCCCGCATCGGGTCGGATTATCGCGCGCCGGCCGCGCGCGGGCAAAATTCGCGCGGCGGGCCCGCGGGCACGATCGGGGGCGCCGCCCGGAGCGGAGGACGGCGGGTCGCGCTCAGCCGTCGCTCGGCGGAAGCGCCGGCAGCGCCGTCGCGGCGCACTCCGCCGCGAGTGTGTGGTAGGCTTGGAGGACGCGGTCGGCGTACGTGCGCGACACCGGCGCCCCGCGCTCGAGGCGATGGCGGACACGCGTCGGACCGATGTTGTAGGCCGTGAGCGCCATCGCCTCATCGTCGAACTGCCTCTCGAGCTGCTGGAGATAGCGCAGACCGAGCGCGACGTTGGTACGGGGATCCGCGAGGCGGACGGCATGCGCCGCCGTCTGCGACGGCGTGCCCGGCGCCGCCTGCCGCCCGGCCATGGCGATGCTCCGCACGGCGAGCGGGCGGACCTGGAGCAGTCCGCGCGCGCCGTGACCGGAGACCGCGTCGGCGCGGAAGCCGCTCTCGATCTTGATGAGCGCGAGCGCGTAGAGCGGATCGATGTGGAGCGCGCGGCTCTCGCTGTGGATGACCTGCGCCAGCTCGGCGGCCTCGCCGTACCCGCGGCCCTCCGCCTGGATCAGCCGCTGGAGCGGCCGGATCTCCTCGGGGACGAAGCGCACCCGTTCCCCCGAGCGGGTGCGCGGAGGGAGCGCCGCATCGACGTTGGCAACTTTCGCCGTCAGCTCGGCGGTGCAGGAGAAGGCGATTGCCGTCGCCGCGAGGCTTCGGAGGATACGTCTCATCGCGTCAAGTTATATACTGGCGGGCGGAACCAGGGCGAGCCGGTTCGCAACCCGCGGCGTAAAGATGGCACCGATGACAAATCGGGAAGACCGAAATGCCCTTCCTTGCAACGTAAGTTCTTGATTTCTAGAATGAACAGTTTGACGTGTCGCGGCACATCGCTTGCTCGACTCTCCTTCGAAGACGAGCCGCTTCGATCCGGGTTCGGCTCATCAGGAGGGAACGGCTGGCAGGGCCATGCGGAGCGGCGGAAACGGCGGTGTCGCATCGTCGTCAGATGCGCCAACGAGCGCTCCATGCGAATTCGCGAGAGCCTGGCACAAGTGCATGATATGTCAGCTTTTCCGCAACGTTGTGACAAAACTTTCTCCTTGACAACGCAGACGCGAGGCTCTTATAGTCGCACAACATTCAGATCAGTCGTCCCGAGGTGCCGTACCAAAGTAAGTTCGCATCGTGTGTTTTCGGGTGAGCCTCTCCCGTCTCTCCGTAGTGCGATTGCTACGGATGATGGGCAAGCGAAGCCGAAGCGGTGCGGTTCCAGGACCTGAGCGCTGAACGAAAGCCGATGATGATCACTCGTACGAATCCCCGGTGTGTCGTGGACCTCACCTTCGTACGCGTCGATCAGCATCACCAACCACCCCTACGAAGGAGGGTAACCATGAAGAAGCATCTGCTTGGCGGGCTCGCCGCAGTCCTGGTCGTCGGCATTTCGGCCAGCGTGGCGATGGCCCAGTGTGCTTTCGAGCACCCGAAGAGTGCGAAGAAGTTCCAGGGCAATTTCGTCCAGGCCTTCGTGTCGTGCGGCAATCCGGTGGGCAGCAACTCGCCGAACACGACGACGGAAGGCAGCGTTCCGGCTTGCAAGCCGCCGGAGACGTACAGCCAGCAGTCCGGCAACACCGGCACCGGCTGGTCGTGGGACGAGCTCAAGGCCAGTGCCCAGGTCCAGTTCAAGGCCGCGGTAGCCAAGCCTCCGGTCACGCCGGCTGACTCGACCGACCTCGCCGTCAAGGTGAAGGCGAAGGGCATCGTGGATCCGGTCGGGAACGCGAACGGCACGGGCGCGCTCGCAACGACTGCGCGTGCGACCTTCAACGACCGCATGAACGGCGACATCACCGTCGTCGACTTCGCGTCGAACTTCGTGACTCCGGTTGTGGATGGCAAGATCAACGTGAAGACGTCGGCCGATGCCCTCCTGAACGGCATCAGCCAGCCGGGTCTCCCGCACTGCTCGAGCATCGAGACGGTCACCGTCAACCTCGTCGACCCGAATGGCGACGCGTACGGTAACCTCGGTCTGTTCCTGAAATAAGAACCGCTTGGTGAGAAGGCGAATTCTCACCTGACTGTTGGAGAGGCCATCCGTCCAGTCCACGACGGGTGGCCTCTTCATTTGTGGAGGGGCACATGGGGTCGAGAATCCTGTTGCTAGCCGCGCTCGCCGTCCTGATCGCGGCATGTCAGCGAGACGAGTCTCGCCCGGCCCCGGCGCCAAGCGCGCCTCCGAAGGCGGCGGCCGCACTGGCGCAGACGCCGGCAGCAGTCGCCTCGAGCGCGTCCGCCGCCGCCGCGCCCAAGGCCGAGCCGTCGAACGACGCGGCGGCGGACAACGACGATGGCGACGACGACATCGACAAGCCGTGGGGCACGGATTTCGAGATCGATGCCGACGCCAATCGTTACTTCGGCTATCCCCCCATGGTCGTCATGTTCGGCGCGAAACCGCTGAACGGGAAGCCGCCGTTCACCTACACCTGGGATTTCGGCGACGACAGCGCCCACGTGACCGGCGAGATCGTCAATCACATGTACGACAAGATCGGACGCTACACCGCCTACGTCGAGGGGAAGGACGGCACCGGCGAGACGTACCGTGTGTCCTTCATCATCGCCGTGGTCAGCCCGGAGGACTTTGCGACGCGGAAGGGACTGGACGTCTCGACGTTGCCGTCGCCATCGCCGGTTCCGACGACGACGCCCTGAGCCCGGTCACCGCGTAGAGCCTGAGCGGCACGAGGCGGTTCACCCTGCTGGTCGGTGGGGTGTCAGCGGGCGCGTCCGGCAGGCGGACGGTCACGTCGAGGTCGGGCTCGAGCACCTGTATTTCGACGTCGCCGACGTTGCGCGGCGGCTCACGCCCACTGCTGATCCACATGACGGGTCGGCCGCTGCCGAGCAGGCCGCGCATGACGCTCTGCCAACGCTGGCCGCCCTCGTTCAACATGAGCGACTCGCGCCCGGTGACGAGCCAGAGCGGCACCTGGAGCTGGATGTCGGCGATGCTGCTGTCGATGCCGACGATCGCGTTGGCCGGAATGCGCGCCGCGAGCCTTTCGACCGTCGCGAGATCGCCGTCGTAATAGCCGAGCCCACGCACCCCGAGCACCGGCCGCACCTCGAGTCCGACGACGAGCCCGAGCAGCGCCAGCGCAACGAGCCGCGACCGGCGCTCGGCGATCCACGCGAGCGCCGCGCCGCCTGCGACCGCGGCGGCGGGGATCACGAGCGGCAGGAAGCGGCGGATCGCCCAGGGCTGATACGCGGCGACGCGCGGATTCAGGAGGAACACGACCGCGGCGATAGCCGCGGCCCATGCGGCGACGCGCACGGCGAATCCGTCGCGCCGCCAGACGAGCGGCGCGCCGGCGGCGGCGAGCGCGAGAAGCGGCCACGAGCAATACGCGGCGAGCCATCCGAGATCGCGCCACGGCAGGAAGTCGCCGCCAACCCGCACATACACGGCGAGCGCCACCAGCAGCGCGAGCGGACCGGCGAAGCGCACGAGGCCCCGCATGGAGCCGATTCCTCGTCGGCGGCCGCGCAGCGCCGCCACGAGCCCCAGGACCACGAGCAGGACGAGGATGAGCACCGCGGCGACGCCGGCGACGCCGAGCAGTCCGGCGCTCGTCGCGCCGAAGTACGCCCCGGCGACGTTCAGCGCGAGATCGTTCCGCAGATAGGTCAGGTGATGGCTCGGCGAGCTCTCGCCGTTCAGGAGCGCGACGACGACGAGCGCAAGGAAGCCTCCGCCCACTTCCGCCATCGCGGCCGGGCCGCGATGCCATGCCCAGGCGAGCACCATCGCCGCACCGACGAAGAGAAACATCTCCGTGCGCGCCAGGCCGGCAAGCCCCAGCACGGCGCCGGCGAGGGCGGCGAGCCGCCGATCACCGGCCGCGTCGGCCCGCCGCAGCAGCGCGAATCCCGCCCACGCCGCCGCCAGCGCCAGCGGCTCCGGCATCGTGAAGCGGGCGAACCACCAGAGCGCGAAGTTGGCGAGGAGCACGAGCCCGGCGGACACCGCCGCCAGGAGCCCGAACACCTCGCCGGTGAGGAGCACGATGGCCGAGACGCCGAGCGCCGAGAAGAGCGGCGCGGCGAGGGGCGCCGCGGCCGGCCCGCCACCGAGGGTCAGGATGCCCGTCCATACGGGGAGCAGCGGGAAGAAGGCGGGAACCGCGCGCGGCGCCTCGAGCGTGGACATGAGGAGGCCGCCCGGCAGGCGCACGAACGGTCCGCGATTCAGGAAGCCGAGGCTGGTGAAGAGCACCGTCGCCGCCTCGCGCGGCAGCAGCGGAACGACGTCGTCGGCGACGGAGAGGCTGCCGGTCCTCGCCAGGTGGACGCCGGCGCTCACGTACATCGTCGAGTCGGCCGCGGCGATGGTGGTGTCGTACGGCGGAAAGCTCCAGGCGAGGACGCCGAGCGCGGCCAGCACCGCGACCACGCCGCAGCCGCGCGGCACACCGGCGCGGGGCGGGGTCGATCCCCGGGCCGGCGGCGCGGCGGCCGCTCCCAGGACGACGAGGCCGCCGAGCCCGACGAGCAACGCCGGCAGGGAGAACCACCCGCCGCGGGCGAGCCCGAGGCCGAGCACGGACGTCACGACGATGCCCGCCCAGATCCGCGTGAAGCGGTCGGCGCGCAGACCGGCCAGCCGCGCGAGCGCCCAGCCCGGCGGCTCGACGAGGAGCCACGCGAGCGTGACGGCCGCGAGCGCGGCGCCGACGCTCAAGGGGACGTAGCGCCCGACGGCGCGGGACTCGGCGAGAGTTTGTCCTGCTCGCGCATGTCCTTGAGGGCCTTGAGGGTTTCGTCCTGGAAGATCTTGCCCGCGGCCGCCATGCCGTTGGCGATGGGCTTCTTGGCGTTCGCCGGGTCGGCGAAGAAGTCGTTCACACGCTTGCGCCACAGCTCGTAGTCGGGCTTGTTGTAGACGGGAATCCACACCCGCATGTCATGCCGCTTCTCGAGCGTGACGGCGTCGATGTAGCCGACGACGTAGCCGAGCTGGAAGGTCTCGCCGTACCCATTCCACGCGTCGAGCATGGCGTAGCCCCATGCCATCGTACTCGCGAGGCCAAACCCCAGGGCGCCCGCGAGCACCGCGACCGTGATCGTCCGGCGCCCCGGCCGCAGACCGTCTGGTCGTCCCATGCCCCAGGGATACTCAGCCCCTGGGAGCGGGTCAATCCACGTGCGCCGCGCGCGCGCCGCCGAGCGCGCGCCGTGCGAGCGCCCAGTCCTCGGGCCCGACCGCTCCGACAGCGACGCTCACCGCGAGGAACGCGAGGCCGCCGACGGCACCCATGGCGAGCGGCGGCACCGGCAGCCAGCGGCCCGCGACGAGCAGGCCGAGCGCGACCGCGGCGGGACGCACGAGGGGCCGCACGCACGCGACGACGTCGCCGCGCGTCGCCGGCTGGGCCATCAGCAGCGCCTGCGACAGGACGTTCGCGGCCAGCGACACCGCCGCCGCGCCGACGAAACCGAGCATCGGCACGAGCACGACCGACAGGCCGATCGTGAGGATCGAGGTGGCGAGGTTCACGGTCAGCAGGAGCCGCTCGAGCCCGCGCGCGATCAGCAGATTGGTGAACACGGCGCCGGTCGCTGAGAGCAGTGCCAGCCAGATCGAGATGCGCAGCGCCGGCGTCGCCGGCACGTAGGCCGCGCCGAACAAGATGCCCACCAGCGCCGGCGCGGCGAGCGACACGGCGACGATCACGGTGAGAGCGAGCACGCCGAGCAGGCGTGCCACGCGGACGCTCAGGTCGCGCTGCGCGTGCCGCGCGTCGACGTCGTAGGCGGAGAGCACCGGCAGGAGAACGAGCATGAGCGACTCCGGCAGGAGCGCGAACGCCTCCGCGAGACGCGAGCCCGCCGCGAGGTAGCCGCTCTCCACCGCGCCCGCGAAGCGCAGCACGACGAGCTGGCCGACCCGCAGCGTGATCGTCAGCAGGACGCCGTTCAGGGCGAGCGCCCAGCCGGAGCCGGCGAGCGCCGCCGCCGTGCTGCCGTCCCAGCGTGGCCGCGCCGTCACCTGACGTCGCACCAGAAGAAACGCTGCCGTCGAGGCCGCGAGCTGTCCGAGGCTCCAGGCCGCGACCGCCCCGGCGAGGCCGAGCCCGAGCCCGCGCGTCACGCCGAGGGCGAGAGCGAAGGTCGCGATGTTGGCGAGCGCGATGAGACAGAGCCGGTCGAGCCGGTGCTGGGCGCGGAACACCGCGCGCAGCCCGAGCGCGCTCCCTCCCACGATGCCCGCCGCCGCGAGCACGATCGGCGCGCCGCCCACGGTCGGCAGGAGACGCGCCCCCGCCGCGACCACCGCGACCGCGCCGAGCACCGTGCAGAGCAGGCGGAGCGCCAGCGCGCCGTCGACGAGCACCTCGCGCTCGGCGTCCGGCCGCTGCGACAGGAGCCGCACCAGCACGGGCTCCTGGCCGAGCTCCGCGCCGAGCTGGACGAAGGCGAGCAGCGCCATCAGCGCGGCGTAGCGTCCGAAGTCCTCGGCGCCGAGCGTGCGGGCGATCACCAGGAGCAGGACCATCGCGCCGCCCTTCTCGAGCGCGGTCGCGAGGAGCGCGAAGCCCGTCGCTCGCGCCGTGCGGCGCACGTCGAAGCGTGCGCTCACTGCTTGATCGCGAGCACGCCGAGCCGCGCGTTCATGCCGATCGCCGCGCCGGCCGCGAGGATGAGCTCGAGCGGCACGCGCAGGGGCAGCGCGAGGCGATAGCGCCCGAGGTACACCTTGCCCTGACGGAGCGAGTGGATGCGGAAACCGGCCGCCTCGATGGCGCGCGGCAGGGTCCTCGGCGTGAAGTAGTGCAGGTGCGGGGCGACGTAGAGGCGCAGCAGCAGCTTGTCCGCCGCCGGGCCGCCGGCCCGCGCATACGCGTCGACGACCGCCGTCAGCAGCGAGCGCTGGTTCGGCACCGCGACGTAGAGCGCCCCGCCGGGACGCAAGAGCACGTGCGCCCGGCGCAACGTCGCAACCGGATCGATGACGTGCTCCAGCACGTCGAGCATGGTGATCGCGTCGAACTGCCGGCCGTCGAGGCCGTACTGCTCGAACGGCTGGACGGCGACGCGCACGCCGAACTCGCGCTCGGCCTTCTCCGCGGTGAGCGGGCAGATGTCGACGCCGCTCGGCTGCCAACCACGCTCGCGCGCGAGATGCATGAAGATGCCGGTGCCGGCGCCGACGTCGAGCAGGGTGCCCGGCGCGCCGAGCGCGGCCTCGAGCTCGCCGAGATGCGCGCGCATGCCCCGGATCACCGGGTCCTCGATGAAATCGCGGTGGCAGTTCTTGAAGAAGTCGCGTACCTCGGGATACGCGGTCTCGTCGGTGTAGCCGAGCGTCTCGATCGCCACCTTCTCCTGCAGCGTCGGGAAGGGATCGGCGCGGATGAGGCCGCAGCTGGCACAGCGCAGCACCCGCCGCCAACGCATGTCGTGCATCAGGCGGTACCGCGTCGCGCCGCAGAGCGCGCAAGGAAGGCTCGACAGCATCGCGTGGGGTTGGTCATTGTCGCCGAAAGCCCGTCCGATGGAAAGCGTCGCGCGTGGTGCGCTATAGGCCGGACGTGGCGGCCGGAGGCGACGCGGCAACGCGGCGGGAAGCGCAAGCCGGCCGATCCGCGGCGCAGCCCTCGGGCATCACCCTGGCGCTCGTGGCCACGGTGCTCGGCGCGATCGGCGTCGCCTGGCTCGTAGGGGTGCGCGGCGACTTCCCCCTGAGCGACGACTGGTCGTACGCGTTCGCGGTCCGCAGCATGTGCGGGACGGGCCTGCTGCAGATGCTTCCCTGGACGGGCGCGAGCCTCGTCCTGCAGGCCGGCTATGGCGCGGCGCTCTGCCGCACCTTCGGCTTCTCGTTCGAGGTGCTGCGCCTCTCGACCGTGGTCCTGGCCGCGAGCGGCGCGGGGGCATTCGTCCTGCTGCAGCGGGCGCTCGGCCTGCGCGGCGGCGCGCTCCTGCTCGGCACCCTGCTGTTCGCCCTGAACCCGCTCTTCGTGAACCTGGCGTTCACTTTCATGACCGACGTGCCGTTCGTGGTGGCGGCGACGTGGGCGGGCTACGCGTATGCCCTCGGCCTCGGCGAACGCTCCGCCCGACGCGTCTTCCTCGGCTCGCTCGCGGCGAGTGCCGCGTTCCTGATCCGCCAGCACGGGATCTTCGTCGCGCTCGCCGGCGCCGCTACCGCGCTGCTCGACCGCGAGCGCCCGCTCGGGCCGCGACTGCGCCTCGCGGCGACGGCGCTCGTCCTGCCCGCGCTCACGTTCGTCCTCTTCCACCTGTGGCTCTTCGACGTCCAGGGCGTCCCGTCGGGCTACACGAACAAGCTGAGCGAGGCGCACCGGGTGACCGCCGTCGGGCTGGTGAACTGCGCGTTCCGCGGGCTCGAGTACCTCGGGCTCTTCGTGGCGCCCCTGGCGCTCGCCCTGCCGCTGCGCGGGCCGCTCCGGCGGGGCGCGCTCGCGGCGACGGCGCTGCTCGCCGCGCTCGCGGGGGCGCTCTACCTGCGCGAGGGCACGCTCATGTTCTCGCTCACCAACGTGCTCTACGATCTTGGCCTCGGCCCGCTGTCGCTGCGCGACACCCTCTTCCTCGGCGAGCCGCCGACCGTGCACGTCGGGCGCTGGCTGCAGATCCCGCTCACGGCGGTCGCGGTCGGCGCGGGCGGCGTAATGGCGGCGGCGTGGGCCGCTGCCGTGCTGCGGCCGCGCTCGCCGGGACACGCGTTCGTGGCGCTCGCCGCGCTCTTCCTCTTCGCCTCCTCGCTGCTGCACACCCGCTACTACTTCGACCGCTACCTGCTCGCGGTCGTGCCGTTCCTGGTCGCAACGCTGGCGGCGTCGGACCGCCTGCGCCGTCTGCCGCTCGCCGTTGCGCTGGCGTGCGTACTCGGGTGGTACGCGGTCGCCGGCACGCACGACTATCTGGCCTGGAACCGCGCGCGCTGGGATGCGCTCGACCGCCTCACCATCACCGGCACGCCGGCGACCGCGATCGACGGCGGCATGGAGTTCAACGCCTGGCTGCTCGCGCCGACCCTGAACCGCTGGCCGTCGGACGAGGACGTCCGTCCGGGCCAGCCCGACGACCGCCACAGCTGGTGGTGGGTCGTCGACGACCGCTACGTCGTCGCGTTCCGGCCGCTACGCGGCTACCACGTACGCGAGGAGCTGCCATTCACCCGCTGGCTCGTGCCCGCCTTCGATCGGCTCTTCCTGCTCGAGCGCGACCGCTAGGCGAGCGCGCGCAACGGCGCTATGGCCGACAGAACGCCACGAGGTCGAGCGCATCGGGCCGCGACGCCTCGGCGACGGTGAAATCGTCCGGCACGATGCGGGCCGCCTCGTGCACCGCGCTCACCACCCGGCGCCGGACGACCGCCGCCAGGTTCGCGAACGCGAAATAGACGAGACGCTCCGGCAGCAGATGACGCAGGCCGAGCGGGTCGAGCCGCAAGAGGCGCTGCACCTGCCGCCCGCGCTCGGCGTCGAACGCGCGCACCCGCTCGTTGCCGAGCATGCTGCACATCCGCACCTCGCCGAAGATCGGCTGCAGCAACTCCAGCAGCTCGTCTGCGGTGTACTCGCGCAGGTGGACCGGATTTTCCGAGACGCTGGTGAGACGATTCGGCGTCGTCAGCATGAGCTGCCCGGTCGGTGCGACCACCTCGCGGATGGCGCGCAGGAAGCGCACCGGATCGGGCAGGTGCTCGATCACCTGGAAGTTGGTGACGAGGTCGAAGCGCCGCCCGAGGCGGGCCACGTCGTGCACGTCGAGTTGGCGGAACTCGAGGCCGGGGCGTCCGTACGCGGCAGTGGCGGTGGCGACGGGCTCGGCCGCGTAGTCGATGCCGAGCACCGAGCGCGCCCCCTCCGCGAGCAGCACGGTGCCGAAGCCCTCGCCGCAGCCGGCGTCGAGCACGTCGCGGCCCTGAACGAGCGTGCGCGCGTGGCGGTACGCCGCGAGGTGCCGGGCCTCGTCGTAGACGAACTCCGCGCCCCGCCCGGGGCGCTCGGCGCTCAGCTTGCGCCTGCCAGACGCGCCGGCGCTCACGTCGCCGCCGCCCGGGCCGGCATTCTGTCGCCCACCGCCATGTGGGCGATCACCTGCTCCATCTGATCGGTGACCGTGTCCCAGCGGAAGCGCGCCGACCAGGCGAGGGCGCCGGCGCGCAGCCGCCGCCAGGTCGCGTCGTCACCGAGGATGCGCACGATGGCGGCGGCCGTCGCCTCGACGTCCGCGAACGGCACGAGGAGCCCGCTCCGGTCGTGCAGCACCGCATCCCGCAGGCCGGGCACGTCGCTCGCGACGACCGGCGTGCCGCAGGCATTGGCTTCCAACACGGTGAGCCCCCACCCTTCCTTCTCGGACGGGTTCACGAACACCCGGGCGCCGCGATACAGCGCCACCTTCTCGTCCTCCTCGACGAAGCCACGGAACTCGACGGCATCGCCGAGCCCGAGCGCCTGGACACGCCCCTGGAGATCCGCAACGGCGTCGCCGCGTCCGACGATGACGAGCCGCGCGTCGGGCACGGCGGCGCGGATGCGCGGCATCGCGTCCACCACTACGTCGATGCGCTTGTAGCGCTCGGTGCGCCCGAGCGAGAGGATCATCGGCCCCGGCTCGGATCCGTCGGAGTGGTAGCGGGACGGGTCGAGGCCGTTCGTGATGATCGTGATCGTCGGCGCCGCGACGCCGCGCACCACGAGGTCGTCGCGCGTGCTCGGCGACACCGCGATCATCGGCACGCCGCGGTAGACGCGCGGGATGCCGAGCTCGGACAGATAGGTCACCGCGGCGATCGGGGCGCTCACCTGGCGGAACGCCGTCGTGCCGAAGAGGTGGTGCACGACGGCGAGCACGGGGAACGGCGAGTAGAGCGGCCCGTAGAACGGTAGCTTGCAGAGGTTCTCGATCAGGATCGCCGGGCCGGCCGTGGCCTGCGCCAGCCGGCGGTACAAGAGCGGGCCCCGCAGGTAGAAGGTGAAGCGGTCGCCGACCCGGTGGATGGTGATGCCGCGCTCGATGCCCTGCGCTGGCGCGCCGGGGTAGCCCGCGCAGATCAGCACCACCGGGTAGCCGCGCTCGGCGAGACGGCCGAAGATCTCGAACAGGTGCACCTCGGCGCCACCGGCACGCGGGTTCTGGAGGTCGCGCTCGTTGAGCACGAAGAGCGTCGGACGGACGCCGGCGCTCACAATCGGCCGCGCAACGCCTGCCACCGCAGCCACCACACCATCCAGAGCGCCTCGATGCTGATCCGCTTCGACATCTTGGAGTCGCCGACCGTGCGATCCATGAAGATGATCGGCACCTCGCGGATGCGCATGCCCTTCCGCCACAGGCGGTAGGTCATCTCGATCTGGAAGGCATAGCCGTTGGAGCGTACCGAGGACAGGTCGATCGCCTGTAGCGCCTCGCGCCGCCAGCACTTGAACCCGCCGGTCGTGTCGCGCACCGGCAGATTGGTGATCGCGCGGATGTAGGAGTTGCCGAAGTAGCTGAGGAGGAGCCGTTCGATCGGCCAGTTCACCACCGTGATGCCGTTCAGGTAGCGCGAGCCGAGCACGACGTCGGCGTCGGCGGCGTAGGCAAAGAACTCGGGCAGCGCGCCGGGCGGATGCGAGAAGTCGGCGTCCATCTGCACGATGAGGTTCGCGCCCATGTCGAGCGCCTGTTGGAACCCCGCCTTGTAGGCGGGTCCGATGCCCTCGCGCTGCCGGCGGTGCAGCAGATGGATGCGCGCCATCTGCTTCTGCATCTCCCCGACCACGCCGCTGGTGCCGTCGGGCGAGTCGTCGTCGACGACGAGCACCTCGATCTCGGGGTCCTGCGCCAGCACCTGCGGTACGATGCGGGTGATGTTGTCACGTTCGTTGAACGTGGGGATGACGACGATCTTGCTGGCCATGGCGTCAGCGCAGCCCGAGCGCTTCGTAGGGCGGCTCGCGATCGCGCAGGCCGTCGAGCCAGCCGCGCACCTTCAGCACGACGCCGCCGGCCTCGCCGGTCACGAGCCGGCGCAGGAAGACGAACGGCAGCGTCAGGACGATGCTCGCCCAGAGCTTCAGATGCTGCGCCGGGCGGGCATGCTTGCGCGCGAAGAGCACGGTGCTGCGCGCGCTGAGATACTTCCGTGGGCTCGTGTAAGCCGGGCCGCCGAGCGTACGGTTGCCGCGATGGCGCACCACCGAGCCGGGCGCGAAGAGCACGTGCCAGCCCTTCTCGTGTGCCGTCGTGCACCAGTCGACGTCCTCGTGGTAGGCGAAGAAGCGCTCGTCGAAGAGGCCGACGTCGCGCAGCGCCGCGCACGAGAGCAGCAGCGCGCAGCCGGGCACCCATTCGACCTCGCGCGGCTCGTCGTACTGGCCGTCATCGCGCTCGCCCCAGCCGGCGAGGCCGATCAGGCTCTGCCGGTAGTTGACGACGCCGTAGGTCATCCACAGCCGTCGCGGGTCGTCGAACGAGACGACCTTGGCACCGACCGCGGCGACGCGCTCGCCTCCCGCCAGCGCGAGCGCGGGCCCGAGCCAGCCGGGCTCGACGACCGTGTCGTTGTTCAGCACGTAGGCGAACCGGTAGCCGTGCTCGAGGGCGTACCGCAGCCCGACGTTGTTGCCGCCCGCGTAGCCGAGATTGGTCGGAAGCTCGACGCAGCGAACGGTCGGATACGCGTCACGCACAGCGGGCGCGACCGATTGTCGCGAGCCGTTGTCGATGACGAGGACGTCGAACGGAGCCGGCGCCGCAGCCATCAAGCTGTCGAGACATGCCCGTGTGTCGTCCGCCCCATTCCAATTGAGGACGATGACGAGAACCTCGTTGGGGGCCGCGAGATTCGCCATGCACGCTCATGACTTCAGCCGAGCCGGTTCGAGATTGCAAGGGCAAATGTCAGGGCGAAGAGAATGCGTATTGACGCAGGAGCGTCCCCCATGGAGAGCTGCCTATGGCGGGTGCGAGCCGCACCACGGGGAACCGCACGTTGACCACCCGACCGCTCACGACATAGGACATCGCGGCGCATGGATCAGGAATTCTACCGGGAGTATGCCGAGATCGAGGACACGCACTGGTGGTTCCGTGGCCGGCGCGCGATCTTCGACCGGGTGCTCCGGCCGTTCGAGCACCGCCGGAGCGCCCGCATCCTCGACATCGGCTTCGGCACCGGCGCCATGCTGACCTTCCTCTCGCGCTACGGCGAGGTGATCGGCATGGACATGTCGGCCGACGCGATCCGCTTCGCCCGCACGCGCTGCGACCGGCCCATGCTCCTCGGCGACATCACCGCGGTACCGCTCCGCACCCAGTCGGTCGATCTGGTCACCGCGTTCGACATCGTCGAGCACGTCGACGACGACGGCGCCGCCCTGGCCGAGCTGGCGCGTGTCTGCAAGCCGGGCGGCCACACGCTGCTCACCGTCCCGGCCTTCCAGTTCCTCTGGGGCAACCAGGACGTCGTGAGCCATCACAAGCGGCGCTACACGCTGCCGCAGCTCCGCGCCCGGGTGGAGGCGGCGGGATTCCGGGTCGTGACGCTGAGCTACTTCAACGCGCTGCTGTTCCCGATCGTCGCGGCGGTGCGCGTCGGCCGGCGGCTACGCGGCGGCACGCCCGAGGTGGTGAAGTCCGACTTCACGATGACGAAGCCGGGGCTGGTGAACGACGCGCTGACGCGGCTCTTCGCCGCCGAGCGCGCCGTGATCTCGCGCGTGCGGCTGCCGGTCGGCGTGTCGTTGCTCTGCCTTGCCGAGCGCGTGCGCTGAGCGCACGGCCGAGCACCATGCCCGAGCTCTCCGTCGTCGTCCCGGTCTTCAACGAGGCCGAGGTCCTGCCGGAAACGCTGCGCCGGCTGAAGGCGGCGGTCGCCGCGTGCGCGCCGGACCACGAGATCCTCTACGTCGACGACGGCTCGCACGACGAGTCGCCGACGATCCTTCTCGCGGCGGCGACGCAGGACCCGCGCGTGCGCGTGTTGCGCTTCAGTCGCAACTTCGGCCATCAGGCTGCGGTCACGGCGGGCATCGAGCATGCCCGGGGCGACGCGATCGTCGTCATCGACGCCGATCTGCAGGATCCTCCCGAGGTCATCGCCGACCTCGTGGCGCAATGGCGCGCCGGCTACGAAGTCGTCTCCGCGGTGCGCACCGTACGCGAGGGCGAGAGCCCGGTGCGGCTCTTCCTGATCCGTCTCTTCTACCGCGTCATGCAGCGCATCTCCTCCATCGACCTGACGCCCGACGTCGGCGATTTTCGCTTGATCGACCGCAAGGTGGCGGACGCGCTGAATCGCCTGCCGGAGCGCAACCGCTACGTGCGCGGCCTCATTCGCTGGCTCGGCTTCCGCCACTGCGAGGTCGGCTACCGGCGCGCGGGACGCTTCGCCGGCGAGACGAAGTATCCGTACACCAAGCTCCTGCGCCTGGCGCTCGACGGCATCACCTCGTTCTCGACCTTGCCGCTCAAGCTCGTTGCATACGTCGGCGTGGCGGTGTCGGCGCTGAGCCTCCTCCTCGTGCTCTATGCGCTCTTCGGACGCTTCATCGAGGGACGGACGCCGGAGGGCTGGACGTCGGTGTTCGTCTCGCTCGCGTTCTTCTCCGGCGTGCAGCTCATCGCGACGGGCGTGCTCGGCATGTATCTGAGCCGCATCTTCGAGGAGGTGAAGGGCCGCCCGGTGTACGTCATCGCCGCCGACACCTCCGCCCCGTCCGTCCACCCGCCAGCTAGCCCGCCCGCCGGCGGCTCAGCGTACGTAGCCGAGGGCGCGTAGCTTCTCGGCCGTCGCGGGATCGAGCGCCTGCGGTGGCCGGGCCGCGGGCGCGGCGGCCGCGCCGGCCGACATGGCCTGCGCCGCATAGTCGTGGAGCGCGTCGATCTCGCCCTTGAACGCCGCGGCGCGCCCGGCCGCGATCGGCTGCTGCTCGGCGCGGTCCCCCGCGAGATCGTACATCTCGAGACGCCCGGGGCGGCCGGCGGCGGGCGCGGGCGGGGTCCAGATGACCTTCCGAGCGCCCTCGCGCACAGCGTAGAGCGGCGGCGACCAGGACGGGTCGAGGGTGTGATCGACCAGCATGCGCGTGGCAGCCCAGGCCTCCGCGAAGAGCGGGCGGCGCGCCAGCATCCAGCGCAGTGCCTCGCCCTGCGAGCGGTCGGCGTCGAACAGCGGCGTCAACGACCACGCGTCCCGGAAGAAGAGCGACGGCAGCCCGAGGATGCGCGCCACGGTCGGGAACACGTCGATCAGGCCCACGGCCTCGGCGACGCGCAGGCGCGCGGGAATCACGCCCGGCGCGCGCATCACGAGCGGCACGAGCAGGGTCTCGTCGTAGAGATGCGAGCCGTGATCGAGCGCGCCGTGCTCGCCGAACTCCTCGCCGTGATCCGAGGTCACGACGAGCAGCGTGTCGTCGGCGATGCCGAGGGCGGTGACCGTCTGCCACAGCCGGCGCAGCTGATCGTCGGTGTAGCGAATCTCCTCCTCGTAGCGGTCGACGTCGCGTGTCCCGCCGAAGACTCCCTGATACGCCGGCGGCGGCGTGTACGGCGCGTGCACCTGGTAGGTGTGCACGAAGAGGAACCAGCGCTGGCCACGGTGCGCCCCAAGCCAGGCGAGCGCGGCGTCGAAGGTGCTTTCGACGTGGCCGACGGTCGAGCCGAGGTCGGGGCTCTTGTTCTCGACGTAGCGGTCGAACCCGCGCTCGAACCCGAGTGCCGCCTGGAGCAGCCCATCCTCCGTGACGGCCCCCGTGGCATAGCCGTTGGCGCGGAACACCTCCGCCATCATCGGATAGGCGATGAGATTGCTCGGCTGGCGCAAATCGGTCACGCCGTGCTCGCGCGGGTAGAGCCCCGTGAAGAGCGACATGTGCGACACGGGCGTGATCGTCGATTGCGCGACGACGCGCTCGAAGAGCGCTCCCTCGCGAGCCAGCGCGTCGAGAAAGGGCGTCGTCGGGCGCCCGCGCCCGTAGGCGCTGACGCTCCCGGCGCGCAGCGTGTCGATCGAGACGAGGAGCAGGTTGTGCGGCCCTGCGTGCGGCGCCTGCTGCGGCACGACGACGACGGGGTCGCCCCAGACGGGGACGGTCGGCGCCGCCGAAGCGTCCGGCGCGGCGATGCGGGTCTCCAGCGTCAGGACGATCGACGAGCCGCCGTAGCGCGAAAGGTCGAGGCTCGCATCGAACCAGCGGCGCTGCGCCGGCTCCCGTGCGGGGTCGAGCCGGGTGGAGAAGAGCGGCGTTGTCTCCCCCTCGATGCCAACCGTGAAGTCGACGGGCGGCGCGCCCGCTTCCCACCCCGGGCTCTCGACGCCGTACCCGAACATGAGCCGGGCGTGCGGCGTCACGCGATCGAGCGCGAAGCGCCGGCGCTCCGTCCGCTGCTCGGGCACCGGTCTGACCTGCACCCACACGTCGGCGGTCGTGCCACGCAGCACGGGCGCCGTCGGCGCCCGTAGGCGCAGGCGCGCGTTCGGCGGCGCGCCGTCGCACGTCCCGACTACCCAGCGCGCGTCGCGTGCGGTCTTGCCCTGCGACGCGACCTGCACCAGCAGCCGATCGCACGCCGGCAGGAGGCGGGGCAGCGCGACGTCCATCGCGAAGTACTCGGCGTCGGGCATGGCGAAGTGGGCGTCGCGCGCCACGAGAAGCTGCGGCGCGCGCGGGAAGGTGTAGCGCATGTCGTCGTCGATCACCGCGCGCGCCGGACCGCGTAGCAGCCGCCCGGCGGCCGGCGGACGCGATGGCGCTTGCCCTGGGGGGGTGGGCGACGCGGTGCCCGCGACCGGCGCGGGGTCGCCCGCCAACGGCGCGCTGTCGACGAGGTGCCACGCGATCTCCTCCGGCGCCGGCGGCGCGCAGCCGAGTCCGAGCGAGGCCGCAGCCACCGCGACACACCAGAGCACGCGACGCATGGAACGGCGCTACCTCTCACGCAACGCGCGCAGCGGTCAATCACGCGCCCAAGCGCGCAATTTCGCTTTACAGTTGCACCCCGCGCCGATAGCCTTATCGGCTACACCCCCATGGCCGTCGAGTCCGATCGTCATTCCCCGGCGTCCGGCGAGACGACGCTGATGCCCTACTGGGATCGCGTCGCGACGCGCTACGCCGCGGCCGATCCGCTGGCGGCCGTCTGCTACCCCGCCGCGCCGCCGTGGTTCAACCGCTTCTACGCCCACTTCCAGCTCCGGACCGTCGCCCGCATGCTGGGCGGCCTGCCGCTGCGGGGGGCGCGCGCGCTCGACGTCGGCTGCGGCATGGGCCGCTGGACGCGCTGGCTCGCGGAGCGCGGCGCGGAGGCGGTCGGCATCGACCCGACGGCGGCCATGCTCGACACCGCGCGGCGGCTCTCGCCTGGCCTCGCCTTCCACCGCATGTCGGCAACGACCATCGACTTGCCCGAGGCCAGCTTCGATCTGGTGATGGCGGTGACCGTCATCCAGCATCTCCGGCCCGACGAGCAGGACCGCGCCGCGGCGGCGATGTGCCGCGTGCTGCGCCCGGGTGGCCATCTCTTCGTCTTCGATCTGATCGACCAGCGCGATCCCGGACGGATCGTCTTCCCACGGACCCCGGAGCAGTGGATCGATCTCTACCGTCGCCAGGGCCTGACCCTCGTGCGCTGGGAGGGTCAGGAGTACGTTCCCCTCATGCGCGCGCTCACCGCACTCCTCCCCTCGCAGACCGGCCAAGCGGCCGAGCGCGACGTCACCGCGCCGTCGATGCTCGAGCGGATCGGCGCCAAGCGGGCCGCATTTGCATCGCTCTGGCCGGTGATCCAGATGTCGTACCCGCTCGAGTCGCTGTGCGAGCGATGGCTGCCGGCGGCCCGCGCACGCCATGGCTGCTTCCTGTTCCGCAAAGCGGATGACCCCGTCGCACCCCCGCGAGCGTAAGGCCACGTCCCCGTCACCACGCACGGGGTGGCAGCGGCTCGTCGGCCTCATCCCGCTGGTCTTCGGGATCTGGTACTTCGTCGCGCTCGCCCCCTACGGGCTGCACGTCGGCGAGGACGGCGACATCCTCTACGAGGCCTTCGCCGCATATCGCGGACAGCTGCCGTACATCGACTTCTCGACCGGCTACACACCGGCGTACTTCTTCTGGCACGCGGCGCTCTTCCACGTCTTCGGCGTGAACGTCGTGGTACTGCGCATCGCGGCGGCGATCGCCAACGGTCTCACGCTCTGGTTCCTCTACCTGCTCGCGGCGCGCGTGGTGCGTCCGACCCTGGCGCTGGTGCCGCCGCTCATCTTCGCGGCGAGCCTGCCGATCTATCCGGGCGAGTTCTGCTCGTTCAACGTCGCCTACCCGGCCTGGTACAACATCACCTTCTGGCTCGGGAGCATGCTCGCGCTGGCGGCGTACATCCGTCACGAGCGGGTGCTGTCGGTCCTGATCGCCGGAATCCTGGCCGGGCTGAACTTCGCGTTCAAGCCGAACATCGGCCTCTTCAATCTCGCGGGGCTCGCCGTGTTCCTCCTGTGGTGGCACGCGCCGGCCCGCACGGCGTCGCGCTTCGAGCGCGCCTCCTGGTGGGGCGTCGCCGCCGCGACGCTCGCCGGCGTGCTCGCGATCTTCGGCGTCGACGTGCTGTCGCGGAAGTTCGCGCTGTTCCCGCTGCCGTTCTTGATCGCGGCGCTCGTCGCGCTGGCGGCGGCACGCCGCCAGGCAGGTCGTCCGCGCTTCGTGCGCGGGGCGCTGGCGCTCTTCGTCGGGATGGCGCTGCCGAACGTGCCGTGGATCGTCTACTTCCTCGGCCAGCTGGGGGTGCGCGGGTTCCTGCACGACGTGCTGCTCATCGGCTCGACCTACGAGCCGTTCTTCTTCATCGCCTACCGGCCGCTGTTCAGCGGCTGGGACCTCGCCATGCTCGCGCTCGTCGCGGTGCTCTATATGGCGCCGTTCGCGATGCACCGCGGCCGCCTGCCGCTGTGGACGCCCTTCGCCGCGGCGGGAATCGTGATCACCGCCGGCCTCGGCTACATCGCCTTCCTGGCACCGATGCGCGACGGGTTCCACACCGCGCTCGTGTCGCGCTACCAGGACCTTGCCTTCTTCGCCGTCCAGCTCGTCATCTGGGTCGGCATCGGCTACCTCGGCACGACCGTCGGGCGCGCGCCGGCCGACCGCTCCCGGCGCACCGCGACGATCGTGCTGTTCGCGCTGTGCGGCCCGGCGCTCGCGCTCGGCATGCACCCGCGCTCCGACTTCATGCACCTGCTCATCTCGGTGCCGGCGACGCTACTCGTCGCCGTCGTCCTCGCGGACGAGCTGCTCGCCCATTGGCACGCCGTCCTGCACGAGCGGCGGAGCTGGCGCTGGGCGGTGTCGCTCGCGCTCGGCGCGCCGGTTCTCCTGCTGCTCGCCGATCTCGTCGCGCCCGGCGTCATCATGGCGGCCCGCCTCACGCGCTACTACGCCGGGCTCGATCCGCGGCCGTGGGCACGCCTCGATCTGCCGCGCGCGACGCTCGTCCGCGAGCCGGGGAACGACCGCGAGTTCGACACCTTGCATGCGATCGCGACCTACGTCGACGCGCACACCCAGCCGAACGACTACGTGTTCCCCTTCCCCAACTTGAGCCTGCTCTGCTTCCTCTCCGGACGGCTGAACCCCACACCGAAGGGCTACTTCATCGCCGGGTACCCGGACCACTACACCGAGGCGGCGGTGGTCACGGCGCTGCGTGATCGTCCTCCGACGATGGTCTTGAGCCTTGCCGAGCATCAGATCTTCGTCGTCACGGCGCCCGCGTACTACTTCCTGATCCGCGAGTTCGTGCAGCAGCGCTTCGAGCCGACGGCGCAGATCGGTCCGTACGTCGCACTCATGCACCGCGACGCGCATGGCGACGCCGGCGACGAGCAGCCGCCGCCGCGCATCGCGGCGGACGCGCGCGAGCCCTCCTGGGACGGTCTCGACGATCCCGATCCGGTCACCCAGGCGCTGACGGCACGGCGCATCGAGAAGATGCGTGACCCGGGCGGCGCCGTCGCGCTCGCGCGGCGCGCGGTCTCGCGCAAGACGCCGAACCGCATGCTCTTCCTGCGGATCGCATCGCAATTCGCGGACGAGCGCGCGATCCCGTCGTTCGTGCAGATCGCCGGGCGTGACTTCACGTCCGACGCCGGCCAGCTCGCCGCGACCTCGCTCTTCTACACCGCGGAGAAGTCGCTGAACGAGCACTTCTGGCTGGCCTCGCAGGCCCAGAGCGCGCGCCTGAAGGACCTGCGCGCCGAGCTCGGCGTCGAGCCCTTCCGCACCTGGCTCCACAACCGGCGTGCCGACGGCCGCTTGCGCTACGTCGCCGCGTGGGCCGCCGGCGTGCTGCACGACGAGGCCGCGATCCCCGATCTCCTGAAGGCAGTCGACGGGGACGACGTTCCCTTCGCGACCATGGCGAGCTTCAGCCTCGTCGCGCTCGGCAAGACCGCGGAGGTCGCCGACGCGATCGTCGCGGCGCTCGACGTCGACGACACGTACGCGCCGAGCATCCTGATCGATCTCTACCACCGCGACCCGAAGGTCGCGCGCGCCGCCATCCGCACCGGGCTCGACACCGGCAGCGCGACGACGCGCGCGACGCTCAGCTGGGTCGTGGCGGCGGTCCACGATCGCACCTTGGCGGACGCCGTCGCCGACCTGAACGACGACGCCAGCACACAGGTTCGCGAGGCCGCGGCCTGGAGCGCCGCCTGGCTGAGCGCTCCGCCGCCTGCCGCGTCCGCCGAGCCGCACGCGCCGGCGCGCGAGCACGTCCTCACGTCTGCGGCCGCTCCATGAGTCGTGCGTCACGCTCGCCGGTCGCGACCGTCCTCGCCGTCCTCGCCCTCGCCGCCGTTCTCGCTCCGCTCGTCACCATCGCGCGGAGCTCTTCGCGCCGGCCGAACGTCGTGCTGATCACGGTCGATACGCTGCGGCCCGATCACCTCTCCTGCTACGGCTACGGCGCGATCGCCACGCCCGCGATCGACCGGCTCGCCTCCGAGGGGGCACTTTTCGAGAACGCGTTCGCCGACGTCACCTGGACGACGGCGTCGATGGCGTCGGTGATGACCGGCCTCTACGCGCCGCACCACGGGATCCGCACGAGCTACCAGCGCCTTTCCCCGGAGAGGAAGACGCTCGCCGAGTATCTCGGCTCCCAGGGCTTCGAGACGGCCGCCATCATCGGCTCCTTTCCGCTGGATGCGATCTTCGGCCTCAACCAGGGCTTCCGTACGTACGACGACCGGTTCACGGCGCCGCTGTCGATCGATCCAGAGCACCCGCCGGCCCCCGGCAGCGCGATCGAGCACGTCCCGAGCCGCTTCAGCGCGGACCAGAAGGCGATGAACGCGTTTCTCACGCGCAAGGTCGAGCACGACGCCTACCGGCCCGACGATCAGGTGACGGACGCCGCGATCGATTGGCTCGCCGCCCACCGGCGCGAGCCGTTCTTCCTCTGGGTGCACTACTTCGGACCGCACGAGAAGCCGCAGCCGACGCCCGACTACATGGAGGAGCGTCGCCGGCAGCTCGCCGCCTACGACCCCGACATTGTCGTCGCCGACCGCGAGGTAGGCCGCCTTCTCGACGCGCTCCGCGCCGCCGGAATCGACGACCATACGGCCGTCATCCTGCACGCGGATCACGGACAGAGCCTGACCGAGCACGGCTACTTCGGACACGGCCGCTTCATCTTCGATGCGACGCAGCACGTGCCGCTCATCGTCCGTCCGCCGCGCCCGCTCTCCCGTCCCCTGCGCGTCGATCACATGGTCCGCAACGTCGACATCATGCCGACCGTGCTCGAGCTGGTGGGCGCGAAGGCGGACGCGGGGATCGACGGCGCCTCGCTCGTCGGAGCGCTGCGCGGCGAGGCCCTCCAGACGCCGGAGGAGACCTACGTCGAGACGTACCTCTCCTCCAACCGGCTCTTCGCCGACGTCATCGACGTCGCAAAAGACACCCGGCTCGGCTTCCGCCGCGTCGGTTTTCGCACCCGCCAGTGGAAGCTCGTCATGAACGACCCCGTGCCGTTCGGCGACGTCGCCGATCCGGAGCCGATCGATCCGGACACGCGGCGGCACTACTACCACGAGGAGCTCTACGACCTCGCGACCGATCCGGCGGAGGAGCACGACGTCATCCGGGACCATCCCGACGTCGCGATCGCGCTGCGCCGGCGCGTCTGGCTGGCGCAGCCGAAGCCGACCGACGTGAAGGCCGCCGTGCCGATCGCGCCGACGACGCGTGAGCGCCTGAAGAGCCTCGGCTACGTCGACTGAAAGCGCCGCCGCTCGGCGCGCGGATTTCGGTCGGTGACGGCGCTCAGCGCGCGGCGGGGGCGCTCTGCACCGAGCGCGCCGGCGGCGGGGCACTCGGGATCCAACGGCCGAGCACACCGGTGGCCGCGGCGAAAAGGATCGCCGCGATGCCGATGCCGACCGCATAGCTCACCCGGTCGCGGATCGCGAAGACGACCGGATCCTCGTGCATCTCCCCGCGGTGCGCGAGGAGCCACACCCGGCTGATCCAGTACAGGAGGAGCGGCGAGATCAGCCAGAGGACGAGCGGCTGGCGATACAGCGCCACCACCGCGTCGCTGTTGATGTAGAGCGCGAGGACGAGCACTGCGATGTAGCCGCTCGCCGACCCGAGGCTCGCGATCTCGGCGCGGTCGCTGGCGTAGTAGCCGCGCGCGGCCTTGGAATCGTCGCCCGCCTGGCCGAGCGCGTCGAGCTCCGAATAGCGCTTCACCATCGCGAGACTGAAGAAGAAGAACAACGAGAACGCGAGCAGCCACGGCGACGGCGGCACCCCGGTCGCGGCGGAGCCGGCGATGACGCGGATCGTGTACAAGCCCGCGAGCACCACGACGTCGAGGATCGCGATCGCCTTGATGCGCCACGAGTAGGACGTCGTCAGCACGACGTAGGTCAGCAGGACGACCCGGAACGCCGGCGTCATGAACGTCGCGAGCGCGGCGCTGGCGAGCAGGAGGAGCGGGGCCAGGACCATGCCATGCTGCAGGCTCAGCGCACCCGAGGCGAGCGGACGATTGCGTTTGGTGGGATGGCGACGGTCGGCGTCGAGATCGAACAGGTCGTTGATCACGTAGATCGCCGAGGCGCACATCCCGAAGGCGAAGAACGCCATGACCGAGGCCAGCACGAGCGGCACGTTCTGCAGCTCGTGCGCCATGACGATCGGCACGAAGATGAGGAGGTTCTTCACCCAGTGCTGCAGACGGAGCGCCTTGCGCAGGACCCGCGCGCTCACGGGGGGGCGCGCGAAGACGCGCGCGACGGGCGCCTTGGAGCGGCGCACCACCCGCGCCGCCGCGTTGACCGCGATCGCCTGGTGCGCGTCCTCCCACACCGCGACGTCGGACGCGTCGTTGCCGGCGTAGTCGTAGCCGCCGACCTGGAAGCGCTCGCGCAGCGCGGCACGCTTGTCTTCGCCCTTCACGTTGGTGGTGCCGTCGCTGCCGATCACCTCGTCGAAGAGCCCGAGGTGCTGGGCGACGTCGCGGACGATCGTCTCGTCGGCGGCCGAGACCAGCACGAGGCTCCGCCCGCTCGCGCGCTCCGCACGCAGGAACTCGAGGAAGGGGCCGTGGTAGGGCAGCGTCGTGACGTCGAGCGCGACGCGCGAGGCGACCTCACGCTTCAGGTGCGCGCGGCCGCGGAGCCACCAGCCGGGGATGCGCAGCGCCTCACGCGGACGGCTCTTCACCAGGCGCAGGAGGCACTCGATCAGGGTGTCGCTGCGGATCAGGGTGCCGTCGAGATCGACGCAGAGCGGACGCATCTGCGCGGAATCCGGGGCGGTGTCGTCGACGACGTCGCGCTGTCGCATGCGCTCCATGGAGGCCGTGGGACGGCGGCAGAAACCCGCTGCCGCACGCAGCGAGAAAGCATACCAGAGGCCCGACGGCCCGAAAATCCACGATTTGCGCGGGCGAGCGCCCTGCCCGCCCCTCAGCGGCCGGCGGCGGCCTCGGCGCCGGCCGTCGCGAGCGGCTCGCCGAGATCGGTCTCGTTGACCCGCCACTCGGCCGCCGTCACGACGCTGTCCCGACGCTTGCGCGCGACCGCGATCAGCGCCATGCCGCGCCGCAGGCTCAGCCGCTGCTCGAACGCGAGCCAGGGCAGCGTCAGGCTGACGAAGCGCGACTGCACACCGGGCACGGCTCGCCGCTTCAGCACCACCCCGTTCAGCCACCACGCGAGCAGGCCGGGCAGGTTGAAGTAGCGCATCACCTCGACCTCGAATCCCGCCGCGTCGAGCTTGCTCGCCAGCTCGCCGGCGTCGTAGCGCCGCCAGTGGCCGAGCCCACGGTCGATGGCGCCGTACACGCTCGGCATCGCCGGCACCTGCAGCACCAGCCGCCCGCCGATCGGCAGGAGGCCGTTGAAGCTCGCGAGCGCCGCGTCGTCGCGCTCGATGTGCTCGAGCACGTTCAGGCAGAGCACGGTGTCGAAGCGGCGCGTGCGCAGATCGGCGAGGTCGGCCTCGTTCCAGTCGGTGTGGCGCACGTCGATGTGGTCGTGATCCGCAAACTGCCGCCGGAGCATGTCGAGATACGTCGGGTTGCTGTCGGTCGCGACGACGTACGAGCGCCCACGCAGGTAGCGCGTGTAATTGCCCATCCCCGAGCCGACCTCGAGCACCCGGTCGCCGACGTAGGGGGCGAGCAAGGTCCAGACCCAGTCGTTGTAGCCGCGGGCACGCCGCATGCGGCGCAACGTCTTGTAGCCGTCGGCGTCGTCGACGACGCCGGTCGTGAACGCGCAGCGCAGCATCGTCCAGACCGCGGCGACGCCATCGCGCCAACCGATCTTCTTGCCCTCCCAGTACTCGCGGCCGTGGTAGCTGATCGGCACCTCGTAGACGCGGCAGCCGAGCTCGGCGATGCGCGCCGTGATCTCCGGCTCGATGCCGAAGCGGTTGCTCGTCAGCCGGATGCGGCGGAGCACGTCGGTGCGGAAGACCTTGTAGCAGGTCTCCATGTCGGTGATGTTCAGGTCGGTGAAGAGGTTGGAAAGGAAGGTGAGCAGCTTGTTGCCCATCGCGTGGCGGAAGAGGAGGACGCGATGGGTGCCGCCGAGGAAGCGCGAGCCGTACACGACGTCGGCATGCCCCGCGAGGATCGGGGCGATGAGCGACGGATACTCGTCGGGGTTGTACTCGAGATCGGCGTCCTGAACGAGGACGATGTCGCCGGTGACCGCCGCGATGCCGGCGCGCACCGCCGCACCCTTGCCGGCGTTCTGCGGCTGGAACACGGCCGTGACCCTGTTGTCGGGGTTGCCGGCGTAGCGCGTCACGATCTCGCGGATCACGTCGGCGCTGCCGTCCGTCGAGCCGTCGTCGACGATCACGACCTCCTTGCGGATCGCGACCGCGCACACCCGGTCGACGAGCCGGCGCACCGTCAGCCGCTCGTTGTAGACGGGCACGATCACCGACAGGAGCGGCGAGGTCATGGCGCCGGGCGGCGAGGACATGAGGAGGGATTGTAGCGGTTCGGCCCGCACGCGGGAACGGCTCTCGTCGCGCTCGCGGGACGCAAATTTCCCCGGCGGGCGCTCGTGCTATCCTCGGGGGCATGGGCAGATCGACCTCTCCCGACGCCGATCCGGCCGACACCCGGGGCTGGCTCGAGTCGCTCGACGCGGTCATCCGCGACGACGGCCCGGAGCGCGCGCGCTTCCTGCTGGCGCGTCTCACCGAGTACGGCATGCGGGCGGGCGTCGCCGTGCCGTTCACCGCGAACACGCCGTACGTGAACACGATCCCGGCGGACGAGCAGCCGATGTACCCGGGCAATCGCGAGATCGAGCGCCGCATCAAGAACCTGATCCGCTGGAACGCCGCCGCGATGGTCGTGCAGGCAAACGCCCACTCGGGCGGCATCGGCGGCCACATCTCGACCTACGCCTCGCTCGCCACCCTGCTCGAGGTCGGCTACCACCACTTCTTCCGCGCCCACACCCGCGAGGCCGCCGGCGACTTCGTCTACTTCCAGGGCCACGCGTCGCCGGGCGTATACGCGCGCGCCTTCCTCGAGGGCCGGCTCTCCGCCGAGCAGCTCGGCCGCTTCCGGCGCGAGCTCGCGCCGGGCGGCGGGCTCGCCTCCTATCCGCACCCGTGGCTCATGCCCGAGTTCTGGGAGTGGCCGACGGTCTCGATGGGTCTCTCGCCGATCTGCTCGATCTACCAGGCGCGCTTCGCGCGCTATCTCCAGGCACGCGACCTCGCCGACACGTCCGGCTCACAGGTCTGGGCGTTCCTCGGCGACGGCGAGATGGACGAGCCGGAGAGCATGGGCGCCATCACCCTCGCCGCACGCGAGCGCCTCGACAACCTCATCTGGGTGGTCAACTGCAACCTGCAGCGCCTCGACGGTCCCGTCCGCGGCAACGGCAAGATCATCCAGGAGCTCGAGGGCGCGTTCCGCGGCGCCGGCTGGAACGTCATCAAGGTGATCTGGGGCGACGACTGGGATCCCCTGCTGGCGCGCGACGACGACGGCCTCCTCGTCGCCCGCATGGGCGAGGTCGTCGACGGCGAGTACCAGAAGTACACGGTCGAGTCGGGCGACTACATCCGCCGCAACTTCTTCGGCACCGACCCGCGCCTGCTCGCCATGGTGCAGGATCTCACCGACGCCAAGCTGCGAACGATGCGGCGCGGCGGCCACGATCCCGAGAAGGTCTACGCCGCCTACAAGGCCGCCGCGGAGCATCGCGGCGGGCCGACGGTCGTGCTCGCGAAGACGATCAAGGGCTACGGGCTCGGCGCCGCCGGCGAGGGCCGCAACATCTCGCACCAGGCGAAGAAGCTCGGCGAGAAGGAGCTCCGCGATTTCCGCGACCGGTGCGGTATCCCCGTGCCCGACGACGAGCTCGCCGCCTTCCCGTTCTACAAGCCGCCCGACGACAGCGACGACATGCAGTACCTGCGGCAGCGGCGGGCCGCGCTCGCGGGCCCCGTGCCGCGGCGGATGATCCGCTCGCAGCCCCTGCCGGCACTCCCGCCCCAGCTCTTCGCGCCCTTCAAGACGGCAAACGAGCGCGACGTCGCGACGACGCAGGTCTTCGTCAGCATGCTCCGCCACCTGATGAGCGACGAGACGATCGGCAGGCTCGTCGTGCCGATCGTGCCCGACGAGGCGCGCACCTTCGGCATGGACTCGCTGTTCCGCAAGTTCGGCATCTTCTCGCAGCAGGGCCAGCGCTACGAGCCGGTCGACTCCGACGTCGTCGCCTACTACCGCGAGGCGGAGGACGGGCAGCTGCTCGAGGAGGGCATCACCGAGGCCGGCGCGATGGCGTCGTTCACCGCCGCGGGCACGGCGTACGCGGCACACGGCGTGAACGCGATCCCCTTCTTCATCTTCTACTCGATGTTCGGCCTGCAACGCGTGGGCGACCTGATCTGGCAGCACGCCGACGCGCGCGGCAAGGGCTTCCTCGTCGGCGCCACCGCCGGCCGCACCACCCTCGCCGGGGAGGGTCTGCAGCATCAGGACGGCCACAGCCACGTGCTCGCGAGCACGGTGCCGTCGCTGCACGCGTACGATCCCGCCTATGCCTACGAGCTCGCCGTCATCGTCGAGGACGGCATCCGCCGCATGTACGCGGAGCGCGAGAGCTGCTTCTACTACCTCACCGTGATGAACGAGGCGTACGCCCAGCCACCGATGCCCGAGGGGGTCGAGGAGGGCATCCTGCGCGGGCTCTACAAGCTGCGCTCCGCGCCCGACCCGACGATCGGCCCGCGCGTCCACCTGTTCGGCAGCGGCGCGATCCTGCGCGAGGCGCTCGCCGCGCAGGAGATCCTCGCCGCCCGCGGCGTCGCGGCCGACGTCTGGAGCGTCACCAGCTACACGGAGCTCCGCCGGGAGGCGCTCGCGTGCGAGCGCGCCGCCCTGCTGCACCCGGACGCGCCACGCCCGGTGCCGTACGTCGCGCGCGTGCTCGCCGATGAGCCGTGGCCGATCGTCGCCGCGACGGACTACATGAAGATCGTCCCGGACCAGATCGCGCGCTTCGTTCCCGCCGGCCTGCACCCGCTCGGCACCGACGGGTTCGGTCGCAGCGAGACGCGCGAGGCCCTGCGGCGCTTCTTCGAGGTCGACGCGGCGTCGATCTGCGTCGCCGCCCTCTCGGTGCTGGCCGAGCGCGGCGCCCTCCCCGCGGCCACGGTCGCCGACGCCATCCGCGACCTCGGCATCGATCCCGAGAAGCCGGACCCGGCGACGTCGTGAACGCCGCGCCGCCGGCCGGCGAGCGCGAGCCGCGGGCGGCGCTCGCGGGTTGAGCGCGTTCGATCCCGTGACGACGGCGTGCTAACGAACCGCGTGCCCTCCCCGCCCTCCGCGCCACGCGCGTGGCGACTGCCGTCCGTGCTCGCGGCCCTGCTGTACCTCGCGGTCGCGCTCTGGGCCAATCGGGTGATCCTCGGCGCGCCGAGCCAGGGATTGCCATATCCGGTCGCGCTACGCGGCAGCTGGCTCACGCTGTCGCTCGGCGACGAGCTCCTCACCGCGACGCTCACGGCGCGGAACGCCCACCAGATCGTGGCCGCCCCGTGGAACCTCTTCGACAACGGACAGTGCTGGCCGACGGCGGACTCGGCCGCGCTCGGCGAGCACATGTTCGGCATGGGCGTGCGCGGCATCGTTCCCTGGTGGCTGACCCACGACCCGGTGCTCACCTTCAACGCGGTGGCGGTCACGCAGCTGTGGCTCGCCGGCATGGCCATGTTCGCGTTCGTCGCCTACTGGACCGGCGACGCGGTCGCCGCGCTCGTCGCCGGCCTGATCTTCGCGTGCCAGCCGTGGCGGGTGAGCAACCCGATGCACGCCTACATCGACGCCAACGCGTGGACGCTGCTCGCCCTGCTCGCGGCGCACCGCCTCTTCGCATACGGCTCGTGGGCCGCGGCCGCGGGGCTCGCGGGCGCGCTCGCGCTGCAGCTGCTCGAGAGCATCTACCCGGTGCTCGCGCTGGTGATTCTCGGCGGCGTGTACGGCACGTACCTCGCCGTCTTGCACCGGCGGCAATGGCGGCCCCTCGTCCCACGGTTCGTCGCGGTCGTGGCCATCGCGCTCGCCGTCGCGGTACTGGTCTTCTCGCCCTACCTGCGCCTGAAGGCGGAATGGGGAGCCCTCGGGGGCCGCTCGCCCGTCCTCTTCCGCCTCAGCGACTTCTGGTTCGGCGGCCAGGCCTACGCCGGCACGCTCACCGTGACGCTGGCGGCGATCGGCCTCCTCGATCGCGTGCGCAGGCGGCGCGACGCGCGCGGCCACGACCCGCGTCTCGCGCTCGCGCTCGGCGGGCTCCTGGTGCTCGCGACCGCGGTCGACCGCCTGCCCCTGCCGTTCGGCGCCGGCCTGCCGTCGCTCTTTACCCTCGCGGCCCGCGTCGTGCCCGGTCTGGACGCGATCCGCGGCAGCGCCGTCATCGGCCGCGGCGTCGCCCTCGTGCTGACGGTGCTCGCCGGCTACGGCGTGCTCGCCCTTTGCGAGGGGCGCGCCACTCGAACGCGTGCCCTCGCCGGCGCCGCGCTCGCCGCTGCGGCTCTCGCCGAGGTGTTCGTTCCCGGGCTCGCGGCTCCGAGCTTCGGCGCGGCCGTCACGATGGCGGCGAACGACGTCGCCCCGGCGCCGGATCTCCTGACCCTCTACGGACGCGCGCCCGACGGCCCGCTGCTCGACGTCCCGTTCGCCTACGACGGGGCCGGCATCCTCTATCAGCAGCCGCACTACGTGTTCCTCGGGGGGTATCACCGGCACCCGATCGGGGCATGCTACAACTCCTTCATCGTGCAGGTGCAACACGACATCGAGGGGCTGGCCGCGCGCGTCCCGACCCGCGACGCCGTCGACGCCCTCGCCGCAATCGGCTTCCGCTCGCTGGTCGTCCACGACGAGCTGCTCGGCCGCACGACCCGGCGGCTCGCCCCGCTCGCCGGGGCGGGGGCGGCGGCGCATCCGCCCGACCCGGCGGAGACCCATCTCACCCTGATCGGGCAGGCCGCGTCGCACAGCCTCTATGCCCTTTCCGCCGATCCGCCGCTCACGACCGGCTACGACGCGCTCGCGGCCCCCGGGCCGGCCACGGTGACCGTGACGGCGCGGCCCCCCACCATCAAGATCAACGTGGTCCTCCACAATCACGCGGCCGTCGTCTACCGCCATCCCGAGCCGATCGCGCCCGAGACGCTGCTCGTGCGCTGGCGCGGCGCCGACGGCGCGGTCCTGCGCGAGGACCGGGTGCGCACCCTGCTGCCGCTCGCACTCGGTCCCGATCAAGGCCTCATCCGCACGCTCGAGGTCCCCGTCGCGCTCGCGCCGGGCGAGTACGAGGTCGCCATCGTGCCGGCGGCCGCGCCGGACGTCGTCATCTCGCGCCAGCAGGTGCGCATCGAGGCGGTGCGATGAGCACGGCAGCGACGGCCCTGGCAGTCATCCCGGCGCTCAACGAGGCGGCGCGGATCGGCGCCGTGATCGACGGCGTCCGCCGCGCCGCCGAGCCGGTGGACGTGCTGGTCATCGACGACGGATCGGAGGACGACACCGCGGCGCAGGCGCGTGTCCACGGCGCCATGGTGATCTCGCACCCCTTCAACCTCGGCTACGGCGCGGCGCTGCAGACCGGCTACAAGCACGCGGCACGCGCCGGATACGCGTGTCTCGTGCAACTCGACGCCGACGGACAACACGATCCGGCCGACGTGCGCCGGCTCCTGCAGCCGATCCAGAGCGGACGGGCCGACGTCGTCATCGGATCGCGCTTCGCGGAGGCGCGCGGCTACCACATGGGCGCCGCTCGCAGGATCGGGCGGGCGTTCTTCCAGCGCGTGCTGACCGCGTGCGGCGGCCCGCGCATCGCCGACCCGACGTCGGGCTTCCAGGCGCTCGCCCGCGACGCCTTCCTGCTCTGCTGCGAGGACTTCTACCCGTCCGACTTCCCCGACGTCGACGTGCTGCTGCTGCTGCACCGCCGCGGCCTGCGCATCGTCGAGATCCCGGTGACCATGGCGCAGAGCCCGCCCGGACGCGTGGCGATGCACGCCGGGCTCCGCGCCGTCTACTACCCCTACAAGATGCTGCTCTCGACCTTTCGCAGCGCGCTCGCGCCCAAGGAGACGCCATGAGCATCGAACAGATCGACGTCGAAGCCCTCCGCCGCCTGATGATGGACCAGCCGGAGCCGTGGACGACGCGCGCGATCGCGCTGGTCGTGAGCCTGGCCTTTCTCGCGGCGGTGCTGAACCTGGTGCGCCGCGGCCGCCTGCGTGAGGAGTACACGCCGATCTGGACCGTCGTCGCCCTGGGCATCATGACGTTGAGCGTCTGGTCGGCGGGGCTGCGTGTGATGACCCGGATGGTGGGCGCGTGGGCGCCGAGCTCGACCCTCTTCTTCTTCGGCGAGCTCTTCCTGCTGATCCTCTGCCTGAACTACGCCGTGCGGCTTTCGAGCCTCACCCTGCACGTGAAGCTCCTCGCGCAGGAGATCGCGATCCTGCGCGCGGAGCGCGACGGGCGCCGCGACGCGCGGACGTGAGCGCGGCCGGAGGCTCCGTACCGACGCCGCCGGCCGGCTGCCCGCTCTGCGGCGCGACGGCGGTCGCGCTGCACTGCCGGCTCACCCGCTTCGACGTGTACCGCTGCGGCGCATGCACGCTGCGCTTCCGGCACCCCCTGCCGGGCGCGGCGGAGCTGCGCGCGATGTACGAGGACGAGCGCTACCACGAGAGCGTCTACTTCGAGAACGCGCGCGCCGGCTATCGCGAGTCGTCGCCGGAGATCCGCATCTACCGGCGCGCGCTCGCCGATCTCGCGACGCTGACGACGCCAGGTCGGCTGCTCGACGTCGGCTGCGCGACCGGCGTGTTCCTCGATCTCGCCCGAGCCGCGGGCTGGCACGTGAACGGCGTCGAGCTGTCGGCGCGCCACGCCGCCTACGCGCGCGAGACGTTCGGCCTCGACGTCTTCGAGGGCGACTTCCTCGACGCGCCCCACCCCGACGCCTCCTTCGACGCAATCACCATGTGGGACTTCCTCGAGCACGTGCTCGACCCGCGCGCGGTCCTCGCCCGCGCGCGCGCCCTGCTGAAACCGGGCGGCGTCCTCCTGGTGTTCACGATCGATACCGCGAGCCTCTTCAACCGGCTCGGCGACGTCGCGCAGCGCCTGAGCGGGGGGCGTGCGACCCGCGTCCTCGAGCTGCTCTATGATGGCCGTCACAACTACTACTTCACCGGCGAGTCCTTGCGGCGCCTGCTCGACCGGAGTGGTTTCCGGCTCGAGCGCTGGCGGGCCGACCGCGCCTACCTGGGACGCTGGCTCGCCGAGCCCGCGCCGGCGTACCTGGTGCTCGGCGGCTACCTGGTCGATCTGGCCTCGATGCCCCTCGGGTTGCCATATCGCCGCACCGCGATCGCGACGGTAAGATAAACAACTGATAACACTACGATAACCAGTCTGCTCCGTAGGGTCGTAGGTCTAACGCGGTGCGTCTGGTATCCTCCGCACGTGGGAAAAATTACACATGTGGATGGGGGAGATGGCCGGACGGCGGGCTGGGCGGCTCCGGCCGGGGTACGGGACAGGCTGACCTGGGTGACGATGCGGCGGCTCGTCGACGCCGTCCGCTACCAGCCGCGGCACGTCGAGCTTCTGCTGGCGTGCGGCGCGAGCCAGCCGGGCGTGGCGTCCCCGGTCGTGTCGTGGGTCGCGGCCGCCCGCGAGCGGCCGGCCGTGGCGCTGCTCGAAGGGGCGCCCTACGCCCTCGTGCGCTTGCTCTCGGCCCAGGCCCTTCGCTGGTTCGGGCCGACGGCGTCCGCGGTCGTCCGCTGGACGTCCGGCGCCGCGGCGGCGAGCTTCGACCGCTACGGCGCCGCGCTCGTCGAGCGATCGCTCCGCTCCCGCGTCCACCCCGGGCTCCTCGTGCCGCACCCGCACGCGGTGGCGGTCGTCGCGATCGACATGCGCGGCTTCTCGCGTCTCACCCGCGCGATCGACGACACGCAGCACGTGACCGAGCTGATCGGCGAGTACCTGACCCTGATGACCGCGTGCGTCGAGCGCCATCGCGGCGTCGTCTTCCAGTACACGGGCGACGGCCTCCTGGCACTGTTCCTGCCCGAGCTGAGCTCGGTCGAGGCGCCGGCGATGCTCGACCGTCTCGTGCACGGGCTCGCGCGCGAGCTGCACGAGACCTTCGGCGAGGCGCACGCGCGCTGGCGCGAGGGGTGGGGGCGCGCGGGCACGCCCGTCACACCGATCGGCCTCGGCGTCGGCATCAGCTTCGGGCGCGCGACGATCGGCTATCTCGGGCCGGCGGGCAAGAAGCAGTTCGGCGTGATCGGCGAGCCGGTGAACCTCGCGGCCTATCTCTGCTCCGAAGCGGCCGCCGGGACGGTGCTGGTGGACCTGGAGTCGTTCACCCGTGCCGGCGGCCTGCCGGCGGATGGCAACGTGATGAAGCTGCGCTCGAAGAAGCGCCACCAGCGCATCGAGGCGCTGTGCGTACGCTACGCCGACGCGTCGCGCCGGCGCGGGCTCTTGTCCGCAGCGATGTCGCGCCCGACCTCGCGCCACACCTCGCGATAGACGGCCTCGGTCCCTTCCGCGGTCCGCGCCCAGGAGAACGCCGCGGCGCGGGCGAGGCCGCGCGCGCGCAGATCGGCGGCATGCGCCCGATCGCCGACGACCCGCGCGATCGCGGCGGAGAGCGCGGCCTCGTCGGGCGCGTCGAGCAGGATGCCGGCGTCGCCGACCACCTCGGGAACGGCGCTCCGGCGGAGCGCGATCACCGGACAGCCGCACGCCATCGCCTCGAGCAAGGTGAGGCCGAAGCCCTCGTACAACGACGGGCTCACCAGCACGCTCGCCGCGCCGTAGAAGATCGGCAGCTCGGCAGCCG
>DASXLI010000078.1:0-43061 GCA_036496285.1 Binatia bacterium
CTGCAACGAGGTCGGCTCGACCTGCACGATTACCGGCAACACGGTGACCGGCCGCGGTCCGGTCGGCTCGGGCGACGCGGCGCAGAACGGCATCCAGCTCGGATTCGGCGCCATCGGCTCGATCGTCGGCAACACCGTCACCGGCAACTACTACACGCCGAAGACGGACTGCGCGACGGGCGTGCTGGTGTTCAGCGACGGCGTCAACGTCCAGGGTAACACGCTCAACGGCAACCTGTGCGATCTCCTCGCCGAGACCAGCAACAGCGCGATCGACGGCAACATCATCGATCCCGCTCTGGACTTCCCGTTCTCGATCATCGGCAACAACGACATCGTCAGCCTGAACGTCGTGCGCGGGTCGTCGGGTACGGGCGTCTACAACGACGGGATGAACAACAGCTACTCGTGCAACCGCATCAGCGGCAACAATGGGGGTTTCTTCTTCGACAACTTCTCCGGCCCCGGCACGCCGAACAGCGTCCACAACAACTCGATCACCGGAAACGGCGTCGGCATCGACGCCACGGCCATCGGCTCGCCGGCGATCAACGCGACCGGCAACTGGTTCGGCTGTCCGGCCGGCCCCGGCAACCCGGGCTGCGACTCGACCACCGGAAGCGTGAACGCGTCCGGCGCGCTGGCGGCTCCGCCGCCCTGCGTGTCGTGCAGCTCGAACGCCGATTGCAACGATACGCTCGTCTGCAATGGCACCGAGGTATGCAACGCCGGCGCCTGCATGGCGGGCACGCCGCCCTCGTGCGGTCTCGGCATGGCCGATCCGCAGTGCAACGCCGCCTCCTGCGTCGAGCCGGGCGGCTGCACCGTGACGCAGGATCCGAACGGGTCGGCCTGCTCCATCCCGCCGAGCTGCACCGTGCCCGACTCGTGTCAGGCCGGCGTCTGCACCTCCGGCCCGGGCGGCGGCGACAGCGACGCGGACGGCATCTGCGACGCCAACGACAACTGCCCGACGGCGGCCAATCCCGGTCAGGCCGATCTCGACGGCGACGGTCAGGGCGACGTCTGCGACCCCGACGAGGGGCCGCTCAACCCGACGTTCGTCAAGCTGAAGCGCGCCAACAACGCGCTGAAGCCGACCGGCACCGTCGTCGTGAAGGCCGACTTCGTCGCCGCGGCGCCCGATCCGTTCGGGGCGGCGTCGGAGGTGACGGTGCAGGCGAGCAGCGGCGGGTCGCCAACCGCGTTCACGATCTTCCACACCTGGTCGGCGGCCGAGTGCCCGATCCGGACGGGCCGGGTCACCTGCGCGTCGACCGACGGCAAGTTCAAGGCGAAGTTCAAGGCGTTCAAGGCGGCGCCCGACCAGTGGCGTGCCATCGTCAAGTTCCGCAAGCAGGCGATCGATCCGATGCAGGTGTTCCAGGGTCCGGCGAACGTCCGGCTGTCGTACGGCCCGACGCCGCCGGCCGTCGGCTCGATCGATCACGTCGGCTCGGTGAGCGACTGCCGCGCCTCGACGTCCGGGATGCTGTGCAGGCAGTTCTGAGGGGGTTGTAGGGGGGAGACCGGCGGCGCGGAGATCACGACCCTCCGCGTCGGCCGGGCCACAGCGTGAGGACGCCGCGGTGCCATGGACGGCACCGCGGCGTTCTTGCCTCCGGGGCCGCGCGGGGATACGCGAGGAGCTCTCGCGACGCGAAGGAGGCCCCATGAAAATCAGCTGGTTTCACCTGATGCCGTACCGGTGGCTGCCCGCGGACTTTCGCGAGCGCTACCACAGCGTGTGGGTCGACCTGCCGAACGCGCTGTACGACCCCGTCCGGGGTCACGCGCTCTACAACGAGTATCTCGACATGCTCGAGTACGCCGACCAGGTCGGCTTCGACGCGATCGGCGTCAACGAGCATCACCAGAACGCCTACGGCATGATGCCGTCGCCCAATCTCATGGCGGCGGCGCTGGCGCGGCGCACCACCAACGCGATGCTCCTCGTCCTCGGCAACTCGATCGCGCTCTACAACCCGCCCGTGCGCGTCGCCGAGGAGATGGCGATGCTCGACGTCATGTCGGGCGGCCGCCTCATCGCGGGCTTTCCGGTCGGCACGTCGATGGACATCAACTACTGCTACGGCCAGAACCCGGCGACGGTCCGTGACAAGTACCGCGAGGGCCACGATCTCGTCATCAAGTCGTGGTCGTCGCCGGAGCCGTTCCCGTGGAACGGCAAGTACACCAAGCTGCGCTACGTGAACGTCTGGCCGCAGCCGATCCAGAAGCCGCATCCGCCCGTCTGGATCCCCGGACTCGGCTCGATCGAGACCTGGGACTGGTGCGTCGATCACGCCTACAACTACAGCTACCTGTCGTTCAGCGGGTACAAGCGCGCGCAGAAGATGATGGAAGGCTACTGGGACCGCCTCACGCAGCGCGGTGCCGAGGCCAACCCGTACAGCGCCGCCTTCTTCCAGCAGGTGTGCATCAGCGACACCGACGCCGCGTGCGAGCGCGAGTGGTGGCCGCACGTCGACTACTTCTTCAACAAGTGCCTGCACCTCTATCCGGGCACGTCGGAGGCGCCGGGCTACCGCAGCGAGGCCTCGCTCCGCGCCGGCGTCGTCGGACAGGTGGGCAACACCAACCAGAACATGGGGCGCAACAAGACCTGGAAGGAGCTCGTCGACGAGCGCTACATCGTCGCGGGCTCGCCGGCCACCGTGCGCCAGCAGCTCGAGGAGCTCTCGCGCTCGCTGCGCGTCGGCCACCTGCTGCTCGGCCTGCACATCGGCTCGGCGCCGATCGAGCTGACCAACCGCTCGACCTATCTCTGCGCGACCGAGGTGCTGCCGCATCTCCGGCCGCTCTGGGCCGAGTACGAGGACCGCTGGTGGCCGCGGGCGTTGCCCGCGACGGAGCGCGTCGTACCCGGCAGCCGGAACGCGCTGGCGCGGCCGGCGGCGGAGAAGCCGTTCAGCGGCACGCGCGGCGCGCATCAGGCGCGGCCCGACGCCGAGGTGCGGCCGTGAGCGGTCCCGACGCCATCCCCGCCGACTCGCCGCGCACCCGCATGGTCGAGCTCGGTCCGGGCCGGCCGTCGGTCGAGGTGCTCGAGGCCGGCGACGGCGCGCCGCTCGTCTTCCTGCACGGGGCCGGCGGCGTGCCGCTCTGGGAGGGCGTCCTGCCGCTCCTCGCCCGCGAGTACCACGTCTATGCGCCGCTCCTCCCCGGCTTCGGACGCTCGACCGGGCTCGACTGCCTCGAGGACCAGTTCGACCTCTTCCTGCACGGCTTCGACGTGATCGACGCGCTTGGCATCGAGCGTCCCTATCTCGTCGGCGAGTCGCTCGGCGGCTGGCTCGCGTGCGAGATGGCGGCGCTCCGTCCGCACGCCGTCGGCCGCCTGGCCGTCGCGGCGCCGATCGGGCTCTGGCGCGACGAGTTCCCGGTCGCCGATCTCTTCGGCCACATGGTGCACGAGATGGTGCCACTGCTCTTCCACGACCAGAGCAGCCCGCCGGCGCAGCGCATGCTGGCGCTCACCCAGCTCTTCAGCGACAAGGACGACCGCAGCGAGGAGCAGATCGAGACGTTGATCGATCTCGCGCGCGGCTTCCGCACCGCGGCGAAGTTCCTGTTCCCGATCCCCGAGAACGGCATGGAGCGGCGCCTGTGGCGGATCGCCGCGCCGACGCTGATCCTCTGGGGCACCGGCGACCGCTTCATCGACTGCAGCTACGCCGACATCCTCGCCGAGCGGGTGCCGCACAGCCGGGTGACGCTGATCCCCGAGGCCGGACACCTCGTCGGACTCGAGCGTCCCGATCCCTACGCCGACGCCGTCCTCTCCTGGGGTCGTGGCATGCGCTGAGCGCGGGTGCGCGTGGGCGTCGTCGCCAACGTCGTCGCGCTGGTGCTCTACGCGTGCGCGGTTGCCTTTGTGGGTTGTCGGGCCGTGTGGTTTCCGGTACGTCCGAGCGGATGATCGAGACCCTGACCAATCTCTTTCACCAGCTCTCCGACCTGGAGGGCATCGTCCGTATGGGCGGCCTCTTCATGCTGAGCGCCATCATCTTCGCGGAGACGGGCCTGCTGATCGGCTTCTTCCTGCCGGGTGACTCCCTGCTCGTGACCGCGGGGCTGCTCGCCTCGCCGGGACAGGGCCTCATGAACATCCAGACCATGGCGGCGGTCCTGCCGCTCGCGGCGATCGTCGGCAACTCGGTCGGCTACTACGCGGGCTACGTCACCGGCCCGCGCCTCTTCACCCGCGAGGACTCGCTCCTCTTCAACAAGAAGCACCTGTACCGGGCGCACGCCTTCTACGAGAGGCACGGCGGCAAGACGCTCGTGCTGGCGCGCTTCATGCCGATCATCCGCACCTTCGTTCCCGTGGTCGCGGGCATGGCCAAGATGAGCTTCCGCGACTTCACCGTCTTCAACATCATCGGCGGCGTGCTCTGGATCTTCAGCATGATCTTCCTCGGCTACTTCATCGGTGACATCCCGTGGGTGCGGCAGAACGTCGAGAAGGTCATCCTGCTCGTGATCTTCCTCTCGATCCTGCCCGCGATCATCGAGTTCATCCGCTCGCGCGGCGAGGAGATCGAGCCGCCGCTCTGAGTCAGCGTGTCGTGCCGTTCGCCAGGTGACTGTGGCGGCGGCCGTAGAGCGCGTAGATCGTGAGGCCGATCAATAGCCAGATGATCAGGCGCGCCCAGTTCTCCCAGCCTAGGTAAATCATCAACGTCAGGTTGGAGAGCATGCCGAGGATCGGTACCAGCGGCACGAGCGGGGTGCGGAAGGGGCGGTGGACCTCCGGACGGGTCCGGCGCAGCACGAGTACCGCCGCCGAGACGATCACGAACGCGAAGAGCGTGCCGATGTTGACGAGATCGGCCAGCACCTTGAGCGGCAGGAGCGCGGCGACGGTCGCGACAATGAAGCCGATGAGGATCGTCGAGCGGTATGGCGTGCGGAAGCGCGGGTGCACGGCGGCGAAGATGCGCGGCGGCAGGAGCCCGTCCCGCGCCATCGCGAGCAGCACCCGCGCCTGGCTGAGCAGCAGGACGAGCAGCACGCTCGTGATCCCGGCCACCGCGCCGAGGGAGACGAGGAACGTCGCCGACGTGAGGCCGTAGCGGGCGAAGGCGCTGGCGATCGGCGCGTCGATGTCGATCTCCGGCCACGGCACCATGCCCGTCAGGACGCCCGCGACCAGGATGTAGAGCACCGTGCAGAGGAGGAGCGACGTGAGGATGCCGATCGGCACGTCGCGCTGCGGGTTGCGGGCCTCCTCGGCGTGCGTGCTGATCGAGTCGAAGCCGATGTAGGCGAAGAACACGTAGGCCGCCCCCGAGAAGGTCCCGGAGACGCCCTTCGGGAAGAAGGGGTGCCAGTTGGCGTAGTTCACGTGGCCGAAGCCGGCGACGATGACGAACAGCACGACGCCGAGCTTCAGCATGACGATCGCCGAGTTGAAGCCGGCGCTCTCGCGGATGCCGATCACGAGGATGACCGTGATCAGCAGCACGATCACGAAGGCCGGCAGGTCGAACACCACCGGGATCGGCCCGATGTGCCAGGCGCCCGCCAGGGTCTCCGGCGCGGCCGTGAGCGGATCGGTTGCGAACTGCGCCGGTATGGATGCGCCGAACAGCCTGAGGAACGCCTGGAAGTAGTGTGACCAGCCATGCGCCACCGCGCACGAGGCGATCGCGTACTCCAGGACGAGATCCCAGCCGATGATCCAGGCGAAGAGCTCGCCCAGGGTGGCGTAGGCATAGGTGTAGGCGCTGCCGGCGACCGGGATCATGGCCGCGAACTCGGCGTAGCAGAGTCCGGCGAAGGCGCAGCCGCTGCCCGCGATGACGAACGACAGCATCAAGGAGGGGCCGGCGAAATCGCGCGCGGCGAGTCCGGTCAGGACGAAGATGCCGGCGCCGATGATGGCGCCGATGCCGAGCGAGGTGAGCGCCACCGGCCCGAGGACCCGGTGCAGACGATCAGCCGCTTCGAGCTCTTTGTGGAGCTGCTCGATCGACTTCGTGGCAAAGAGCCCGCGACCCAAGCGGGTGCAGCTACCATACAACGATCAGGGCGGCAAAACCCTCGCGCGCGCCTCCCGTCATGCCGCCATGGCGACGTGGCGGGATTCCGTTCCGGACTACGCGCCGCGGTGCGGCACGTCCGCGACGCGACAGCGCGTGCCGTGTTCTCTCCCCTATGTGTTTTTGCCCCGCGTTTCGTGATCATGTAGCGTCATCTCACGATAAGGAGCGGCGCGTGGAAAGCCTGAATATGTTGCAGATGATCCAGCAAGGCTGGATGGCGACGTACCCGTTGATCCTGATGTCGATCATCAGCCTGACGGTCATCGGCGAGCGGCTGTGGGCCTATCGCGGCATGATCGGCCAGACCGCCCGGCTGACGCGTGCGGTATACGGGGACGTGGCCCGTGCCGATCTCGGTGCCGCGCTCGAGCGCGCCGAGGCCGAGCGCACCACGCCCGCGGGCCGGACGTTCGCCGATCTCCTGCGGTACAGAGCATCGGCCTCCGTCGACCAGCTCGATCAGATGAGCGCCGAGCGCCGCTTCGAGGAGGTGGAGCGCCTCAAGGGCTCGCTCTGGATCCTCGGCACGGTCGCCGCGAGCGCGCCGTTCATCGGCCTCTTCGGCACCGTCATCGGCATCGTGCGCGCCTTCCACAGCATGGCCGAAATGGGGAGCGGCGGCTTCGCCGTCGTCGCCGGCGGCATCTCGGAGGCGCTGATCGCGACCGCGCTCGGTCTCATCGTCGCGATCGTCGCGCTCATCTTCTACAACTATTTCCAGACGCGTCTCGATCGCATCGAGGCGGCGCTCACGATCGGCACCGCGCGAGTGCTCGAGGCGCTGCGCCTCGAGCGGCCGGCCGACGTGGCGCGGGAGCGGGTGGCCGATGGTCGTCGCTAGCCTTCCCGCCGGCCGCCGCAACCGGATCATGGCGGAGATCAACATCACCCCGCTGACGGACATCTTCCTCGTCCTGCTCATCATCTTCATGGTGACCAGCGTCGCGATGGTCGATTCCGGCGCCAAGGTCATGCTGCCCGAGGTCGACGACACCCAGTCGGCGCCGCGCGAGATCACGATCACCGTGACCCCGCTGAAGGAGATCTTCGTCAACGCCGATCCGGTGCCGATCGAACAGCTCGAGGCGTCGCTGAAGCTGCTGCTCGCCACCCGTCCCGACACGCCGGTCGTCCTGCAGGGCGATCGCGACGTCATCCTCGGCGACGCGGTCCGCATCCTCTCGGCGGCGCAGCACGCGGGCGCGACGCAAGTCGCGATCGCGGCGGAACGAGGGCGGCCGGCGGCCGCGCAATAGCCATGAGCACGATCGAACGGCCACCACGCCGTTCGCTGCGCGGCATGCTCGGCGGGCGGGATGCCCCGAACGGCCCGCCCGCGCTCGAGGACGATCCGCTCGCCGGGGCCTTCCCCATGCGACGGGGCGTGCCCGCGTTCCTCTTCTCGGCCGCCTTTCACGCGGCGCTGCTGGTGCTGCTCGCGACCATCAGTTTCGCGGTGGTGAAGCGCGACGAGAAGATCAACGTCAAGCTGATCGAGCCCGAGGCCGAGCTGGACGACGTCGATCCGTCGGCGCTGCCGTCGCTGCACGACCTCGCGCACTCGCTGAATCCCATCTCGGCCCAGGCGCGCACGGTCGGCGTGGTCGCGGGGCCGAGCGCCGGCCAGGCGGTCGCGGCGGTGCGCGCGCCCGACATGCCGCGCATCGCCGGCGTCGTGCCGTCGGTCGGGCAGAACCCCGGGAACCTCGACGTCCACCTCGGCATCGGCGGCGGCAGCGGCCTCGTCGGGCTCGGTGGCGGCGGCGGCTTCGGCGACATGCTGCAGGGCCTGCGCAAGGTCGGCATCGACCTCGTGCTCGTGATCGACACGACCGACAGCATGCAATCGGTGCTGGAGGACGTGAAGCGCGAGGTGCGCACGTTCATCGGCGACCTGCAGCAGATGGTGCCGGCGAGCCGGGTCGCCGTCGTGGCGTACCGTGACAAGGGCGACGAGTACGTCACGAAGTGGGTCGATTTCAGCTTCCACACCGACAAGGTGCAGAACTTCGTCGCGGCGCTGCACGCGGACGGCGGCGGGGACTACCCGGAAGCCGTGAAGCAGGGCATCCAGGCCGCCACGCGCGAGCTCTCCTGGCGCAAGACGGCGCGCCGCATGCTGATCCTCATCGGCGGCTCGCCGCCGCACAAGGAGGACGTGCCCGAGCTGATGGAGCTGGTGCGCAAGTTCCGCGAGCAGAATGGCGCCGTCGGTGCGATCGACGTCACCGACCGCCTGCACGTCGAGTACGAGCGCGCCGACTGGGTGGCGCACGGCTCGGTGGGCGAGTTCAAGGCCAGCGCGACGCCGGCGTTCTACCACGAGGTGACCGACTCCTTCTCCGAGATCGCGCGCGCCGGCGGCGGCGAGGAGCTGCGCCTCGGCGAGAACAAGGCCCTGCTGCGCGAGGTGATGGCGCTCACCTTCGGCACGCGCTGGCGCGTCGAGATGGCGCGCTACATGGACAAGCTCCAGTGAGCCGCGCCGGGGCGCCGCGCTGCCGGCACGAGCGGGCGCGCGGGTGGGCGGTCGTCGTGACCGTCGCGGCGGCGGCCGGCGTGCTGCTCGCGTCCGTTGCGCCGGCGCGCGCGGCGTCGATGGCGGATCTGCGGGCGCAGGCGAAAGCGGTCGGCATCTCGCCGGGGAGCGGCGGGCCGGGCGAGGCGGCGGCGATCGACCGGCTCGGCACGCTCGCGATCGACTTCCTCGACGTCGCCGACGAGGGCGAGGCGGGGGGTGCCGCCACCTACGAGGCGATCGCCGATCCGCTCGAGCGCAGCTACCACGCACACCGCGACGCGCTCGATCATGCCAGCAAGAGCGTCATCGACGCCGACGGCGACCTCGACGCGCTCTACGAGACACCGTCGTGGAAGGAGCACACGCAGCTCGCGGCGGCGTCGCTCTACTACTTGAACTGGCTGCACTACCGGGGCGCGCTCTTCTTCGAGGGCCAGAAGCGCAAGTCGCTGCTCGAGCAGGCCGCGGAGGGCTTCGGCGAGTTCGCGACCTCGGGACGCGACATCCCGCTCGCCGCGGAGAGCCGCCTCGGGCGCGGCCTCGTCTACCTCGAGCTCGACCACAGCGACTGGGCGATCGCCGACTTCGAGGCGGTCGCGGCGTCGAAGAGCGCGTCGCCCGACAAGATCCGGAAGGCGCGCATGGCGCTCGCCGAGGCCTACATCAAGAACGGCCGCAGCGCCGAGGCGCTGAAGGCGTCGAAGGCGGCGCTCGACGGCGCGACCGGCGCCGACGTGCCGCGCGCCAAGCTGACGCGCGCGCGGGCCTTGCTGATGGCGGCGGCGACCTCGTCGGGCGACCGCGCGGCGTATCGCAGCGAGGCGAGCGCGCTGCTCTCCGAGCTGCAGGCGGGCGGCGGGCCGTGGGGCGCGCGCGCTACTGCCATCGTGCGCGCCGGCCTCGACAACCCGAAGATCTGGGCCGGCGCGAAGGCCAAGGCCGAGCCGCCGCCGCCCTCCGAGTGGGACGTCACCAAGCAGCTCGTCGCGTCGGGCAAGTACAAGGACGCGATCCCGCGGCTCGAGAAGCTGCTCGCCTCGACCGACGAGGCGGACCGCAAGGAGCAGCCCGAGGCGCGCTACCTGCTCGGCATCTCTCGCTTCCGCACCAACGACCTCGAGGGCGCGATCGCGGCGTTCGCCCAGGTGCTGGCGGCCAAGGAGCAGGTGTCGTACCGCGACGACGCGGCGTATCTCAGCTTCAAGGCGAACGAGACGCTCTATGCCGCCAACCCGTCGCCGGAGCGGCTGCCGGCGTACGAGCAGGCGATCAACGCCTTCGTCACCGCGTACCCGAGGCACAAATCGGCGCCCGAGGCGCGCTTCCGTCTCGGCGAGCTCCGCCAGCGTCAGGAGCGCTACGCCGACGCGATGGCGCAGTACGCGCAGGTGAAGGGCGATCCCGCCTTCGAGCTGCGCGCCACGTTCGCGACCGCGCAATGCGCCGTGAAGCTGCTCGAGCAGACGCCGGAGGGGCAGAAGCCCGATCCGGCGACGCGGGCGCAGGCGGACGCCGCGCTCGACCGCTTCTGGACCGAGATCCGCGACGAGCCGTTCTCCGCCTTCGGCGACGCGCCGGTGAACGACTTCATGGGGCAGGCCGCGCTCATGCGCGCCTACCTCGCCGCGCTCGCCGAGCCGCCCGACTACCCGCAGGCCGTCGCCTGGCTCGCGGGCTTCGAGGAGCACTATCCGAAGCTCGCCGATCAGGAGCCGCAGGTGGTGAAGCTGCGGCTCGCGGCGCTCGCCCGGATCGGCGACATGCCGGCGGCGGCGGTCGAGTCGGACCGTCCGGCGGTCGCCGCGCTCGATCCGACGTTCCTCGACGACATCGCGACCCGCTTCCTCACCACCGCCGCGCGTCTCGAGGCCGCCGGCAAGCACGACGAGGCCGAGGCCGGCAAGCACGCCGCCCTGCGCCTCACCGAGCGGGCGCTCGCCGCGAAGGACGCGGAGAGCATGACGCCGATCGTGAAGCGGCGGCTGCGCTCGACGCTCGCGGCGCTCTACGAGGAGAGCGGCCAGCGCGACCGCGCGCTCGAGGTCTATCGCCAGGTGCTCGCGAGCGAGCCCGAAGTCGTCTCGGCGCGGGCGGGGGCGGCGCGCATCCTCGAGGCGCAGGGCAAGCCGCAGGACGCGCGCGCCCTGTGGGACGAGATCCTCGCCTCACCGGCGGGCAAGCCGGGGTGGCTCGAGGCGCACTACCAGTCGGCGCGGCTCTCGGTCGCGAGCGGCGACGCGCAGCGCGCCTGTACCGTGCTGAAGGACGTGCCGACCGACCTGCTCAACAAGTCGAACGGCGAGACGCCGAAGAAGATCCAGGATCTCCTCCGCACGCACTGCCAGGCTGGCTAGGCCTCGCCGCGCCCGCGCCGGCGGAGCGCCAGGCGGAGTGAATAGACCGGCACGCCCGCGAGGACGATCAGCAGGCCCGGCCAGGTGAAGCGCGGCTTGACGATCAGGAGATCCAGCAGGACGGCGCCCGCCACGGCCACGTAGGCGACCGCCAGCAGCCGCGGCGCGCGCCGCGCCGCCGTGTTGTAGCGCAGGGTCGCCGCGACGGTGAGGGCGTAGAAGAGCAGGGCGGCGAAGATCACGTAGTCGAGCAGGTCGCCGTAGGTGCCCGAGAGCGTCAGCAGCGCCGCCCACGCGCCCTGCACGACGAGCGCGAAGACCGGCACGCCGTTCGCCGAGAGCCGGCCGGCCGGCGCGACGAAGAGCCCGTCGCGCGCCATCGCGTACGAGACCCGGGCCCCCGAGAGGATGAGCCCGTTCACGCAGCCGAAGGTCGACACCATGATCGCGACGCCCATCGCGACGACGCCGGCATGGCCGAGCACGACCTCCATGGCCGCCGTCGCCACCCGGTCACGTGCGGCGTGCGTGATGCCGCGCGCCAGCGGGCCGGCACCGTCGGCGGCGCCGAGCGCCGGCAGCACCAGGAGATAGGCGAGGTTCGCGGCGAGGTAGAGGACGACGACGAGCGTGGTGCCGAGCACGAGCGCGCGCCGCACCGTCCGGGCGGGGTCGCGCACCTCCTCGGCGGCGAACGTGACGTTGTTCCAGGCGTCGGAGGAGAAGAGGGCGCCGACCATGGCGCTGCCGATCGCGCCGGCGAGCGTCAGGCCGCCCGCCGGCACGCGCGGAGCCGCGAGGCTCTCCGCCGCGAGGTGCGGCGAGCCGGCGAGCGCGCACAAGGCGATGACTCCAAGCAGCGCCCCGATCTTCGCGACCGTGAAGACGTTCTGGATCGTCTTGCCGACCGTGATACCGCGGCAGTTGGCGAGCGTGAGCGCGGCGATGAGCACGATCGCAATCGCGCGCTCGGCCGAGAGGCCGGCGATGAGATCGGCGCCGTCGATCGCGGGAACGAGCACGGCCGTGAAGCGGGCGAAGGCGACCGCGACGGCCGCGATCGTCCCGGTCTGGATGACGAGGAAGAGCGTCCAGCCGTAGAGGAAGCCCACGAGCGGGCCGAAGGCCTCGCGCAGGTAGACGTACTGGCCGCCGGCGCGCGGGAAGCGAGCCACGAGGTCGCCATAGAGCGCCGCCGCAACGACCGTCATCGTGCCGGCCAGCGCCCAGACGGCGAGGAGCCAGGCGGCCGAGCCGAGCTCGCGCGTCATCTGGGCGGAGACGATGAAGATGCCAGAGCCGACCATCGAGCCGGCGACGAGCGCCGTCGCGTCGGCGGTGCCGAGCGCGCGGTGGAATCCGTGCGCGTCCGCTGTGCTGGCCGCTCCCGTCACCCGCCAGCGCGTAGCATGGCGGCGCGGTGATCGGCGAACCGGCGCGGCCCGCGGCCATCGGGGGGAGGCTATTCGCGGGCGGGCGAACCAAGTTATGATTCATTGGCACGAGGAGGTCTTGATGAAGCGAGGGGTGGTCGTTGTCGCAGCATTGCTCATGGCCCTGTTGCTGCTGCCGTCCGGCAGGGCGCACGCCAAGAAGCTGGACGAGTTCCAGAAGAAGGAGCTGCAGGAGATGCGGCAGGAGCGCCGCGACACGAAGGCGGAGCTCCGCGAGGAGCAGCACGACGAGCAGGAGCAGGGGTACGAGCGCCAGCGCGAGCAGCGCGCCGGCGAGCACCGCAGGAACGGCGAGGACGCCGACGACGACGATCTCGACGGCGGCGGTGAGGACTAGGGCGCGGAGCCCGCTCAGTCGCGCGGCAGGCCGAGGCCGCGCTGCGCGACGATGTTACGCAGGATCTCGACGGTCCCGCCACGGATCGTGAGGCCCGGAGCGTTCAGGATGGCGCGCGCGACGCGCGCGGCGAGCGGCGTGCCGCCGCCGCCGAGCAGGGCATCGTCCCCGAGCACCTCGCCGGCGAATGTCGCGATGCGCTGCTCGAGCTCGCTGCCGTAGAGCTTGGCGAGCGCCGTCTCGGCGGTCGGTGCGATGCCCTGCGAGAGCTTCCAGGCGATCCGGTAGATCATGGTGCGCCCGACGGCGAGCTCGCCGTGGAAGCGCGCCAGCGCCTGACGGATCGCGGGCTCCTTGCCGCGGCCGGTCGCGCGGATGTGCGCCTCGAGATCACGGAAGAGCGGCGCATAGCTCAGGAGCCGCTCCATGCCGGCGCGCTCGTAGTCGAGCTGCGATGCGATCTGGAACCAGCCGCGGTTGAGCTCGCCGATCAGCCAGCGCTTCGGCACCCGCACGTTCTCGAAGAAGACCTCGTTGAAGTGGTGCTCGCCGGTCATGTCGACGAGCGGCCGCACCGTGATGCCGGGCAGGCTCATGTCGACGAGCAGCTAGCTGATGCCGCGATGGCGCGGCGCATCCGGGTCGGTGCGGGCGACCAGGTAGCAGTAGTGGGCGTGGTTCGCGAGGCTCGTCCACACCTTCTGGCCGTCGACGACGAACGCGTCCCCGTCGTCGACCGCACGGGTCTTGAGACTGGCCAGGTCCGAGCCCGCGCCCGGCTCGCTCATGCCGAGGCAGAAGACCAGGTCGGCCTTCACGATCCGGGGCAGGATGGCGCGCTTCTGCTCCTCGGTGCCGTGGCCCAGGAGCGACGGGCCGATCTGGCGGTCGGCCATCCAGTGCGCGGCGGTCGGCGCGCCGGCGCGCAGGAGCTCCTCGGTGACGATCGCCCGCTCGAGGTACGTACGCTTGCCGCCGCCGTATGCCCGTGGCCAGGTCATGCCGATCCAGCCCGCCGCCCCCATCCGGCGTGAGAATTCCGGCGAGAAGCCACTGATCCAGCCGTCCTCGGGAATGGCGGGCGCCTGGGGCAGCGCCTCGGCCAGGAAGGCGCGGATGTCGTCGCGGACACGCTCTTCCGCGGGCGAGAACGCGAAGTCCATGCGGTGCGCTACCATGCCGATGGCGTCTGTCAATCGCCGTCGAGACACCCGTACGCCCGGGCGTCGCGGCGCGTCGTGGCGCCGCCCAATCCATGGCGCACAAACGCGTTCTAAAACGGATGACGTTCTCTTGACACTGAAAATTCACGGCGCTAGAAGCGGCGAGCCTGCATCGTAAACTCAATCACTGCACGGACTTTCTGCGCGTGAGCGCCGCGACGGCGTACGCACGGACGCGATCATAACCGGGGGTAGCCATGGCGCTGGATTACGACGTTCCCGAGGATAAGCGGGCGCTCTATTGGCTTGGCGACAAGCTGATCGAGTTCCGCAATCCCGTCATGATTGTGGTGATCGTCGTAACCGCCATGTTCGCCTACTGGGCGATGCAGCTGCAGCTCGTGACGAGCTTCGGCGACCTCCTGCCGCAGAGCCACGAGTTCGTGAAGGTCCACAACAAGTACTCGGGCACCTTCGGCGGCGCCAACAACATCGTCGTCATGTACCAGGTGAAGGACGGCACCATCTTCACCCAGAAGGACCTCAGCAACGTCTTCAAGATGACCGAGGCCATGGACACCGTCTATGGCGTGAACCACAACCAGATCGAGTCGATCGGCCACCGCACCGTGCGTCACTTGCGTGTCGCCGCCGGCGGCACGCTGCGCGCCGAGCCCGTGATGTTGCGGGCGCCGCAATCGCAGGAGGAGGTCGACTCCATACGGCGCATCGTCCACAACGCGGAGAACGTCTACGGCCTGATTGTCTCCCTCGACGACAAGTCGGCCCTCATCCGTGCCAACTTCATCGAGGGGCGACTCGACTACCGCAGGATCTTCGACGAGGTGAACAACAAGGTCGTCGACCCGTACAACGGCGGCAACGTGACGATCTACGTCGCGGGCGAGCCGCGGCTCTACGGCTGGGTCTACAACTACGCCGGCGACGTCTTCTGGATCCTGGTCGTCACGTACTGCATCGAGTGGGTGCTGCGCTGGATGTATTTCCACGACTGGCGCGGCGCGCTCCGCCCGACGCTCACCGGTCTCATCGCCGCGTTCTGGGGCATGGGCTTCATCCATCTGATCGGCCTCGCGCTCGACCCGCTCATGCTGGTGATGCCCTTCCTCATCACCGCGCGCGCGGTGAGCCACGCCATCCAGATGCACGACCGCTACTACGAGGAGTTCGAGCGGTGCGGGTGGAACAAACGGCGCGCCATCGTCGCGGCGTTCGCAGAGCTGTTCGTGCCGACGTTCTCCGGGGTCATCACCGACGCGCTCGGAGTGCTCGTCATCATCCTGGTGCCCGTGATCATGCTGCAGAAGCTGGCAATCACCGCGTCGTGGTGGATCCTGGCGATCACCGTCTCCGAGATGTTGCTGAACCCGATCGTGTACTTCTACCTCAAGCCGCCGGAGCCGGAGCTGGTCATCCTGCGCGAGCGCGGCTGGTTCCGGAAGCAGATCGAGCGCTTCACGCACATCCTCATGTCGTCGGCCGGCAGGGCCTTGACGCTCGGGGGCTGGACGATCGCCGTGCTGATCGGTCTCTACTTCATGCGCGGCCTTACGATCGGCGACCCAACGGCGGCGTCGCCGCTTCTCTTCTCCAACTCACCGTACAACGTCTCGCACACGCAGATTCAGGATAGCTTCGGCGGCGTCGAGCCGCTGATCGTGGTCGCCGAGGGGTACGACAAGGACGCGATGAAGGACCCGCAGGTTCTTCGCACCATGGAGAAGTTCCAGCGCACGCTCGAGCGTGATCCGGCGATCGGCTACAGCTTCTCGCTCGCCGACATCATCCGTGCCGTCAATCGCGTGTTCCACGAGCTGGAGCCGAAGTGGGGCGTCATCCCCGACAGCTGGACGGACATCGGCGGCCTCTTCTTCATCTTCTTCTCGGGCTCGCCGCCCACCGAGACCGCCAAGTACGTGGATCCCAGCTACACCACGGCGCACGTGACGTTCTTCGCCCGCAACCACCAGGGCGACAACATCCGGCGCATCATCGCCCGTTGTCGCACGTTCATCAAAGAGAACCCGATGGACAAGGCGTCGTTCAAGCTCGCGGGCGGCCTGATCGGCGTGCTCGCGGCTGCCAACGAGGAGCTCGTCCGGAACGACATCCTGATGAACTTCCTCGGCTTCTTCACGATCTGGATAATTCTATTGTTCACCTACCGGTCGTTCACCTGCGGCCTGTATCTGCTCGGGCCACTGATCGCGTCGAACATCATCGTCAACGCCTACATGGCCGTGCAGGGCATCGGCGTGAACATCCACACGCTGCCGCTCGTGACCGTCGGCGTCGGTTTCGGCATCGACTACGGCCTCTACATCGTGAGCCGGATCATCGAGGAGATCCGTGTCCGCGGCGACCTCGTCGAATCGACGCGCGAGGCCCTCGTCACGTCCGGCAAGGCGGTGACGTTCACCGCTGTGACGATGATCGTGAGCACTGCCTTCTGGACCTCGTCGAACATCCGCTTCAACGCGGAGATGGGGCTGCTGCTCGCGATCTGGATGGGGATCAGCTACGTCGGATCGCAGACGTTGCTGCCGATCCTCATCCTGACGTTCAAGCCGAAATTCATCATGAAAGAGGCCCACTATACGCAGACGCAGGCGCAAGCGGCGGCGGCGAAGCGGGCATGAGGTAGACCGATGACCCTCAACCTGTGGACGTCCTCGGCGATCGTGCTCGGCTTCAGCTTCCTCGTCGTTGGCCTCGACGAGTACGTCGCGAAGCCCTGGCGCAAGAAGCACTGGGAGCGGCTCGCGGCATCGGGTGACAAGGATGCGCAGGAGCTGCTGCGCATCGCCCGCTCGGCCCACGTCGTCGACGAGTAGCGATCCGGAGTGATGGCGCTTCGTCTGGCGCGCATCGCCGGAATCGCGAGCGCGTTCGCGGTCGCCTTCTCCATGTCGCAGCGGGCGACGCTCGCCCGCACCGGGCAGACCGTTCCTGGCATCCTCTGGGCGGTCGGCGCCCTCTGCGTCTTCTTCCTGATCGGTGCGGTCGCCACCGAGGCGACCCAGCCGGCGGACGCCGACGTGCGGAAGGATCTGCTCTGGGGCCTCGGGCTCGGCGGTCTCCTCGGCATCGTGCTGCGCCTGACCGCGGTCGTCTAACGTGCCGGCGGCGCCGTCATGACGCCGATGCGCTCGATGCCGGCGGCGCGGCAGGCATCCATCACCTCGACGACCCGCTGGTAGGGCAGCGTGCGGGCGGCGGCGAGCATGATCGCCTTCTCGGGGCGCTCCGCGTAGATCGCGGCGAGGCGCGCCGCCAGGTCGTCCGAGGGCATCGGCGTGCCCGCGAGCGTGACGTTGCCCTCGGCGTCGATGGTGAGCGTGGGCGTCGGGCTCGCCTGGTCGTCGGCGGTGTGTGCCGCGATCGGCAGCTCGACCGGCACGTCCTCCTTCAAGAGGGGCGCCACCAGCAGCAGGATCACGAGCAGCACGAGGACGACGTCGACCAGCGGGGTGACGTTGATCTCGGCGCGCAGCTCGTCGAAGTCGGACGTCGACATGGCCACGGATGCACCTCCTCAGGCGTCGGCGGCCGCGGAGAGCCGGGCGACCGCCAGGTCCTCGCCCGCGCACTCGGCAATGGAGAGCAGGCGGGCGATGCGCTGGGTGAGATGGTTGAAGAGCCAGACGGCGGGGATCGCGACCATGATGCCATACGGAGAAACCAACGAAATTTCCTTGACTTCCCCACATTACTCTTACATACGCAAAGCAGCAGTTCGTTGGATCGTGCGGACGTAGGGTGGAGGGGGTGAGGATGAGGAGCGCACGGCGCGCCGCTTGGCGGTGCGCCACCCGGGCCGATGGCGTCGTTGCTCGGCCGTGGTGTCTTCGCGGCACGCGTCGCGCACCGCACCGGCTTCCCCGGTTCTCGTGGACGCGCGACGTCGCGGAAATGAAAATGCCACGACCGCGATGCTCGATCGCGGTCGTGGCGGGGACGCGGTGTGGGGTCGGGGGATGGAGCGTCGTGGGAGGTGGAGGTAGCCGCGTCCCGGCGGAACGGCAGCAAGCGAGGTGCCATCGCGCACGGGCGGTCGGGCGCGCCGCACGCCGCGGCTCCGGTCCGACGACGTCTCGAGCCGCCAACGCGTGCCATGCCATCACTTTTTCCATTTCGTCCACTTGCGCCGGACCTCGCATCCCGCACAGCCTCGTCGATGGCATCCGCGCAGTCGCTCCGGTCATGCAAGGCAGCCACCCGGCGCGATTTCTTTGCGCGCGTGCACGGAAGGGAACGTAGTCGATGGGCGCGATCGCCGGCATCCTCCCGCGCGGCACCCTCGCTCGGGAGAGCCTGACCGCCGCCCTCGCCGCCGCGAGCGAGGCCATGCGCCGGCGCGCTCCGATCGAAGGCGGGATGGGCGTCGCCTACGACGGCTCCGTCGGCCTGGCGCACCGGGCGAGCGAGGGGCCGGGAGGCGAGGCGGTCCTGCAGCCGCTCCGCAACGAGAGCGGCTCGCTCTGGCTCGTCGCCGACGGTGAGCCCTCCAACGCGCAGGACCTGCGGCTCGAGCTGATCGGCGACGGTCATCAGTTCCAGTCGGCATGCGGCAGCGAGGTCATCCTGCACCTGTACGAGCAGCAGGGCGTGGGCGCGTTCGAGCGCCTGGCGGGAAGCTTCGCGTTCGCGCTCTGGGACCGCGAGCAGCGAGTGCTCGTCCTCGGGCGTGATCGCTTCGGCGAGAAGCCGCTCTACGTGCTCGACGGGCCCGACCGCTTCGCGTTCGCGTCGGAGGTGCGGGCGCTCGTCCCCGACGGCGCCGTGTCACCCGCCGCCGCGGTCGCGTTCCTCAGCTTCGGCTACATGCCCGAGCCGCTCACGGTCTACGCGGGCGTGCGCGCGCTCGCGCCGGGGTCCTTCCTCCGGGTGCGAACGCAGCGCGCGCGGACGGAGAGCTTCTGGGATCACGCCAGCGCGCAGCCGACCGGCCAGACGGCGACCGACCGTCTCACGCTCGGACGCCTGGTGCGCGAGAGCGTCCAGACCGCCGTCGCCGGCGAGGAGGACATCGGGATCGTGCTCGACGGCGGCACCAGCCGCGCCGCGCTCCTGGCGCTCGTGAGCCCGACGCTCGGCCGGGGCCTGCGCACGCACTCGCTGGTGTTCGAGGCGGATGGTCGCGGGCGCGGCGTGCAGCGCGCCGAGCGCGCCGTTGCCGCGCGCACGCGCGCCGTCGCCGAGTGGTTTCGCGCCGACCACCACGAGCACCGCGTCGGCGCCAAGGAGTTCGCGGCCGCCTTCGAGCGCACTGCCGGCGCCGACCAGCCGTCGCTCGGTGCGCCGCTCGCGCTCGTGACCGCCGCGTACGTGGCGATGAGCGGCGACCGCGTGCTGCTCTCCGGCCTCGGCGGCTCCGAGCTGCTCGCGCTCGGCGCCGGGCGTTGGTCGCCGTGGGTGTGGCGCGCCGGGCGCCGCGCCTCGACGCGCGCACTGGTGCGCGGCACGTCGCGGCTCGCCGCGCGCTTCCGGCCCTTTGGCAATGCGGGGCGGGTCGCTGATGCCCTCGTGATGGAGGATGCCGTTTCCGCCGCGCATCTCTCGACGCGCGGCCTGCTCGGTCCCATGGCGCTCCGGCAGGTGCTGCGGCCAGACGTGTTCGAGGAGGCGCGCGCCGGCTTCGACGCGCACGCCTACGTCCGGACGCTCGCCTCGCGCGTGCCCGACGCGGCCTTCTTCCCGAGCACGCGCTCGGCGAAGGAGGCCGCGGCGCACGTGGCGGCCGGGGTCGAGCGTGGCGGCCGCCTCGTGTCGGGCCGGCTGCGCGAGATGGAGAGCATGGCGGGCTCGCTCGGCCTCGCGCTGCGGGTGCCGTACCTCGATCACCGACTCTGCGACTGGCTCGACGCCGCGCCGAGCCCCGGAAGCGGCAGCCGGCTCCTCGCCGAGGTGCTGAGCGGCATGCTGCCGCCGCCGCTCCGCCGGCCCATGCGGCCGGCGACGCCGCCCGTCGCCGCATGGATGCGCGGCGCGCTCCGGCCGCTCGCCGAGAGCTGCGTGCTGGCCGACGACCCTGACGGTCTCTTCGCGCGCGACGGCGTCGAGGCGCTCTGGCGCGGCTTCCTCGGCGGTACGGTCGACTGGCGCGCCGTCTGGCCGGTCGCCGTCCTGCGGGCCTGGATCGGGAAGCAGCGCGAGCGCGCGCGCCTCGCGCCGCGCCGTCCGGTCCGCAGCCAGCACGCGGCCTAGGCAGCGGGTCGCTCCTCGGCGGCGCGATTCCCCGGGTCGCCCTCAGAGCGACGCGACGAAGCGCGCCCAGTCGTCGATCGCATCCTCGCGGCCGGGGACGAGCTGGAACGTCAGCTGGTGGTAGCCGGCGTCGCGCAGCATCGCGACCCGGTCGCGCAACTCCTCCGTAGGGCCCGTAAACGTCGCCATGCGGAGCAGATCCGGCGTCACGAAGCGCTCCTCCTCGGGCCGGACCCACATGAGGTGCCCGGTGTGCATCTGGAGGTAGCGCGCGTCGGGCGGCTCGTAGGTGGCGTACTGGGCGCGGTACTCGGCGACGAGAGCACGCAGGTCGGGCGGCAGCATCGCCTCGTCGATCGCGCGCTCCATGAGCCCGTGGAAGACGATCGGGACGAGCGGACCGGCCTCGGCGAGCACGCGCGGGCTGGTCACGTCCTCGCCCGGACGGAGCACGCAGCCGAGCGTGAACGCCGTCGCGTAGAGCGACTCCGGCGCGCGCCCGGCGGCGCGGCAGGTGCTCTGCATCTCGCCGATCTCGTGCAGCGCCCGCGGCAGGATCGAGAGGAAGGTGATCCAGCCGTCGCCGACCTCGGCAGCGAGGGCCCGTGCCTTCGGCGCGAACGCCGAGAGGTGCACCGGGATCGGGCTCCGGATGTCGATCAGCCCGGCCTCGGGGTTGAGGAAGCGGATGCGCCGGGTCGCGCCCTCGCACTCCCAGCCGACGGTCTCGCCCGCCAGCATTCCGCGGACGACGCGCAGGTACTCGCGGAGCGCGTCGACCCGCATCGGCCCGAGGCCCATCGTGTTGCGGGCGGTGAAGCCGGTACCGACGCCGAACACGATGCGGCCCGGCGCGAGCGCGTTCAGCGAGGCGAGGGCGTTCGCGGCGACGGGCGCGATACGGTTCGTCGGCACGAGGACGCCGGTGCCGAGCTTGATGCGCGAGGTGCGGGCCGCCGCGAGCGCCATGCCGACGAAGACGTCGGCGCAGAGGAGCTGGGTGTCGTAGAACCAGGCATGCGAGAAGCCGAGCCGCTCCGCGCGCTCCACGACGCGCCACGAGTCGACGCCGGTCGTGAGTGCGATGCCGAAGTCCATGTCCGGCTCAGACGCGGCGGCCGGCGGCGCGGCGCTCGGCCTCGGCCTTGAACTCCAGCACCGACTGGCGGAGCGCCGTCGACTCGAGCGTGCGCTGGATGAGGCCGGGCACCCAGAAGCTCAAGGTGACCGCCTGCGAGCACGTCGCCTTCGTCCGGTTACCGTCGAGCGGCTCGAACACGTAGCTGCCGACGATGTCGTCGACGTCACCCTCGACGAACGTCCAGCTGAGATGATGCGGCGGATTCCATATGTACCGCAGCACGTACCGCACCGTCCGGAGCTTCATGTCGAGCAGGAACTCGACCGAGCGCGCGAAGCCGTCCTCGTAGCGGTCGAGCACGTCGATCCTGGTGATCGGCGACGACCACGACGGATAGGCCTCGAAGTCCGCGATCGCCGCGAAACAGAGATCCGCGGGCGCCTCGATCGCCGTCGAGAAGCTCTGCTGCACGTCCGCCATAGCCCCGCACCGTAGGGAACGCGTCGACGAGCTGTCAAGCGCGGGTACTCGGGCCGCATATCCGCCGCGCTGCGTGCCAGTGGCGAGCGTGCTTGACGAGCGGCGTAGGGCCGCTTCGAGGAGATCCCACGGTATGGCAAGCAGGGCGGCGGGTCCTTTGTGTCCCTTTCACGTCCCTATGACGGAATCGAACCAGCACGAGAAGGGAAGAGGGTGAAATGAGCGTGGAAGTCTCGCGCGAACGCGAGCGATATCGGCGCTCGACCGTCCAGATGGTGAGCGGCCGATCCGCATCGAGGCAACCTCAAGCAGAACGGAGGGCTTGCAATTGGTTGTCGTGTCGGATACAAAGGTAGCCGAATCAAGTGAGAGTCATGCCGCATCGCAATCCTCAGCTTGCGCTTTCGTTGACCTCGCCTCGCGGCTGGGGTGGTCGCCGTCCAGGCGCCGGACGGAAGCCCGGGCCGGATCCGGGGTTGCCCCATACGTCGCGGAAGAAGTTCCATCAGCCGCTTCCGGCACACGTCACGTTGCGCTTGCGCCGCGGCCTACCATCGCTGCGCACGGTTCGGATCGTGCGAGAGATCGAGCGCACGTTTGCCGGGGGCTGTGAGCGTCCAGATTTTCGCCTGGTGCAGTATTCCTTGCAGGGGAATCATGCTCATCTGATCGTGGAAGCGCGTGGTGCCGCAGCTCTGGGTCGAGGAATGATGGCGATCGGCTCGCGGCTGGCGCGCGCGGTCAACCGTGCCGCCGGAACCAGTGGGCGAGTCCTCGACGATCGCTATCATTCGCGGATGTTGCGCACTCCGCGCGAGGTGCGGGCGGCGCTGCGCTATGTGCTGCTGAACGCGCGACACCACGCCGCTGGCGCGCGGCATCGCGCGGGGACGCGGCCTCGACGTGTGGAGACGCCGGGCCTCGACCCTGCATCATCGGCCCGTTGGTTCGATGGGTGGAGGCGCCGGGAAGCCGAAGAAAGGGGAGGTGAGGCTGATCCACCAGCGGCGCGGCCGGTCGCACGCGCGCGCACCTGGCTGTTGTCGGTTGGGTGGCGGCGCCACGGTCTCCTCGATCCCGACGACGTTCCCGGTTAGCTGGATCCGAGAGCAGCATCGCGTTCTCGCCGGGGCGCTTGTCGCCGCCGGATGCGACGAATATGGTCGCGAACGATGGCCGCGGGTGGACGGACGAGACGGCGTGTGACGCGCGGGCGGGTCGTCGCGCTCACCGGCGTGAACGGCGTGCCGGGGGCGCGCCTTCTGCGGCGGCTCGAGGAGGATGACGACGTCCGTGCGATCGTGCTGCTGGACCGGCACGCGCCGGCGCTGCCGCTGCGCAAGGCGGTTACGGTCATCGTCGATCTTACCTCCACCTTTGCCGACGCGACGATCGCCGAGGCGCTGGAGCGTGAGAAGGTCGAGGTCGTGATCCACACGGCGTTCCACGCCTCGCCGGTGCGCAAGCTCGAGCAGGCGCACGAGCTCGAGGTGATCGGCACCCGCGCGCTGCTCCACGCGATCGCGCACGACGTGCGGCAGGGCGGCACGGTCGAGGGGCTCGTCGTGCTCGGTACGACCATGAGCTACGGGGCGCTGCCCGACAACCCGCAATACCTGAGCGAGGAGGCGCCGCTCCGCGGCGGTGCCGCGTATCCGTTCGTGGCCGACAAGGTCGCGGTGGAGCGCGAGGTGGCGGCCTTCCGTCGGCGCACCAGCCTGCCGACGACCATGCTGCGCGCGGCGTGGACGGTCGGTGCCGCCGGGACCGTGGCGGCGCAAACGCTCACTCCACTCGTCATACCCGCGGTCCTGGGGGCGGACCCTCTCGTCCAGGTCCTGCATGCCGACGATCTGGTCGATGCCGCACGCCTCGCCTGCCATGCGGGACGCGATGGCACGTTCAACGTCGCCGGCGAGGGCGTCCTACCGTTCTCGACCGTCGTGAAGCTGATCGGACGGCTGCGAGCGCCCGCGCCCGAGATCGCCATTCGCCGTGCGCTGCAGGCCTTGTGGATCGCCGGCGTAGGCGTCGTCCCTGCCGCGCACGTGTCGTATCTGCGCGAGACGATCGTCGCCGATACCGCGCGCGCGGCCGACGTCCTCGGCCTTCGCGCGCGCTATACGATCCAGGACGCGCTCGCGCAGCACGCCGCCCTGCGGCGTCGGGGAACGCGGCCGGCGGCATGACCGCCAGGCGTGATTCCCGCTGTCGCGTATAAGGACGCGTGCTATAGTCCGGAATCGCAGCTCCCTGCGAAGAGAAGAGGTCCTGCCCATGCCCCAAACGCGTCGAACGCGCGTCCGCACCGTCGAGTGGAACAACGGACGCGTGGTGATGATCGATCAGCGCCTGCTCCCGGCGCGTGAGGTCTACCGCGTCTACACCACATACCGTGAGGTCGCGCGCGCCATCAAAGACATGGTGATCCGCGGCGCCCCTGCGATCGGCGTCGCGGCGGCGATGGGCATCGCCCTCGGCGTGCGGTCGCTGCGGCGCGAGGAGCTGCGGCGCGAGTTCGACCGCATCTGCCGGACGTTCGCGGCGACGCGCCCGACGGCCGTCAACCTCTTCTGGGCGATCGAGCGCATGCGGCGGGTGTACGCCGACAACCAGAACCGCGACATCGAGACCCTGCGCCTCATGCTCGAGCGCGAGGCGCGCGCCGTGCACGAGGAGGACATCGCCAACAACCGCGCCCTCGGCGCGCACGGGGCGGCGCTCATCGAGGACGGCACCAGCGTCCTCACGCACTGCAACGCCGGCGCCCTGGCGACGGCCGGCTACGGGACGGCCCTCGGCGTGATCCGCGCCGCGGTCGAGGGCGGCAAGCGCATCAGCGTCTACTGCACCGAGACCCGGCCGTTCCTGCAGGGCGCCCGCCTCACCGCCTGGGAGCTGAAGAAGGACCACATCCCGGCGACGCTCCTCACCGACAACATGGTCGGCCATCTGATGAAGGCCGGCGCCATCGACTGCGTCGTCGTCGGCACCGACCGCACCGCCGCCAACGGCGACGTGGCGAACAAGATCGGCACGTACACGGTCGCGGTGCTGGCGCACCGCCACGGCATCCCGTTCTACGTCGCGGCGCCCACGTCCTCGATCGATCTCAACTGCCCCAAGGGCAGCAAGATCCCGATCGAGGAGCGCGACAGCCGCGAGGTGACGCACATCTTTGACCGCCAGATCGCGCCCTCGGGCATCAAGATCGCGAACCCCGCGTTCGACGTGACCCCGCACGATTTGGTCACGGCGATCGTCACCGAGCGTGGTATCGCCCGGCCGCCCTACTGGCGGAGCCTGGCGCGGATCGTGAAGGGCGAGCCTGCCCGCGCCGAGACGAAGGCGCGGACGAAGACGGGCGCCAAGCGCGAAGGGCACAAGGCGCGCCGTCCCACCTCGGGCTGAGCGCCCGGCCGGCAACGCATCGCCGGACGGCGGCGCGTCCTCAGGCGCGTAGCGACGCGTTCAAGCGCGCGTGCGCGCGCGCGCCGACGACCGAGAGGGGCAGGGTGCGCCGGTGGCGGAGGCGCCAGCGCGTCGCGGCGGTGAGGCGGCGATGGGCCTCGTCGATGCGGCGGATCGGCAGGCGTCCGTCGACCACGGCGCGCTCCGCCGCCTCGACCGCCGTCCGGAGGTCGTCCTGGCGGTGGCAGTAGAGCAGGGCATCGGCGCCCGCTTGCAGCGCCAGCACGGCGGCCTCGCCCGGGCCGTAGTGGTCGGCGATCGCCCGCATCTCGAGGTCGTCGGTGCAGAGCACTCCGTGGAAGCCGAGCCGCCGGCGCACGAGCCCGGTCAGCACCGCCCGCGAGAGCGTGGCGGGATGGTCGGGGTCGAGCGCGCGGTAGACGACGTGCGCCGTCATCAGCATGGGAATGCGCGCCGCGATGGCCCGGCGGAACGGCACCAGCTCGACGCGGGCCAGCTCGCGGGCGCTGCGCTCGACGACCGGCAGCTCGCGGTGCGAGTCGGCCGCGGTGTCGCCGTGCCCCGGCACGTGCTTGCCGCAGGTGAGCAGGCCGACCGCGCGCGCCGCGCGGAAGGCGGCGATGCCGAGCGGCGCCACCTCGGCGGGAGTCGCGCCGTAGGCGCGGTCGCCGATGACCGGGTTCGCGGGGTTGCTGTGGACGTCGAGGACCGGTGCAAAGGTCAGGTCGACGCCGATCGCCGCGAGCTCGCGCGCCATGGCGGTGGCGACGGCCGTGACCGCGCGCATGCCGTGGGCGGCGACGACGCTCGCCGCCGGGAAATGGGTGAAGGGCGGCGACAGGCGATGGACGCGCCCGCCCTCGTGGTCGATCGCGACGAGTGGTGGCAGCTCGCGATCGAGGCCGTGGATGGCACGCGTGAGGTCGCGCATCGCCGTCGGGTCCGCGGCGTTGTGGCGGAACAGCACGACGCCGCCGAACGGGACGTCGGCGTGCAGGCGTCGCGTGGCGTCGTCGAGAGCCGGCGCCGGGATGCCGGCGAAGAAGAGGCGCGCGATCCGGGCCCGGAGATCGCCGCGAGCGTCGCGTGGTCGCGGTCGGCCCATGTCCGTGAGCGTCTACCAGCGGCGCCGACGCCGCTCAAATCCGGCGGCGTTTCCCTCGACTCGACGCCGGGCGCATGGTACCGCGGGCGCGTGCGGGAGACGCGGTACATTGCGCTCGAGGGCCCGATCGGCGTCGGCAAGACGAGCCTCGCGCGCCGCCTCGCGGACGCCTTCGAATCGACCCTGATCGAGGAGCTGGCCGACGCCAATCCCTTCCTCTCCCGCTTCTACGACGATACCCCCCGCTATGCCGTCCAGACCCAGCTGGCATTCCTGCTCGCCCGCTACCGCCAGCAGCGCAGCCTGGCGAACGCCCCGCGCGAGCGCGGCGTGGTGGCCGACTACCTCTTCGCCAAGGACAGGATCTTCGCGGAGTTGAACCTCCAGGGGGAGGAGCTGGCGCTCTATAGGGAGGTCCAGGGGCTGCTCACCGAGCCGGTCCCGGCACCGGACCTCGTCATTTACTTGGAGGCGCGGCCTGATGTATTGTTGCGCCGTTTGCGGAAGCGGAACCGGGACTTCGAGCGGCGCATCACGCAGGAGTATCTCGAAGGGCTGATCGAGGCGTACCGGACCTTCTTCCATGAATATGCAGAGTCTCCGCTTCTCGTGGTCAACTGCTCGGCGATCGATTTCGTCGAGCAGGGCAGCGACCTCGCTGACCTGATCCGCGAGATTCGGGGTGTGAAGCAGGGAGTGCAGCACTACATACCGCTTGGATCTCAGTAGCCGGTAAGCCGGCGAAACGGGACCGAGACGGAGAGCGAGGCGCGGAACACGAGCGCGCTGCAACTCGCGACGGGGCCGACCGTAGCGGCCATCGTGGCAGGCGAGTGGCGAGGCGCGGACGTGTCATCGCGTATCAAGCCTTCCGGATCGGTCCGGGAGGCTTTTTTCATGGAGCGGAAAGTGACGGTGCCCGACCTCCAGCGCATGAAGGAGGCGGGAACGAGGATCACGGCGCTCACGGCGTACGACTTCCCCTTCGGGCGGATCGTCGACGACGCCGGCATCGACGTGATCCTGGTCGGCGACACCCTCGGCATGGTCGTGCAGGGGCTCGACACCACCCTGCCGGTGACGCTCGACGAGATCATCTATCACTGCCGCATGGTCGCCCGCGGGCGGCGGCGCGCGTTGCTCGTCGGCGACCTGCCGTTCCTCTCGTACCAGGTGAGCGTGGAGGACGCGCTACGGAACGCCGGCCGCCTCATGAAGGAAGGCGCCGTCGAGGCGGTGAAGCTCGAGGGCGGCATCGTCATGGCGGACGTCATCCAGGCGCTCACCTCGCGCGACATCCCGGTCATGGGCCACGTCGGGCTCACGCCGCAGTCGGTGCACCGCATGGGCGGCCACCGGGTGCAGGGCCGCCGCCGCGGCCGCGGTCCGGGCGAGCGCCAGCGCGTGATCGAGGACGCCCTCGCGGTCGCCGAGGCGGGCGCCTTCTCCGTCGTGCTCGAGGGCATTCCGCTCGACCTCGCCGCCGAGATCACCGAGCAGCTGCCGATCCCGACGATCGGCATCGGCGCCGGCCGCCACTGCGACGGCCAGATCCTCGTGCTGCACGACCTGCTCGGCCTCTTCGACCGCTTCACGCCGAAGTTCGTGAAGCGCTACGCCGAGCTCGGCCAGGCGGCCTCGGCTGCCGTCGCGACGTACGTGCGCGAGGTACGCGAGGGCGCGTTCCCCGACGACGCGCACTCCTTTCTGCTGCGCGCCGAGCAAGTGCCGCCGGGGCGAGGCGCCTCGGACGAGAGCGACACGCCGACGACGCCCGTCGGCGGCGAGCCGGCGCGCGGCCGGCGCCGCCGCGCGGTCGCCTGAGCCGGACGTCGGACCCCCTTCATGCGTACGATCGGCCAGGTGGGCGCGATGCAGGCGTGGAGCCGCGAGGTGCGCGGCCGTGACGCCGCGCGCATCGCGCTCGTTCCGACGATGGGCGCCCTGCACGCCGGCCACCTGTCCCTGGTCGAGATCGCGCGTCGCCACGCCGACAAGGTCGTCGCCTCCGTCTTCGTGAACCCCACCCAGTTCGACCGCGCCGACGACTTCGCGCGCTACCCGCGCGACCTCGAGCGCGACGGTGCGCTGCTCGCGAGCGCCGGCGTCGACGTCGTCTTCGCCCCCGACGCCGACGAGATGTACCCGCCCGGCGCGCAGACCACGGTCAGCGTCGAGCGCCTCGCGGAGCCGCTCTGCGGCGCGCACCGCCCGGGACACTTCCGCGGCGTCGCAACCGTCGTGCTGAAGCTCCTGCACGTCGTGCAGCCGCACGTCGCGGTCTTCGGCGAGAAGGACTACCAGCAGCTCGCGCTCATCCGCCGCATGGTGCGCGACCTGCACCTCGACCTCGACGTGGTCGGCGCGCCGATCGTGCGCGAGGGCGACGGGCTCGCGATGAGCTCGCGGAACCGCCATCTCGACCCCGCCGAGCGCACGGCGGCGCTCTGTCTCGTGCGCGCCCTCGACGCCGCCGAGGCATCCGTCGCGGCTGGCGAGCGCGACGCCGCGGCCCTCGTCGCGGCGGCCGGCGCCGTGCTCGCGGGCGAGCCGCGCGCGCGCGTGGAGTACGTCTCCGTCGTCGACGCCGAGACCCTCGAGTCCGTCAGCGCGGTTGCGACGCCGGCCGTCCTGGCGCTCGCCGTCTGGATCGGCGGCACCCGTCTCATCGACAATCGACAACTCACCGTACCGGCGGTTCACCGGGAGAGGAGAAGCGCATGATGCGAAACATGCTCAAGTCGAAGATTCACCGCGCCACCGTCACCGACGCGGACCTGAATTACGACGGCAGCATCACGGTGGACGTCGGGCTCATGGAGGCCGCGAACATGATCCCGCACGAGCTCGTGCACGTGTGGGACGTCAACAACGGGGAGCGCTTCGAGACCTACGTGATCCCGGGCGAGCGCAACTCCGGTACGATCTGCGTGAACGGATCGGCGGCGCGACGCGTGCACCACGGCGATCTCATCATCATCGCGAGCTTCACCTGGCTGGAGGAAGCGGCGGCGCTGCGCCACGAGCCGGAGGTGGTGCTGGTGGACCAGCAGAACCGCATCCGCAAGAAGAACGGGGTCGCCGTCGAGGCGGCGTGAGCGAGCCGCAGAACATCGCGCTCAACCGCAAGGCGCGCCACGACTACTTCATCGACGAGACCTTCGAGGCCGGCATCGTCCTCACCGGCAGTGAGGTCAAGTCGCTGCGCGACGGGCGCGCCAACCTGAAGGACAGCTACGCCCGGATCGGCAACGGCGAGGCGATCCTGATGAACGTGCACATCAGCCCGTACGATCCGGCCGCGGGCGCCAACCACGAGGCGACGCGCAGCCGGAAGCTCCTTCTGCACCGGCGTGAGATCGACCGCCTGCTCGGCAAGCTGCGCGAGAAGGGCCTGACCCTGATCCCGCTGCGGCTCTACTTCAACGCCCGCGGGCGCGCCAAGGTCGAGCTCGGTCTGGCGCACGGGAAGCGGCAGTACGACAAGCGCCAGACGATCAAGGAGCGCGAGGCGCGCCGCGAGACCGCGCGCGCCGTCCGCAGCGTCCGCGACCGCCGCTAGGCGCTCAGCGCGTGTGGTCGCGCAGGAACGTGATCGTGAGCGGCCACGCCTGCCGCGCGGCGGCGAGGTTGGCATCCTGGCCCTGGGCGCGGAGGAAGCCGTGGCCGGCGCCGGCATAGACGTGCGGGTCGTACGACTTCTTCAGCTCCGCTGCCTTCGCACGCGTCGCCTCGACGGTGGACGTGACGCGCGCGTCGTCGCCGCCGTAGAGGCCGAGGACGGGCGCGGCGAGCGTGCTCAGGTCGGCGGGCGGCACGCCGTAGTAGACGACCGCGGCAGTGAGGTCGGGGCGCGCGGCGGCGTAGGCGAAGCTCGTGCCGCCGCCCCAGCAGAAGCCGATGGTCGCGGTCATGCGGCTGGCGGCGGGAAGCGCCGCGGCGAACGCGCGGACGGCGTCGAGCCGCGCCAGCACCTCGTCCCGCGCGAGCCCGGAGACCGCCTTGGTCACGTCGTCGCGGCTGGGGAAGGCGTCGGTGCCGCCACCGCCAGGACCCTTGCCGGAGAGCAGGTCGGGCGCGATCGCGATGAAGCCGTCGGCGGCGAGCTGGTCCGCGACCGCGCGAATCCAGTCGGTCAGCCCGAAGATCTCGTGGATGACGATGACGACCGGCGCCTTGTCGGAGCGTTGCGGGTAGACGATCCAGGCGCGGACCGGCGTGCCGTGCGCGTCGATCGAGACGACCTCGCCGTGGCGGGGCGAGGCGTTCAAGCGATCCTTCGCGCCATCCTCGCCGGGAGGGAGGGCGGTGCTCGGCGAGGTTGCGTGCGATGGGGCGGCGCCGGCGAGCAGACCGATCAGCAGGAGCGATGTCGCGATGCGCATGGGTCGATCCTACGCCGCGGGCAGGGCGAGCTGAAGCTCTTGACGGCGCGGCCCGGATTCGTCAGTCGAGGAGGCGAGGCGGTGAAAGGGGGGCAGGCATGCGAGCGGCGATGGTCATCGGGGTGCTGGCGGTGTTGGGCTCGTGGGGCTTCGGCGGGACGGCGCTCGCGAAGTCACCGGTGCGCATGACGCCGGACGGCACGAGCATTCTCGTCAACAAGGACGTGAACGGGGCGCGCTGGGCGATCGCGCTCGACCTCGAGCGCGCCAGCCTGACCGGCAACGTCTTCGTCGGCGACACCGAGGAGAAGTTCTTCTGGTGCGGCATCCTCGACTCGACCGGCGACCCGGGCGACCTCGCCACCCAGACGCTTCGCATGCACTGCTTCACCGCCGATCCGTGCGCCGACGTCGCGAGCTGTCTGACCGGCTTCCAGCAGTGGCACTCGGTCGGTGAGATCCAGCTCCCCGGCAGCTTCTTCCTGCCCTGAGCCGCCGCCCATCCGGGTGACGAACTCGCCCACGAGCCGCGCGACGTCGTGCTTGCGGAGGTCGAGCGTGAGCACGTGGTCGCAGCCCGAAAGCCACTCGATCCGCTTGTCGGCGCCGCCGAGCAGGGCGTGGATCTCCGCCGCGTTGCGTACGCTCGTGACCGTGTCCTCGACGCTGTGGAGGACGAGCGCCGGGCAGCGTGCGCGGCCGGCACGGCTGCGCACCTCGCGCACCATGCGGTTCAGCTCGTTCAGGGCGCCGGTGTAGGTGCGGAAGAGGCCGAACCGCGTGCTCTCGCCGCGCCGCGCGGCCTCGACGGCGCGGGTGATGCGGCGCTGCAGGCGGGGGTCCTTCAGGCCGTAGGGCGGCGACTCGGTCCAGTACGTCGTCCGCCGGAGGAACGGCAGCAGCCTCGCGAGCGGCAGGAGGTGGCGCGTCCACGGGATGCTCGAGCCGTCGTAGCGCATGGTCGGCGACAGCAGCACGATGCCGGCGACGCAGCGGCCGTCGGCCTCGTCGGCGGCGAGGAGGACCGCGAGGAGGGCGCCCATCGAGAGTCCGGCGACGACCACCTGGGCCGTGCCGCCCTCGGACAGCTCCCGCAGCGCCGCCCGCGCGCCGGCGACCCAGTCGCGCCAGCCGGTCGCAAGGAGCTCGCGGTGCGTCGCGCCGTGGCCGGGCAGGAGCGGCGCCGCCGTCCGGAAGCCGAGCGCCGACAGGTGCCGGCCGACCGGGCGCATCTCCGACGGCATCCCCGTGAGCCCGTGCAGCAGGAGGACGCGCGGCGGCGCCGTCATGCCTCCACCGGGATGGGCAGCACGAGCGGGCCGCCGGCGCGCGCCAGCGCCTGCGCCCGGACGAGGTGCGCGAGGCCTTGCTGGACGTCGCCGAAATCCGCGAAGGGACGGGCGGGGACGTGGTGGCCACGGCAGTAGTCTGCAAGCTCGGCGCGGGCGAAGACCACGTCGGCGCGGTGGGCGCAGCAGAAGTCGCTCCGGCCGTCGCCGACCAGCACCCGAAGCGGCCGCGTCGCGCCGAAGGGGCGGGTGAAGAGCGCGCACTTGCAGAATCCCGAGCCGCAGCGCGAGCCGACCAGTGGACGCGGAAAGTCGAGGCCCAGCCCACCATCGGCGCGCTCCACCAGGTGCGACGCCCATACCGCGTCGACCGCGATGCGGTCGCGGGCCAGTAAGTGGTGGATCACCCGGTCGATGCCGCCGCTCACGATGCGCAGGCGGATGTCCTGGCGCCGGCACCACCCGGCGAACGCAGCGAACGTCCGGTCGAGCACGACGTCGGCGAGCACGCCGCGCACCGCCGTCCAGCCGCCGCGGATCAGCGCGATCTGACCGCCCATGCAGGCGCGCGAGTCGATCTCGCCGCGCACCCAGCGTGCCTCGAGCACCCGCCAGGCGGGGTCGGCGAGACGCGCGAGCACGAGGTCGACGGTGTCCTCGTGGGCCACCGTGCCGTCGAAATCGCAGAGCACTTCCAGCGCGGGTCTCATCGGGCCAGGCTCGCGTCAGGCTTCACGGCACTCGCGCAGCAGGAGGTCGAGCAGATCGTGCGCGAGGTCCATCTCCTCGGTCGTGATGTCGAGCGACGGGGCGAGGGTGATGACGTTCTTGTAGTAGCCGCCGATGTCGAGCACGAGCCCGAGCGTGCGGCCCCCGATCTGGAGATCCCCGGCGAGGCCGCGTTGGAACATGCGGTCGGCGAGCGCGCGATTCGGCGTGAAGCCGTCGTGCTCGCAGAGCTCCACGCGGAGCGCGAGCCCGAGGCCGTCGACGTCGCCGATCTCGGGATGATGCCGCTGCAGGTCCTGCAGGAGCGACAGGAAGTAGCGGCCCTTCTCGAGCACGCGCTTGCGGTAGTTGTCGGCGCCGAAGATGCGCATGACCTCGAGCCCGACGGCCGTGCCGAGCGGATTCGAGGCGAAGGTCGAGTGCGTCGAGCCCGGCCCGAAGCGGTCGGGCGCGATCAGCGCCTCGCGCGCCCAGATGCCCGAGAGCGGATTCAGCCCGTTGGTGAGCGCCTTGCCGAACACGATCACGTCCGGTGCGGCGTCGAAGTTCTCGAAGGCCCACTGCGTGCCGGTGCGGAAGAAGCCCATCTGGATCTCGTCGTCGACGAGCAGGATGCCGTGGTCGCGGCAGATGCGCGCGAGCCGCTCGAAATAGCCCTGCGGCGGCACGACGTAGCCGCCCGTACCCTGCACCGCCTCGACGAAGAACGCCCCGAACTCCGCATGGCCGGTGCGCGGGTTCCACGCGCCCGTGTACTCGTGCGCGAACTTCCGCTCGATCTGCTCGACGCAGTACAGCTCGCAGCTGTCGCGCGTCTTCCCGTAGGGGCAACGGAAGCAGTACGGGTAGGGGACGAACTCGGCGCGGTCGGGGAACTCGCCGTACGGCTCGCGGTAGCGGTAGGACGACGTGATCGCCGACGCGCCGAGCGTACGGCCGTGGTAGCCGCCCTCGAACGCGAGCATGCGGCTCCGCCCCGTCGTCTTGCGCACCAGCTTGAGCGCGTCCTCGACGGCTTGCGAGCCGCCGACGTTGAAGTGGACCCGGCCGCGGCGATGGAAGGCGCGCTCGACGCTCGCGACGATCGCCGCAGCGAGCTCGATCTTCTCGCGATGCAGGTACTGGCTCGCGATCTGCGGCAAGCGGCCGACCTGATCGATCAGCGCCTGGCTCACCCGCGCGTTGGCGTAGCCGAGGTTGACCGCCGAGTACCACATCTGGAGGTCGAGGTACGGCGTCCCGGCGCCGTCGTAGAGGAAGCTGCCCTCGCAGCGGTCGAAAATCTTCGGGTGCTCGGCGTAGTGGACCGTGTCGCCGTGCGAGCAGACCCGGCGCTCCAGCTCGAGCAGCTCCGCGTCATCCGGATGCGGCATGCGTCTCCTTTCGGGCGAGGGGGAACGGCGAGAATCCGCTCTCGAGCGCCGGCTCCCAGACGAGCGCCAGCCGCGACGCGCGGCCGGTCGGCTCGAACTCGTGCGCCCCACGCGTGAGGAAGCGCGGCCCGTCGTACGGCCGCCCCTCGAGCACGCCGTCGGGCCGCCCGCCCTCGGCGACGATGGCGTAGCGGGTCGGGATCGCGACGTCGAAGCGCACCGGCTTCGCGACCGGCGTGAGGAAGCGCCCGAGCACGCGGACGGGGCCGACCGGCAGATAGTTGGCGTTGAGAAACGCGCGCCCGTCCGGCGGGAAGTTCGCTTGATCAAGCACCGCGACCGCGGTGCGGGTGGCGACCAGCCGTTCGGCGACGTCGTCGGCGATCAGGCCGCGCTTCAGGCGCGTCTTCGTGATGTGCTCGATCGCGTAGTAGTAGGGGTGCGGCCGGAAGACCGACTCGCTCTTGACGTCCATCACGAGATCGTCCGGGGTGGTGAGCCGCAGCACGGCGGCGACCATGCTCGCGTATTCGCTCGCTCCCCGACCAGCATGAGGACGGGAGCGTAGAGCAGATGGAACAAGGGCGCGTGGTTGTCGAAGACGTCGCGGTACTGGAGCAGCCCGTGCGTCCAGCCCCAGATCACGTGCAGGTGCTGGGGCTCGTCGGTATCGACGCGGTAGTGGAACGCGTCGATCGCGCGCAGCAGGGACATGCCGGAGAGGAGCGCCGCCACCACGACGGTTTCCGTGGTGCCGAGGTGCGCCTCCGGGTTGGGACGTTCATCCACGCGTCGATGGAAATGATGCACCGCGCGTGCCATGTCGCTTGCGCCGCGGTGTGGATGCGACGGAGCGAAGTCGCCGCTCAGCGTCGGGACCGTGCAACTTCTTGCGCGCCGGATGCGCCGGGCTCAGGGCTGGCCGGCGTCGAGCCAGAGCAGCGTGCGGCAGGTCTCGTCGACGTCCTCGGAGGCGAGATAGGCGATCGCGCCTGGCTCCGCGTTTATATATGCGCGGATTGCCGCCGCCGACGGCAGCACGGCGGGTGGCATGATCCCCTCGAAGTAGCGCGCGTTCCAGTACGAGACGAGCTCGCGGGTGGAGCGTCCGAGGACGATGCGCGAGAAGCGCTCGCGGATCGGGTTGCCGGCCGGCAGGTTCACGGGGATCGCACGGATGCCCGCCGGCCAGAGCAGCTGGCGGCGAAGATAGACGTCGCGCAGGGTGTCTTGCGAGACGGCGTCCACGATGCTGTGACGGCCGACGACGAGGGCGATCCTGCCGGACGCGCCGGTGTCGCCCCGTGCCGGCGCCTGCGCGGCCAGGATCGCGAGCAGACAGCCGACCGCGAGCAGACGTGACACGATCAGAAGAACAGCGCGAAGGAGCAGAGGAAGCCGCGCGGCAGGTCCTCGCTCGATTTGGTCGTGAGTTGGTAGTTGGCCTTGATGATGAAATGCGGGTCGAGGCGCCAGGCGAAACCGAGGAGGCCGGCATCGACCGAGCCAGTGTCGAACCCGCGGAAGTGCTCGTAGCGGGCGACCGCGTAGAAGCTGTCGAAGAGCGGATACGAGTCCTGCAGGTAGAGGCCCCAATCGTCGTCGACGAAGGGCTCGGGCGAGCGCGCGTAGGCGAACTCGCCGAGCAGATCGTTGCCCGCCCAGCTGAGGTTGATGTCGGCCCCGGCCATCGGCTGGAGGCCGGCGTGCTGGCGGCGCTCGGCGCCGCCACCGCTCACGCCGACGGTGAGATAGGCGTCGCCGATCTGGTGGGCCGCGGCGATGCGGCTGCCGACCAGCGTGACGCCGGACTCGGTCGAGCTGCGCAGCGGCAGGGCGTCTTGTGCCGGTCCGTACAGCGTGCCATCGATGCTCCAACCGTGCAGGGTCGCTTGGTAGATCAGGCCGATGCCGGTGGTGTGCTCGGGAAAGGTGTTCTCGGTGACGAGCGGACGCTCGACCGTCCACGTCAGCGGCGCCCGGCGAATTTGATTCCACACTCCGAACGGCGTGAGGAACTTGCCGAGCCGGATCGTGAGATGCGGCGTCGCGAGCCAGTCGAGGTAGAGACGCTCGATGAAGATGTCGGAGCTGTCGAGCTCCGGCCCCTTGCCGTCGGTGATCGTGACCGTGTTCTCGAGGCGCGTCTCGCTGAAGAACGACAGGCGGGGCAGGGGCTCGTAGCGGACGAGCAGGTTGATGTCGTCGAGCTCGAGCTTGGCGTGGCCGCTCTGCGGCACCGTGCCCTGGACGGTGAGATCGCCGCCGAGCCAGATCGGCAGCTTCGGCACCGAGTAGCCGCCGTTCTCGACCTGCATGAGGCGCGAGCCGGGATCCTCCACCGCGTCGGTCGCGCCGGCGGGGCGTGCTGACGCGATGAGCATCAGCATGCCGACGGCGAGCGCGTTCACCAGCGGCCAGACGCCGCGCCGGATCGTGCCGGGCATGTCGCTCGCGGTGCGGCTGATCCTCTTCGCGGTCGTTCTCGTCGTCGCCACGGCGGCGCTCATCGGCAGCCTCGCCTACACCCGCGCCCGGCGGGCGCTCGACCGCGAGGCCCGTACCCGGCTCGGCATCGTCGCGCGCGACGTGGCGCAGAGCCTGGATCGCGAGATCGTCGACCGCGAGTCCGACGTCGCGAGCTGGGCGCGCCTCGGGGTGATGCGCGCCGTGATGTACGACGATGTCGACAAGGAGCTGGCGCAGTTCATACGGCAGATCCTGAGCGGCGGCCAAGCATACGTCGGGATCCTGTGCCTGGACGCCGAACGGCGGCCGGTGGCGAGCGCCGGCGACGTCGGCGCGGTGGTTCCGGCAGTGGCGACCGGCAGCGAGCGCGAGGACGCGGCGACCGTGCGCGTCTCCCTCGTGCCCGCGTCCGGCGCGCGCGACCGCCTTCTGCAGCTCGAGATGCCGATCTTCAACCCGGAGCACGGCGAGCAGGGCATCGGCGCCCTCCTCGTGCTGATCGATCCGCGGAGGCTCCTGCGGGCCGCGGAGGCGTCACTCGGCGCGCGCGGCGCACACCTCGCGTTCGAGCTGCGCGTCCGCGAGGGGCGCCGCCCGTCGAACCATACGCGCCCCCGGAGCGACGACGGGCAGCCGCTCTTGATTGGGACGGCGGCGGTGCGCCGGGTCGTAGTCGACGGCAACCCCGTCGACGTCGTCGTGTCGCAGCCGGTCGCCGAGGCGCTCGCGGCGGTCGCGACCTTGCGGAGCGCCCTCGTGAAGACGGTGACGATCGTGCTCGTCCTGAGCGCGCTCCTGAGCGGCCTCGTCGCGTGGTGGATCGGCCGGCCGATCCGCCGCTTGACCGATACCGTGCGCGGCATCACCCAGCATGGGCTGGACGATGCCAACTGGGATCTCGGCGCGCCCGGCGGTGAGGTGGGCATCCTCGCATCCGCGTTCCGCGACATGGTGGAGCGCCTCGCGGTGGCGCAGGCCGAGGCCGTCATGCAGTCGCGCCTCGCGCTGCTCGGCGAGATCGCGGCCAACGTCGCGCACGAGGTCCGGACGCCGCTTTCGATCCTGAAGACGTCGGCCCAGCTCCTGGCACGGCGCGAGCTTCCCTCATCGGAGCAGCGCGAGCTGGCGTCGGCAGTGACCGGCGAGGTCGACCGCCTGAACGCGGTCGTCACCGATCTGGTCGACCTGGCGCGCCCCAAGCGCACGACGTACCGGGTCGAGTCGCTGCCCGACATCGTCCGCCGAACGACCGCCTTCTTTGCCACGACCGCGCAGAAGCAGGGGATCGAGCTCGATGCCCGCATCGCCCCGGACCTGCCACCGTTCTGGGGGAGCGCCGACCGCATCTACCAGGTCCTCCTGAACCTGGTGCACAACGCCATGCAGGCCCTGTCGGCGCCGGGACGGATCGTCATGCGTTGCGCACAGGAGGGTGAATGGCTCGTCCTCGACGTTGAGGACAGCGGCCCGGGGTTTGCAGATGAGATCCTGCCGAAGGCATTCACCAGATTCTGTACGACCAAGCCGGACGGGACCGGTCTGGGTCTCGCGATATCGAGACGCATCGTGGAGGAGCATGGAGGCACCATCGTCGCCGAGAACGTTCCGGGTGGAGGGGCGCGCGTGCGCCTCCACCTGAGAGCACGGGAGCAAGCATGATCGGGGCCACGATCCTCGTCGTCGACGACGACGAGCGGCACCGGCAGACCCTGGCGATCCTCATCCGGAGCCTCGGCTACGAGGCCGTTCCGGTCGCGGACGTGGCCGCAGCGACCGCCCTCCTGGGCCAGCGCGAGGTCGACCTCGTCATCTCGGACCTGCGCATGGCGGGCGGAAGCGGCCTCGACCTGCTCGACGTCGTGCGCCGGAACACGCCCGACACGCCGGTCATCCTGCTCACCGCGTACGGCACCGTGGAGACCGCCGTCCAGGCCATGCAGAACGGTGCCTTCGACTACATCCAGAAGCCCTTCGACTCGATCGAGATGGAGCTGCGCATCCAGCGGGCCCTCACCCTGCGCCGCTATCGGCTGGAGAACGACTATCTCCGCGAGGAGAGCGCGACGCGGTCGGGCTTCGACGATCTGATCGGGGTGTCGCCGGCGATCCGCCGGGTCTTTGCCATGGTGCAGCAGGTGGCGCCGTCGGGGGCGTCGATCCTCATCACCGGCGAGACCGGGACCGGCAAGGAGCTCGTGGCGCGTGCCATCCACCGCCGCAGCCCGCGCAGCGAGCGTCTCCTCGTGCCGGTCAATCTCGCGGCCGTCCCCGCGGAGCTGGTCGAGAGCGAGCTCTTCGGCCACGTGCGCGGCGCCTTCACCGGCGCGGTGGCGGAGCGGCCCGGCAAGTTCGAGCTGGCGCACGGCGGGACGCTCTTCCTCGACGAGATCGGCGATTTCCCGCTGGCGCTCCAGCCGAAGGTGCTGCGCGTGCTGCAGGACGGCGTCGTCGAGCGCGTCGGCGCGAACCAACGTCGCGAGGTGGACGTCCGGATCATCTCCGCCACCAACCGCGACCTCGATGCCGCCGTCGCGGCGGGCACCTTCCGCGCCGACCTCTTCTATCGCCTGCGCGTCATCCAGATCGAGATGCCGCCGCTGCGTGAGCGGCGCGACGACATCCGCTATCTCGTCGCGCACTTCCTGCGGAAGTTCGGCCAGCGCCGGGCGGGGGGTGCGCCGAAGATCACCGAGCCCGCGCTCCGGCTGCTCGAGGAGTATCCGTGGCCCGGCAACGTGCGCGAGCTCGAGAATGTGCTCGAGCGCGCCGTCGTGCTCTGCCAGGGCGACACCCTCACCGCGACCTTGCTCGATCTCACCAAGCCGGGCCGCATCGGGGCCGACGATCGTCACGGTCTCCGCCTCGACGACGCCCTCGACCGCCTCGAGCGCGAGATGATCCTGCGCGCGCTCGACGAGACCAAGCAGGTGAAGGCGCGCGCGGCGCGCCTGCTCGGCGTGAGCGAGCGCAGCCTCTGGTACAAGCTGCGCAAGCACGACCTGTCGTAACCGGTTGCGCCACAGGGCCCCGGCGCCTTCGCCGCACCGCGCAAGATCGTGCGCGCATCGAACCGTGCCTGCACGGCGCGGCTGCGGCTCCGCTGCGTCGTCGGGGCCGGGTGTTGGCATGGCGCGTGGAGATTGCCACGAGCCATGCTGTCGCGCCTCCGAGTCCGTCCGCTCGCGCTCGCCGCCCCCGGTGGCGGCATGGACGGCGACTGATGTTCGCGTCGCGCGACCGTCTCATGGTCCTGGCGCCACACCCCGACGACGAGTCGCTTGCGACCGCCGGTCTCCTGCAGCGTGCCGCCGCCCGCGGCGCCGCGACCCGCGTCGTCTTCGCGACCGACGGCGACGACAATCCCTGGCCGCAGCGGATCGCCGAGCGCCGGATCTGGATCGGCGACACCGCCCGTGCCCGCTGGGGCGTGCGTCGGCGCGGGGAGAGCCGCGCCGCGCTCGCCGCGCTCGGCCTGCCCGAGGACGCTGCCATCTTCCTCGGCTTTCCGGACCGCGGCCTGACGTCGCTCCTGCTCGAGCGCGCGGCGAGCGTCGTACGCGCGCTGACGGAGCAGATCGTCGCCTGGCGGCCGAGCGTGCTCGCGATGCCGTCGCTGCGCGATCGGCATCCCGATCACAACGCCCTCGCGGTGCTCGCGCTCGACGCGATCGCCGGTTTGCCGGTCGACGAGCGGCCGATCGTGTTGACGTACGTCGTGCACCCGCCCGATGCGGCCGTCGCCCGCACGGGCCTCGCCGTGCGGCTCGAGTCCGCCGAACGCGACCGCAAGGCGCAGGCCGTCGCCTGCCATGCCGCGCAGCTCTGCTTCCATCGCCGCACCGCGCGCCGCGCGGTCACGACGCCGGAGCACTTCGCGATCGCATCGGCTCCCGTGTCCGCGAGCGCGCCGCGCGCGATCCGCGCCGCGTCGTGCGACCACGGCGTCCTGCGCCTGCGCCTCGACGGCTGGGCGTGGCGTTGGCGCGGCGCGACGATTCTGGTCGTCGGCCGCGATAGGGGCCGGAGCGCGACCTTCCGCGTGCGACTCCTCGCCGGCCGCGCCCGGGTCCTCGTGCAGGACGGGACGTCGGGCGCCGTCGTCGGCTGCGGCTACCGGACGTTTCGCGACGGCGAGACGATCGTGGCCGCCGGCACGCCCTGGGCGCCGGGGGTCACGCGCTTCTTCGTGAAGCTCGTGACCCACGGCGTCTTCTTCGATCGCGAGGGTTGGGTCGAGGGTGCGGTGCGCGGGCGCGAGCCCGAGTCCGGACTGCAGCCGTCGCGGGTCGACCTGCGTGGTTGGCTGCCCGCCCAGGCGCTCTCGTAGCGGTGGCTGGGCCGCTTCAGGCCAGCTCGGCGACGAAGAGCTCGAGCGTCCGCCTGGCAAGGAGCTCCGTGGCGCTCACGCACTCGTACCACTGCGGGTCGGCGATCGCCTGCGACACCCACAGGAGGCCCAGCTCGTCGCAGCGCCGGCACGGAAACGCGTCGCCGGCCCGCACGGCGCGGCGCGTGCAGGCGCTCCCGTCGCACTCGTCGCACCGCAGCTCCCGGTAGTCGAGGGCTCGGGCCGCGCCGCGTGCTTGCGCGAGCAGTGTGAGGGCCTCCGTGTCGATGTTCCTGCGCTCCATGTCGAGAGTACGCGCGGCCGCGTGGTAGGCAACGATGCGCCTTCGGCGTCGGCGGCTTGCCAGCCCCCCCAGGCGCTCTTATACTGGTGGGGTAGGTTCCTCGGCTCCTAGAGCCGGGTCGTTCGTATGGGGGCGATCTGGGTTCGACGGAGGCTGGGAAGCCAGAGTCGCATGCCGGGGTTCCGCAGGCCCCGTCAACAAAAGCGGACTGCTTAAACGCAGACGAACCACTAGCACTGGCGGCTTAATGCCGTCACGGCCCACCATCCTGCGCCCGTAGGGGTGGCTGGGCCGACACACTTCGGGCTAGGTCGCCGCCGGCGCCGGTAAAGCGGCGGCCGAAAACTTTCTCCGGATGGCGCATAGGATCCTGCCCATGGGAGCCGAAGGCGCGACATTAATACACGGGCTACGCATGTAGTGGCTCTCGGTGGACCACCTTCGGACGGGGGTTCGATTCCCCCCGCCTCCACTCATTTGAACCCCAGGGTGTCGAGAATCTCGATTGCGCGGTGATGTGCAGGCAACTGCTGACGAGCCAAAGTTGCGGCCACTCGGACATACCTCAGTGCCGATTTCGGCAGATGCTCGGCCGCGCCTTCGATTGATCCCGGGTGCCTCTCGCTCAAGATCGCCAGCAGGACCGCCGCCTGCGAAACGTCTTTCGCAGACTTCTGCGCCCGTGCGGTTCTCAATTGCGAGACGATCAGCTTGTGCAGAGCGAATCGTTCCGGAACCGGTACCCGTACAAGACAACAACCTTCCCGTGCCAGAAGGACGCTGTCCTGACATTCTCCCAATAGATAGGCGAGGTAGGGCAGGGCGGTGGCGTGCGCCTTCAACTCTGGGACGGGAACGGTACGAGTCTGAGCGGAGCGCGACGGCACGAGCAGATCAACTTGAAAGAATGATCTGCCAGGCTCTTTGAACGATGTTCCGGGCTCACGTCTATTGAGCTGCGGGACCTCGAAAAAGTCGATGCCGGACTCCCTCAGGGTCTGGATGAAGGTCTTGTCGGGGACGTGAGCGAAGGCGAGCTTTGTTGGCCGCGCGATGTCCACGTCCTGTGTAGCGTACGGAGCCGCTCGCGCGCCGAGCTGGTTTAGGAGGGTGCCGTACGCGTGTGATCCCACCAGAACCGCACCTGCTCGAAAAAAGCCATCATTGTGCAGGCTCGCGATCGTCGCATACGTTTTGGAATCCACGAGGTTGAAGCCTTCGCGCCCCAGTAGACGAAGGTGCGAAACGACCTCCTTGAGTTCGCCGATCCTCTTTCGGATATTCCCTACGAGCTGCTCGGCTGCCGGGTCACCGATCGGTCCGGCGAGGTATTGTTCGCGCTTCTTTCCCGCGCCGTCGTAGTATTGACGTGCGAAGAACCGAAACCCCTGTGCGTTGCTGCGCTCGAGGACGCTACCGGCGGTGCCGGGGAAGACCGTGCTAGTCCCGCGTGCGTAGTTCTCCACATCCGTGTACAGCGTCGCGAGGGCGCTCGCGTATTGTGAGTACAGGGCGCGCACGGTAAGAAGTATCCGTCAGGAATGAATCTTAGCGGATACCGCTAGTATCCGTCAACTTCTCTTAACGACGGATACTGAGCCGCAGAGGGCGGGACTTCCTGAGACGTCAGCCAATAGAAGTGTTCGCGCTGATCGGGCATCCGACCGCCGCGCTGGCCTACGCCTGGGCGCACGAGACGGACGCGGGTGGGACGCGCTATGTGGCTGTGCTGCAGCTCCCGCCAGTTCGATCAGCGGCGGACGCAGTTCGCGCCTCCATCGCAGCCGAGCATCGCGCTCGCTGAGAAGCCCCCACCATGCTGCTGCCCATGATGGCACCGCCGATCACGCTCCTAGCAGTTTGCTGAAAAAGTCGCTTCCCGCGACGGAGTTGAGTAGAGTGGCGACGGCATCACCAGCGACGGCTGCACCGGAGGACGAGGATGCGGGGTGAGGATCG
>DASXLI010000079.1:0-15000 GCA_036496285.1 Binatia bacterium
CCTGCACACCAACGACGCCGCCTCGACCCTCGTGCGGCTCATCGAGATGGGCATCGAGCCCTTCATGGTAAGCTCGTCGATCGTCGTGCTGTGCGCGCAGCGCCTGCTGCGCCGCCTGTGTGCGTCGTGCAAGCAGGCGTATCGCCCGACCGGGGACGAGCGCCTGCTCCTCGGCGTCGATCCGCGCACCGACGTCACGCTCTACAAGCCGGTCGGCTGCGACATGTGCAACCAGATCGGCTACAAGGGCCGCGTCGCCACGCACGAGATGCTGGTGCCGAACGACCGCCTGCGCCGCGCCATCACCACACGGGGCATGACGGCCGAGGCGCTGAAGCGCCACGCGGTCGAGGACTGCGGCATGACCACGCTCTACTGGGACGCCATGGAGAAGGTCCGCGCCGGCCTCTGCTGCCTCGCGGACGTGCTCACCGAGGTCCGCCGCGACGAGTTCGACAGCCGCCCCGACTGGATGTTCGAAGAGCTCGACCTCGAGCGCCCCGCAAGTCGCGACGAACCCATGTATTGATTCCGCGTCATTGAAGGCGCTGGCTCGCCGTGCGAAGGAACGCCCCCATGGCCATCGCACGCGCGCTGCTCGCCCTTGTGATCCTCGCCGTCGCCGCTCGTCCGGCGCACGCGGAGGACCGTCTCGACCGTAGCGTCCTTCCGGTTCCGGAGCCGAAGCCGCCGGTGATCACGGAGCTGGACGCGCGCGATGCCAAGGCGCCGCCGCGCTTCGACGTCACGGCGCCGAAGGGCGCGCCGAACGTGGTTGTCGTGCTGCTCGACGACATCGGCTTCGGGCAGTCGAGCGCGTTCGGCGGCCCCGTCCACATGCCGACGCTCGACAAGCTCGCGTCCGAAGGGCTGCGCTACAACAACTTCCACACGACGGCGCTCTGCTCGCCGACGCGCACGGCGCTCCTCACGGGCCGCAACCACCACGTGAACAACGCGGGCGCCATCATGGAGCTCGCGACCGGGTTTCCCGGCAACACCGGCATCCGCCCGCAGAGCGTCGCGCCGCTCGCGGAGATGCTGCGCCTGAACGGCTACAGCACCGCGGCGTTCGGCAAGTACCACGAGACGCCGCCGTGGGAGGTGTCCGTCTCCGGCCCCTTCGACCGTTGGCCGACGCACTCCGGCTTCGACAAGTTCTACGGCTTCATCGGCGGCGAGACCAATCAGTGGTCGCCCCTGCTCTACGACGGCACGACGCGCGTCGAGCATCCAAAGGCCCCCGGCTACCACCTCACCGTCGACATCACCAATCAGGCGATCGGCTGGATGCAGGCGCAGCACGCGCTCACGCCCGACAAGCCGTTCTTCGTCTACTTCGCGCCGGGCGCGCTGCACGGACCGCACCACGTCTTCAAGGAGTACATCGAGCGCTACAAGGGCAAGTTCGATCAGGGCTGGGACGCGCTGAACCGCGAGACGTACGCCCGTCAGAAGCAGATGGGCGTGATCCCCGCCAACGCCGGCCTGACGCCGCGCCCCAAGGAGATTCCGTCCTGGGACTCGCAAACGCCGGACGAAAAGAAGCTCGAGGCGCGGCAGATGGAGACGTATGCCGGCTTCGGCGAGCACACCGACGAGCAGATCGGCCGCCTCGTCGACGCCTTGAACGCGATGGGCGTGATGGACGAGACGCTGTTCGTCTACATGGTCGGCGACAACGGGGCGAGCGCCGAGGGCGGCCCGGTCGGCGCCTACAACGAGGTCATGGCGCTGAACGGCCTGCCACAGAGCGCGGCGACCAACATCGCGCACCTGGACGACTGGGGCGGCCCGACCACCTTTCCGCATTACGCGATCGGCTGGGCGTGGGCCGGCGACACGCCCTTCCAGTGGACGAAGCAGATCGCCTCACACTACGGCGGCACGACGAACGGCGTCGTCGTGCGCTGGCCGAGGCGCATCGCCGCGCGCGGCGAGTTCCGCTCGCAGTTCACGCACGTCACCGACATCGCGCCGACCGTGCTCGAGGCGGCGGGACTGCCCTTCCCGAAGACCGTGAACGGCACCGTGCAGCACCCGTTCGACGGCACGTCGATGCTCTACACCTTCGATCATCCCGAGGCGAAGGAGCGGCACACGACGCAGTACTTCGAGATGTTCGGCAACCGCGGCATCTACCGCGACGGCTGGATCGCGGCGACGCGCCACTCGATCCCGTGGATCCTGACCAAGAATCCACCGCTCTCGCAGGACGTGTGGGAGCTGTACCACGTCGCCGACGATTTCAGCGAGTCGCGGGATCTCGCGTCGACGCAGCCCGCGAAGCTGAAGGAGATGCAGAGCCTCTTCCTCAAGGAGGCGGTCCGCAACCACGTGCTGCCGATCGACGACCGCCGCTCGGAGCGCTTCAACCCCGCGGTCGCGGGCCGACCGGATCTCATGGGGGCGCGCACGTCGCTCTCGGTGTATCCGGGCATGACCGGCATGTCGGAGAACACCTTCATCAACCTGAAGAACCGCCACTACACGATCACCGCCGCGGTGGACCTACGCGACGGCAAGACGAGCGGCGTGATCATCGCGCAAGCCGGCCGGTTCGGCGGCTGGACGCTCTACATGAAGAAGGGCAAGGTCCATCACGAGTACAACTACTTCGGGCTCGAGCGCACCAATATCGCCGACAAGGCAACGCTCGCCGCGGGCAAGCACGTCATCAGGTACGAGTTCACCCCGGACGCCGCGAAGCCCGGCGCCGCCGGCCGGTGCGTGCTGTTCGTGGACGGCCGGCAAGTGGCGGAAGGCCACATCCCGAAGACCGTGCCCTTCGCCTTCGGAGACGAGGGCGCCGACGTCGGGTTGGATGGCGAGACCCCGGTCTCGAACGACTACGCGGAGGGCGACAACGCCTTCACCGGCACCATCGTGCAGGTGACGCTCGACACGTCACCCCACGGCCTGAGCCCCGCCGACCAGCAGGCCGTCGAGGAAGGCGCGAAGGCCGCCGCAGCGGCGAAGGAATGACCTGCGCCGGACCGGCGGACGTCGACGCCGCTCCGGTGCGCCGACTACGAGTGCAGGCCGTACGCGGTCAGCCGCTTCTGCGTGCCCACGAAGACGCGGCCGTTGGCGATCGTCGGCACGGCGAACTTGACGGCCTTGCCGGCGACGTCGTGGCGTCCGTTCTGGTTGCTCGCGTAGAGCACCTGCGAGACGTCGCTCGCCGCGTAGGCGTGCAGCACCGCGGGCTGGCCGTCGGCGTAGCCGTCGGTCTGCAGCGTCCACACGATGCCGTCGCTGTTGTCGTTCGCGGAGATCGACGGCGTCGCCCCCGGGAAGCCGAAGCCGTCGGGCGCCGACGCGACCGGTGACGCCGAGAGGAGGCCGTTCGTCAGCGCGAACGCCTTCAAGCTGTCGCCGGCACCGGAGTAGTAGACCCTGCCGTTCCAGTACGCGGGCGAGCTCCACGTGCCGCCGATCTCGTCCGGGAGGGACTGCACGATCTGGCTGTCGTCCCCCGGGTGGAAGTGCCCCATCGCGTCGCGATCGACGAGGTAGATGCTGCCCTCCTTTCCGCAGGCGATGACCTCGCGTTGATGCGCGCCGGGCTGGTCCGGCAACAGCAGCGGACCGCCCGAGCCGAAGTCGGTATCGGCCTGGTTCAGGTCGTCCTGGTTGAAGGGGGTGAAGTAGTCGGCGACGTCGAGCGTCGCGCCGGCGGGCGTCAGCTTGAGCAGGCTGTCGCCGTAGTCGTTGCCCGCGGTGTTGGCGTCGAACGTGCCGTTGCCGGTCTCGACGTAGAGGTTGCCGTCCGTGTCGGCGGCGGGCGCGCCGCCGCTCTCCCACACGCCGCCGAGCCCTCCGTCGGGCGTCGTGACGTACGCCGACGCGAAGCTCAGGTCGTTCGCGTGATAGCCGATCATCCAGCCGTGGTACGGGCCGATGTCGCAGTGTGCGGCGGAGCTGATGTAGACGACGCCCTTCACGAGCGCGAGCGCCGAGCGCTGGTGCTGGCGCAACGGATCGTAGCTGATCATGGTGCCGTCGCTGCCGTCGCCGGTGCCGGCCACCGTCGCAGAGATCACGACCGGCCCGCCGAGCTTCTCGGCGCCGGTCGCGAGATCGAGCGCGTGCAGGCGCTGCACGAAGTTGCCGGCGCCCTTCTCCTTCGTCTTGGCGACGACGTAGAGCGTGCTGTTCGCGCGGTCGATGACGGGCGTCGAGGTGACGCCGATCTTCGGCACGAGATCCTCGCAGCCGGTCTCGCTCGACTTGACCGCGCGCCCACCCGTGTGCGGCACGATGAGGCGGCGCTTCCAGAGCGCGCGTCTTGGCGTGCCCGTCGCGTCGAACGCGTAGACGGTGTCGTTCTCGGTGGCGACGTAGACGACGTCGTGCGTTCCCTGGCCTGGGATCGCCAGGCCCGAGACGTAGAGCGGCTGCGCGTACACGTAGCCGTCGACCGGGCGCGTGTACAATCTGCCGAACGTCGCCGGACCGACGTTGGCGGGCGTGAGCACCGTCTCGAAGAGATTCTGTCCCGTGCGCTCGAGGTCGTTGTGGTACGTGAGCACGTCGACCTGCGCCAGCGCGTCGGCCGGCGTCATGGCCCCCCACACGACCCAGCCGAGCAGCACCGTCAGCGCGATCCAACGCCTTTGCCGACCCTGCATCGTTTCGGCCTCCCGTCGTGCGCATAGCACGGCGCGGCAACCGGCGGCAGCCACCTTTCGGGCGCCTTCCGGACACGGGCCGGCCGGCCTCTAGCTCCAATCCGCGCGAACGCGCTAAGGTCGGCGGCCTCGGGATTCGCCCGCCCCAAGGAGGACGCCATGCACGTCGGAATGGGAGTCATCTTCCAGGCCCAAGGCGAGGGTCGCACGGACCGCAACGTCTACCGCAACGAGCTCCGCCTCGGGGACCTCGCCGAGCCGCTCGGCTTCGAGTCGTTGTGGGGCGTCGAGCACCACTTCACCGACTACACGATGTGCCCCGACGTGCTGCAGTACCTCAGCTACTTCGCCGGACGCACCCAGCGCATCCAGCTCGGCTCGATGGTCGTCGTGCTGCCCTGGCACAACGCCATGCGCGTCGCCGAAGAGGTGGTCATGCTCGACCACCTGTCGAACGGGCGGGTGATCTTCGGCATCGGCCGCGGCCTCGGGCGCGTCGAGTTCGACGGCTTCGGCGTGAAGCAGGAGGACAGCCGCGCCATCTTCACCGAGGCGGCGCAGATGATCCTCGAGGGCCTCGAGCGCGGCTACTGCGAGTACGACGGCACGTTCGTGAAGCAGGCCCGCCGCGAGATCCGCCCCCGCCCGTTCAAGTCGTTCCGCGGCCGCACGTACGCCGCCGCGGTTTCACCGGAATCGTCGCAGATCATGGCGCGCCTCGGCATCGGCATCCTCATCATCCCGCAGAAGCCGTGGGACATGGTGGCGCAGGAGCTGAACGACTACCGCACCGTCTTCCGCGACGTGAACGGCATCGACGCGCCGCCGCCGATCGTCGGCGGCTGGACGTACTGCGACGAGAACCGCACCCGGGCCGAGGAGTACGCCCGCAAGTTCATCGGCGCCTACTGGCAAAGCGTCGTCGACCACTACGAGATCGTCGGCACCCATCTCCTCAACATGAAGGGCTACGAGGCCTACAAGCAGATGCAGGAGATGGCGAACACCCCGGGCGGCGTGGACGCGCTCGTCGAGTTCTTCCTGAATCTGCAGGTCTGGGGCACGCCCGAGATGTGCTACGAGAAGATCCTCGACATCCAGCGCCGCACGGGCGCGGAGGCGTACAACGGCATCTTCAGCTATGGCGGCATGCCGTTCGATCTCGCCGAGGCGAACCTCCGTCTCTTCGCGACGGAGGTGATGCCCGAGTTGAAGCGCTGCGTGCCGCTCGAGGATCAGCTCATCGCGCGTGCCGGCATCGGCCAGCGCGCCGACGCGAGCGCGTTCCGCCTTCCCATCTGACCGCACGCGGAGGACGCCGATGGCCAAGTTCCCGACCGAGGTCGAGCGCAGCACCACGTTGCCGGTTCCGCTGGCGCAGGCCTACGCGTTCTTCTGGGACGTGGTGGGCTCGTCGCGCTGCATCCCCGGCGTCGATCGCTGCGAGCCGGCCGGCGCCGACACCTACCGCTTCATCTACCAGGAGCGCTCGACCGGCCCCGTCAGCCTGACCGTCCGCTATACGGCCCGCTACACCGGCAACGGCACCGACGAGATCCGCTTCCAGGGGATCGGCGCCGCCGACGACAACACCGACGTCGACGGTCTGATCCGCCTCGCCGCGAGCGGCCCGAGCGAGACGCGCGTCACCCTCCGGCAGACGATCGCTCCCGACACGCCGGTGCCATGGCTGCTGCAGGGCCTCATCAAGTCCTTCGTGCAGAAGGAGGCAGATACGGCGGTCGCGCAGTACCTCGACGCGGTCACCCGCGCCGTCTAGCGGAGGTCTGGTAGCGTGACGTTTCCCTTGACCCTGACGCCGGTTTCGCCTATTCTTCGCCTTGGGCGCTCCCCTCCAATGACGCAGTTCCGCAGAAACACCGGTGACGAATCTTGTCACTCGCGCCGAGTTGGTCGGTTTCCCGCTCACGACACTCGAGTGCAAATCCGTGCGCGTTTTCTCGTAGGGATTTCCGAGGCCGCCGATCGGACCAGCGCCAGCTCTGGTGACAAAACGCGGTGGTGAGGTGGCGGCGCGTTCGTGACTCAGATCACGAACGGGAGCGCTGCGACGGAAGAAGGGTGACGCAGTCCGCGCCGCATGATGCGTCCGGGTCGGGGACGGCGGCGGGCCGGTGCAGGACGGCACGGGTCGGCGTCACGTGCACGCGACGCACGTCGCCGGCAACAGTGACGGCCGCGCTGCCGTCGACGATCAAGCTGTAGTCCTCGGCCTCGCGCAGCGGGAAGAGAAGCGTCACCGTCGAACGTGCCTCGGCGTTGGCGGCGGTGCGCTTGCCGACGTCGGCGACGAGCGCGTCACCCTCCCAGCGGAACGCCGCGTGGACCGCGTGCGGCGTCGCGTCGTCGGAGACGGTCAGGAGGTACGCGGCACAGCCACGCTCCGCGATCGCGGCGCGCAGCCCTTCCAGGGCGACGGGAATGCTCATCGTGATGCGTGCCGCGCCGGGGCGGACATGGCGGAATGCTAGCCCCGGCCGGCGGGACGAGGCAAGGAGGCGGCCGGGGGGAGCGACGGCGACGACCCGTCTGAGCAGGGGAGGTGCGGCGGGTCGTCGCCGTCGCGGCGCGACTAGCGGTCGTCGCCGTCGCGCTTGATCGACGCTGGAACGGCCGGGCTCACCGGTACGAGCGTTCCCGTCAGGACGACGGCACGGTCGCTCGGCGCGAAGCGCGGGGCGAGCAGGCCGTCGTTGATCTCGCGGGTCACCTCGAAGCGGTTGAACTGCGGCGCGGCGAGGAAGAGGCGGTCGTTGGATTGGCCGCCGTCGGACGTCGCCTCGAGATCGGCCTCGACGAACGTCAGCACGCCGTCCACGACACCACCGGCATCCTGCTCGACCCGCGCGACCTCGTCGGCGTAGGCGTCGAAGAGCCGGGTGTTGACGTCGGTGGCGGCGGGCTCGAACGACGCGGGACGCTCGTACACGTCCAGAAGGATCTCGTTGGCGAGCCCGCTCGGGATGAAGCGGAGCCGCGTTTCCTTCTGATCGTCGTCGTTCGTCGTCGGCCGGTCGGGATCGGTGGGGCTGGCGTTCGGGCCGCGGTCGGGATCCCGTGGATCGTTCGGGTCGTCGCCGTACGCGGCCTTGTCGTTGGTGATCCCGGACGGGCCCGAGCCCGGGATGAGCGACAGGCGCGCGTACTGCTGCCCCGCCGCGTAGGCGCCCGGGATGCCGCCGGTGAACGGCGTCTCGTAGAGCGGATAGACCCAATCCGTGTACTGGTTGAACTCCCAGTAGGAGTGGCAATCGCTCTGCTGCAGGCAATTGTACGCGCCCATGCTGAGGAAGATCGGCACGACGTTCGTCTGCATGTCGGGGAAGTGGTCGTCGGCGCCCGGCAGGTGCGGCGCGGTACCGTCGATCGTGAAGACGTGCGGCGTGACGTTGTTGCCGCCTCCCACGTTGGAGAGGGCCGTCGCATCCGCGGCGGTGATGGTGCCAAACGCGGCATGGCCATCCGGGCGGGCGGCGGCGGTGGCCGGCACCACGAGGTCGTGGATCATCCACCCCTCGTACCAGCCCGACTCGTTGTTGATGACGAAGAGGCCGGAGATGTCGGTGAAGATGTCGATGAACGACCCGGCGTCGTTCGGATCGGTCGGCAGGCCGGGCTTCGGCTCGAGCGCCACCCGCACGCCGCCGATCGTCGGCAGTTGGTGATTGGCGGCATTGGCCGCCGTCGGGATCGCGTGGTCGTTGACGCCGGGGATGACCGCCGTGAACACGTTCGGCTCGATGTTGGTCGAGTCGAGCAGGTAGTACTGGAAGAGCTGGCTCGGGCTGTCGGCTTCGGCGAACACCCGCATCGGCGGATAGGTGTGGGGCCGCGCCGCCGCGAGCTCGATCAGCCGATCGCGGAGCGGCTTCGGCAGCTTGTGGATGTCCGGGCGCCCGGCGATGTGCTCGGAGTCGATCGGTGCGCCGCCTGAGGGGCGGGCCGCCGCGTTGGGCACGCCGGCCAGTGTGGTGAGCGCCGCCATCGCCATCCACCTTGCCACCCACCGCCACGGCGCCCGTTTCCCATTGCAGTCTCGCGCGGTCATCTACTTCCTCCTTTGTTGGAAAGGGAAACTTTCCCTTCCCAGTACCAGCTACCGCGGTGTCCGGCTCCAGTCAACTGGGGAGGGAAATTCTCCCTTCGGCGATTGAGCGGACCGGCCTGGGAGCGCTAGACTGCGGGCGTGCCGAACACCTCGACGACGGCGCTCCAAGATGCGCTGATCCGCGCCATCAGCGAGACGGCGCGCCCCCTCGTGCGGCGTATGCTCACGCTCGGCGTACCGTTCGGATGGGTCGAGCGTGCGCTCCGGAGCCTCTTCGTCGAGGTTGCCGCCGCGGAATTCGCCCTGCCCGGCTACCGGCTGACCGACAGCCGCATCGCCTTGCTGACCGGCATCAACCGTAAGGAGGTCCGCCGCATCCGCTCGGCCCGGACGCGGCAGTCGACCACCGGCACCTTCGGCCTGAACCACATGACGAGCCTGGTCGGACGCTGGACGACCGACCCGCGCCTCTCCGACGGCGGCAGGCCGCGGCCGCGTCCCTACCGTGCCGCGCGCGGCCCGAGCTTCGTCGGCCTCGCGCGCCAGGTCACCGCCGATCTCGCCCCCGGCGTTCTGCTTGAGCAGTTGGTCTCGAGCGGCGCGGGCGAGGTGCGCGACGGCAACGTAGTCGCGCTCCGCGAGTCCGCATTCGTCCCGCGGCGCGGCAGCCCCGAGATGCTCACGATCCTCGCCGAGGATCCGGGCGAGCTGATCGAGACGATCCTGCACAATGCGCTCTCCCGCGAGGAGCGGCGGCTGCAACGCAAGGTCTACTTCGACAACGTCGGCACGGAGGCCGCGGTCCGTCTCCGCAAGGCAGTGCGCCGCGAGGGCGAGCGGTTCCTCGGCCGAATGGATCGGCTGTTGGCCAAGTACGACCGCGATCGCAATCCACGCGCGCCCGGCGGCGAGCGGCTGTATGCCGGCGTCGGCGTCTACTTTTTCGAGAATGCGGCCGGGGATCGCCGGGCGCCCGGGGCGAAGCCGACCCAGCGGCGCACGCGGCCCGCGCGACGCAAGGAGCACGAACGATGACGTGGACCCGTTTCCTCTCGATCGCCCTGCTGTGCGGAGCGGCAGCGTGCGCAGACGGCGGCCAGCGTGGCAGCGGCATCACCTTCGCGGCGGGCAACGTCGCGAGTGTCGACGGCAGCACGGCTTCGCTCGGCGGCATCCACGTGACGGTCGCGGGCACCGATCTCGCCACGGACACGGACGACGGCGGACGGTTCTCGGTGCATGGCCGCTTCGCGGGCGACACGATGATGGTCTTTGCTCGCGCGGTCGGAGCCGAGACGCTGGAGGCGCGCCTGAACGTGAACATCCCGGCGGGCGGCACCCTGACGGCGCGCGATCTGCAGCTCTCGTCCATGACCGGCGAAGCACTGCCGGCGGCGCTGCAGGTCGCCTTCGAGGGCCGGATCGTCATGCTCGCGTGCGATGCCGGGCGCGTGACGCTCGTCAGCACGCAGCGCGACCCCAGCGATGACGATACCTACGTGCTCATCCTGCAGGGCTCGAACCTGCACGATCGCCAGGGACGGCCACGCACCTGCGCGGAGCTGGCACTCGACGACCGCCTCCGCGTCGACGGCTTCTTTGCCGCCGACGGCACGATCGGCAACGCCGACGTGATCGTGCAATGAGGCGCGCTCAGCGCCGGCGTTGGCGAATCAAGCCTTCCTGCGCCACCGACACGACGAGCGTGCCGTCGCGGCGGAAGAGCGAGGCGCGGGTGAAGCCGCGGCTGCCCGACGCCGTCGGGCTCTCCTGCGCGTAGAGCAGCCACTCATCGGCGCGGCACTGGCGGTGGAACCACATGGCGTGGTCGAGGCTCGCCATCTGGAAGCCGTTGTCCCACCACGACACGGCGTGCGGCAGGGTCGCGCAATCCATGAGCGTCATGTCCGAGGCGTAGGCGATGACGCACTGGTGGAGCAGCGCCCCGTCGGGAAGGTTGCCGTCGGCGCGGATCCAGACGAGCTGGCGCGGCTCGCGCTTGCGCGGCGCCAGGTAGTCGATCGGCTCGACCGGACGGACGTCGATCGGGCGCTCCCGCAGAAGCCAGCGCTTGAGCTCGGGCGGCGCCGCCGCGAGGAGCGGCTCGGTGCGCTGCTTGAAGGTCGCCAGGGTCTCGGGATCGGGCGCATCGGGCATCGCGATCTGATGCTCGAGGCCGGCCTCGTCGATCTGGAACGAGGCGGAGAGGTTGAAGATCGCCTTGCCGTGCTGGATCGCGACGACGCGCCGGGTGGTGAAGCTCTTGCCGTCGCGGATACGGTCGACCTGGTAGAGGATCGGAACGGACGGATCGCCCGGGCGCAGGAAATACGCGTGCAGCGAGTGGCAGGTGCCCTGCTCCACCGTGCGCCCGGCGGCGACCAGCGCCTGCCCGGCGACCTGGCCGCCGAACACTCGGATGCGATCCTCCTTCGGCGTGCGGCCGCGGTACAGGTTCAGGTCGAGCTCCTCGAGGTCGAGGATCGAGACCAGCTCGTCGAGCGTATCCTGCTTCTGCGCGTCGTTCATGCCCATGCGGTTCGCACAGCCGCGCCACGTCGTCAAATTCGAGCGAAGGCGCCTGGTGTCGCGGCGTGACGGCGGCGCGGCCGCTCTGCTAGGGTCGGCGGCCGTGTCGATCTTCGTCGTGCGCCACGGGGAGACGGATCTCAACGCCGCCCGCATCGTGCAGCTTCCCGGCACGCCGCTCAGCACACGCGGCATCGCCCAGGCGGAGCGCGTGGCCCAGCGTCTCGCCCGCGCCGGCATCGCGCGCATCCTCTCGAGCGACCTCGCGCGCGCCGCGATGACCGCGTCGCGCATCGCGACCGCGACGGGCCTGCCGGTCGAGCACGATCCGCTGCTCCGCGAGCGCGATTTCGGCGCCATCCGCGGCACGGCCTACGCCGAGCTCGACCGCGACATCTTTGCGCCCGGCTACGTGCCGCCCGAGGGCGAGAGCTGGGAGGAGTTCCGGGCCCGCGTGGCGCACGCCTGGGAGCGCATCACACGGACGGCCGCCGCGACCGACGGGCATCTCGCCGTCGTGACCCACGGCCTCGTGTGCCACGTGATCGCCGAGCGCCACGCGCGCTGCGACGGCCCGCCGCCCGAGTCGTGGCCGAACACCTCGGTCACCGAGATCGACGCAGCAGCGCCCTGGACGGTCCGGGTGTTGAACTGCGTCGCCCACCTCGAATCCGACGGCGACGCCGGCGCACGCCGGGGCGGCCCCGCCTGACGCCGGCCGAGAGGCGCGGAGCGCTCAGCGCCGCCGCGAGCCCAGGATCGCGCCCATCACGCCGCGGGTGATCGCCGCGGCGACGACGGTCGCGACCCGGCTCGTGATCGGCGAGCGCAGGATGCGCTCGAACGTCGGCCGCCCCCATGGACTCAGCCGTGCGGTTGACGTTCAGTGGGTGGCCTGAAGGAAGGAGGAGAAATGAAGCTCTATTCCGGTCCACTCAGCCTGTTCACCGGCAAGGTCCGCATCGCGCTCGCCGAGAAGGGCCTCGACTACGAGCGCATCGAGGTACCGTTCAGCCGCGCCCAGGGCTACACGCCGAAACATCCCGACGTGCTCAAGTACAACCCGAAGGCGCAGGTGCCGGTTCTCGTCGACGACGACCTGGTCCTCTACGACTCGACCTTGATCCTCGAGTACCTCGAGGAGCGCCATCCGTCGCCACGCCTCTTCCCCGTCGATCCGTCCGCCCGCGCGCGCTGCCGCCAGGCGGAGGCGGCGTCCGACGAGATCCTCTTCCCGCACGTGTACACGCTGATCCTCGAGACGTTCTACAAGCCCGAGCCCGAGCGCAATGCGGCCGCCGTCGCCGCGGCGCGCGCCGCGATCGCGAGCATCTATCGCGAGCTCGACCACACGTTGGCCACGCGCCCCTACATGTGCGGCGACGCGTTCACCGTCGCCGACATCGCCTACTTCCTCACCATCATGTTCGCGACGAGCCTCGGCGCGGCGCCGGATCCCGGGCTCGGCGACCTGGGCGCCTGGAGCGGACGCGTCGGCGCCCGGCCGAGCGTCGCGGCGGAGATGCAGGGCTTGATGACCGCCTCGGCGCGCGCGTAGCGCGTGGCGCGTCAGGCGCCGGGCAGCCGCGCACGCGAGAGCCGGCCGACGGCGAGCAGCGCGGCGATGCACGGCCCGACGAAGAGCACGACGATCAGCGGCACATTGACGTAGAGGAGATGCGCCGGCGGCGGATTCTGGCACGCGCCGCCGGGCGCGGGCGCGGCGCACAGCATGCGCGAGATCGCGTCGGAGGCGATCGTGTTCCACAGCACGTGCACGGCGACGGCGGCGGCGAAGCCGGCGAACGACACGACCAGCGCACCGGCGCGCGACGCCGTCGCCCGCGCCCAGCCGACGGCCGCGCCGGTCATCGCGGTGAAGACCGCGTGGTTCATGCCGTACACCGCGCCGCGCAGGAAGGCGCCGCGCAGCAGGCCCGCGTAGCCGTCCTGGAGGGCGGCCATGGTGAGGTAGAGGAGGTTCTCGTTCACGGCGAAGCCGAGACCGACGAGCCCTCCGTAGACGATGCCGTCGGCGGCGCCGGCCACCTGCGCCGGCCAGACCACGACCAGCACGACGAGGGCCGCGCCCTTCGCCAGCTCCTCCACGATCGGCGCGCCGAGCCGTGGCACGACGATGCTCGCGTCCGATGCCGACGAGAGGATCGCCATCCACGCCTGCAGCAGGTTGTTGCCGGTCGACGCCAGCAGCGCCGCGGGGACGGCGCCCCAGAGGAACGCGGCGGCGAGAAGGCTCGGCGGCCGGCCGGCGCGGCGCCCGAGCGTCGCGAGCAGCGCCGCGTAGAGCACCGCCGGGACGAGCGCCGCGAGGACGATCGCAACCGGCGTGCCGGCCGCCCGCCATGCGAGGCCGGCGAGGAGCACGAGGACCGCGGAGCGCGCGAGGCCGACCCGCTCCTCCGCGGCGCGCGCGTCGCCGGCGGTCCGTCCCCACCGCCTCTTGTCGTCCATGGCCGCTCCTGCCACGTTACCGCCGTTTGGGGACCCTACCGCCGTGACGATCGACCGGTCAACGAAGGTCCAGCGGCACCGACCAACCGTGCACGCCTCGGCGCGCGCGGTCGGGGCGTTCGTCCTGGTCGCGGCACTCGCCGGCTGCGGCACTCCCGTCGGGGTGACGCGCGTCGATCCGGACACCGCGCACCGCATGCTCACCGCGAGCATCCTTTCGACCGACGTGCTCAGCACGCCGACCCGGAACGTGCTCTACCGGCGCGGCATCTACGACGCGTACGTCCACGACCCCGCCGGAACGATCGCGAGCCTGCACCGCGCCCTCGCCATCGGAGACGCCGGACACGACGACGTCTGCGCGCTCGCGGAGCTGTCGTTCCAGCACGCGCAGCACACCCGCGATCGCTCCTACTACCTCGCGTCGGCGATCTACGCCTATGCCTTTCTCTTTCCGGGGCCGAACCACACGACGCCGGACGTGCTCGACCCGCGTCTCCGTCTCGCGGCCGACCTCTACAACCGCGGACTCGCGGAAGGCCTCGTGGGCGCCGACTCGTTCGAGGTCCAGCCGCGCGCCGGCGCGTACACCCTGCCGTTCGGCACGCTCGAGCTGAGCTTCGACACCGGACAGCTCCGCTGGGGGCGCCGGCGGCTCGACCACTTCGTGCCGGTCGCCGATCTGGCCGTGACCGGCATGAAGACGCGCTACCGCTGGCCCGGCCTCGGCGCTCCGCTCGTCGCCGGCACGGAGCCGCTGGCCGGCGAGGAGTTCAGCGACTTCGTCGAGCCGTGGGCGAAGGTGCCGGTCACGATGCTGCTCACGATCCCCGATCCGCGGCGCCAGCTCGCGTCGTCACGGATCACGGGCACGCTGCGGCTCGACACGGCGCTCGAGCCGACGACCGTGGCGATCGACGGGCGCGAGGTGCCGCTCGAGATCGAGTCGACGGCGTCGCTCGCCTACACGCTCGCCGAGGCGCCGGTCTGGGCGCAGGAGCTGCGCGGCTTCCTCCAGAAGGTCGGCGTGAAGGAGTCCAAGGCCAACCTCTCCGCGCTCGAGCCCTACACCGCCGGCCGCATCCCCGTCGTGCTGGTCCACGGCACCGCATCGAGTCCCGGCCGCTGGGCGGAGATGCTGAACGAGTTCGAGAACGACCCGCGCGTCCACGCCCACTACCAGTTCTGGCTCTTCACTTACGACACCGGGAACCCGATCGCCTATTCGGCCATGCTCTTCCGCCAGGCGCTCACCGATGCCCTGCACACGCTCGATCCCGACGGGCACGATCCGGA
>DASXLI010000080.1:0-9572 GCA_036496285.1 Binatia bacterium
GATCCTTGACCGCCTGGACGAGAATCTTCTCGCCGCGCTGGATCAGGTCCTGGATCTTCCGGGCGCCCTTGCGGCCCTCGAGCTCCGGGCCGACGATCTCGTCGACGTAGAGGAAGCCGTTCTTCTCGAGGCCGATCTCGACGAAAGCCGCCTCCATGCCCGGCAGGACGTTGTCGACGACGCCGAGGTAGATGTTGCCGGCGATCGAGTGCCGCTCGGGCCGCTCGAGGTACACCTCAGCGACGCGGTCGTCCTCGAGCACGGCGACGCGCTTCTCGCCGGCGTCGACGGAGATGAGGAGCTCGCGCTTCGCCTTCGGGAGCGGCGCGCGCTTCGGCGCCGACCGGCGGCGCGTCTGGCTCGTACGCGTCTTGCGCTCCGGCGACCTGCGCTTCTCGGCCGGCTTCTCGGCATCCGGCGCGTCGTCCGCCGGGGAGGCCGTCGCAGTCGCGCCGTTCGATGCGGCGGCCGTCTTCTTCTTGCGGTTGCGTCCGCCGCGGGTACCGCGGCGCCGCTTTCTGGCGGCGGCCGTCGCGGCGGCGGTGCTGCTCTCGGTTCCGTCTGCGCCGCCGCTTCGGGCAGGCGCTGCGACGGGCGTTACCTCAATGTCTGGACGTGTTTCTCCGGCGCGCTCCGAGCGCGCCTCGTTGTCCGGCTTCTTGCGCCGGAACCAGGGAAGTGGCAAACGATGTCTCCTGAATCGTGCGCGCGCTGAAGCCGTGGAGCCGCGCGGCGCGGATGGATGGGAAAAGCCTTGGCATGGCCTGTGCCCAGGGTATCAGCGAAGGTCGGTCAGGCTGCCTCGGCGGCGGGGCGAAGCTTCGCCCTACGGGCGCGGATGGCGCGAAGCCGCTGGGAGAGCCGCGACCAGGCCCACGGCTCGACCTCGCCGTAGCGCGTGTCGGACTGCCCACGCGTGGCGTCGAGATATTCGAACCATGCGTCGGCCTCCTCGATGAGGAGCAGCTCGAACGCCTCTTGATGTCCGGTCAGAGCCATGCGGGCTTCACCTCCTGTCGCTGGGAAGAGCCTAGGTCCCGGACCGGACGGACCCTGTGCTTTGATCACGCTCGTGGGCGTGACGTTGTACGAGTTCGCCGGTGGGAGCGACGCGATGCTCGCCCTGGCGCGCGCCCACCACGCACGGTGCCTCGCCGACCCTGAGCTGAACCATCCCTTCTCGCACGACGACCAGCACCCGCAGCACGTCGAGCGGCTCGCCGCGTACTGGGGCGAGGTGCTCGGCGGGCCGGCTGCCTATTCGGGCGCGTGCGGGGACGAGTCGGGCGTGTTGACCATGCACGCCGGTAACGGCGACATGAGCGACCTCGGCGCGCGGTTTCTCGCCTGCTTCGTCGCCGCGCTCGACGACGCCGGGCTGCCCGACGACCCGAGGTTCCGCGCGGCGATGCGCGCGTACATGCGCCAGGCGGTCGACAACGTCCTCTCCTACGCGGACGCGCAGGAGGCCGAGGTGGGATTGCCGATGCCGCGTTGGGGCTGGGACGGAGCCGAGTCGTGATCGCTCAGGTGCGCACTTCGAAGTAGCGCACGGCCGCCTCGCCGATCGCCCGCGTGCCGCCGTACGCGATGCCTGCCTTGACGGCCCAGCCGGCAACCGGAACGGCGTCGAGCAACTCGCGAGCGATCGCGCGGAAGCCGAAGCCGGCGCCGACGACGCCGAGCAGCTCGGGGAAGCGGCTGCCGTCGAGCTCCGCGCCGTAGGCGAGCGCGATCCGTGTGACGAGCCGGATCTCGTTCAGCGTGAGGATCGGCAGGTCGACCCCGGGGATGAACACCGCGGCCGCGATCAACGCGTTGCGCTTCGAGAAGCGCGCGATCAACGCATCGCACACCGGCTTGCGCAGGACCGGCAGCCGGGCCGCCAGCGGGATCGCCGCGTCGCCCAGCCTGCGCCCGAGCGCGTCGCCGATCTCCTCGAGCGGAAAGCCCTGTCCGGGTGGAACGCGCACGACGTCGGTCGCGAGCACGTACGGCACCGTTTCGGCGTCGGTCACGGCGACGATCGGGATCTGGCGCCGGTTCGCCTCCCGCAGCCGTTCCTCGTCCGGCGCGCCGACCCACACGAGCCCGGCGACGCCGTCGAGGCGGTCCTCGACCACCGCCGAGGCCTCCCCGCCCTCGCGCAGCTCGCGGGCGAGCACCGGGACGAGCTCGCGCGCGCCGGCCACGGCAAGCGGGCCGCGGTGTGCCGCACCGCGGCGCACCTCGCGCAGCACTCCGACCGCGGCGAGCGGCCCGAGCTTCCCCTTACCACGTACGCTCACGCCCGCCGCCGATCCCCGCGCCTGATGTAGATCGCCTGCAGGACGCCGAGCGCCAGGAAGTTCGTCAGCAGAGACGAACCCCCGACCGACACGAACGGCAGCGGGATGCCGGTGATCGGCGCGATCCCCATCGTCATCGCACTGTTCACGAACACCTGGAAGAGGAACATGAACGCGATCGCACCCGCGACGATCGCGCTGAACAGGTCGTTTGCGACCGTCACGACCTTCAGCGCTCTCCAGACGACGAGGAGATAGAGGAGCAGCAAGATCGCAGCGCCGAAGAAGCCGTGCTCCTCGGCGAGCGACGCGAACGCGAAGTCGGTCGAGTGAGCCGGCAGATAGTTGAGCCGCGTCTGCGTCGCGCCGAGCACTCCGCGGCCGCGCAGCCCGCCCGCGCCGACCGCGGTGATCGACTGGCGCAGGTTGTACGTCGCTCCGCGCGGGTCGTTCGACGGATGCGTGAACCCGGTGAGGCGCGCGGTCTGGTACGGCTTGAGCACGTTCACGCCCGCCGACGGGAGGATCCACAGGATCAGCAGCGCCGCGACGACCGTGACGACGAACAGCACCGCCAGGTGCAACCAGCGCACGCCGGCGAACAGCAGCACGCCGCCGAGCGCGGCGGTGTAGACGAGGGCCGTGCCGAAGTCCGGCTGCACGAACACGAGCGCGATCGCAGGCACGCCGTACATCAGCGCCCGCAACGGTGCACGGGCAGACGTCACGGGCACCGAACGGTCGGCGAGTACGCCGGCGAGCGCGAGCACGAACAGCACCTTCCCGAACTCGGACGGCTGGAAGGCGAAGAAGCCGATGTCGATCCAGCGCGTCGATCCGTGGCTCGCGGCACCCGCAACCAGCACGAGCCCCATCAGGCCGAGCGTGCCGAAGTAGATCGTGCGATGGAACCGGCGGTACGTCGCAGGATCGACGAACAGCGCGGCGACGAACAGCACCGTGCCGACCGCGGCGTAGAGCCCCTGCCGCGAGAGCGCCGAACCGCCGCTGTCGTGCTTCGTGATCCCGTCGATCGCATACAGGCCGTAGAGGGCGAGCGCCGCGACGCCGGCGATCAGCAGCCAGTCGAGCCGGCGGATGCTGGCGACGCCGACGGACTCGGCGCGGCGCCGCGTGCGAAGTCTCGTGTCGACGGTCTCGATCGCCATCAGTCGCTCGCGTGCTGGGTCACGACCGCGGTCTTCTTGAACCACTCCTCGAACACCTTGAGCGCCGCCGGCGCAGCCGCGTCGCCGCCGTGGCCGCCGTTCTCGATCAGCGCGCAGACGACGATCGACGGCTTGCCGTACGGGCCGTAGCCGCACCACCACGACTGGACGAGTTTCTGAGGCTGGTAACCGGGGATCGTGACGACCTTCTCCGCCGAACCGGTCTTGCCGGCGATGTCGACCGGGAAGCTGCCGAACACGCCCGACGAGGTGCCGAAGCTCGCGTGGGTCGCCTCTTCGAGGCCCTGCTGCACGACGGCCAGGGCGGCAGGGTCGACGTCGGTCGGCTGCGGCGGCTGGCCGGCGAACCGGCGGAGCACACGCGGCGGCTGGCCCTTCGAGCCCGACAGCTCGACGTCCTCGGCGAGGTGCGGGGTGACGAGCTTGCCGCCGTTCGCAACCAGTGCGTAAAAGCGCGCCATCTGCAACGGGGTGACCGTCAGGTCGCCCTGCCCGATCGCGAGCTGGATCGAGTAGCCCGGCTTCCAGATGCGGTCCACATAGCCCTTGCACGGCGGCCCGCCGAAGTGCTCGCAGCGCCACTCGGGCGTCGGCACGAGGCCGTCGACCTCGCTCCCGATGTCGATGCCTGTCGGCTCGCCGAAGCCGAAGCGGTTGGCCCACGCCTGCAGCGGGTGCCCGCGGTCGGAGGGAAGGTTGTAGAACTTCTGCCCCACTCGATAGAAGTAGGTGTCGCACGACTCGGCCAGCGCCGTCTTCAGGTCCATCCACTGGTCGATGAGCGGCGTCCAGTTGTCGAACGTCTGGCCGTGGTCGACGAGGTCGGGCGAGCAGAGGAGCTGCTCGTACGGTGTGAGCAGGTGCTCCTGCATCGCGGCGAGGGCCGTCACCGGCTTCCACGTCGAGCCCGGCGGGTAGGCCGCCATCGTCGCGCGGTTGATGCCCGGATGGTTGTCCTTCGCAGCGACGCTCGCATTCAGGAGCGGCGCAAGCTTCTTCGTGTCGGGAACGCCGGCGAAGAGCGACGGCTTGTACGTCGGATTCGACGCCATCGCGAGCACGGCGCCGGTGTTCGGATCGAGCGCCACGATCGCGCCACCGTCGGCGTACCGGCCCTCCTGCGTTCCGCGCGCGAGCCCGATGCCGTAGGAGAGGGCCTTCTCGGCCGCCCGCTGCAGCTTGATGTCGAGCGTCAGCTTCAGCGCCTCGCCCGGCGCAGGGGTCGTGACGGCGACCGCCGCCCCCTTCGGGCGGCCGAGCGAGTCGACCGTCAGCTGGGCGCTGCCGTCGTGTCCACGCAGGTAGGTGTCGTAGGCGGACTCGACGCCCGCCTGGCCGATCGCGTCGGTCGGCTGGTAGCCCTTCTTCTTCAGCGCCTTGTACTCGGGCTCGGTGATCCGGCCGACGTAGCCGAGGACCTGCGCCGCGAGCGATTGGTACGGGTACGTGCGCAGCCAGCTCTCGGCGAGGCGCACGCCCGGGAACTCCGACGCGTGCTCCTCGAGATAGAAGACCTGGTCGCGCCGGATGCCGCGCTGCACGACGATCGGCGTCAACGGATCGTCCTTGTACTCCTGCATGCGCGCGAGCATCTCCTTGACGGTCACGCCGGTGACCAGGGAGAGCGCGCGCAGCTCCTTCCGCTCGGCCGGCCACGTCTTCGGCAGGTCGGCCGGCCACAGCTCGACGCGCGTCCCGGCGACGTTGCCGACGATCACCTTCCCGGACCTGTCGAGAATCGGCCCGCGCGGTGCGTCGATGCGGATCGTCCGGACGCGGTTGTCGTTCGCGACGGCGAGGTAGCGCTGGCTCGAGAGCACCTGTAGCGCCCAGAGCCGGAGAAACAGGACGGCGAAGACGCCGAGCGCGAGGAACGCGAGAATCGCGACGCGCATCGCGAGCTGGGGTGTGAGGCGGTAGGGCTCCTCGACGCGCGGGTCGCCGGGCAGGAACCGCCGGCTGCCGCGACGCGGGAAGTCGGCGCTACCCAAGGAGGTGCACCTCCCGGACACGGTCGGCGAGCTCGATCGGCGGGAAGAGCCGCCGCACGAGCGTGTAGACCGGCAGGGTCAGAATCAGATTCAGCACGAGACCGGGCAGCAAGCCGCGCACGACGAGCCGCGCGGGGGCAGGCTCGCCCAGGACGAACTGCAGCGCCAGGTCGCCGAAGGCGTAGAGCACCGTCACCACCGCGACCGAGAGGTAGGGCGCGTGGAAGCGGTCGCGCGCGGTCGTCTCGCCGTAGCGGCCGATCCAGAAACCGGCGACGGTGAGCAGCAGCGACGTCACGCCGAGCGTGCCGAGCGTGGCCGTGTCGATCAACAGGCCGGTGAAGAACCCCGCGACGGCGCCGAAGACGGAGCCGCGCAGGAGCGCGATCGAGAGCAGGGTGACGAGCACGATGCTGCCGGAGCGGAAGGTCTGGTACTGCGTGAGGACGACCAGCTGCAGGAGCGCAGCGACGAAGAGCAGCAGTGCGGCCTTCGCGCCGTCCATCAGCGGGGCACGAGCACGATCACCGACCGCACCGACGAGAAGTCGACGAGCGGCTGCACCTGGATCGTCTGGAAAGCGTTGGCGTCGCTCTCGGACTGGTATGAGACCGTCCCGATCACGATCCCCTTCGGATAGAGCGACGGCAGCGCCCCCTTGCCGATCGACCCCGACGTGACGATCGTGTCGCCCCGGTCGACGCGCTTGGTCTTCGACACGCGATCGAAGATCAACACGTCGCCGCTGTCACCGCTCGACACGATGCCGATCGCGCTCGGCGATGTGACGTCGGTCGCCGACACATGGCTCGAGCTGTCGGTGAGGAGCGTGACGCGCGCGACGCCCGACCAGACGCGCGTCACGGTACCGACGAGCCCCCCGATGCCGCCGGCGTTCGCCGCGATGACGACGTCACCCGTCTTCAGGCCGCTCTTCGCGCCCGCCGCAATCGTGACGCTCTGGTCGATCGGAGTCTGCGGGTTCGTCAACACCTCGGTGTTGACGCGCCTGAACGCGGCGACCGACGGCGGCCCCAGGTAGTGGAGCTGGTTCTGCAGCTGGACGTTTTGGTACAGCGCGGTCTGGTCGAGGACGAGCTGGTGGCGCAGCTGCGCGTTCTCGGCCTTCAGCTGCGAGTTCTCGGAGCGTGCGTCGACGAGCCCGTGAAACCAGTTGACACTGTCGCGGAACGGCGCGGAGACGCGGTCGGCTGCCACCTCGAACGGCCGCAGGACGGTCGCCGCCTCGCTCTCGACGCCGTCGAGCGCGGTCGACCGGAACGAGATCGTGATCAGGACGAGCGAAAGCACGACGAGGCTGCCAACGATGATCCGGCGCTTGACTGCGCTGGAGCGGTTCGATTGGTAGCCGGAGGCGGCGGTGCGCTGGACAGATGAGCCCAGGACCGCGAGGCGGACGGTCCGGTTGCGAGGCACAGGCCGGCGTAGTCTAGCCGTGGTTCAGGTCGACCACGGCCGTCGTGAGAATCAGCACAGGCTCGAAGCCCAGCTTCGCGTTGACCGCCCGCATCGCCGCGTTGTGCTCGGCGTTCTTGGTGGCCACCTTCGCGACGTCAGGTCGCTCCGCCCGCAGACGCCGCAGATTCTCGGTCTTGACCGCCAGGGCGAGCCCCTGACCGCGGGCGTCCGGAACCGTCGCGGTGTCGTCCGTCCGGACGAACGGCGCCGGGCCGGCGGAAACCCGGACGCCCGTCAGCGACAGCACCTCGCCCTCCGAGACCGCGACGGTCACGTGCTGGGGTTCCCTGCGCGCGGCACAGCGTTCCTCGTCCCGCCGCTGTTCCTCGAGCGTCCACTCGGGCATGCTCTGGCCGCCGGGCACCGGGGCATCCGCCATCGCGTTCCTCGCCCTCACGAACGAGTCGACGAGCTCCTCGGGCACCGGGCCTGTCCAGGAGCGAAGCTCGATGCCCGCCGGAGGAACGGGCGGCTCGAAGGCGGCCGCCGTCAGGTCGAGCACCGAGACGAGATGCCGCTGGTCATCGACGGCGCCGCTTGCTCGCGCGAACGCAGCGCCCGCTTCGGTCCCGTACTCGCCGAAGAACGATGCGATGCGGCCGACACGAGCTCCCGCGGCGAGCGCCTCGAACAGCTCGGTGCCGACGCCCCGCCGGCGAAAGGACGGCCGGACGAGCACGTTGCCGACCACGAGCGAACCGCCGTAGTCCGAGAGGAGAGCCGCGCCCGCAGGTTCACCGCCGACGCGCGCAAGCCAGCGACGGCGCTTCGCCGTGCCGGGGTTCCGGTACGAGACGATCGCATCCTCGACGGGACGGGGCGGTTCGCCGGGCGCGCGCAGATCGGCCTCGACCTCGACCAGGTGGAGCGCGCGGAGGAGGGACTCGGGCGCCGTCGCGCCGTCGACGTCCTCGATCACAACTCGAGGACGCTGGTCGTCAACACCGTGACCGGCTCGAAGCCGAGCTTCGTGTTGACGGCGCGCATCGCGGTGTTCAGTTCGGCGTTCATCGTCACGACGAACTCGACGTCCGGCCGCTCGGCCCGCAGGCGGCGCAGAGCCTCGCGTTTGACGGCCGTCGCCAGGCCGCGGCGGCGCGCCGTGGGGACGGTGGCGGTGTCGTCGGTGAGCGCGACCGGGGACGGCGGCGCCGAGACGCGGACGTCGGTGAACGCGACGACGCCGCCCGCTTCGAGCGCGACGGTGACCCGCGGCGGGCGCTCGCGCGCGATCGCGGCCGCCTCCGCCTCCCGCTGCCGCTCGACCGACCAGCCGGGGTCCTCGGTGCCGCCCGGCAGCGGCGCGTCGCTCATCGCCGCGCGGGCGGCGGCATGCGTCTCGAGCAGCTCGTCCGGCGTCGCGCCGATCCACGAGCGGAGCTCGACTCCGTCGGGAAGGACGGGCTCCGGGAGGTCAGCAGTCTGCAGTGTGAGCCGCGAGCGCACGTCGCGCTGGTCGTCGCGGGCGCCGGCACTCGCCGCGAATGCCGCGCCGGCAGGCGTCGCATGGTGGCCGAAGGCGGAGGCGACGCCGTCGCGGCGCGCCGTCGCGACGAGCTCGACGAGGAGGGCGGTGGCGATGCCGCGCCGGCGGGCAGCGGGCCGGACCGTCACCTCGATCCACGCGAACCTCGGCCCGAACACGCCGAGGCTCGCCGACCCGACGACCCGGTCGCCATCCCGGGCAGCCCACAGGTATCGGACGCCGCTGCCCGGATGACGGAAGTACCCGAGCTGCTGCTCGAACGGCAGCGGCGGCTCGCCGGGATAGTGGTCGGCAACGGCCTCGACGCGCGCGTCGTGTACGGCGCGCAACAGCGCCTCGGGCGCGGTCTTCCCGTCGATCTCCTCGACCTGCATCGCGACGGCCTACCGGGCGCGGCCGTTGCGCGAGCGCGCGCGGGAGCTGCGGTGGATCGCGTCGAATTCCTCGAGACTGCGTCCCGAGCCGACGGCGACGCACGTCAGCGGCGACTCGGCGAGATGCACCGGCATGTGCGTCTCGTGCCGCAGACGCTCGTCGAGCCCCTGCAGCAGCGCACCGCCGCCGGCGAGCACGATGCCGCGGTCCATGATGTCCGCTGCGAGCTCGGGCGGTGTCTTGTCGAGCGTCGACTTGATCGCGTCGATGATCTGGTTGACCGGCTCCTCGAGCGCGTGCCGCACTTCCTCGCTCGAGAGGATCACCGTCTTCGGCAGGCCGGTGAGCATGTCGCGGCCGCGAACCTCGGCCTGGACCTCTTCCTTCATCGTGTGCGCGGAGCCGACCTCGAGCTTGATCTCCTCGGCGGTCTGCTGACCGATCAAGAGCTTGTACTCGCGCTTGATGTGATTGATGATCGCCTCGTCCATCTCGTCGCCGCCGACGCGCAGCGACTGCGAGACGACGATGCCCCCGAGTGAGATGACCGCGACCTCGGTCGTACCGCCGCCGATGTCGACGATCATGTTCCCCGTCGGCTCGGCGACCGGAAGTCCCGCGCCGATCGCCGCGGCCATCGGCTCCTCGATCAGATACGCCTTGCGCGCGCCGGCGCTGAGCGTCGCCTCTTCGACGGCGCGCTTCTCGACACCGGTGACGCCCGACGGGACGCACACGACGACGCGCGGGTGCGCGAACCGAT
>DASXLI010000081.1:0-25867 GCA_036496285.1 Binatia bacterium
GGCCTCTCGCCGGGGCGGCGCGGCGTGCTCTTCGCCGCGACGGGGCTCATGCTGCTCGCGCTCGTCTTCTCGCTCACCCGCGGCGTATGGCTCGCGTTCGCGGTCGTGCTGCTGCTGCTCGGCATGGTGCGCGGCGGGTGGGCCGCGCTCGCCTCGGGGACGACGCTCGTCGTGCTGCTCGTGCTGCTCGTCGGCGTCGATCCCGGCGTGCGCGCGCGCGCACGCTCGGCATTCGACCTCCCGGCGAACGTCGGCCGCACCCAGATCTGGCGGGCTAATCTCGACATGGCGCGCGAGCGCCCGCTCCTCGGCTGGGGCTACGGCAACTACAAGACCGTCCGCCAGCCGTTCTACGAGCGCTATCCCGATGCCGACACGACCGCGCACGCGCACAACGACTTCCTGCAGACCCAGGTGGACGGCGGCCTCGTTGCGCTCGCCGCGTTCGTCGCGCTCTTCGTCGTGCTGCTGCGCCGGGGCTGGCGCAGCTACCGCGCCTTCGCTGACGGTGACGAGCCGGCACGTACGCTCGCGCTCGCGGCGCTCCTCGCGATCGTCGGGTTCCTCGTCGGCGGACTGACCCAGTACAACTTCGGCGACGCCGAGGTAGTGATCTACCTCTGGTTCACCGCGGGGCTGTTGCTGCGTCTCGCGACGCTGGCGGCTCCAGCAGCATAGGCGGTGCTACCGGGTAGTGCCGCTCACCGGACGGCGACGCCGCCGCCCTTGCGCGGGTCGGCACCGGCGTCGAAGCGGCCGTCGTGCCAGCGTACTGCCTGCATTGCGCCGGCGAAGGGCAGGGTCCGGACGTCGTGGCCGATCGCGGCAAGCGGCTTCCGCACGTCGTCGCCGAACGGCGCCTCGAGTGCCAGCACCGCGGGCGTCCACTGGTCGTGGATGCGCGGGGCCGCGACGGCGCTCTGCGCGTCGAGGCCGAAGTCCGTCATGTCGATCAGCACCTGCAGCGTGCCGCTCATGATGAGCGGGCCGCCGGAGCCGCCGACGACGAGCAGGCGGCGGCCCGGCGCGCCCTGATCGGCGCTGCGCGCGATCACCGGCGTCATGCTGCTGAGCGGCCGCTTGCCGGACGCGACGGCGTTGGCCTCGCCGCCGATCAGGCCGAACGTGTTCGGTACCCCGGGCGCGATCGCGAAGTCGTCCATCTCGTTGTTGAGGATGACGCCGCTCTCGTCGCCGACGACCATCGCGCCGAACGCCGTGTTGATCGTGGTCGTGCAGGACACGGCCATGCCGTCGGCGTCGGCGACGGAGAGGTGCGTGGTGCCGTGGTCGGGCTCGCTGCCGTAGCGCGACAGCGGCTGCACGTGGTCGGGCTCGATGCGCGAGCGCAGCTCGTGTCCGTAGGCGGCCGAGGTGAGCCGCTCGATGGGGACCTTGGTGAAGGCCGGGTCGCCGTACCAGTGCGCACGATCGGCGAAGCCGTGCTTCATCGCCTCGGCGAGGAGGTGGAGGTACGCCGGGGAGCGCGCCCCAAGCGCCGCGAGGTCGTCGCCGCCGAGGACGTTCAGGATCTCGAGGATGACGCCGCCCGAGCTCGGCGGCGGCATGGTGAAGACGTCGAGGCCGCGGTAGCGGACGCGCAGCGGCGTGCGCCAGAGCGGCCGGTAGCGGCCGAGATCGCGCGTCGAGAGGATGCCGCCGGCGGCGCTCGTGCCCCGCGCGATCGCGGCCGCCACGGGGCCGCGGTAGAAGCCGTCCGCGCCGAGGCGGGCGACGCGCTCGAGCGTCGCGGCGAGCGCCGGCATGCGGAGCGTCTCGCCCTCGGTCTTGGGGGAGCCGTCCTCGTGCAGCAGGAGGCGCGCCAGCGCCGGGGCCGCCGCGATGCCGCTCGCGTTGCCCGCGATCTCCGACGCCAGGTGGCTGCCGATCGGGAAGCCGTCGCGTGCGAGGGCGATGGCCGGTGCCATCAGCACCGCGCGCGGCAGCCTGGCGAACTTCGCGCGCGCCGCCTCGAGCCCGGCCACCTCGCCCGGCACGGCGATGGCGAGGCCGCCACGCCGTGAGAGGCTCGAGAGCACGGCGGTGCCGTTGCGGAAGAGATTGCGGTGCGCGAGCCACGGCGCCGTCTCGCGGTAGTCGAGCGCGTGGACCGTGCCGTTCGCCTCCTGGATGAGCATGAAGCCGCCGCCGCCGACTCCGCACGACGACGCGTTCAGCACGCAGACGGCGTAGACGGTCGCGATCGCCGCGTCGACGGCGTTGCCGCCGCGCGCCAGCATCTCGGCACCGATCTCGGCCGCACGCGGATGCTCGGCGGCGATCGCGCCGTGCCGTCCGGCGACGGGCGCCGCCTCGGCGCTCGTCCGCGCGGCGTCCGCCGCGGTTGCCGGCAGCGCCAGCGCGAGGCGCACGACCAGCGCGACCGCGACGAGGGCGCGCACGCCGGGGTCGAGTCGTCGGTCGGCCGGGCGTGCGTGCACGCGGCTTTCGTACGGGCGCCACGCAGCAAAAGCAACGGCACAGGCCGGCGTCGAGTGCATGCGAATGCCCTTCGTGCTACTGCGCCGCCATGGCGAGGCGTGCGGCGGTGGTCTTCGACGAGAAGGAGTTCTATCTCGACGAGTTCCGCGGACGCACGCTCGTCTTCGCCGTGCATCACGACGGCGGCGCCGAGCGGCTGCGCGTGCTGGGCGAGGCCCTGCGCGACATGCTCGCCAGCGACACGCGCGTGATCGTGATCCTCGGCGGCGCGGCCGCGCGCGGCAAGGCGGGGTTGCGGGCGCTGCTCCGTCCGCTGCCACCGATCCCGGCGGTGACCGAGCCGCCGGTCCTGACCCTGGGCGACGCGCCGGCCACGCCGGCCACGATCGACTCCGCGCTGTTGCTCGCGGTCTGGGAGGTGCTGCGCGCGAGCCCGCTCCTCCTCGTCGCGTCGGAGGGCTCGACCCCCGACACCCTGACCGACTTCGCCCAGCATCTCGGCATACGTCTGCGGGTGCACAAGCTCATCGTGGTCGACGATGCCGGCGGCGTGCGGCCGCCGAACGCGCCCGGGGTACTGTCGTTCATCGACGAGACGATGCTCGAGGCGCTCCTGCGGCGCGGCGAGGCCGAGTCGGCCGGGCTCGGCGCCCGCCGCCCGCTGCTCGAGGCGATCCATCGCGGTCTCCGCGCCGGCATCGCGTCGATCAACCTGTGCCCGCTCGACGGGGTCGCGCACGAGCTCTTCACCTACGAGGGCTCCGGCACGCTCTTCACCCGCGAGGACTACTGCCGGGTGGCGCCCCTCGCGCTCGACGACTTCCACGAGGTGGAGAAGCTGCTCGAGCGTGGCCAGCGCGAGGGCTACCTGAAGCTGCGGAGCCCGGCGGAGATCGGCCACATCCTGATCTCGGGCTACGGCGCGACGATCGGCGAGCACCATCTGGCGGGGGTGTGCGCCCTCGAGACCGAGCCCTACGCGGCGGAGCGCGCCGGCGAGATCGTGGGGCTCTACACGATGACGCGCTTCAAGGGCGAGGGCGTGGGCGCCAAGCTGGTCGAGCAGATGAAGAACGAGGGGCGCCGGCTCGGCCTCGCGTACCTCTTCGCCTCGACGACGCAGGAGCGGGTGGGGCAGTTCTTCGAGCGCCAGGGCTTCCGCGCCGTGCCGTCGGTGGAGGTGCCCGCCGCCAAGTGGCTCGATTACGATCCGGCGCGGAAAGCCGCCGTCCGGGTCTATCGATTCGACCCCGCGCCATGAGCCGCCGCCTCCATTGCCGCGCGATGGCGTCGCGGCGTATGCTCCTCGCATGAGCCGCATCCTGCGCCTGCTCGCTGCCGTGCTGCTCCTCGGGGGCCTGGCCGGCTGCGCGATCGCCGTCATGGCGGCGCTGGGCGACGAGCCGTACTACCGTGCGCTCGACGCGCTCGAGCGCCATGCCGACCACATCCTCTTCCAGGCGGAGTACCAGGCCGCGCTGGCGCGGCACGCGGCGTTCCTCACCGCGTCGGTGGTGTGCGGCGTCGCCGGCGTGGTCGGCGGCGCGATCCTCTTCGCGCTGTCGAGCATCCTCGACCGCGTGGACCGCCTCGAAGCGCGCGTCGGCCGCTGAAATGCACCTCGCCGCCGACGCGTTCGGCCGGAGGATCGTCGACGGGCTCGCCCCCTTCGGCTTGAACCTCATGGGCGTCGCGCCGGTCGAGGCCTACGACGCGCTCGTGCCCGAGCGCTACCGGCTCGGCGATGCGGCGCGCGCGGTCATGGTCGTCGGCAACGGTGGCGGCGCGTTCTGGAGGGCGTTCCGCGCGCGCGCCGATGCCGATGCAGGGTTCGCCCGACGTCCGCACCCGCTCGACGACTTCACGCGCGAGGTGATCGAGCGGCACGGGGTGACGGCGCTCGCGGCTGCGGGCGTGCGCGTCGACGTGCGCTTTCCCTTCGACGATGCGACGCCGCCGCTCTCGTTCGTGCACCTCGCGGAAGCCGCCGGGATCGGACGGCGGGGGCTGCTCGGCATCCTGCTGCACCCGGAGTTCGGCCCCTGGATGGCGCTCCGCGCCGCGTTCCTCCTCGACGCACCGGCGCGTGCGGCGCGCCCGGCCGAAGGGTTCGCGCCCTGCGCTACCTGCGCCGAGCGCCCGTGCATCGCGGCGTGTCCCGGTGCGGCGGTGTCGTCGGCCGGGTGGGACGTCGAGCGTTGCGTCGACCACCGCCTCGCCGAGAACGGCAACTGCGACGACGCGTGTCATGCGCGAGTCGCGTGCGTCTACGGCCGGGCGCATGTCTACCCGGCGGCGGCGAGCGCCTATCACCAGGGGCGCGCGCGCGGCGTCATGGAGCGGGCGAGGAGGGCGTCGTGACGCACACCAAGGCGATGGTCGCCACCTTGAGCATCGCGCTCGCGGTCGCGAGCGGCTGCGCGATGATCCGGTTGCATCGCGACGTGACGCGGCTCCAGGGCTACGCGTTCCTCGGCGGCCACGTATCCGGCCAGCCCGACGCGCCGGTCATCGTCGTGCTGACCACGGGATCAGCGCCGACGATCGTCGACACGTACTTCCTGCCACGCCCCGGCCCGTACTTCTTCCAGGTGCCGGCGGGCCGCTATCGCATCGCCGCGTTCGTCGACGCGAACGGCGACGCCGCCTACCAGCCGGAGACGGAGGCCGCCACGTGGTACGGCGCGCCGAGCGACGTCGTGGCGGCACCGGGTCAGCGTCTCACCGATCTCGACCTGCGATTCGGCACCGGCTCCGGCGTGCGCCTCGCCTTTCCCATCTCGGCTCCGCAGACGGGCGCGCGTGCGAACAAGGATCTGCCCGCGATTGCCCTCGGCGAGCAGGTCACCCTCGACGACCCGCGCTTCTCGGAGGAGAACGGCAAGCTCGGCCTGTGGCAGCCCGTCGAGTTCCTCTTCAAGGTCGGCGGCGGCTACTTCTTCCTGCAGCCGTTCGACGAGAAGAAGATCCCGGTGCTCTTCGTGCACGGTGCGGGCGGTGAGCCCGGATACTTCCGCGATCTGATCGCGCACCTCGACCACAAGCGGTTCCAGCCGTGGCTCGTGTACTACCCCTCCGGCCTCGGCCTCAACGCGACCGCGCGCGGCGCCGCCCGCTGGATGAGCGTGTTGGCCAGCCGCTACGGCTTCAAGCACCTGGTGATCGTGGCGCACAGCATGGGCGGCGTCGTCGCGCGCGCCACCATCAACAACATGATCGCCAACGGTGACGGCGGCATGGTGGCGCTCTTCGTCAGCATGTCGACGCCATGGAACGGCCACTCCGGCGCCGCCTATGGGGCCGACGCCCCCGTCGTGATGCCGATGTGGACCGACATGGCGCCGGACAGCCCTTTCTTGAAAAGCCTCTTCGCGACCCCGTTGCCGGCGGGTTGCCCGTTCCACCTGATGTTCAGCTATCACGGGCGGTCCCTGCGTGAAGGACAGGCCAACGACGGCGTCGTCGAGCTGGTGAGCGAGCTGGCGCCGGCCGCCCAGGCCGCGGCGACCCGCATCTACGGCTTCAACGAGAGCCACATGAGCATCCTCGCGAGCCGCGAGGCGTCGCAGACGCTGAACGGGATCCTGGCGACTGTCCCGCGTTAGGCAGCCCGCCGGGCGCTCCGTCGGTCGTGTGCGGGCGTCGGATGTGCGACGAGGCCGCGTGCCGCCGTCCGCACCGTCGGATCGGAGAGACGGAAGACGCTGCGGTCGAGCAGGTAGTGCAGGAAGCCGGTCGCGAACCCGAGCGCCACGAGCGCCGGCACCCACGACGACGTACGAAGCGCTGCCGCTGCCGCCCCGAAGATACGATCGCCGTAGTACGTGCCGCCCTGGCGATTCGCCTCCACCTCGAAGAACGGCAGCAGCAGCACCGAGGCCGTCATGAAGAAGGTCAGCACGGCCCATGGCCGGCGGTTCATGGCGTGCAGGGCCCGGCGCGCTGAGCCGTGCGCCGGCGCGGGCTCCCAGCGCGGGACACGCGACGCGAGCGCCACCGCGACGAGCCAGTGTTGCGACGTCCAGATCACGATGAAGAGGAACAGGCTCTTCGGTTGAAGGCCGACGGCGACCATCGCGGCGATCCCGAGGACGTACAGCGCGCGCGGCAGCGAGCGTCGCGCCGGCAGCGCCTCCGCGACCAGCATGACGGCCGTCGCGACGAGGACGATCGCGAGCGCGTCGACACGGATCGTCTCCGCCGCCGTGACGAGCCAATCGGGCGCGAAGCCGTCGACCCACACGTCCTGGTAGGCGACCGCGCCCGCCAGCACGTCCGCGACGAGGACGAGGACGCCGCCGATACCGGCGGCGAAGAGCCAGTCGAGACGGCGCGTCCAACCGGTGCCTCCCCGCTCGCTGCGGATGCGATAGAGGGAGAGTGCGCCGAAGTGCTGCGCCGCGAAGTGGTACGTCACGAAGATGTAGTCGACGATCGCGAGCGCGATGAGACGTTGCTCGCGCGTCCAGGGCAGAGCGCTGTCCGAGGGAAGAAAGAGCGCGAAGCATGCGGCCGTCACCAGCGCGGGCAGCAGGAGGAAGCGGATCGGCTGCTCCCGCAGGACCGGCCGGTAGGCCTCGGTGCCGTAGGCGAGCCATGCACTGCAAAGCCGGTGACCGATCCAGAAGAGCGCCGTGAGGCCGAGGTAGAGGGAGTTGACTGCACCCGACTCCGGATCCGCCGCGCCGCGAGCGAGCCAGAGGACGAGCGGTACGAGCCAGAGCGCGCTCAGCATCCACACGCAGTCCCACGCACGGCTGCGCACCCACGGGGACGGGGTCTCGGGTGCAGCCGAGAGAGAAATCTCCCGGGCCGCCGTACGCGTCGCGGAAGCCTGCATCGACCTGGCGCTTTGCTAGCACGAACGCACGCCGCGAAGTATCCAGGGTTGACCGAAACGTGGATCTCAGCGAAACCAGGGCCGACGAGCCGCCACTTTGATTGGCGAAAGGACTATCCATGGAGCCAAGACAGTCGTCGACGGGTTCAAGGAAGTGGTGCGGCGGTTGGCTCGCGATCCTGTGCGCCACGTTCCTGATGCAGGCGGTCCTGCCGCTTCGCGCCTCCGCCGCTGACGCGGAGGACGCGAAGATCCCTCCCGACCAGCTCGACTCCCTGGTCGCGCCCATCGCACTGTATCCCGATCCGTTGCTCGCCCAGGTGCTCGTCGCTTCTACGTATCCGCTCGAGCTCATGCAGCTGCAACAGTGGCTGGAGAAGAACAAGAATCTGAAGGACAAGGCGCTCGTCGACGCGGTCGAGAAGCAGCCATGGGATTCCAGCATCCAGGCGATGGCGCCGCTACCGGACGTGGTGAAGCGTCTCTCCGACGACATCCAGTGGACGACCGATCTCGGGAACGCCTTCCTGGCGCAACAGAACGACGTGATGGATGCGGTCCAGCGCATGCGCAAGAAGGCGCAGGCGAAGGGCAACCTCAAGTCCAGCGAACAGATGAAGGTGGAGACCAAGGTCATTGAAAACAAGCAGGTGATCATCGTCGAGCAGGCGGACCCGCAGGTGGTCTACGTGCCCTCGTACGATCCCGTGGTCGCCTACGGTCCCCCCGCCTATGCCGCCTATCCGTATCCGCCGATCTACTACCCACCCGCGGGCTACTACGCTGCCGGCATGGCGCTCTCCTTCGGCGTCGGCGTCGCCATGGGTGCCGCCTGGGGTGGAGGCTGGGGGAACTGCGGCTGGGGCGGCAATGGCAACAATGACATCAACATCAACAACAACAACAATTTCAATCGCAACAATATCAACAACAGCGGCAACCGTGGGCAAGGAAACCGCGGGCAGGGCAACCGTGGGCAAGGGGGGAAGTGGCAGCACAATCCGTCGCACCGCGGTGGGGCGCCGTACGGCAATCGCTCGACGGCCAACAAGTACGGCGGCAACGCCCGCGGTGACTCGCTGGCCAGCCGCCAGTCCGGAGCGCGGCAGCAGGTCAACCGCCAGGGCGGGAATCCGCCAAGCAATCGCCAGGGCGGCGGCGCTCAAAATCGCGCCGCAGCCCAGAGTCGTGGTGCGGGTGCGGGCGGCGGTGCCTCCGGTGGAGCGGGCTCGCGCGGCGGCAGCGCCTCACGCGATTATGGCGGCGGCAACCGGGCCAGCGGCGCGGACCGGGCCGGCAGCCGCGACATGTCGCGCGGTAGCGGCGGCGGTGGCGATCGATCCGGAGGCTTCAGCGGCGGCTCGGGCGGCAGCGCGCGGCAGGCCAGTAGCCGAGGCTCGTCCAGCATGAGCGGCAGTCGCGGTGGCGGAGGCTACAGCGGGGGCGGCAGTCGAGGCGGCGGCGGCGGTGGTCGAGGCGGCGGCGGTGGCGGTGGCCGCGGTGGCGGCGGTGGTGGTCGCGGCGGCGGCGGCGGCGGCGGTCGGCGGCGATAGGCGACCGGCGATGACTGCCCCGAAGAAGCGGAGGCTCGACATGATCTCACGACGCACAGAGTTCCATCGTCCGAACGGATGGACGGCAATGGCGCTGGCAGCCTGCACCATCGCCTTGGCGCTGGGCACGCCCGTATGCTCGGCGGACCCCCCTGCGGAGACGGGCACGCACGGGCGAACGTTCGACTCGCCGAAGCAGGCGGTGGAGGCGCTCATCGCGGCCGCCGCCAGGGACGATGTGAGCGAGATCGAGGCGATCTTCGGCCCGGACGGCCACGATATCGTCGATACGGGCGAGCCGGCGCGAAACAAGAAGAACCTGGCGGACTTCGTCGCGCGGGTGCGCGAGCAGCAGAGAATCTCCACCGACCCGAAGAACCCCGACCACGCGATGCTCGTGATCGGCAAGGATCACTGGCCGTTCCCGGTTCCCCTGGCACGCGAGGGGGGCAAGTGGTTCTTCGACTCCAAAGCCGGGCTCCAGGAGATCCTTTATCGCCGCATCGGCGGCAACGAGCTCGACGCGATCGCGATCTGCCACGGCTACGTAGAGGCGCAGAACGAGTACGCGGCAAAGAAGCGCGACGACGCGCCCGTCACCCAGTACGCGCAGCGCATCATCAGCACGGAAGGGAAGCAGGACGGCCTGGCGTGGAAGAACGCCGATGGCACGTGGGGTGGCCCGATCGGCGAGAACGTTGCGCACGCGCTCGAGGAGGGCTACGCAAAGGGTAGCCCGTACCACGGCTACTTCTTCAAGATCTTGAAGGGCCAGGGCCCGGCAGCGCCGCTCGGTCAGCTCGACTACGTCGTGAAGGGCGCGATGATCGGCGGCTTCGCCCTCGTCGCCACGCCCGCGGAATACCGCGTGACGGGCGTGAAGACGTTCATCGTCAGCAACGACGGTGTCGTCTACGAGAAGGATCTCGGAGCCGACACGGCGGCGCAGTTCAAGGCGATGGAGCTCTTCGATCCCGACGAGAGCTGGACCCCCGTAGAGGAAGAGCGCGCCTCGCCGCCGCGGCACGCCGCGGCCACGCGCAAGAAGACCTCCTAGCGCAAGAAGGCGTCCGAAGGCGCTACGCTCAGCGCGGTCCGCCCGGCGGAGCGATGCGGCGGCGGACCGCGCCGCGGACGCGCTTCGAGCCCGGCGGTGTCTTCTCCTCCTCGACGGACGGCACGGGCGGCGTCGTAACCTCCGGCGGCTCCTGCTCGAGATGCTCGAGCAGGATGCGGCGCACCTCGGCGATCGTGTGCGGGTTGTCCTGGCAGGAGTGCGGCGACCGCACGACCAGCTCCGACTCGACGCCGTCGATGTGGGCGCTCTCGTACTTCACGACGCCGTCGTCCACGCCCGGCGCGATCACCCCGCCGCTGATCGGGATGATCGAGTGGGCGACCACGCCGGACGCGACCGGAATGGTGACCAGCGTCCGCACGAACGCGTTGCCGGGCGTCATGTTGTCGATGCTCGTCGGGATGCGCGCCTCGTTCTCCTTGAGGATGAGCGCATCGCGGTTGCCGGTGAGAGCCTCGCCGACGCCTTTGGTGAGATCGAAAGGCGCCCGCACGAGCCGCGCCAGCTGGTGCGCGACCCAGCTGCCGGCCACGTAGCTCCCGTGGTGCGGTGTCGCGACGAACACCACGCGCCGCACCTCGGGCACCGGATGGAAGAAGAGGGCCTTGCGCAGGAGCTCGCGGGTGCTGTCGGACATGTGAAGCTCGTCGAGCGGCTTCTTGCTGATGTTGTTCCAGAAGCGATCGCCCGATTCGACGACGGCCGCCTTCGTCAGCAGCCCGCCCTGGCTGTGGCCGATCAGGACCATGTGGTGGAGCGCCTCATCACGTCCCTCGGGGTCGAGCGTGGCGACGGCGCCGGTCAGCGCGTCGCGCAGCAGCATCGCGGAGTAGGCGATGGGATTGCCGGTCTCGTACGAGAAGAACCAGAACTGGAAGTGCTTGTGGATGCGCGGGTCGTTGTCGAGCTCGTTGAACATCTGGGCCCAGCGCGCCGCGCTCGACGCGGTGCCGTGGACGAAGACGACGGGGATGAGGCCGGGCTCGTACGGGCGGGTCGAGACGAGCCGGGTCTTCTTGTCGATGAGCCCCGAGCGCAGGAAGCCGCTGAGCTCGCGTGACCAGATGTCGGTCTCCGAGAGCGTGAGCGCCATCGCCGCCGTCGGCTCAGCCTCGAGCGGAACCTCGCGGCCCGCGATCGTGACGGTGCGGTCGCCGTAGCCCGGGTATATCTCGAGCGTCGCCCGCACGTGGCCGGCGCGCAACTGGGCATCCAGATCGCTGAAGCGCGCCAGCACCGTGACCGGGACGCGCACGCGACGCGCTAGGAGGTCGACGTCCGTCGAGCCCGGCACGGCTTTCACTCCCGCCGCGAGCGGCGCGCCGATGCCGGTCCATCGGTAGTAGGTGGGGAATCCCTCGACCTGCAGCTCGGCGACGGGAACGAAGTTCACGAGCTCGTGCTGGCCCCAGCGCAACGCGTTCGCATCGACCGACACCTCCAACGTCCCGAAGGGGGTGGCATAGGTTCCGCTCTTGATCTCGACGTCCTTGCCGTTCTTCAGCGCCTCCGTCAGGCCGCGGTTGTAGAGATCGCACGCCATGCGTACGCGCGGGCTGAAGCGGCTGGGCAGGTCCTTGAGATCGTCGGGGAAGAGATAGGCCCAGGCATAGACCGCGCTCAGCAGGAAGTATGGGCGGCCGCCACCGTTGTCGGCATGGTGGAACGCCAGCTCCGCGAGCGCGGCGCGCTCCTCCGGCAGCATCCTGCCCGCGAGGTAGGCGGCATGGAGCTCGCGCAACGCCCCGGCCGCGTCCTTCTCGTAGCGCTCGGTGAGGTCGTAGTTGTAGAGGAGGTTGCGCGTCTCGCGACTGATCTCGCCGCGTGTGAGCTCGTTGTCGGTGAGCAGCCGGTGCACGCGCTTGGCGTCGACCCGGGTGACCCGGATCGGCGCGAAACAGGCGCTCTGCGCGAGGAGCATCGCGCAGAGGACAAACGTCGGAAGCCGGCCGGGCCGGCGCGTGCTCCGCAGCCTCATGGAACCCATCGGCGCCATAGCAGGCCGGCCGGGTCAGAGCGACAGGACGTGCGCCTCATCCGGACGTGACCGCCCGTCGACCATGCTCGCGTAGACCGACGCGAGCGCGTCGCGGCCCTCCTGACGGACGACGTGCACCCAGTCTTCGGCACGCCCGATGAAGTCCAGCCAACCGCCGACGAGCATGCGGTTCAGCCCCTCGGCACCGAGATCCTTGCGGCGTTGCTCCAGCCAGGCCGGCGCGAAGAAGAAGAGGGTCGGCTCTCCCGGCGGCGCGTCGAGCGTCGGCGGCCCGCCGGCCTGGTCCCAATGCGAGAGGCCGACCGTGACGGTCGTTCGCAGGCGGTCGCCGAGACGTTTGCGGATATCGGCACGGACACGTGCGTCGCCGGCCACGTCGACGACGACGGTCGGCTCGTCGGCCAACGTCGCGATCTCGTCGTAGGTCACCACCCGCGAGTAGAGACCGAGGCCGCGCACGAACGCCGAGTTGCGCGCGGAGGTGAGGCCGACGACCGTGCGATCGGTCCGCCGGCGCGCCAGCATGAAGGCGAGCCCGAACGCGGTCTTGCTCGACGCCGACGGGATCACGACCGAGCGTGCGCCGAAGTAGTCGTTGCCCTCGGCGAGGAAATCGTCGAGCAGGATGCCGGTCAGCATGAGCGGCCGGAAGACGATCATCGCGTCCTCGTGGCCCTCGACGTAGAACGGGTTGCGCTCGTTCGCGGCGTACGAGTTGTACGCCGCGGGGAGCGCGCCGCGATCGACGTCGAAGCCGAATGCCGACGCCCGCGCGGGCCGCATGCGCGCGTAGCGCGCCAGCGGAAAGTACCCGAAGAGACGCCCGCCGGCCGGCACGTCGGGGTGGCGCGAGAGGGCGACCCGGCCGATGCCCCAGACGGGCGGTTTCCCCCAGCCCGGATCCGCGCTCGGGAAGAAGTCGAAGTAGTTGATGAGCGGGCTCTTGCCGAGGACGGCATAGGTCACGTTGTTGGCGGTGAAGCCGAACTTCTCGACCTGGAGCAGCACCTCGCCGTCGCAGATCGCCGACACGTCGGCGGCCGGCGTCTCGACGAAGCGCGTCGTGCGGGGGTCGTCCTCGCGGACGAGCAGCTCGAGATTGCCGACGACGTCGGTGGGTGTGATCATGGCACCTGCTAGCGCGATCGATGGGCTGGAACAACCCGCCGGCGCGAACGCGCCGTCGCGCGAGCGCCCGGTGCGCCGCCGCGCCGCACGCCGCAGGGCACGACCACGCGGACCTCGGTGCCGTGGCGCGGCAGTGGGCGGATCGTGAAGCGCGCGTGCATGAGCGCGGCGCGCTCGCGCATCGTCACCAGGCCGAGGCCGGTCGCCGTCCGGTCGGCACCGATGCCGACGCCGTCGTCGCGCACGTCGAGCACGACGCCGTCGCATTGCCGGCACAGGCGCACGCGGACGCGCGTCGCCCGCGCGTGGCGCGCGACGTTGGCGAGGGCCTCCTGCGCGATGCGATAGAGGTGCAGCTCCGAGGCGCGGTCGAGGAGCCCGCTCACCGTGTCGGCCACGACCTCGAGCCGCAGCGCGTGGCACTCGGCGAATTGCTGCGCGTGCTGGCGGATCGTGTCCGCCAGGCCGGCGTCGGACAGACCGGCCGGATGATAGTCCCGCACGATGCGGCCGACGGACGCGGTGATGTCGCGGATGGTGGTGAGCGTCGCGTCGAGCGCCGGCCGTGCCGCGGCGGGGAGGGCGGCGGACACGCGCTCCAGGGAGCGCAGCAGTCCGCCGACGGTCGCGAGCGCCTGGCCGACGTCGTCGTGCAGCTCGCGCGCGACCCGCTGGCGCTCCGCCTCGAGCGTCTGCAGGAGCCGCTGTGCGAAGTTCTGCCGTGCGAGCTCGCTCTGCTTGCGCGCGCTGATGTCGCGCACGACGCCGAACACGTAGCGCTCGCCGCCGACCTGCAACAACGCCGCGCTCACCTCGACCGGGAAGAAGGTGCCGTCCTTGCGGCGCGAGCGCGTCTCGATGACCGGCATCGGTCCCTCGAGCGCGCTCACCGCCTGCTGGTAGAGCTCGAGCGGGTAGTCCGGATCGATCTCCGCGGTCGTCATCCCCTGGAGCTCCTTCCAGGTGTAGCCGGTGAGATCGAGCGCGCGCTGGTTCACGTAGCGGAACCTTCCCTGGAAGTCGGTGACGTAGAACGCCTCGGTCGACATGTCCGCCATCCGACGGAACATCTCCTCGTCGAGTGGTGCCGGAATCGAGTTCACGCGCGCGCCCTGCGTCCGCGTTGCGACGCCGCCGGTTCCGCGTGTGCGATCGGCACGGTACAGCGGACCTCGGTGCCGCCGCCGCGGCGCGCCCCGACGAGCAGCGTCGCTCCCATGAGCTCGGCGCGCTCGCGCATGGTGACGAGACCGAGGCCACTGGCGTGCGCCGTGCCGGGGTGGAATCCGACGCCATCGTCGCGCACGATCGCCACGACCTCGCGCCGATCCCGCTCGAGCCGCAGGACGACGTTTCGTGCCCTGGCATGGCGCGCGACGTTGGCGAGCGCCTCCTGGACGATCCGATAGAGGTGCAGCTCGTGCTCGGCGGAGAGCAGGCCGCCGACGTCGCCCGTCGAGAGGCGCAGGCCGAGCCCGTGGCGGCGCGCGAACTCGCGCGCGTGCGTCCGTACCGTCTCCTCGAGGCCGAGGCCGAGCAGCTCCGCCGGATGGTAGTCGCGCACCAGACGGGCGACCGACTCGGTGATGCGGCGGATCGTCGTGTGGGTGACGGCAAGGGCAGCTTGCGCGTCCGGCGGCACCGCGTCCGGGGTGCTCGCGAGGGTATGGAGCAGGACGCCGACCGTCGCGATCGCCTGGCCGACGTCGTCGTGCAGCTCACGCGCCACCCGCTGTCGCTCGGCCTCGAGCGTGTGCAGGATGCGCTGGGTGAAGCCGCGCTGCTCGGCCTCGAGCTGGCGCCGCTCACTGATGTCGCGCCCGACGCCGAACAGGTACGTCTCCTTGCCGACGTCGACCCGCGTGACGCTCAGCTCGATCGGGTAGAGGGTGCCGTCCTTGCGCCGGTTGACGGTCTCGAAGTGGGGGATCGCGGTGCCGTTCTCCATTGCCTGGACGAACTCGTGGAAGCGCTCGGGGGGATATTCCGGGTTCAGGTCGGGCACGGCCATGCGCAGCATCTCGGCCTTGCTGTAGCCGGTCGCCCCGAGCGCGCGCTCGTTGACGTAGAGGAAGCGCCCGCGCGCGTCGCACAGGTAGAAGGCGTCGTTCGACATCTCCGCCATCTGGCGGAACACGGTGAGGTCGAGCGGGGCCGGAAGCGGGGCGCTTCGTGAGGGGCGGCGGGGGGACGCCACGCGGGCGACGCTACTGCCCGGCACGCGTGGGGGTCAAGAGCGGCGGATCAATTCTCGATGACGATGATCCAGCCGGTCCCGTCCGCCTCTGTCGCGACCACCTGGTGACCCTCCGCTTCCGCGGCGCGCGGCAGATCCCGCGCCCCGCGCGGGTCGTCGAGAGCGATCTCGAGCAGGTCGCGCGGCGCCAGGTCGGCGAGCGCGACCTTGGCCTTCGCCCAGCTGAGGGGGCAGGCGACACCGCGCAGATCGAGGCGATGATGGCTCGGCATCGGGCCGTTACAGTAGCCGAGCCGACTTGCTGCGGCGAATGCCCGGAGACCGGCCGGGCGGGTGAGCGGAGATCGCGCTTGACAGCCTCCCCGGTCACCGAAATAGTCTGATGATGACGCAGAGCAGCGTACCCCGCACGGACACTTCTGCCCCGGAGGGGGTGCGTGCGGACATCCGCAACATCGCAATCGTCGCCCACGTCGACCACGGCAAGACCACCCTGGTCGACGCCATGCTGCACCAGAGCGGCATCTTCCGCGCCAACGAGATCGTGGCCGAGCGAGTCATGGACTCGAACGACCTCGAGCGCGAGCGCGGCATCACGATCCTCGCCAAGAACACCGCGGTCACCTACGAGGGCGTGACGATCAACATCGTCGACACGCCGGGCCACGCCGACTTCGGCGGTGAGGTCGAGCGTACGCTCGCCATGGTCGACGGCGTGCTGCTCGTGGTCGATGCCTCCGAGGGGCCGCTGCCGCAGACGCGCTTCGTGCTGAAGAAGGCGCTCGAGCGCGGGCTGTCGGCGGTGCTCTGCATCAACAAGATCGACCGCGCCGACGCCCGCATCGGCGAGGTGCTCGACGAGGTCTACTCGCTCTTCATCGACCTCGGCGCCGACGACGCGCAGCTCGACTTCCCGGTCGTCTACACCAACGCGCGCGCCGGCATTGCGCTGCATGCGCCCGAGGGCAGCGCGACCACGCTCAAGATCCTCTTCGACACCATCGTCGAGCGGCTGCCCGGACCGGCGTACGATCCGGCGGCGACGACGCAGTTCCAGGTGAACAACCTCGACTACAACGACTACGTCGGCCGCCTGGCGATCGGCCGGGTGGTGGCGGGCGAGATCCTCGCGGGGGGCCAGTACACCCTCTGCCGCGGCGACGGCTCCCAGACGCCGGTCAAGCTAACCCTGCTCTACACCTGGCACGGCCTCGAGCGCCGCGAGGTGCCGAGCGCGCGCGCCGGCGACGTCATCGCGATCGGCGGCATCGAGGACCTGGCGATCGGCGACACCATCGCCGACCGCGAGCAGCCCGTCGCGCTGCCGCCCATCCACGTCGAGGAGCCGACGATCGCGATGATCTTCGGCGTCAACACGAGTCCGTGGGGTGGGCGCGAGGGGCAATACGTCACCTCGCGCAAGATCCGCGAGCGCCTCTTCGCGGAGGCGCGGAAGAACGTGAGCCTGCGCATCGAGGAGACGGGACAGCCGGACTCGCTGCGCGTCGCCGGCCGCGGCGAGCTCCAGCTCGCGGTCCTCATCGAGACGATGCGTCGCGAGGGCTACGAGTTGCAGGTGTCGAAGCCCACCATCATCACCCGCGAGGAGAATGGCCAGGTGCTCGAGCCGATGGAGCTCCTGTACATCGACGTGCCCGAGGACTTCATCGGCGTGATCTCGCAGCTCCTCGCGGTGCGGAAGGGCATCATGAGCGGCATGGAGCACTCCGAGTCCGGGCGCGTCCGTCTGGAGTTCAAGGTGCCGTCGCGCGGTCTGATCGGCTTCCGCTCGAACTTCCTCACCTCGACCCGCGGCACCGGCATCATGAACATGCTCTTCAACGGCTACGCGCCGCACCTCGGCCCGATCCGCGGCCGCACGAACGGCGCCATGGTGGCCGACCGCGAGGGCGTCGCCACGCCGTACGCGATCTTCCACCTGCAGGAGCGCGGCGTGATCTTCGTCAAGGCGGGGACGCCGGTGTACGAGGGCATGATCGTCGGCGAGTACTCGCGCGACAACGACCTCGACGTGAACCTCACCAAGGAGAAGAAGCTCACCAACATGCGCGCCTCCGGCCATGACGAGGCAACCATCCTCACGCCGGCGCGCGAGATGAACCTCGACGCCGCGCTCGAGTGGATCGCCGAGGAGGAGCTGGTCGAGGTCACTCCCGAGAGCGTGCGCATGCGGAAGAAGGTGCTGCAGAAGGGCCTGCGCCCCAAGGGCTCCAAGGAGTAACGGCCGCGACAGGCCGTAGCGCGCTCTATTTCAGGACGACGTCCTGCACGAAGACGCCGTCGGGGAACGTGCTCACCTCCCAGGTGACCCCCCCGTCGGACGTCGTGCGAGCCAACGGGCCTTGATGGCCCTCGTCATCGGACCGCACTCCGAACACCACGGCGTGGACGGCCGACGTCGCCGCGATCCCGATTGGCGTCAGGAACGTGTCGCCGGGGCCGAGCGGCAAGACGTGGGACGACCACGAGGTGCCGGCATCGTCGGTCTCGAGGCCGATGGCATGGTTGTCGACGTCGAAGCCGGACGCCCACGCTGCCTGGTCGTCCACGAACACGAGGTCCTGAACCTCTGCCGTCTGTGGTCGCTGCGCGAAGGAGGTCGACGACCACGAGACGCCGCCGTCCCTCGAATGGCACAGGACCGCGAGCCCCGAATCGAAGCCGGCGATCCAGAGATCGCGATCGCCGGAGCACGCGACCGCCCCGACACAGGGACCGGTGCGCGCCGACACTTCGGTCCACGTGTGGCCCGCGTCAACGCTGAGGACGACGACGTCACCGTTGACGCCCGAGCCACTCGCGATCGCGAGTCCGGTCCGGGTGACGCAGGCGGACCTCAAGGGCGCGTGCTCGAGCGCCGGCGCCGTGCCGCTGATGGGAGCGGGCGTCCACGTCGTTCCGCCGTCCTCCGTGACGATGACGAACGATGGGCCGCCGAACTCCGTGATCTGAAATGGTCCACCTCCGGTGATGAACCCGTGCACGGCGTCGATGAAGACCGGCACGAGGTACTCGACCGCCGCGAAGTCGGGTATCGGGCCACGTACGGTCGGTGGAACCGCGTCCTCTTGGTGCCGCCAGGACGTGCCGCCGTCGTCGGTGCGCAGGATCGTGTCGACGCCGACCGTCCAGCCGGCCGCGGCATCGAAGAAGGCGATGCCGTCGAGCTCCGCGTTCACGTCCTCCCCGGTGGCGTTCCAACTGAGCCCGCCGTCCGTTGAGCGCAGGATCAGACTGTTCTCGGAGCCGTCGAGGGCGCTTCGCATGCCGACGGCCCATCCGAGACTCCCGGCCGCAGGGGCGGTCGGTGAAGGGGTCGGCGTCGCTGAAGCGATCGTCACCGTCGGAGTGACAGTCGGTTGAGCGCTGCGATGAGACGAGCCGCTGCCACAGCCGAGCACTGACACGGCGAACATCGCCAGATATCGGGCCATGTGGGTCATGATCGCCAATCCCTGTGACGAATGACGTGGCACGAATCCTTCGCCGAGACCGTACCTAGCGCGCAGCGTCGGATTCGCTCGACAGCCAGGGACCAGACGTGTCATGCCGCTGGCACGTCCATCGCGCGTCCATCGCGAATCGCCTTGATCGTGGCGGCCATCGCGGCGATGCCGTCGCCGCTCCTCGCCCAGTGCGGCTTCGAGCATCCGGGGCAGGCGTCGAAGATCCAGATGGCGCTCACCCAGGCGTTCCTCTTTTGCAGTCCGGATGGCACCGGCAGCGCCGGCGTCCTGCCGAACACCAGCACCGAGGGTGGGATCCCGGCGTGCTCACCGCCGGAGACGTTCGGCGAGCTGTCGGGGAACTACTCCTCGCGCTGGCGCTTCGACCCCCGCATTGGCACGGGTGGGATCCAGTTGAAGGTGTCACGCGCGTTCCCAGCGAGCCCCCTCAACCCGCCCGACAACAGCGCCGACATCGCGGTGCTGCTGAAGCTCCACGGCGTCGTGGGGGAGGATGGACCTGCCTCGGGCACCGGTCGGCTCTTCATCCTGTACCGTGCCACCCTCGACGATCGCGCCGGCGGCGACACGACCATGGTCGATGTCCCACTTTACACCGACGTCCCCGTGACGTCTGGCAGGGCCGTGCTGAAGACGAGCTTCGACTCGATGCTGAACGATGCGCCGCTGAATCAGCCCGGCTTGCCGACCTGCTCGAGCGTCGAGCTGATCTACATGGCGGTTGACGACCCGAACGGCGACACGTTCGCCGTGCCCGGCGCCTACCTACCGTAGGCGGGCGGCGCGGGCCGAATACAGCGCGACGGCGACGGCGATAGCGGCGCCGTTGGCGCAGGTGACGAGCAGCCACGCGGGACCGGTCAGCGCCAGGTGCTCGACGAACGCATGGGTCGCCAGGTGGTTCGCGAACGGGATCGCGAGCGCCACCAGCAGCACGCCACTCCCGGGCGCGCGGGCGTTGCGCAGCACGGCGAAGGCAGCGGCCGCGAGTGCGCCGCAGAGCAGCAGCGCGTCGTACGTCTGGTGATAGACGCACATGGTGACGGCGAGGCACGTCATCGCGTCGGCGCTCGCGGCGTCGCCGGCGCGGTCGAAGCGCCGCGCCGACCACGCGGCGAGGCCGAGGATGCCGAACGCGAGCGCGGCGGTCACGGGTGCCGGGGGGATGCGCCCGGCGAGACGGCCGGCGAGCGCGATCGCGTCGAGGCGGTACATGCTGCGCGACGGGTCGTTGTCATGGTCGGCGCCGAACCGCGTGCTGCCGGTCGTCACCTGGTGGACCAACGCGCCGATGCCGCCCGCACGCGCCGCCACCTGTGGAAACGCCAGCATCGAGACGAGGAAGGCGACGACGGCGGCACCGAGCGCGAGCCGCGCCCATCCACGGGCAAGGCAAAGAAGCGCGAGGGGCACGCCGATCGTTGGCTTTCCCATCGCGAGCGCGAGCAGCGCGACGGCGCCGGCGGAGACGTCGGCACGGCGTGCGAGGAGGAGCGCGCCGCAGGCGGCGACGATGAACACCAGGCTCGGCTGACCCTGCACGACCACCATGTGGCCGGGCCGGCTCACCAGTAGCACGGCCGCGAGCCCGAGCACCCGCGCCGGACTCGGCGCGATGCCCGCGAGGCGGAGCGCGAGCCAGGCAAGGACGGGCACGAGCGTGAGGCTCAGCGCCAGGTAGAGCGCGGTCGCGGCGCGCAGGCTGAGCGCCGCGAACGGCAGCGCGAGCACGAGGACGCCGGGCGGGTATGCGAATGGCGAGTCGGCGGGATAGTGCGCCAGGTACCAGGCGGCGTCGTACGGGTTGCCGCCGTCGAGGAACGCGCGCGCCGGGTAGAAGAGCGCCGCGCCGAAGTCGAGGAACAGCGGCGCGACGAGGTGGCGCGCGACCGTGAGCGCCACGGCGACGGCGAACGCGGCGCCCGCGACGACCGTCCCGCGTCCCCCCCACCGCGCCGCCTCCACGGGGACCTTCTAGCCGAGGCGCTGGCCGATGTCGCGCATGAATTGCCGCTGGAACTCGTCGTACGGAAGGGACAGCGCCTGGCGAAACGCATCGTCGGTCGAGGCCGCCGTCGCCATCGCCTCGAGCAGCCGACGGACGTTGTAGCCGCCCTTCTTGCGCAGCAGCCAGTCGGCGGCGAAGTAGGCCTCGGCGTAGGCGAGGCTCGCCTCCTCCCGCCCGAGCCCGGTGAAGCCGCCTTCGAGGCTCGAGAGCGGCACGAGCCCGTTGCCCGTGAGTGCCAGGCGCACGCGTCCGGCGCGACCGGCCTCCTCCACCTCCTCCGCGACCTGCGCCAGGCCCTCGTTCAGCCAGACCGGCGCCTTGCCGCGGCTGAGCGTGCCGATGGCGGCGTGCGCGTACTCGTGGCGCAGGGTGCGCGCGAGGCTCTCGCTGCCGCGTGCGACGCCGCCGACCGGCAGCTTGATGCGTCCGTCGTACACGGCGCCGCTCCAGTGCGGCGAGTTGGTGATCTCGCGGAACTGCTCGTCGCCGTAGAGGATCACCTCGAGCCGCTCGATCGGATAGTAGGCGAAACGTGCGCCGACGCGGCGATACGCGTCCTCCAGCGCGTTCAGCACGGCCCGCCCGGCGGCGACGTTCTGGTGGCCCTCGAACTTGAGCATGAAGTGCGAGCTGCCGAGCGACTGCATGTCGCGCTCGGCGTCGGCGTCGCGCCGCAGCCGCTCGATGGTGTCGGCGAGGCCGGGGCGGTCGGCGCCGGCCGTGCGGGCGCGGTCGAGCGCGGCGAGCGCGTGCTCCTGGTCATGGCGCTCGAGGTAGATGCGCCCGAGCGTGAGCAGGGTCTCGACGTCGTCGCCGCCCGCGGCGAGCGCCTGCTCGAGCGTGACCTTCGCGAGATCGGTGTTGCCGAGCCGATAGTAGGCGTAGCCGAGCCCGCGGCTGATCTCCGCGCGTTCGCCGAGCTTGCGCGCCTCGACGAAGCTCGTCGCCGCCTGATCGAAGTGCTCGGCGGCGATCGCGGCGTACCCGGCATTGATGAGCGCCGCCTGCAGATTGCGGGCGTAGAGCTCGTTCTGCGGCTCGAGGGCGCGCGCCTCGCGCAGGAGCGCGATTGCGGCGGGCCACTCGCCCTTGGCCGCGAGATCGAAGGCCGCGCGATTCTTGCGCTCCGCCTCGGAGATGTCGGGCGCGGCCTCGTCGCCGTCGGGCGGCGCCGCCATGGTGAGACCGGGGGAGTCGTCCGGCACACGGGGTGCGGTCCCTGCCTCGGGATTCCCGCCGCTGCGATTCGCATCGTCGTCGCGCGGCGGCGCCGCGGCGTCGTCGGCGACCCGTGCCGGGGCCGCAGGAAGGGCGCTGCCGCGGCGTGCCGATTGGAGCAGGCGCGTGCCGCCGGCCGCGATCGCGCCGCCGAGGAGCACCGCGACGACGAGCTGCCAGAGATCCCGACGCACCGGCGGCCGTCCCGGCGCCGCCCTCAGTGGACGTTCCGCGGCAGGTCGGTCGCCTCGGCGGTCACGCCGAAGGCGGCCTCGTACCGCTGGATGTTCTCCTGCAGGGCGCGCACGATGCGCTTCGCGTGCTCGGGGGTCGTCACGATCCGCGAGCGCAGGGTGGCAACCGTCTCGCCGTTGGCGTTCTGCTGGGGCTGGGCGAAGAGGAAGTCGAGGATGAACTCCTCCTTGCGGTGGCTCACCATCATAAGATTTGCGTAGACCCCGAGGCTGGTCTGCGCGTCGGACTGAATCTGCATGTGATGGTGATGCTGCTGTCCCGGCGGCGTTCCGTGCGGGCGGTCGCGTTGCTCGTCGCTCATGTGGACGCTCCTTCGGGGACGACCATCGTCCGGAACTGCTCCGCGAAGCGCGGCCCGGTGCCGCGCTCCTCGTGCTTGAAGTAGACGAACGCGTTCTCCCAGCCGGCCGCGCCGATGCGGTCGGCCCACTCCCGCAAGGTGCCCTCGTCGTACCCGGCGCGCCGCAGACGGAAGTAGCCGAACGGGGCGGTCACCTCGAACGGCGTCGTGCGCTCGTCGCTGTCGGCGATGCAGAGCGCGACGCCGAATCGCCGCAGCACCTCATAGGTATCGTCGGAGTGCCACGAGGCGTGGCGGAACTCCATCGTGGGCATCAGGCCGGTCGGCAGGTCGTGCAGGAAGACCTCGAGCAGCTCGACGTCCTTCTTGAGGAACGGGGGCAGCTGGAAAAGCAGCGGGCCGAGCTTCGGGCCGAGGGTCTCGGCGACCTCGCAGAACGACGCCAGCGTGTCCTCGATGCTGCGCAGGCGTTGATCGTGCGTGATCCGCCGCGGCGCCTTCAGCGAGAAACGGAAGCCGTCAGGCGTCTCCCGTGCCCAGTTGGCGAGGATGCGCACCGTCGGCATCCGGTAGAACGTGTAGTTAATCTCGACGCTGGTGAAGCGCTCCGCGTAGTACGGCAGCATGCGCTTGTCGCTGATGTCGTCCGGATAGAACGAGCCCTTCCACTCCTGATAGTTGTATCCCGAGGTACCGATCCAGTAGTGCGTCATGGATGTTGGCTCGTAGTCGCGTCACGAACGATCCGCCACGCCGGGCCATTATCGACGGCCGTTGAGGCGTCGGCAAGCCATCCCGTGATCGCGTTGCAAAGCCGGCTGCCGCCGCTTACCGTGACGTCGCCGTGAAGCGCTACACGTTGCGCGCCGACCCGCGGCGCACCGAGACGCAGTTCCGCATCCCCTACGCCGACGAGCTCAATCCGCAGCAGCTCGCCGCCGCGACGACCCTCGACGGCCCCGTCCTGGTGATCGCCGGCGCCGGCAGCGGCAAGACGCGGACGCTCGTCTACCGGGTCGCGCGCCTGGTCGAGTCGGGGGTGCCGGCCGGCACGATCCTGCTCCTCACCTTCACGCGCAAGGCGGCGCAGGAGATGCTGCGGCGGGCGACCGGCCTGGTCGGCGGCGATTGCGCCCAGGTGGCGGGCGGCACCTTCCATTCGTTCGCCCACCTCACACTGCGGCGTCACGGCCAGGGCGTCGGCCTGTCCCGCGACTTCACCATCCTCGACCGCGGCGACAGTGAGGACGTGATCAATCTGCTGCGCGGCGAGTTCGGCCTCGACCGCAAGGAGAAGCGCTTCCCGCGCAAGCAAGCCGTCGCGTCGCTCTTCAGCATGGCCGTGAACTGCCAGCTGCCCCTCGTCGAGCTCGTCGCCGACGCGTATCCGCACCTGGAGGAGCACCTCGACGCGCTGGTCGCGTTGCAGGCGCGCTACGTCGAGTTCAAGACGAGCCGCCAGCTCGTGGACTACGATGACTTGCTGGTGAAGCTGCACGCGGCGCTCGCGGACGAGGGGCTCGCGGAGCGTCTCGGCCAGCGCTACCGCTACGTCATGGTGGACGAGTACCAGGACACGAACCGCCTGCAGGCGGAGATCGTCCGCCGGCTGGCGCACGCCCACGACAACGTGATGGTCGTTGGCGACGACGCGCAGTCGATCTACGCCTTCCGCGGTGCCGAGGTCCGCAACATCCTCGAGTTCCCGCAACTCTTCCCCGGCACCCGCGTCATCACCCTCGACCAGAACTATCGCTCGACGCAGCCGATCCTCGACCTCGCGAACGCCGTCATCAACCGCGCGCCCCAGCAGTACACGAAGAACCTCTTCACGACGCGCGGGACGGGCGAGCGTCCGGCGCTGATCCAGGCGCGCGACGAGCCCGAGCAATCGCACTTCGTCGCGCAGCGCATCCTCGAGCTGCGCGAGGAGGGCGTGCCGCTCTCCGAGATCGCGGTGCTCTTCCGCTCCAGCTTCCACGCGTTCGACCTCGAGATCGCGCTCAGCCGTCGCGACATCCCGTTCGTGAAGCGCGGCGGCTTCCGCTTCGTCGAGGCGGCGCACGTGAAGGACGTGCTGGCGCACCTGCGCGTGGTCGCGAATCCCGACGACACGGTCTCCTGGCACCGCATCCTGCTGCTGCTCGAAGGGATCGGCCCGAAGAGCAGCCAGGAGATTCTCGCCCGACTTCGCGGCGCCCCGCGGCCATGGGACGTCCTCGCGGCGGCGCCGGGGCGCGGCAAGAGCGCGGCGGAGGTCCAGCGCCTGGCGCGGGTGCTCGCCGAGGTCGCGGCGACGGAGCGTCCCGGCGAGCAGATCGGGCGGATCCTCACGTACTACGGACCGGTCCTGCGCCGCGTGCACCCCGAGGACTACCCGAAGCGCGAGCGCGACCTCGAGCAGTTCGCGACCATCGCCGAGCGCTACCGCAGCACGACGTCCCTCCTCGCCGACATGGCGCTCGAGCCGCCGACCGACAGCATCGCCGGCATCCTCGCGGCCGACGGCGACGACGAAGGCGTGGTGACGCTCTCCACCGTGCACTCCGCAAAGGGCCTCGAGTGGCGCACGGTGTTCGTGCTGTGGGTGGCGGACGGCCGCTTCCCGTCCGCCTACGGCGCTAAGGACGACGCCGACATCGAGGAGGAGCGGCGCCTCATGTACGTCGCGGTGACGCGCGCCAAGGACCTCCTCTACCTCACCTACCCGATCGAGGCGTACGATCGCGGGCTCGGACTGGTGATCGCCAAGACCTCGCGCTTCCTCGAGGATATCGACGAGGACGTGCTCGAGCCCGTGGCGCTGGTCGACGAGGCCTAGCAGCTCTGTGCGAGTCCGCGCAGCAACACCCCGGAAACGCTCGACTAGCTGCGGTGGCACTTGCCGGCTGGCTGAGCTATGCTTACCCTTTCCACGCGCCACGCCGGTGGCGGCGCTGGGGGTGACCTGAATGCACGGAAGGAATGGGCTCAAGAACCGGCGCTGGTCCGTCGTGGTGGCGGCAGGCGCGGTGTTGCTCGGCGCGTCGGCGGTGCATGCGGACGTCCTGCCGTGCCCGCAGGCGATCCGCGAGATGCGGGCGCCGCACGAGGCGGTGCACGTCCTGCGCACGCTGGCCGACGGCAGCACCATCGGCGAGCAGCGCTTCCGCGCGGCGGTCGAGAACGGCAACCTGATCCTCACCGTCACCACGCATTTCGCGAGCGGCGAGGACTGGGACGAGCACGCCGAGATGGACATCACCAAGGGCTATCGCGCCAAGGTGTTCCACAAGGTCGAGCGCGCCGGCGGCAAAATCACCGCCGAGGAGCAGGTCGATTTCGCGAGCGGCAAGGTCTCGTGGCTGCGCGACGGTCAGC
>DASXLI010000082.1:0-10957 GCA_036496285.1 Binatia bacterium
CAGCAGCGGCGGCACCTCGTGGTGCGCGCTCTTCGGCGGCCGCGTCCGCCGCGACTCGGGCACCGACCCGCCGAACGCCGGCGGCCGCGGCCAGTTCGACGCAACCGACGCGCCCGCACCCGCGACGTGTCCGCCGCCGCCCGACGCCTGCCCGTGACGCGCGTGTCCGACGTCGCTCAGCCGCCGTTGCCCACGCGGGAGAGGTTGCTGGCGGCGGAGGCGTAGTCGGGACGGAGGCGGAGCGCCTCGGTGTAGTGTGCCCGCGCCTCGTCGACGCGACCGAGGCGCTCGAGCGCGACGCCGAGGTTGTTGTGGGCCTCGGCGTAGTCCGGCTTGATCGCGAGCGCCTGCTCGAACTGCGCCTGCGCCTCGCTCGGGTGGCCGGTCGTGAAGAGGACGTTGCCGAGGTTGAAGTGCGCGTTGGCGAGCCCGGGCTGCAGGCGGATCGCCTCCTCGAGCTCGCGCTGCGCCTCGTCGAAGCGCCCCGCCGCGGCCAGGGCGAAGCCGTGGTTGCCGTGCGCCGCGGCGTTCGTCGGGTCGAGGCGCACGGCCGCGTCGAGGCGGACGAGTGCATCGTCGCGCTGGCCGAGCGTCAGCAGGACGACACCGAGGTTGCTCAGGCTCTCCGCGTCGTCGGGTGCGAGCCGGGCGGCCTCCTCGAAGTGCTCGCGTGCCCCCTCGGCGTTGCCGGCGTGCCAGAGCGCGTTCCCGAGCTTCGCGTGCGCCGTCGCGTCGTCCGGCTTGAGGCGCACCGCCTCGCCGTAGTGCTCGATCGCGCCTTGCTCGTCGTGCGCGTCGAGCAGCGCGTCGGCGAAGGCCACGTGCGCCTCGGCGAAGGTCGGCGTGAGCCGGATCGTCTCGCGGAAATGCTCCAGGGCCTCGGCGTGTCGTCCGTCGGCGTCGAGCGCCTCGGCGAGCTTCTCGTGCGCCATGTAGTTGTCGGTGGTGACGGCGAGTGCGTGGGTGAAGAGCGTGATGCTCGTGCGCCAGCGCGCCGCCTGCGCCCAGGTGGCGGCCATGCAGGCGACGAGCGCTGCGGCGACGGCGGCCGCGACGAGCCGCGGCCGCACGCCGAGGCGCGCGACGAGGGCGCGGCCGCCGAAGACCGCTGCGATGAAGATGCCGATGAGCGGCACGTACGTGTAGCGGTCCGCCATGCTCTGGTGCCCGACTTGCACGATGCCGATCATCGGGACGAGCGTGCCGAGGTACCAGAGCCAGCCGACGAGCAGGTAGGGCGCCCGCCGCACGCCGCGCAGCGCCAGACCGGTGATCGCGAGCAGCAGCAGCGCGGCGCCTGCGACGTGCGAAGGCGGGATGCGCGCGGGGTAGGGGTAGAAGCACGCGAGGCGGGCGGGCCAGACCGTCTGGCCGAGATAGTCGATGGCGCTCGTGAGCGCGTTCGCGAGACGCATCGCCAGGGGGAAGGCGCCGAGCGATTCGACTGCCCCGCTCCGCGCCTGGAACGCGACCGTAATCGCGCTGTCGGCGGCGCTGAGCGCGAAAAGCGGCAGCTTCTCGACGACGAGACGCCATGCCGTGGTCGGGCCCGCCGTGCCGGCCACGTCGGGCGGGGCGAAGGCGGGCACACGGCGGAGCGGCCATACGTCGAGCAGCAAGAGCACGAACGGCAGGGTCACGAGCGTCGGCTTCGCCGCGAGGCCGAGCGCGAAGCACAGGAGGATCGCGCCGTAGCGCCAGATTCCGGGGCGCGCCGTGTAGCGCGCGTAGGTGCCGATCGTCAGCAGGAAGAAGAGGGTGCTCAGCACGTCCTTCCGCTCGGCGACCCACGCGACCGACTCGACGTGCAACGGGTGGACGCCGAAGCACGCCGCGACGATCGCGCTCGCGCCGAGCGCGCCCGTCGTCTCCGCGAGGAAGAGGAAGAGCAGCACCGTGCTCGCGGCGTGCAGCACGAGGCTCGTCAGGTGATGCCCGCCGGCGGCCATGCCGTAGAGCTGCCAGTCGAGCAAGTGCGAGAGGACGGTCAGTGGATGCCAGTTGCCGGCGACGCTCGTGGTAAGCGCGTCGCGCAGGCTCTCGACGGTGAGCCCGCGCTGCACCAGCGGATTCTTGGTGACGTACAGCGGATCGTCGAAGTTGATGAAGTCGTTGCGCAGGATCGGCGCGAACGCGATCGTCGTCGCCACGACGAGGAGGGCGGCGGTGATCAGCCGGGCGCGACGGGTCGGCATCGAACCGCCCTCATGCCACACGTTCCCGGCGACGACCATCGAGGCAGGCGCGGCCGCCTCGATGGTCGCGCCCTCAACTCAGGGACGGACCTTGGTCGCGTTGCCGACGAAACACTTGCCCTCGACGTTCAGCTCGACGACGGTCGTCGCCGGCGTCTCGACGGCGGTGCCTGGTGGCCAGGCGCTCTTGGTCTTGAGCGTCACCTTGAAGTGGCCCGGCGAGCGCGAGTTGTCCTTCAACGTGATGCGCGTGATGCCGGTCGAGCCGGACGGCGCGGTGAACTTGAAGCCCTTGCCCTTCACGAGGATCGATCCGCCCGGCACGATTGCCGAGTAGATCGGGCCGAGGGCGCCGGAGATGTGCACCGCCACGTCGCCTTGGCCGTAGCTCGGCATCGGCAGGTCCTTGCCGACGAGCGACAGCTTGCCGTTGTGGTCGATGACCGTCGCGGCCTTCCATGTGAACGACGACGTCGACTGGCAGATCTTCGATGCGCCCGCCGGGATGCTCGCGGGATCCTCCGGATCGCTGCCGGCGTCGAGCTCGTCGTGGTCGGCGTAGCCGTCGCCGTCGCGGTCGATGCCGATGCGCGCGCCCGAGCCCGGCGGCACGCACGTGAAGGTCAGCTCCTGGCCCGCCGTCTGCGCCAGCATCTCGAGCACCGTACGGTTGGCGAGCGGGTCGCCGGACCGGTCGGGCGCGAACGCGTTGCTACCGACGTAGACCCAGCCGCGATCCTCGCTTCCCGTGCGGCCCTTCACGACGAGGTCGCAGCGGCCGCTGTCGGCGGCCTGCACGAGAAGGGTGATGCGCGGATCGGCGACGACGAAGTTCGCGCTGGTGAGCGTCGTCTGCTGGCCGACGATCGGCGCGAGGTTGCTGTCGAAGGTCATCATGAAATCTTCGATCTGGCGCCGCAGCGGATCGCCCGCGGGGCCGGCGGGAACGCCATTCGGGTTCGTCTGCGACTGCACGAACGCCGCCGCGCTGTGGAAGCGGAAGAGCGTGTCGACGCTGCCGTCGTGCAGGAAGCCGAAGCCGCGCACCTGGTCGCCGAGAAAGAGGTTGTTGCCGTTGTTGATGCCGACGGCGGCGACCACGCCGAACATGCCGACCTTCTGGTACATGTTGCGGAGGTGCGGCACCTTGAGGTGCTGCGACTCGCCCTCGAACGACGACTCGCCGTCGGTGCCGAAGAAGCCCGGCTTGTCGACGTTGAAGCCGCCCGCGTTGCCGTTCGGATCGAGGCGGTGGCAGCCGTTGCAGTTCTGCAGCGTGTCGCTGATCGGCCCGTTGAAGAAGCTCCGACCGGCGATCTCGTCGGGGGTCGCGCCGTCGAAACCGGCGACGGGGTTCGGCGGGTAGGTCACCTGCAGGATGAAGTCGGTGTACGCCTGCATCTCGGCGGTCGTGAGCTGCGCGCTCCGTCCGAGCAGGCCCGGGAACGCGACGTTGAACTTCTTGAAGGCCGCCTGCTCGTCGAAGGTGCCGGTGTTCGGCTGCGCCGAGTTCGGGACGTCGTTGCCGCCGGTGCGGTCGCCGCGCCAGTGCATGGGCCCTTCGTTCGCGAGGCCGCGCAGGCTCTGCGTCGTCATCGGGCCCTTCAGCGGGTGGAAGTCCTTGTAGACCGTCGGCGGGTTCGGGAAGGGGCCGACGCGGAACGGACCCGGGTTGTTGAGGAGATCGCCGTCGGGGTCGCCGAGGTCCCACGCCAGGCTGTCGAAGTCGGAGAAGATGTGGCAGCTGGCGCACGCCGAGTCGCCGTGGCTCGAGGTGAGCCGGGCGTCGTAGTTGAAGGGCCGGCCGTTCACGATGCTCGGCGGCTCCGGGTTGTGCAGCGGCAGGTGATCGAGCTCCATGCCGGTCGCCGTGCTCACCACCGAGACGCCGTTGTCGAAGCGGGTCAGCACGTAGAGGTGGGTGTTGGCCTCGTCGAGCACGAGCCCGGTCGGCCCGCACGAGCCGCTCGGGCAGGCGCCGAGCCCGGTGAGCGTGACGTCGCCCGCGCCCGGCACGAACGAGTCGTCCTCGAGGTCGGCGGTGGCGTAGACGCCGATCTTGCTCGAGCCGAAGCCCGCGACGTACAGCGTCTGGCCGTCGCTCGACACGGCCATGCCGAGCGGGAAGGCGAGGCTCGCGGTGTTCTCGGTGCTCGGCGTCGCGGCGCAGCAGGTGCCATAGTCGATGTGCTTGTTCAGGTGGCGCGGGGTGACGCTCGCGCCGCTCAGCACGGTGATGCGGCTCTCCGCGATGTGGCCGCGCACGCTCGGCGGCTCGCCAGCGGGCTTGAAGAGCGCCGAGAAGACGCCTGTGCCCTCGAAGCGCACGTCGTTCTGCGCGTCGGTGTTGGAGACGTAGACGTGGCCGTTCGCCGGATTGACGGCCATGTTGAAGAGGGTCGTGCCGACGCCCGTGTACACCGCGCTCTGCGCCGGCGTCGCGGCGCTCGCGTCGATCGCGAAGACGTCCTGGTCGGGGAGCGAGAAGTTGATCGCGTTGTCCCACACGCGCCCGAGCTCGTCCGTCCAGTGGGTGCCGTCGTACTTCACGATCAGGCCGACCTGCGGCTGCGGCAGGCCGTTGTGGTCGGTGTTCGGGGCTGGCAAGCCGCCCGGCGAGCGCACGACGCACGAGCTGCCCGGGCACTGGCTGTTCGACGTGCAGTTGGCGTGCATGTTCGGACCGGCGGCGCAGACGTTGCCGCAGGGCGCGCCCGACTGCCCGCCGCCGCAGACCACCGCCGCCGAGAGCGTCGTGGTGCGATTGCCCGACTCGAAGACGGCCGCGTAGACCGTGGCGACGTCGCAGGTGTTGCCGGCGCCGCAGTCGGCGTCGACGGCGCACGCTTGCGTCGCGTTGTTCGAGCAGCGTGCCGGCGACGCGGTGAGCGCGCGCGGCGTGTCGCCGAAGAGGGTCAGGATCGTCTCGGGATCGCCGCCGAGCGAGGTGCCGAGATCGGTCGCGTCGAAGACCCAGACGTCGGCGCGGCCGATGCCCGGCGTCCGGAGCACCGTGTGGATCGTCGGCTGGAGCGGCGTGTTCTGGCCGCGGTGCGCCGTGGTGACGAACGCGCGGCTCTTCCCGATGCCCGCGAACACGATGTCGCGCGGCTCGTCGCCGACGAGCAAGGTGCGCACGACGCGCGGGGCGTCCGGGTCGCTCACGTCGACGATGCTGATGCTGTCCGAGAGGTGATTCACCACCCACACCTCGGTGGCGCTCCGTGCAGCGACCGCGACCGGCTCGAGCCCGACCGGCACCGACGAGCGATGGGTGAGCCCGCCGGCCGACACGTCGAAGACCTCGAGTCGGTCATCGGGGGTGTTCACCGCGAAGAGGTGTCCGCCTGCCTGCGCGAGCGGCCGCACCTGGCCGCTCTCGAAGAGCGTGTAGCTCGAGGCCGCGTGCGCGCCGCTGGGCGCCGTGACGCCGAGGCAGAGGATCGCCACCAGCGGCCGGAGCCGCCGGAGAACGCGCATCGAGAAGGGGGTCATGCGGGCTCCTTCACCGGAAGCGCCCGCCACCGTGACAATCCTGGCGCCTCGTCGTCTACGGGCGGTGCCGTCGCCACCCGTTCGGGGAATCGAATCACGTCCTCGCGCAGATGGGAAGGAAAATCGTACGCGGGTACAAGACGATGCCGCGCGCCGCAGGCCGCGCCGCGTCAGCGGCGGGTGCAGTCGAGGAACTTGTCGTCGGCGATGGGGCCGATCAGCAGGCGCCGGTCGTGCACGGCACCGACGCTCGCCGCCGAGAGCTGGTCGCCGAGGTCGAGGTAGATCTCCTCGACCCGGGCGCCGCTCGTCGCCGGGGTGACGTGGAGGATCTGCGAGGGTGCTCGCGGCTTCCGCCCGCCCATGTAGCCGACCAGGGTCAGGAGCTGCGGGTGCGCGCCGATCCACAGCGAGCCGTCGGGGTCCATCTCGATGTTGTCGACGCCGGTCGCGACCGGGATCTCGGCGCGGAACGTGAGCGCGCCCGCCGCCGGGTCGCGGTCGTACTCGCGGATCGCCTGGCCGATCGTCGCCGCCACGTAGACGGTCCTGCCGTCACGGCTCATGTTGATGCCGTTTGCGAGACGGATACCGCCCGCCGCCTCGTGGAAGCGCTGCCCATCCCACCGGACCACGTTGGCCCACGGCCGGCGCGTGTAGTCCTCGACCGTGCGCAGGAACCCCGCCGCGTAGCGGTGGTCGTTGGTCACGTAGAGCTCGGTCGGGGACACGGCGAGCAGGTCGTTGGGCGCGACCAGGAGGGGATCCGAGAGGGTGGTCCGGTGCACGAGCGCCGTCGGCGACGCGTCGAAGACCTCGATTGTACTCCGGCCGCGCGTGTGCACGATCACGAAAAGCGTGCTCGTGCCGTCGGGGGCGACGGTGAGGCTGATGCCGTGCGGGCAGAAGTCGGGCCCGGCGTCCGGGGTGAGATTGACCGGGAGCGCGTCGGGCGTACTCAGGTCGTAGGCGAAGAGTGCGCCGTGTGCAGGGCCGCCGGCGAAGACGGCGCGCCGGTCGCACGACGAGAGGTACGCGACGCCGGTGCGCGGGTGGATCGTCAAGTCCTCCGCGCCGACCACGCCCGGGACCGCCCGGCAGGTGCCGTCGAAGTGCGGCGCCAGCGTCTTGAACTGCCCGGCCGCGTTCATCAGCCACACGTACCAGCCGCCGACCGCGACGAGCACGATCGCGAGTCCGACGAGGAGCCGCCGCATCATAGGCGCGGGAACCTGTCACGGCGGCCGCGCCGATGCCAGCCGCCGCACGGCGGCGCCTCCGGCCTCGGCGTCTTCCTCTGGCGGGCTACCGCGGCCGGGTGGATTCTTCTACAGTCGCGGCATGCCGACCGACGATGCGACGACCTGGAAGCGCTGCAACACGTGCAAGCGTCCGATCGCCTTCGGGGCGAGCTACTTCACGTGCAGCGTCTCCACCTGCAACCGCAAGGGAACCGATTTCGTCTTCTGCTCCGTCGCGTGCTGGGACGCGCACGTGCCGGTGCTGCGCCATCGCGACGCGTGGGCCGACGAGCAGAGCGTGCCGACCGCCGAGGCGTGGGAGCGCGAGCAGCGCGCCGAGGCCGCCGCGTCACCCGGGCCCCGCGCCGCCGCGGCGCAAGCACAGGCCGCGCCGGGCGGCCGTCCCGCGCGCGAGGTCCTCGTCGTCGTCTCCAAGCTGAAACTCTACATCCGCCAGGTGTCGGGCATGAACACGTCCGACGACGTCGTCGAGCCGCTCTCCGATCACCTGCGCCGCGTCTGCGACGAGGCGATCGCGCACGCCCGCGCCGATGGCCGGAAGACGGTCATGGCGCGCGACCTCGAGAGATCGTGATGCGCGCGGGCATCATCATGCCGCCGCTGCCGCGGCGCTCGGCGGAGCTGGCGCGGACCGCCGAGGCGCTCGGTTTCACGAGCATGCTCTATCCCGACAGCCAGAACCTCGCGCCCGACGTGTGGCAGGAGCTCGTCCTCGCCGCGCAGGCGACGACGACGCTGCAGCTCGGGCCGGGCGTGACGAACCCGCTCACCCGCGACGCGGCCGTCACCGCCGGCGCTGCGCTCACCTTGCATGTGGAGAGCGGCGGGCGGGCGATTTGCGGCGTCGGGCGCGGCGACTCGTCGCTGCAGCGCATCGGCAAGTCGACGGTGCCGATCGCCGAGTTCGAGCACTGGCTCGCCACCGTCCAGGCGTATCTCGGCGGGGCGACCGTCGATCGCGACGGCTTCACGAGCCGTCTCGAATGGCTGCGTGCCGTCGAGGTGCCGAAGGTGCCGGTCGAGGTGGCGGCGACGGGGCCGCGCGCAATCGCCGTCGCGGCACGGCATGCCGAGCGCATCGCGTTCGCCGTCGGCGCCGATCCCGAGCGCATCTCGTGGGCGCTCGACGCGGCACGCGCGGCAGCGTGCGACGCCGGACGCGACCCGGCGTCGATCCGCTACGGGGCGTATCTCAACTGCGCGGTGCATCCCGATCTCGCGGTAGCGCGCGACGCCGTGCGCGGCACGGTCGCGACCTTCGCGCGCTTCTCGTCGCTCGCGGGCGCGAGCCTCGATCCATTGCCGCCGCGCCTGCGCGTGGTCGCCGCTCGCCTGCGCGAGCACTACGACATGCGCGTGCACACCCGCGCCAAGGCCGAGCATGCCCGTGGCCTCGAGGACGAGTTCATCGACTGGTTCGCGATCGCGGGGCCGGTCGAGACGGCGCTGCCGCGCTTCCAGCGGCTCGCCGCGCTCGGGCTCGACTTCTGCCACGTCGTGCCGGGCTCGGGGGAGCTGCGGCGCGACGTCGCGGCGACGATCCTCCAGTCGATCGCCGCCGACATCGTGCCCGTGCTGCACGCCGCCGGCGGCCCGCCCGCGTGAGCGGCGCCGCGCGCCTGCGGGAGCGCCTGCGCGACGGCCTCGCCGCGGAGCACGTCGAGGTGGCGGACGAGAGTGACGCCCATGCCGGCCATCCCGGTGCGGCCGGCGGAGGCGGCCACTACGAGGTGATCGTCGTGAGCGCGCGCTTCGTGGGCCACGATCCGCTGGCGCGCCATCGCCTCGTGTACGAGGCGGTCGGCGACCTCGCGACGGCGGGCGTGCACGCGCTCACGATCTCGGCGTTCACGCCGGAGGAGTGGGGAAGCCGCTCCGCCTAGCTCGTTCCGCTCAGGACGGCGCGCCGGCCGCGCCGGCGAGCGGCCCCAGCACCGGGTCGGCGCGGATGCTGCGCGCGCACGTACCGTCGCCGTCGCGCCGCCGCGCGTCGTCGAGCGAGCGCCGCGCGCCGCCGAGGTCGCCCGCGAGCGCGGCCGCCTTGGCGAGGACCAGGTATGGGCCGCACGGAGCGGGATCGAGCGCGATCATGCGGCGGGCGTCGTCGGCGGCCTCGCGCGGCGCGCCGGCCTGCAGGCGCTCGTCGGCGTGGAACGCGAGCGCCAGCGTGACGAGCGTGCGAAGATCTCGCGACGCCGGATAGGCGGCGAGAGCGGCCTCGAGCCGCGGCAGGTCGTCGGCGAGGAGGCCGGCGCGCCGTGCGGCTTCGGCCTCGTCGAGGGCCAGGTCCTCGTGCGGGGCCACGTCCCAGAGGCGGCGCGCCTCGCGCAGCGTCAGGTCGGGACGACCCGCCGCGAACGCGAACATGCCGAGGTTGAAACGGGGAAAGACGAGGGGGACGCCGCCGAGCGCGACCGGCAGCGCCGGCCTCGTGCGCTCGGTCGCTGCGAGCTCCCGCAGGCGTGCCCCGAGGTCGACCCGCCGCGCGGCGAGTGCCTGCGTCCGGTCGTCGACATGAACGAAGACGGCGCCGCCCGTGTCGAGAAAGACGAGCGCCCAGTCGGACGCCGCGCTCAGCCGCTCGACGAGCGCTGCCGTCGCCGGGGAGGCCAAGTCGATGACGACCATCTCGGTGCCGTACGTCGCGCGGAGCGCGTCCAGACGTGGCTCGGTCACGACGCTCCCCCTGTAGGTCGCGAGGAACGACGCCGGATACATCGAGGTGCTGCCGGCGATGAAGACGCGGTGGTCCGGGTAGAGCCGGTAGAGCAAGTAGCCGCCAGAATCGAAGTTGTTGAGGAGCGGTCCCGGCAAGTGCTCGCGCACGATGAAATCGGCTGCGCCGACGGGGAAGCGCTCGGCATCGACGCCCCAGCCGGTGCGGAGCGGCGCCCGCACCATGCCGGCGTTCATGCGATCGGAGAGCCGCAGCCAGACGACGGGCAGGACGACGACGAGCAGCGCCGCCGCGGCGACGGCACGGGCGCGGCGCATGCCGAGCCGCTCGCGGACCCAGGCGCCGCACTCCGTCCAGGCCGGCGCCAGCACGAGGAGCGTCGCCGGGGGGACGAGCGCGACGTTGCGGACGAGCGGGACCGCGAGCGTCGTGAATCCGGCCACGATCGTCGGAGCCAGCAGGCGGCGCTGGACGAGCAGGGTCGGAAGCTCGATGACCGCCATCACGAGGAGCGCGAAGGTCACGCGGTAGGGTACGGACTGGAGGCCGGCCGGCGGCGCGAGGAGCCAGGGCAGGGCGGCGGCGACGGCGATCCCCTGGCGCAGGACCGCAGCGGGAAGTGCGGGAGGTGTGCGCCCCCGGCGGGGCGTGGCGGCGCGGCGCGCCAGCACGGGCAGTATGAGCGCCGTCAGGGCGACCGACACGAGGAGGACGGTGCGACCCGCGCCCATGCCGGCGAGGAGCGTCGTCGACGGCGTGAACTCCTGGATCGCACCCTGCAGGGTCGCGTCGGAGCCGAGGTTGGCGAGCTGCCACAGCGGGTAGACGACACCGCGCCAGCCCTGCGGCTGGAGGAGGCACGCGCCGGTGCCGAGCCCGAGCAGCACGAGGCGCTCGGCCGGGGTCCTCGGCACGCGTCCGAGGCGCGTCTCCGTGCGATCGCCCAGCAGTGTGCACGCGGCAGCGGCGGCCAGCACGAGGATCCCGTTGATGAAATAGCCGTGGACGTTTGCCCAGAGCGCCATCACGAGCGGCACGAGCCAGCGCAGCCGCCGCCACGGCACGTCGGCGACGGCGAGCCCGAGCACCAGGGCGAGCAGCGCATGGCTTGCGGTGTCGGGACGGGGCTCGAGGCGGAAGGCGCACGCGAGGAGCGCCAGCGCGACGCCCGCGACCGCCACCCGCGGCGATGCACCCCAGGCGCGCTGCATGCCGTACCAGGCGCAGGCGGCGGCGACGCAGAGGAGGATCTGGTACGCCATGAGGCCACCCTCGCCGCCCGCGTTCAGCAGCGCGACGGCGACGCACGCAAGCCACTTGTCCTCGAC
>DASXLI010000083.1:0-20673 GCA_036496285.1 Binatia bacterium
TAGCTCCGGCGTGCTCGCATGCGCCGCCGGCGCATGCGAGCTATAGTCGGCGGGTGCGCGGCTTCATCCTCCAGCCGACCTACCGGGTGGTAAGCGGGCGTCCCGAGGTGCACCTCTACGGGACCCGCGAGGACGGAGCCTCGTTCTGCGTCGTCGACGACCGCGTGCGCCCGTACTTCTTCGTGCCGGCGGCGCGCGCTGCCGAGGTCGAGCGTCTCGGCGCGAAGGTGGCATCGAGCGAGCTGCGCTCGCTCGACGGCGAGCCCGTCGCGCGCGTCGAGACGACCGTCCCGGCCGACGTCCCGCCGCTCCGCCAGCGTCTCGCCGGCGCGGGGATCGTCTGCTTCGAGGCCGACCTGCGCTTCGCCTACCGCTATCTGATCGATCGGGGGCTGCGCGCCGCCATCGAGATCGACGGGCCGTCGGCGCCGGGGGGCGGGATCGCCCACGTCTACCGGAACCCGATGCTCGCGCCCGCGAGCTTCGTCCCGCAGCTCCGTGTGCTCTCGATCGACATCGAGACGAACCTGCGCGCGACGCAGCTCTACGCTCTCGCTCTGGCTGGCCTTGGCGCCGACCGGGTGCTGATCGTCGGACCGGGGCCGCTCGACGGCGCCGAGTGCTTCGCGACCGAGCGCGAGCTGCTGCTGCGCTTCTTCGCGCTGCTGCAGGAGCTCGACCCCGACGTCATCACCGGCTGGAACGTGATCGACTTCGACGTCAGCGTGCTGCGCACGCTCTGCCTGCGCTACGGCATCCCCTTCCGCCTCGGACGGACCGAGGACGAGACCATCGTCCAGCGCGATCAGAGCTTCTCGCGCGATCCGCGCGCCAGCGCTCCGGGCCGGCAGATCCTGGACGGTCTCGCGCTCACGCGCAGCGCCTTCATCCGTCTCGACGACTACAAGCTCGAGACGGCGGCGCAGGCGTTCCTCGGCCGCGGCAAGCTCATGACCGGCGAGGGGCGCGGCACCGAGATCGAGCGTGCGTTCCACGAGAACCGCCAGCTCCTCGTCGACTACAACCTGCGCGACGCGCAGCTCGTGCTCGACGTGCTTGCCGCGCGCCGCCTGGTCGACCTTGCGGTGTCGCGCAGCCTGCTGACCGGGATGCAGCTCGACCGGGTCGGCGCCAGCATCGCCTCGGTCGACTTCCTCTATCTCCACGAGCTGCGCGCTCGCGGCGTCGTGGCGCCGTCGGTGGGCGCCCAGCACGAATCGGCCGAGGTGGCCGGCGGCGCGGTGCTCGACTCCGTGCCGGGCCTCTTCCGCAACATCCTCGTCTTCGACTTCAAGAGCCTGTACCCGAGCATCATCCGCACGTTCAACATCGATCCGCTGACGTACGTGCCGCTGGAGCGGCGGAGCGCGCACCCCGATCTCATCCACACCCCGGGCGGCGCCGCCTTCGTCCGCACGCCCGGCATCCTCCCCGAGCTGGTCGCGCGCCTCTGGCGCCAGCGCGACGCCGCACGGGCCGCCGACGACGGCCTCGGCGCGCACGCGATCAAGATCCTCATGAACTCGCTCTACGGCGTTCTCGCGGCGAGCTCGTGCCGCTTCTTCTCGCCGGCGATCGCCAATGCGATCACGCTGACCGGCCAGCATCTCATCCATCTCGCGGCCGAGGAGGTGCGGCGCCTCGGCTACGCGGTCATCTACGGCGACACCGACTCGCTCTTCGTCGACGTCGGCGAGCCGGCCGAGGCGGAGGCCCTGGTACGCGCCGAGGAGATCCGGATCACCGTCGGCACGATGCTCGCGCGCCGCCTGCGAACGGACTTCGGCCTCGAGAGCTTCCTCGAGCTCGAGTTCGAGAAGTGCTACCGGCGCTTCTTCATGCCCGAGGTGCGCTCCGGCGCGGGCGGCAGCAAGAAGCGCTACGCCGGCCTGGTCGGGCGCGACGGCGCCGACGAGGCGGTCGAGTTCGTCGGCCTCGAGGCGGTGCGGCGCGACTGGACGCCGCTCGCGAAGCGCTTCCAGCGCGAGCTGCTCGGCCTCGTGTTCCACGACCGTCCGGTCGAGGATTTCATCCGTGGCTTCCTCGGCGAGCTGCGCGCCGGCCGGTTCGATGATCTCTTGAGCTACAAGAAGGCGGTGCGGAAGCAGCTCGCCGAGTACACGCGGACGACGCCGGCGCACGTGAAGGCGGCTCGCAAGCTGAACGGTCCCGCGGCGCGCATCGTCGAGTACGTCATGACCACGGCCGGGCCGGAGCCGATCGAGGAGCGGCGGAACGGCCTCGACTACGAGCACTACGTCGAGCGCCAGATCGAGCCCATCGCCGACGCGGTGCTGCGCTTCCTCTCGATCCACTTCGGCGACGTCGTCGGCCGGGCCCGCCAGCTCGAGCTGCTGTGAAAGCCTGAGCCCGCATGAGCACGCCGACTTGGGAGGAGCCGCTCCCCACCCTGACCGGACGCGCCTGGGCATTCGGCATCGTGCTGACCATCGCCGACCTGCTGCCCGGCCGCTACGCGACCCTCACCGCCGCCGAGGCGAGCCGCCACGTGCTCGGTGACCTGGACACGGCGCTCGCCGCGCGCCTCGGCCCCGGCGACGTGGTCGCGGTGGAGGATCTCCGCGGGGCGCCCGGCGCACCGGCAGCCTTCGCCGCCCTCCGGCATCTCGGCATCGGCGCGCTCGTCGCCTGCCGCTACGACGACGGGCTCGAGGAGGCGGCGCTCGCCGCCCGGCTCGTGCCGGTCGCGCTCGACGCCCCGGCCTTCATCCATACCGGTGACCGCCTGCGCATCGACCTCGAGGCCGCCAAGATCGTGAATCTCTCGAGCGGTGACCGCGCCGCGATCCGCAACCTCGACGACCCGCGACGCGCGGCACTGCGGACCCTCTTCCGGGCGTGATCCCGCCCGACGCCGTCGTCCTCGGACGCGCGTTCACCACGCGTCCCACCCTGCGCGTGGCACGCGCGCTCCTCGGCAAGATCCTCGTGCACCACGGGCGCGGCGGTGTCACCGCGGGTCGCATCGTCGAGGTCGAGGCGTATCGCGGCCCGACGGACCGTGCGGCCCATACCTTCGGCGGGCGCCGCACGCCACGCAACGAGACCATGTGGGGTCCGGCGGGGCACCTGTACGTCTACTTCACCTACGGCATGCACTACTGCTGCAACGTCGTGACCCGCGACGCCGGCCTGCCGGAAGCGGTGCTGCTGCGCGCGCTCGAACCGCTCGAAGGGATGGCCCTCATGCGCCGGCGCCGCGGCAACGCGGCGCTCGTCGACGCCGCCCTTTGCCGCGGTCCGGCCAACCTCTGCCGCGCGATGGGCATCGACCGGCGCGCGGACGGCAGCGATCTCACCAGCGGGCGCATCGTCCTGCTCGACGCGCCGCCCATCCCGGCGCGCCGCGTCGCCCGCTCGCCGCGGATCGGCGTCGCCTACGCGGGAGCCGACGCCGCCCTGCCCTGGCGCTTCTACGTCCGCGACACGCCGGCGGTCTCCCGCGTGCCCTCCGCACGGCGGGGCTGAGCGTCCGCCTACGCGGGCGGGCGCTGCAGGCGCTGCACCAGCTCCGCGGCCGTGTCGGCCGCGCCGGTCTCGAGGTCGACGCCGGTCGTCTCGAGGAAGCGGGCCACCATCATGTAGTAGCCGACGGTCAGCACCGCCTCGCAGAGCTCGCGGTCGGAGAACTCGGCCCGCATGGCGGCGACCGTGGCGTCGCTCGCCCGCGGCGTCGTCAGCAGCTCGTCGGTGAGGCGCAGGATGGCGCGCTCGCGCGCCCCGAACGACGGGACGTCGGGCGTGTCGCGCTTCATGGCCGCGATCTCGTCGTCGGTGGCGCCGGTCGCACGCGCGATCGGCACGTGCTGCTGCCACTCGTAGGGCGCAGGCGAACGGGCGCCGACGCGCAGGATCACGAGCTCGCGCAGGCGGGCGTCGAGCTGCTCGCGGCCGAGGATGGCGCCGCCGAGCTGGGCGAATCCGGAGGCGAGCGTCTCGACGTGGCCGAGCATGCGAAAGATGTTGAGCGGCGGAAGCCCGGCGATGAGCGTGCGGATCTTCTCCGGTGCGTCGCTGAGGTCTCGATATGGGATGCGGGCCATAAGCTCTCCTTCCGGTGCGTCAGTCGGCGGACGCGACGAGCGCGGTGAGCGCCTCTTGCGCCCGGGTCTTCGCCCAGCGGTAGTCGGCCTTGCCGCTCGGGCTGCGCTGCACCAGGTCGACGAAGACGACGGCCTTCGGCAGCTTGTAGCGGGCGATGTGGCGGCCGGCGAAGGCGCGCAGCTCCTCGCCGTCGAGCGTCGCGCCCTCGCGCAGCTGGACGATCGCGTTGATCTGCTCCCCCCAACGCGGATCGGGGGTGCCGACGACGACCGCGTCGTAGACCAGCGGGTGCGTCTTCAGCGCGCGCTCGACCTCCTCCGGGTAGACTTTCTCGCCACCGGTGTTGATCGAGACCGAGCCGCGCCCGAGGACCTTGATCGAGCCGTCGGCGGCGAGTGCCGCGTGGTCGCCGGGCACGGCGTAGCGGGTGCCGGCGATCGCCGGGAACGTGCTCGCGGTCTTCTTCGGGTCGCGGTAGTAGCCGAGCGGCACGTGGCCGGCGCGCGCCAGCCAGCCTTGCTCGCTCGCCCCGGGCGCGAGCGGTCCCGAGAGGTCGTCTTTCAGGACGAGCGTCGAGTCGCTCATGCGAAAGCTTCCCGACGAGGCCTCCTGGCCGGCGGTGTGGAGCTGCTGGCCCTGCCCGCCGGTCTCCGAGGCGCCGAACCCATCGATCAGGAGGATGCGCGGCAGCTGCGCGAGCAGACCCTGCTTCAAGGCCGGCGTGAGGATCGCGCCGCCCGAGATGAGGAAGCGGAAGTCCGGCAGGGTGCGCGGCCGGCGCTCGAGCTCGTCGAGCAGGGGACGGCCGAACGCGTCGCCGACGATGCAGAGGAAGTTCACACGCTCGGCAGCGATCGTATCCCAGATTTCCGCGGCATCGAGGCGCTCCGGGCACGGCTGTACGACGACGGTACCGCCCTGGTGAAGCGTGTTGAGAGCGATCCTGTGCGCCGCCCCGTGCATGAAGGGCGGCGCCGCCAGCGTACGGAGGCCGCCGCCCGCCGCCTGATCGGCCAGTGCCTCGACCGACGCGACCCGGCTCCCGCCCGGCGGGTCACCGCCGAGCGCGCCGAAGAAGATGTCCTCCTGCCGCCAGAGAACGCCCTTCGGCATGCCGGTCGTGCCGCCGGTGTAGAGGATGTAGAGATCGTCGGGCGACCACTCGACGTCGGGACGCGTCGCGGGCTGGCCGGCGAGCGCCTCTTCGTAGTCGACGGCGCCGTCGAGCAGCACGTTGCCCGACTCGTCGGCGACCTGGATCAGGGTGCGCAGGCGCGGGAGCCGCGGCAGGATGTTGGCGAGCGTCGGCGCGAAGCGGGCGTGGTAGACGAGCGCCGTCGCCTCGGCGTTGTCGAGGAGGTAGAGCAACTCGTCCTCGACGTAGCGGTAGTTGACGTTGAACGGGGCGACGCGCGCCTTGTACGCGCCGAGCATCCCCTCGAGGTACTCGTTGCAGTTGTACAGGTAGAGGCCGAGGTGGTCCTGGCCCGACTCCCAGTTCTCGAGCGCCGGGCGCTCGCGCCGGCAGCCGAGCCCGCGGGCGCGCAGGAAGTTCCCGAGACGCCGGGTGCGCTCGTTGAAGGCGCGCCAGGTGATGCGCCGGTCGCGGAAGACGATGCACTCGCGGTCGGGGATGCGCTCGGCGATGGCCTCCTGGATCGCGGCGAGATTGAAGGGCGTGCTCATCGCGCCTTCTTGGGGCGCGAGCCGTAGTCGCCGAACGGCCCGTCGCGCGCCTCGAGCGCGGCACGCACGCCGCGCTCGAGGGCATCGCTCCGCCACGCGACGCCTTCGGGCGTGTGGCGCGCGATCCCATCGAGCAGCGTGCCGAGCGTCTGCGTCGAGGCGAGTCCCATGTTCTCGTACGCCTGGTTGACGAGCAGCTTCATCATCGCGAGCTGATTCTGCGGCAGGAGCGCCATGCGTCGTGCCAGCGCGTCGACCTCGGCATCGAGATCGGCCGCCGGCACCGCCTTTCCGACGAGCCCGATCGCCTCGGCCTCGCGGCCCGACACGGAGTCGCCCGTCAGCAGGAGACGCTTGGCGCGCTCCATGCCGACCCGGTAGACCCACATCGCGGTCGTCGGCGAGCCCCACACCCGTGCCGGCGGGTAGCCGATCGCCGCGTCCTCGGCGGCGACGACCAGGTCCGAGCAGAGCGCGAGATCGGTGCCGCCGCCGACGCACCACCCGTGCACCTTCGCGATCACCGGCTTCCGGCTCCGCCAGAGCGACATGAAGCAAGCGACGTTGTCGCCCATCATCGCGAGGTCGCGCATCGGATCCCACACCGTGGTGGCAGCATCGGCCTCGGCCTCGACCTTGGTGCCCCACTCGAGGTCGTAGCCGGCGCAGAAGGCCCGCCCCGCCCCGGACAGCACGATCACGTGCACGCCCCGTGCGGCGTTGGCCTCGGCGACCGCGGCCGCGAGCTCGCGCGGCATGTCGCGGTTGATCGCGTTCAGGCGCTCCGGACGCTGCAGCATGAGGCGGGCGATGCGGCCGTCGACCGCGAGCGAGAGTGTGCCGTAGGGCATCCTGGGGCCTCCGGGAACGCGATCTACGTAGGCAATCGCTGCCGTGAAGGCAAGGGAGCGGTGCCGCCGGTCACGCCGTCCAGACGGCCGTGATGCCCTCGCCGACCAGCGTCACCTCGCGGCTCTCGGTACCGACGGCGTAGACGTGCGGGACCTTGCTGCCGGCCTCGTCCGGCACGCGCCCCGCCACGGCCAGCATGCTGCCATCGGGCGCGACCGCCGCGTGCGAGCCGGCGTACTGGTCGAAGAACGACGCCGCGAAGACGATCTCGCGCGTCGGCACGAAGCGCACGACCGTCGTTGCCGGCGCGTCGTCGCCCTCCTCCTCGTACTCCCAGACGAGCGCGTCGCGCGCCTGAGCAACCGCCAGGCGGAAGAGGCGCGGCACATCGGGGTGCCAGGCGCAGGCGATCGCGGGGCGCCCGATCACCCGCTCGCGCTCGTCCTGCAGATCGAGGCAGACGATCCGCTCATACACGTGCGGGGCATCGTCGCGGGCGACGACGTAGGCGAGGATCGGACGGCGCGGGTGCCAGACGAATGCGACCGCCCCGGCCTCGAGCTCGCGCGTGCAGCGTTCGCCGCTCTCGACGTTGCGCAACACGAGCCGCGTACCGTGCTCCGCGAGCCGGGCGAACGCGAGCCAGCGGCCGTCCGCCGACCACGACGGCGCACGATACGGCGCGAGCACCCGACCCAGGACGTCCACGACCTGGCCGCTCTCGGCGTCGACCAGCACCGTGCCGCCGACGCTCATGTCGTCGACGCTCTGGCCGCTGTGCACGGCGAGGGTCCGGCCGTCGGGCGACCACGACCAGAAGAGCGGCGCGCCGCGCGCCACCGTGCGCGGCGCGCGCTCGCCCGCGAGCGCCACGACGTCGAGCGCGAGCGTGCCGCCGCGTTGCAGGAGGACGGCGACGCGCGTGCCGTCGGGCGACCAGTTGGCATAGATCGGCGCCGTCTCGCCGAGCGCGGCGACCTCCTCGGCGACGACGCCGTCGACGTCAACGACGTAGAGGAAGTGGCGGTCGGCGCCGCGGCGCGCGAGCGCCAGGACGCGGCTGCCGTTTCGACTGCAGGTCGGCCACGCGTACGAAAGCCCAACCGGGGCGCCGCCGACCATCTCCTCCCACGGCCACGTGAGCCGCGTCGTCGGCTGTGCACGTCGCCAGGCGTAGAGCGCGCCGTCCGTCCCCGTGTAGACGAGCCGCATGGTCTCGAGCGGACCCTACTCCGCCGCATGATCCGGCGCGAGCGTCCCACGGAGGCGGTGATGCGGGCGCGGCCTCCTTGACTCGACGCGTGGGCGGTGGTTCGACGCCCCGTGGCTCGGGTCTTTCGCTTCCGCGCTCCGGTGTGGCAGGCCGACGTCGACGCCTTCGGCGAGCTGCGTACCGCGACGCTCGTCCGCTTCCTCCAGGAGACGGCGACGCGCGCGTCCAACGACGCCGGCTTCGATCCCGCGTACTACCTGCGCACGGGGGCGCTCTGGCTCGTGCGGCGGACCATGCTCAGCAGGCTCGCGCCGGCGCGCTACGGCGACGAGCTCGAGGCCGCGACCTGGGTCGCCGACTTCCGGCGCGTCCGCTCGCAGCGTGACTACGAGGTCCGCGCCGGCGAGCGGCTGATCGCGCGCGCCTCCACCGACTGGGTGTTCGTCGACCGCACGAGCGGCCAGCCGAAGCGCGTTCCGAAGGAGATCGAAGAGGCATTCGACGCCGAGGGCACCGTCCCGGCGACGCGGGGCCCGTTTCCGTCGCCGCCCGAGCCCCCGCACGCGACCCGCCTCGGCCGTCGCGTCGAGCTGCACGACCTCGACGCGCTCGCCCACGTGAACAATGCGGCGTACCTCCACTACGTCGAGCAGGGGGCGGAGGACGCGTGCGCTGCCGTCGGCTGGCCGCTCCAGGCGCAGCTCGCGGACGGCGGCCGGCTCCGTCCCGTGGCGCACGACATCGAGTACCGCGACGCCGCTCTCTACGGCGACGTCATCGACGTCGTCACGTGGCCCGTCGCCGTCGGCGAGCGCGCAGTCGAGCGCCAGACGATCCTCCGGCGCCGCGCGAGCGTGGACGTGCTCGTACGGGTCGCGAGCCGCTATGCCTGGACGACGATCGACGACGACGAAGTCGCCATGCCGGCGGCGTTGCGCGACGGGCTCGCCGCCGCCGGCTGAGACGCCCCGAATTGCGGGGCGGCGCGTCATCCGATATGTTCGCGCCCGATGGGCACCAACGGGGCGGAATCGCCAGCACGCCGCACGCGCCGCGTGCGCATCGGTCAGGTGGGCGTCGGCGGCGGCGAGCCGATCGCCGTGCAGAGCATGTGCGCCACCAAGACGCGCGACATCGACGCCACGGTCGCGCAGGTGCACCAGCTGGCGCAGGCAGGCGCCGCCATCGTCCGCATCGCCGTCGACAACCTGAAGGAGGTCGAGGCGCTCGCGGAGATCCGCACGCAGACCGAGGGCGTCACGCTGTCCGTCGATCTGCAGGAGAACTACCGCGTCGCCGCGGCGGTCGCGCCGCACGTCGACAAGATCCGCTACAACCCGGGCCACCTCCACCACATCGAGCGCGACAAGACGATCAGCGAGAAGGTCGGCTGGCTGGCCGACGTCGCCCGCGACAACGATTGCGCGCTCCGCGTCGGCGTGAACTGCGGCTCCGTCGCGCCGGAGTTCCTCGAGCGCTACCCCGGCAACCAGCTCGAGGCGATCGTCCAGTCGGCTCTCTACCACTGCGAGCTCATGGAGCAGGTCGGCTTCGACCGCTTCGTCGTCTCGCTCAAGGACTCCGATCCGGAGAAGGTCGTCGCGGCCAACTCGCGCTTCGCCGAGGTCCGGCCCGACGTGCCACTGCATCTCGGCGTCACCGAGGCGGGCCTGCCGCCGGACGGCGTCATCAAGACGCGGCTCGCCTTCGAGAAGCTCCTGGCGCGCGGCATCGGCGATACCATCCGCGTCTCGCTCACCCTGCCGAACGAGCGCAAGCACGACGAAGTCGAGGTCGGCCACCAGATCATTCGCGACGTCGCCGCGGGACGTTTCATCTCCGTGCCCGACTTCGGCAAGGGCCTCAACATCATCTCGTGCCCCAGCTGCTCGCGGGTCGAGAACGAGAGCTTCGTCGAGCTGGCCCAGCAGGTGCGCGAGCTCGCGTCCTACGCCGCCCAGCACCGCATCACGATCGCGGTCATGGGCTGCCGGGTGAACGGCCCCGGCGAGACCGACGACGCCGACCTCGGCCTGTGGTGCGGCCCGTCGACGGTGAATCTGAAGAAGAAGGACGTGCAGGTCGGCACGTACGGCTACACCGACGTGCTCCCGCGGCTGCGCGAGGAGCTCGACCGCCTGATCGCCGAGCGCGTCTAGCGCTCGCCGGCGGGGCCGCGCTCGCCCGGACCGCGGAGGCGGCTCGCGGGCTCCACGACCTTGCGGTAGGCGCTCGGATCGAGCGTGATCGTCCCCTCCTCGGGCGTGTGTTCGGGCGCGACGCGCCGGCCGCGCAGGAGCGGCGCCAGGAGCGGGCCGACGAAGAGCGCCGCGCCGGCGATCGCGAAAGCGGCGACGCTCGCGACGCCGAGCGCCAGCAGCACCGGCACCGCCAGCACGAATGCCGCCGCGCGCGGCACGCGCACGATCCGCACCGTATGGAACGTCCGGAACGGCGGCCGCGGCCCGTGCTCCGTCGTCACGTCGGATTCCTGCGCGCGTCGCGGTAGAAGCGCCCCTCCGAGCTCGTCAGGACCTCGTCGCCGTCGGCGGCGCGCAGCTCGGCGACGATCGTGAAGAAGCGGCCCTCGTCGCTCACCACCTGCGCGCGTGTATGGAGCGGGGCGCCGGTCGGGCACGGCCGGCGGTAGCGGATGTCGAGCTGGCCCGTCACGACGTAGCTCCCACGGGTGAAGAACGCCGCGGCGCAGCTCGCCTCGTCGAGGAGCACGGCCTGGATGCCGCCGTGCACGATGTCGGTCGCGCCCTGGTGCGGCGCGCCCAACGTGACATGGCAGCAGACGCCATCGCCGCTGCGGAAGAAGCGCAGGTGCAGGCCGGACGGGTTGTCGCGCGAGCAGCCGAAGCAGAAGCCCGACGCCGGAAAGACGAGCTCGTCGCCGTGCGCCTCAGACACGTTCGATGATGGTCGTGATCCCCATGCCGCCGCCGATGCACATGGTGATCAGTCCCGTCGTGAGGTCGCGGCGCTCGAGCTCGTCGAGGACCGTCCCCATCAGCATCGCGCCGGTCGCGCCGAGCGGATGGCCGAGCGCGATCGCACCGCCGTTCACGTTCACGATCTCCGGATCGATGTGGCAGTCGCGGATGACCTTGAGCGGCACCGCGGCGAACGCCTCGTTGATCTCGACCAGGTCGATGTCCTTGATCGTCATGCCCGCCTTCTTGAGGCAGCGCTGGGTGGCGGGAACGGGCGCCGTGAGCATGATGATGGGCTCGGCGCCATGCGTGGCCATGGCCCGCACGCGCGCGCGCGGCTTGAGATCGTGCGCGCGCGCGTACTCCGGCGAGGCGATCAGCACGGCCGCCGCGCCGTCGACGATGCCGCTCGAGTTGCCCGCGGTGTGCACGTGGTGGATCGTCTCGACCTGCGGGTAGACCTTCTGTGCCTTCTGGTCGAACGTCAGCTGGTCGCCCTTCTGCACGTATTGCCCGAGCTGGGTGAACGATGGGTCGAGCTTGCCGAGCGCCTCGAGTGTCGTCTGCGGGCGCGGAAACTCCTCGTGGTCGAGCACGATCACGCCGTCGAGCGTGCGTACGGGGACGACGCTGCGCGCGAAGCGCCCCTCGTCCATCGCCCGCTTGGCGTTCATCTGGCTGGTGAGCGCGAAGCGGTCGCAGTCCTCGCGGTTGAAACCCTCGAGCGTGGCGATGAGATCCGCCGAGATGCCCTGCGGGACGAGCGGGTACAGCGAGCGCAAGTGCCGGTTGTGGCCGTCGATGCCGGCGCCGTCCGAGCCCATCGGCTGGCGCGACATGCTCTCGACGCCGCCGCCGACGACGAGCTCCTGCTGTCCCGACAGGACCCCCATGAGCGCGAAGTTCACCGCCTGCTGGCCGGAGCCGCAAAAGCGGTTCAGCGAGACGCCGGTCACCTCGATCGGCCAGCCCGCGGCGAGCACCGCCATGCGCGTGATGCAGCCGCCCTGCTCGCCCGCCTGCGAGACGCAGCCCGCGACGACGTCCTCGACGTCCGTCGGGTCGAAGGGATTGCGGGTGGCGAGCGCCTGCAGCGTCTGCGCGAAGAGCTCCTGGGGGTGCTGGTGGGACAGCGCTCCGCTGTCCTTCTTGCCGCGCCCGCGCGGGGTGCGCACGGCGTCGATGATCCACGCGTCAGCCATGAGGGTCCTTTCGTCGCCCGGTACTAAAGCGCCTGTCATTCGCCATTGCAACCGAGGCCGCGACGGTTTGACCGCCACGTCGGACGCGACGCATGATGCGCCGCATGAGCCACGACCTGTCTCAGACCTTCGCGCTGTTCGAGCGCGCGCAACGCGTCGTGCCGGGCGGGATCTACGGCCATCAGACGCCCGCGTTGCTCGTTCCGGGTGCCTATCCCTACTTCTTCGCGCGCGGCGACGGCAGCCACGTGTGGGACGTCGACGGCAACGAGTACATCGACTACCTGTGCTCGTACGGCCCGATCGTCCTGGGACACCGCCACCCAGCAGTGGAGGAAGCCGTGCTGCGGCAGATGCGCGACGGCAACTGCTTCAACGGGCCGACCCCGCTCTGGGTCGAGCTGGCGGAGCATCTCGTCGCGATCACGCCGTTCGCCGACTGGGCCGTCTTCGCGAAGAACGGCTCCGACGTGTGCACCTGGGCGATCGAGGTCGCGCGCGCCGCGACCGGCCGCCGCAAGGTCGTGAAGGCGGCGGGCGCGTATCACGGCGCCCATGCGTGGTGCTCGCCGCTGCCCGGCGGCATCACGGAGGCCGACCGCGCGCACGTGCTGGAGGTGCCGTGGAACGACCTCGCCGCGCTCGCGGCGTGTGTCGACGAGGCACACGGCGACGTCGCCGCGATCATCCTCTCACCCTTCCGCCACGACTCCTTCCACGACTCCGAGCTGCCGGCCAGCGGATATCTCGCGGGGGTCAGGCGCCTCTGCGACGCGCAGGGCATCGTCTTCGTGCTGGACGACGTGCGCGCGGGGTTCCGCCTGCACATGGGCGGCTCGGGCGAGTACTTCGGCGTGCGCCCGGATCTCGCCTGCTATTGCAAGGCGATCGCCAACGGCTACCCGCTCTCCGCCTGCGTCGGGCGCGACGCGCTGCGCGACGCGGCACGCGCCGTCTTCTTCACCGGCTCGTACTTCACGAGCGGCGTGCCGATGGCGGCCGCACTGGCCTGCCTCCGGACGCTCGCGGCGACCGACGGCATCGCACGCATGGATGCGCTCGGCCGGCGTCTCTGCACCGGCCTCGAGCGGGCCGCCGCCGCGCACGACTTGCGGGTCGTCACGAGCGGGCCGCCCGCCCTGCCCTTCATGAGCTTCCGTGACGATTCCGGCCAGTCGGCGAACCGGGTCTTTTGCGGGGCCATGGCGGAGCGCGGCGTCTATCTCCATCCGCACCACAACTGGTTTCTCTCGGCCGCCCACACGGAAGCCGACATCGACCGCACCCTCGACCACGCCGACGAGGCGTTCGCGGTGGTCGCCACCGGACGCGCCTGAGCGACGCGGCGCGACGCCGCACGCCGCAGCATTTTCGGCCGTCTGGCCCGGACGGAGCCCGGACGGACGCGTGCAGCCGGCGATGTCGGAATCCGTTTCAAAACGAGACACGCGGGCGCACACTCGACGCACACGTGGCGCTCGTGTAACGATCTGACCATGGTATCGCCGCGCCTTCGCCACAGCGCGCCGTTGCCGCTGCCGGTCGGCTCGACCGCGCTCCGGCGCACCCTCGCGGCCAAGATCCTCGTCACCCTGATCTTCTGGGCCGCCCCGGCGCTCTTCCTGCCCGCGCCGTGGTTCCCGCTCTTCGGCATTCCGCAGCCGCCGATCGCACAGCTCGTGTTCGTCCGTCTGCTCGGCGCGGCATACGTCGCGCTCTGTGTCGGCTACGCGATCGCGTGGCGCATGCCGGGGCGCCATCCCGGCGCGATCCTCGTCGGCATCGTCTCGAACGGCCTCGCGGCGCTGGCGATCCTGAGCGTCGGCAGCGCGGGGGGCTTCGACAGCTGGAGTCCGCTCGGCGCGGCATACATCTGGGGGAGCTGCCTCGCTGCCGGTGGCGTCGCGATCGCGCTGCTCGTCACGGGGCGGCCGCTGCTGCGCAAGCTCCTGGCGGAGCGCCCGCCGATTACGACGACGCGCGGCGGCCCCGCGCGCTGACGCGCAAGCGCGCGCTCAGTGGAAGTCGTGCGCCGGCGGCGCCACGCCGGCGATCGTCACGGCGTGGAAGCGGCGGCCCTGGACGTGGGTCACGCCGTCGACGCGCTGGAGCGGTCCCTCGACCACGAGCACGGGCGCGGTCTGCAGGATGCGGCGATGGCGCTGGAACGTGGGCGGGGTGATCACCGCGTTGGCGGTGCCGGTCTCGTCCTCGAGCGTGAGGAAGAGCATGCCCTTCGCGGTGCCCGGCCGCTGGCGGACGATGACGTGACCGGCGACGCGCACCCAGTGCCCGTCCGGCGCCGCGCGCAGCTCGCGGCTCGAGAGCACGCCGAGCCCGGCCAGGCGCGGCCGGAGGTGGTGCAGGAGATGGGGACCCGCGGTGAGGCCGGTGCTGGCGTAGTCCGCGAGCGTCTCCTCGATTGCCGACATCGGCGGCAGTGGGGCGGTGGCCGGCGGGCGGGCCGCCGCGCGCGCCCGCGTGAAGAGGCCGTCGGGGTCGCGCTCGAGGGCGGCGAGCTGCCAGAGGACGTCGCGCCGGGCCGTCCCGAACGCCGCGCACGCCCCGGCGCGCGCGAGCCGTAGCCGCTCGTCCTCGCGCAGGCCGGCGCGCCGCACCAGATCGGCGAGCGTGGCGAAGGGCGCGGCAGCGCGCTCGCGCTCGAGACGCCGCGCGGTCTCCTCGCGCAGGCCCGCGACGTAGCGCAGGCCGAGCCGCAGCGCCCCGTCCTCGATGGTGCAGCGCCAGCCCGAGCGGGTGACGTCGATCGGCAGGACGCGGACGTCGCGGCGCTCCGCGTCCTTCACCAGGGTCGCGGGATGGTAGAAGCCCATCGGCCAGTTGTTGAGAAGCGCGCAGAAGAATGCGGCGGGATGGTGCGCCTTGAGGTACGCCGACGCGTAGGCGAGCAGCGCGAAGCTCGCGCTGTGCGACTCGGGGAAGCCATAGAGCGCGAACGACGTGATGCCGCGGATGATCGTCTCCGCCGTCTCGCCGCGGATGCCGCGCGCCGCCATGCCCGCGCGCAGGCGCTGCTCGATCTGCGCCATGCGCTCGACCGAGCGCTTGAAGCCCATCGCGCGTCGCAGCTCCTCGGCCTCTCCGCCGGAGAAGCCGGCGACAGTCATGGCGATGCGCAGCAGCTGCTCCTGGAAGAGCGGCACGCCGAGCGTCCGGCGCAAGATCGGCTCGAGCGCGGGATGCGGATAGGTGACCGGCTCGCGCCCGGCGCGCCGGCGGAGATAGGGGTGCACCATCTGTCCCACGATCGGCCCCGGGCGGATGATCGCCACCTCCACCACCAGATCGTAGAAGCGACACGGCCGCAGGCGCGGCAGCGTCGCCATCTGCGCCCGGCTCTCGACCTGGAAGACGCCGATCGTGTCGGCGCGCTGCAACAGGCCGTAGACCTCGGGGTCGTCGGCCGGCAGGTGGGCGAGGTCGATCTCGCGGCCGTCGTGCTCGCGCACCAGCGGAATCGCGTCCTCGAGGACCGCCATCATGCCGAGACCGAGCAGGTCGATCTTGATGAGGCCGAGATCGGCGCAGTCGTCCTTGTCCCACTGCACCACGACGCGCCCGGGCATGGACGCGGGCTCGAGCGGCACGACGTCGTCGAGACGGCCCGCTGCCATGATGAGGCCGCCGGAATGCTGTCCGAGATGGCGCGGCAGCCCCCGCATGCGGCGCACGAGATCGACGAGCAGGCGCACGCGCGGGGCCGCGGGATCGAGACCCGCGCCGCGCAGCTGCAACGCAACGTCGTCCTGTGCGTCGCGGAACTCGAAGGGCGAGAGCAGCCTCGCGAGCCGGTCGACCTGCTGCGGGCCGAAGCCGAGCGTCTTGCCGACCTCGCGGATCGCGCTCCGGCCGCGGTACGTGATGACGTTGGCGGTCATCGCGGCACCGCGGCTGCCGTAGCGCTCGTAGACGTGCTGGATGACGGTCTCCCGGCGGTCGCCGCTCGGCAGGTCGAGATCGATGTCGGGCCACTCGCCGCGCTCCTCGGAGAGGAAGCGCTCGAACAACAGCTCCATCCCGATCGGATCGACGGCGGTGATGCCGAGCGCGTAGCAGACGGCGCTGTTCGCCGCCGAGCCACGGCCCTGCACGAGGATGCCGCGGCGCCGGCAGAACTCGACGATCTCCCAGACGATCAGGAAATAGCCGGGCAGATCGAGGCGGGCGATCACCGCGAGCTCGTGATCGAGCTGCCGGCGGATCCGCGGCGTGAGCGCGCCGTAACGCGCGCGCGCGCCCGCCATGGTGAGCGCGCGGAGGTGGCCGTCCGGCGTCTCGCCGGCGGGCACGGGATAACGCGGGAAGCGGTAGCCGAGGTCCGCCAGGGTGAAGGCGCAGCGCTCGGCGATCCGCCGGGTGTTACGTACCGCCTCGGGCACGTCGGCGAACGCGGCCGCCATCTCGGCGGGCGGTTTCAGGTGGCGCTCGGCGTTGCACGCGAGGCGCTGGCCCGCGGCGTCGAGCGTGGTCTTGGCGGCGATGCAGGTGAGGACGTCGAGCAGCGGACGATCGGCGGGCGTCGCGTGGCGGACGTCGTTGGTCGCGACGAGCGGCAGCCGCATCGCCCCCGCGAGCGCGACGAGGCGGTGCGCGCGGCGTTCGGCGCCGCGCTCGCGATGGCGCGTGATCTCGACGAAGAGGCGCCCGTCGTCGAAGCACGCCCGCAGGCGATCGAGCGCCGTGGGCGCGGCGGCGGCGTCGACGTCGCCGAGGATGCCGTCCGGCCCGCCGGCCGCGAAAGCGATCAGGCCCGCGGCGTGCGCCTCGAGATCGTCCCAGCCGAGCCGGCACTCGCCCTTGGGCGCGCGCAGCTTGCCGGTAGTGAGGAGGCGGCAGAGATTGCGATAGCCCCGTCGCTCCGCGACCAGGAGGTACACCCGTCCCTCCGCGAGCGTGACGTCGGCGCCGACGAGGGCGCGGATGCCCGCGGCCCGCGCCGCGGCGAACGCGCGCGGCGCGCCGTAGACACCGTCGCGGTCGCCGATCGCAAGCGTGTCGTAGCCGAGCGTGGCGGCACGCCCGACCAGGTCCTCCGGCAGCGAGGCGCCACGCAGGAAGCTGAAGGCGCTGCGGCAATGCAGCTCGACGTAGGGCGCCGTGCCGTCAGTCATACATGCCGTCGGCGAGCCAGCGCCGCCTCCCGCCGCCGTCGCCGCTCTCGCGCAGACCCGCCCGATAAATGCGGTACAGGCCGCCGTCGGTCAGCTCGACGTCGTAGTACTCGCGGTCGTAGGGATCGCTCGTCCACCACTCGCCGCACACGCGCCACGGTCCGGCGAGGCGCACGACCCGGCCGCCGAATCCCCGTCCGCGGACGTAGGCGAGACGGCCGCCGCTCTCGAACACCTCGAGATCGGCGGGCGGCCGGAAGGCGCGCAGCGCGATGCGCGGCTGGACGGCGGCCGTGTCGGGCGCACCGCTCGCGGGCGGCGGTGCGGTGAAGGCCGCGACGGCGGTCGTCTCGGGGCGGTGCGAGTCGACACGCAGGGGCCGGCCGACACGCTCGGGGCCGCAGAGCGCGGCGAGCCGTGCCAGCGTGCTCGCGAGCGCCACCGCCGAGGGGCCGTTCGGACGGTAGAGGTCGAGCTGTGTCGGCCGCGGGCGCGTGGTGAGCGCAGCGAGGCGCAGGCCGACGATCGCCGCGCCCGGCGGATGCTGCTCGAGGTGCGCGCGCACGAGCACGAAGAGCGTCTTCGTCTCGGCCGTCGGGGCGCCGGGCACGATCCGGCGCGTGAGCGTGGCGCCGCCGTCGAGCTCAAGCGTCACCGCGAGCTCGGCGCACGCGAGCCCCCGGAGCGCGAGCCGGGCCACCGCCTGGTCGAGGAGTCGGCGCACGACGAAGAGCAGTGGCTCCAGCCGATCGACGCCGTACTCGAGCGCGATCGCCTCGACGACGGTGTCGGGCGCCGCGCGCGGCACGAGCAGCGTATCGTCGCCGCCGCCGCGGGCCTGACGCAGCAGCCGCGCACCGTCCGGGCCGAGCCGGTGCGCCGCCGCGCCCGCCGGCAGCGCGGCGAGCTGGCCGATGCGGCCGATGCCCCAGCTCGCGAGCGCCTCCGCCGTCTCCGCAGCGGGCGTGAGCAGGGCGATCGGCAACGCGGCGAGGAATGCCGCCTCCGCCGCCGCGGCGACGACGTGCACGCCGCCGCCCTCGCGCGCGGCGAGCCGCGCCGCCAGCTTCGAGCCGCCGACCCCGACCCGCGCCGCGAGCCCGTGGCGCGCGGCCCGGGCGGCGAGCACCGTGGCGAGCTCGCGCTCCGAGGCGCAGAGCGCGGCGCTGCCTTCGCAGTCGAGGAAGACCGTGCCGTCGCCGTCTACCTCGACGCGCGGCCCGAACGTCGCCGCGACGTCGGCGAGCGTCTCAGCGGCGGCGCGGAGGGTCTCGGGATCGTACGGCACGACGACGATCGCGTCCCACACGGCGCGCGCCTGGGCCGCGGTCATGCCCGGGCGCACGCCGGCGGTGCGTCCCCGCGACGACACCGCGCGCAGCACGCTCTGTGGCGCGCGCCCCTCGGCGATTGCTACGGCCGCATCACCCAGCTCCGGCCGCGTCCGCACGAGCGCGGCGAGCGAGAGATCCGGCATCCAGAGACAGGCGATGCGTGCCACGGCTCACGACCTCGCCACCGTGACCGCCGGGTGCGGCACCGGAGCGCCGAGCTTGCTCTTGCGGAGGTGGATGGCGCTCGTGACGGCACCGAGCAGCGCATGCGACGGTGGCCCGTCGAACACGACCTGGCGGCGCTCGACCTCGAGCCGCAGCGCCGCGAAGGTGCCGGCGACGTTCTCGCGTGCGAGCACGACCATGGCGGTGCGGGTGCGGAGAGCGGCGCGAGTGAGCCGCATCCAGACCGACGCGGGGACGACGCCCGGCACCCCGGCACCGTCGAGATCGACCAGCACGAGCGCGAAGCCGTCCGCGTCGAGGACGTGGAGCGCCGCCCGCAGCGCATCGCGCGCCGTGCGCGGCCGGACCCAGAGGACGCGCGAGAGATCGACGCCGGCGCTCTCCGTATGGGACGCGTCGAGGGTGTCGTGTGGATCGATGCAGGCGGCGAGAGCGTGGTGCGCGGTGACCGCCCGCAGGAACGTGCACGCGAGCGTGGTGCGCCCGGCGGAGGGCCGGCCGACGATCTCGGTCAGCGCGCCGCGCGGCAGCCCGCCGCCGAGGAGCGCGTCGAGCGCGTCGACGCCGGTCGGGATGCGGGCGGGAGACTCGCGGGCCGCGAGCCCGCGCAGAATCCCGGGGACGAGCAGCAGATCACGGAGAGCGGAGGCGTCGGCGGAGCCGCGGGACATGGGGAAGGCAGTTTCGTCTTTCCTTCGCCCACGGTCAATCCCCGATCAGCGATGGCCGGGGATGCGACTCCGCACTACTCGGGGCAGTCGTCGGTCGGGTGGCGGTCGATCGAGCGTACGATCCACTTGTCGCTCTCGGGATCCTCGCGGCCGAACTCGAGGACGAAGCCGACGAGCTCGACGCCGCCCTCGTCGTAGCCGAAGAGCCAGCGCTCACGGAGCTGCACCGGCTCGTAGCGGCAGAGGAGCCCCTCGATGAACTTCCGCCGTGGCGCGCTCTTGTCCTCGTTCTCGCCGCTCCCCTGTGCGACGACGATCGCCTGCATCGCCGTCTCGACCTCGCCGACGGTCATGCCCGCCTGCACGTTGCCGACCCGGCCGCGGGCGCGGTCGTAGGCCTCGCGGCCCTTCGCCATGCGCTCGGCGTCGCCCAGGTCCGTCACGACCTTGTGATTCAGCGCCCCGTGTGGATCGAGCGGATCCCGAAAGAAGCAGCCGCCTGCGGCGACCGCGAGCACTCCGAGGCCGCACATCAATCGTAACGTGCGCAATGTCCGCGCCGTCCGTCCGATCCCGCTCCGCACCGCCATCATCCCCCTCCTCTTCGCGCCGACGCCGCCACGTAAAAAGGCCCCGGGCTCGACATGAGCTCCGGGGCCTTTACCATGAGATCCGGCGGCGTCCTACTCTCCCACGTGGCGACCACGTAGTACCATCGGCGCTGGAGGGCTTAACGGCCGTGTTCGGGATGGGAACGGGTGTAACACCTCCGCCATAGCCACCGGAAACTTGTGTGCACGTCGCAACGCGGCCGCGAGACGCGCTCGCGCGGGTGAAGCGACGTGTAACGGGCAATCGGCGAATGCAAGCGCGATGAGTGCTTGCAGAGAAAATTTTGTGGTCAAGCCGCACGGCCAATTAGTACCGGTTAGCTCCACGCATTGCTGCGCGTCCACACCCGGCCTATCAACCTCGTCGTCTACGAGGGGCCTTCAGGGGCCTTGCGGCCCGGGATTCCTTATCTCGGGGTGGGCTTCCCACTTATATGCTTTCAGTGGTTATCCCGTCCGCACATAGCTACCCGGCGGTGCCACTGGCGTGACAACCGGAACACTAGCGGTGCGTCCAACCCGGTCCTCTCGTACTAAGGTCAGCTCCCCTCAAGAATCCTGCGCCCACGGCGGATAGGGACCGAACTGTCTCACGACGTTCTGAACCCAGCTCGCGTGCCACTTTAATCGGCGAACAGCCGAACCCTTGGGACCTGCTCCAGCCCCAGGATGTGACGAGCCGACATCGAGGTGCCAAACCTCCCCGTCGATGTGAACTCTTGGGGGAGATAAGCCTGTTATCCCCGGCGTACCTTTTATCCGTTGAGCGATGGCCCTTCCAT
>DASXLI010000084.1:0-14251 GCA_036496285.1 Binatia bacterium
ACTCGAGGACAAATTGTCGTTTCTGATCCATCGGACAGGTTTCCCTCCACGGCATCGGCCGACCTCCCGATGCGTGTGTACCTGTCAGCGATGTTCCCGGTTCAGTGTGTCAGCGATGTACCCGGTTTGGACCCGATCATACATAAGTGGTAGAAGGTAGCTGATTCAAGTGAAACAACGCCATGTCGCGACGCTCTCGTCAGCTCACTCTGCAGCTTCCCGCAGCGCGCGGCTGGGGTGGCGCGCGGCCCGGCGCAGGCCGCAAGCCGGGCCCGAACCCCGGGCTGCCGCACGTCTCGCGGGATCGCTTCGTGAGATCGCTGCCCGCCCACGCAACGCTGCGCGTACGAGCCGGTTTGCCTTCGCTGCGGACCGTGCGGATCGTGCGTGAAATCGAGCGAACCTTTGCCGTGGGTTGTGTGCGTCCCGGCTTCCGCGTCGTGCACTATTCCCTACAGGGAAACCATGCGCACTTGATCGTCGAGGCGAGCGATCGTGACGCGCTCGGGCGCGGGATGATGGCGGTCGGGTCGCGGCTTTCGCGTGCGGTGAACCGGGTCGCGAAACGGCGGGGGCCCGTGCTCGCCGATCGATATCATCTGCGCCTGTTGCGGACGCCAAAGGAAGTGCGCGCGGCGCTGCGCTACGTGCTCTTGAACGCGCGCCATCACGCGGGCCATCTTCGGGCGAAGCCGGCGCGCCTCATATCACTCGATCCGGCGTCGTCGGGGCGTTGGTTCGATGGATGGAAACGCGGTGTTTCGCTGGCTGTCGATGAGGCTGGCAGTCATCCGCCTGGACGACCGGCGGTTGCACGGGCTCGTACGTGGCTCCTGACCGTCGGATGGCGGCGCCACGGTCTGCTCGATCCTCGCGACGTTCCGGGATGACCAGAGCCTGGCGAGTTTCGCCCGCGTTTCGGTTGGCTGCCACGGTGTGCTGTAATCGGCGAACGCCGCGGTTGGCGGCGCGGAGGTGCGGATGCACGACGGCGACGGGCGAGTGGAATGCGGGCTCTTCTTTCCTCAGGTCGCGACCGACTTCGGGGGCGTGCTGGACCGGGCGCTCGCGTGCGAGGAGAGCGGCTGGCACTCGATCTGGCTGGTCGATCACATGTGGGCGCGGGGCATGCTCGACCTCGACCACCTCGAGATCTGGGTCACCTTGAGCGCGCTCGCCGCCAAGACCACGAAGATCCGCCTCGGCTCGATGGTGCTCTGCAACTCGTACCGCAACCCGGCGCTGGTCGCGAAGATGGCGGCCAGCCTCGACCAGATCTCGCACGGCCGCCTCGAGCTCGGCCTCGGCGCCGGATGGATGGAGGAGGAGTACAAGGCCTACGGCTGGAACTTTCCGCCCATTCGCGTGCGCATCGAGCAGCTCGAGGAGGGGCTCGAGGTCGTGCGCCGGCTCTTCACCGAGTCGCGCGCGACGTTCCAGGGCAAGTACTACTCGCTCGACGATGCGCCCAACAATCCGAAGCCGGTGCAGCGCCCCGGGCCGCCGATCACGATTGGCGGCGCCGGCGAGCGCAAGCTCCTGCGCCTGGTGGCGCGCTACGCCGACCGCTGGAACTGCCCGAGCAACGCCGCCCACGAGATGGCGCACAAGCTCGAGGTCCTGCGCTCGCACTGCGCCGAGGTCGGGCGTGATCCGGCCGCGATCACGGTCTCCGAGCAGGTGATCGTCGTGCTCGGCAAGGACGAGGCCGACTTCAAGCAGCGCTGGGCGATGGCCAAGCAGTTCCTCGGCGGCTTCGCGGATCTCGACGCGGTCGCGGTGCGCGGCGTCGCCGAGCAGGTGATCGAAGGGTTGCGGGCCAAGGCCGAGGGCGGCGTGCAGCTCTTCACCGTCATGTTCGGCGACATGGCGCCGCCGGAGACCATCCGGCTCTTCGGCGAGCAGGTCCTGCCGGCCCTGCGCTGACGGCTCGGCGGGCCGCGCCGTTCAGCGCAGCTCGGCGATGAAGCGCTCGACGGCCGGCGAGAAGTGCTTGCCCTGGCGGTGCACCACCCCGAGCGGGCGGGTCAGCACCTCGTCGCGGATCTGCAGGGCGCAGAGCGTGCGGCTCTTCACCTCCTGCTTGATCGTGGGCTCCGGCACGATCGCGAGCCCGGCGCCGATCTCGACGACCCGTTTGATGGTCTCGATGTTGTCGAGCTCCATCACGTACCGGACCGTGACGCCCTTCCGCCGCAGCACCCGGTCCAGCTCGCGGCGGGTGGGAATGTCGCGCTCGTAGCCGACGAAGTTCTGCCCCTCGAGCTCGGTGATCGCGACCGAGCGGCGGCGCGCGAACGGATGATGGGTCGCGCACACCAGCACGAGACGGTCCTCGCGGAACGGCAGCACCGAGATCTGCGGCCGACGCGTCGGGTACGCGACGATCCCGAGGTCGATGCGGCCGCTCAGCACGTCCTCGAAGATCTTCGACGAGCGGCTGTACTCGATGTGGACGTTCACCTGCGGGTAGGCCTTGAGGAACTTCTTCAGCGGGTCGGAGAGCTCGTACAGCCCGGCGCTGTGCACGGTCGCGAGGCGCACGCTGCCGCTCACGGTGTTGCCGAAGCTCTGCAGCTGCTCGCGCAGCTCGCGGTAGCGCCCGGTGATGTCCTTGCTGGCCTGGTAGAGGAGCTGCCCGGCGGGCGTGGCCTGCACGCGGCCCTTCGTCCGGTCGAGGAGGCGCTGGTCGAAGCGCGCCTCGAGCGCGCGGACCTGCTGGCTGACCGCCGATTGCGTGATGAAGTTCTGCGAGGCGGCGGCCGAGAAGCTGCCGGTCTCGACGAGGTCGCAGAAGACTTGCAGGGTCTCGAGATGCATCGCCCGAATTAGCCGTTCTCATCGGAGAGCGGCGCTCGACTACGCCCCCTTATATGTGGCCGAGCAACCGGCGCAAGCCGGGGCGGCGACGCGTGCCGCGCTTGAGCCACCCGCGGGCGACCAGTACCATCGCCGCCATGCCCGCCACCGACTACTACGAGCTCGACGCGCTCCTCACCGACGAGGAGCGCATGACCCGCGACAGCGTCCGCGCCTTCGTCGAGCGCGAGTGCCTGCCGGTCCTCGAGCAATGCCACAGCGAGGAGCAGTTCCCGCGCCATCTCGTGCCGAAGATGGCCGAGCTCGGCATGTTCGGCGCCAACCTGCGCGGCTACGGCTGCGCCGGCATGAACAACGTCGCCTACGGCCTCATCATGCAGGAGCTCGAGCGCGGGGACAGCGGCCTGCGCTCGATGGCATCCGTGCAGGGCGGGCTTTCGATGTACGCGATCTACGCCTACGGCTCCGAGGAGCAGAAGCAGCGCTGGCTGCCGCTCATGGCGCGCGGCGAGGCGATCGGCTGCTTCGGCCTCACCGAGCCCGACCATGGCTCCGATCCCGGCGGCATGGAGACGCGGGCGCGCGAGGCGGGTGGCGACTACGTGCTGAGCGGCGTGAAGCGCTGGATCACCAACGGCAGCGTCGCCGACATCGCGATCGTGTGGGCGAAGACGCCCCCCGCCGGTGAGATCCGCGGCTTCCTGGTCGAGCGCGGCATGCCCGGCTACAGCGCCCACGACATCAAAGGCAAGTTCTCGCTGCGCGTGTCCATCACCTCGGAGCTCGTGCTCGAGGACGTGCGCGTGCCGCGCTCGGCCATGCTGCCGAACGTGACCGGGCTGAAGGGTCCGTTCGGCTGTCTCAACCAGGCACGCTACGGCATCGTGTGGGGCGCGATCGGCGCCGCGATGACCTGCTACGAGACCGCGCTCGACTACGCCAAGCAGCGTACGCAGTTCGACAAGCCGATCGCCGGCTTCCAGCTCGTGCAGCAGAAGCTCGTCGACATGGTGACCGAGATCACCAAGGGCCAGCTCCTCGCCTACCGTCTCGGCCAGCTGAAGGACGCGGGGCGGGTGCGCGCGCAGCAGATCTCGCTCGCCAAGCGCAACAACGTGAGCCAGGCGCTGCACGCGGCGCGGCTCGCCCGCGACATCCTCGGCGCGAACGGCATCGTCAACGAGTACCCGGTGATCCGGCACATGCTGAACCTCGAGACGGTCAATACGTACGAAGGCACGTACGACATGCACACGCTGATCGTCGGCCGCGATCTCACCGGCCTCGACGCGGTTCGCTGACGCGGAGAGCCATGGCGCAGCGCGGCCTTCCCCGCGGCGCGCCTGGCGATTCGGAGGCGATGCCGCGAACGGACTTGCTCCAGGCCGTGGGCTGTGAGTAGATCCCGCTGCGCTTTCGTACCCCCTGGTTCGAGCCATGCGTCACGACCTCGTCTGGGCGCGCCGTGTCGTCTGCGCCTTCGTGCTGATCCTCGTGGCACCCGTGCGTGCGGCGCACGCGACACCGCCGCCGCTGAAATTCAGCCGCGAGTTTTCGCTCTCCGACGCGATGGCCGACCGGGTGCGTTTCTGGGTGCGCGTCTTCACCGAGGTCTCGCAGAACCAGATCGTGCTGCACGATCGCGACGACCCGCGCATCGTGTACGACGTCATTCCCGACAAGGGTGACGATGCCACGGCGGCGATACGCGCGAGCTATGCGCGGCTCCTCGCCTCGCTTGCCGTCGAGGACGCCTTGCCGACGATGATGCGCGCGTCGATCGACGGCGTGTTCGCGCCACAGGCGCCGGAGCGCGCGCGCGTCCGCGCGATGTTCGGGGCCGCCGCGGGTCCCGTCGCCTACACCAAGGCGATGGCCAACATCCGCGCGCAGCGCGGGTTGAAGGAGATCTTCGCCGACGGCCTGTCGCGCGCGGAGCTCTACCTGCCGGCGATCCGCCGGATCCTCGTGGACGCCCGGCTGCCTCTCGAGCTTGCGTATCTTCCGCACGTCGAGTCGTCGTTCAATCCGAACGCGGTGTCGCGCGCCGGGGCCGCGGGCCTGTGGCAGCTCATGCGCGATACGGCCGACGGGCACCTGCGCATCGCGGCGGGCGTCGACGAGCGCTTCGATCCGGTGCGCTCCACCGAGGCCGCCACCGAGCACCTCGCGCGCGCGCGCGGCGTCCTCGGCAGCTGGCCGCTCGCGGTGGCGTCCTACAACCACGGCATCTCCGGCATCGCCCGTGCCCGCGCTGCCGTCGGTAGCGATACGCTCGACGACATCATCCGCGGCTACGACGGCGCGAGCTTCGGCTTCGCGTCACGCAACTTCTACGCCGAGTTCCTCGCCGCGGCGCACGTCGCGAAGAACGCCGACTACTACTTCCCGGGCCTGAAGCGCTCGCCGATCGTGCAGTACGTCGTGCGGCGCGGCGACACGCTCTGGGAGATCGCGCGCAAGCACCGCGTCTCGGTGCGCGCGCTCGTCGCCGCCAACAACCTCGGGCGCTCGCCGCTGCAGCTCGGGCAGCGGCTCATGATCCGGCTCTGAGACGGTCAGCGTAGACGCGCAGCACGGCGGCGCCGTCGGGGCAGCAGCGTGCCTCGCGCGTCAGGCGCTCGGCGCACCCGAGCGCGACGAACTTGCCGCTCACGATCTCCTCGGGCTGGAGGACGAACGGGCCGTCGTGCCGCGCCCGGTAGACCATGCCGTGCACGCGCGTGCCCGCGTCGGCGTAGGCGGTCGGCCCGAGCCGCTCGAGGATCGCCTCGCTGACGCCGAGCTCCTCCGCGAGCTCGCGCGCGGCGGCCGTATCGTAGTCCTCACCGGCCGCGACGACGCCGCCGACCGTGACGTCGCGGTAGCCCGGGTACACGTCCTTCGACGTCGTGCGCTCGTGGATGAACAGCTCACCCCGCGAGTTGGTGACCAGAATGTAGACCGCGCGATGGAGCAGATTGTCCCGCCGCATCTCGGCGCGGGTCGCACGACCGACGACGCGGTCGTGCGCGTCGACGACGTCTATCCACTCGCTCACGGCTGCCGCTCGCTCACGGCCGCGTCCTCGCACGCACGCGCCCGGTCCGCAAGCCGGTGCGCCGTGTTGCGCCGGCGCGGCCGTGCTACGGTCGGCGCCATGACGGCGACCCTCTACGCCCGGGGCGGCTGCTCCTTCTGCGAGGCCGCCCGCCGCGATCTCGCGGCGCGCGGTGTGGCGTTCGTCGAGGTGGACGTCGGCGAGCACCCGGAGGCGATCCCGGAGCTGCTGAAGCTGACGCGCGGCGTCCGCGTGCTGCCGGTGATCGTCGAGGGCGGCCGGATCAAGGTCGCCCCGGACGGCGGCGGGCCGTTCTAGGGCCGCGTCAGCGCTGGAAGCGCTTGCGCCGCTCCTGCAGATAGCGCTCGCGGAGGCCGTCGGACAGCGCGGCGGCGTGCGCCGTCGCGTCCTTCAGCGCGTCGACATCCACCTTGCCCGCGTCGAGGACGTCCTTGCGAGCGCTGCTCAGCCGCTCGTCGAGCTCGTGCGCGCGTTTGCGCAGGTCCTCGATCTCGTCGATCTCGGCCTTGTGCTGCGCGAGAAAGTCCTGCTGCGCCTTCACCAGCTTCGCGAGGATCTCCTCGCGCTTGTCGAGCAACATGTCGAGCTCGGAAGCCTGCTGGCGGATCTCGTCGGAGGCACGGCGGTCGTGGAGGATGCGGCGGGTGACGACGCGCGACCGGCGAATCTGGTTCTCCTGGCGCGAGAGATCCTGTGTGCCGGCGGCAGGACGCTTGGGGGCGTGCGGCGGCGGTATCGGCGGCGCGAGCGGCGTGGCCATCTGCGCCCCCGCGGGCGCGGCGAGCGCCAGAACCGCCAGAAGGGCGAGGTCGGCCAGCAGCGCGCGCGTGCATGCACCTCTCATCGTCGTCCCTTTCTTCCAGCGCGGCCGATGCGGCCCATCCTGCCGACGGCCGGTCCCCAGAAGTCGGAGGCGCGCCGGTACTGGAGCGTGCTCGGGAAGCGGATGCCGGCAGAGACCCTCGGTACGAGCTGGGCGGGGTCCACGGCGTCGGCGTGCAGCGCGGCCGACAGATCGGAGAGATCGCGATCGATCGCGTCGAAGTCGATCTCGGGCTCGTGGACGGTGCGCGTGAGGAACCACCCCGCGACGACGGCCGCGCCCACCACCCCGAGGAGCACTTTCCAGTCCCAGCGCATCGCGCAAGCCCGACTCGAGCGCGGAGTCTCGCGATGCCCGGCGCACCTGTCAAGCGCCCATGCGCGCCGTGCGCGCGCGGCGGGCCGCGTGGCCGCGGAAACGGTGGCGCCAACGGGCGCATTCGGCTAGCGTGGAGTCGAGGGGACCACCGTGCTGGAGAGCGAGAAACGACTCTTCCTCCGTCTCGGCGACCGCGTCTTCCACGTCAACTACGAGGAATGGGGTCTCGGGGCCGTCGTCGAGGTCATGACCTCGAGCGTGCCCGGCGGAACCTGCCTCGTGCGCATCCTGTTCGAGGACGGCCGGCAGCGCACGTTCAACAACGACATGGATAGCGCGCTCTGCTGCTGCTACCTCGGCCTGCGCAAGAACTGGCGTTTCGACTTCGGCGACGCCCCCCGCGTCGCGCGTGGGGCGGCTCCCGCCAGGTCCGCGCGCCGCCGCATCGGCCGCGCGTAGCAGCGCCGCGCGCCGCGTCCTCTCGCGCCCGGCAATTGGAGAGACGGCGGAGTTGCGCTAAGTAGTGCTCTGCGCTGCGTTCGCGGGTCGGGAGCGCAGCGGTGGAGCGGGGTCGATTTGGAAGACTTCAAGAGTACGTTGAATCTGCCGGTGACGAGCTTTCCGATGCGCGCCAATCTGCCGGCGCGCGAGCCGGAGATCCTCGCCCGCTGGAAGCGCGACGACCTCTACGCCCGGATGCTCGAGGCACGGGCCGGCCGTCCGCGCTACGTGCTGCACGACGGGCCGCCGTACGCCAACGGCAACATCCATCTCGGGCACGCGCTCAACAAGATCGTCAAGGACATCATCGTCAAGTACAAGCACATGGCCGGCTTCCTCGCCCCCTACGTGCCTGGGTGGGACTGCCACGGGCTGCCGATCGAGCTGCAGGTCGAGAAGAGCCTTGGCAAGGAAAAGAAGGCCGCGCTCTCGAAGCCCGAGATCCGCAAGCTCTGCCGCGAGTACGCCGCCAAGTTCGTCGGCATCCAGCGCGAGGAGTTCGAGCGCCTCGGCGTGATCGGCGACTGGGCGAAGCCGTACCTCACGATGGATTTCGCCTACGAGGCGACGGAGATCCGCGAGCTCGCCAAGGTGGTGAAGAGCGGCGACCTCTACCGCGGCAAGAAGCCCGTGCACTGGTGCGCCGCCTGCCGGACGGCGCTCGCCGAGGCCGAGGTCGAGTACAAGGACGTCAGCTCACCCTCGGTCTACGTCGCGTTCGCGCTGCGCGAGCCCTACCCGAAGGAGCTGGCGGCGCTCGCCGGCACCCCCGTCGACGCGGTGATCTGGACGACCACACCCTGGACCCTGCCGGCGAACCTCGCCATCGCGGCGCATCCCGACGTCGAGTACGTCGTCGTGCCCGCGAAGGACGGGCGGCTCGTGCTCGTCGCGCGCGCGCTCGTGCCGAAGCTCGGTGCGTTCGTCGACGCCGACGCCGCCGTGCGCGCGACCGTCACCGGTCGCGCGCTGGAGGGAGCGCGGGCGCGTCATCCCTGGATCGACCGCGACGTTCCGCTGATCCTCGGCGACCACGTCACGCTCGATGCCGGCACCGGCCTCGTGCACACGGCGCCCGGCCACGGCCAGGAGGACTACGACGTCGGGCGGCGCTACGGCCTCGAGGTGTACGCGCCGGTCGACGATGTCGGGCGCTTCCTGCCCGAGGTCGCCGAGTTCGCCGGGATGAAGGTGTTCGAGGCCAATCCGAAGATCGTCGAGCACCTGCGCGGCGTCGGCCGTCTCATGGCGAGCGAGCCGCTGATGCATTCGTATCCGCACTGCTGGCGCTGCAAGCACCCGGTCATCTTCCGCGCCACCGAGCAGTGGTTCATCTCCATGGCGGCCAACGACCTGCGCGGCCGCACCCTCGCGGCCATCGAGAAGGTGCGCTGGATTCCAGCCTGGGGGAAGGACCGCATCGCCGGCATGGTCGGCAACCGGCCCGACTGGTGCATCTCGCGCCAGCGCGCCTGGGGCGTGCCGATCATCGCGCTGCACTGCGAGCAGTGCGCCGCCGCCAACACCTCGGCCGCGCTGCTCGAGCACGTGGCGGACATCTTCGCGCGCGAGAGCGCCGACGCCTGGTTCGCGCGCCCGGTCGCCGAGCTCGTCCCGCCGGGCTTCGCCTGCGAGCAGTGCAGCGGCACGAAGTTCCGGAAAGAGGAGGACATCCTCGACGTCTGGTTCGACTCGGGCGTGAGCTTCGCCGCGGTGGTCGAGCAGCGCCCGGAGCTCGGCGGCCGCGCCGACCTCTATTTCGAGGGCCGCGACCAGCACCGCGGCTGGTTCCAGAGCTCGCTGCTCACCGCGGTCGCGACCCGCGACCGCGCGCCCTACGACACGGTGCTGACGCACGGGTTCTTCCTCGACGAGGACGCGCGCAAGATGTCGAAGTCGTCCGGCAACGTCGTCGCGCCGCAGAAGATCGTCGCCCAGCACGGTGCCGACATCCTGCGCCTCTGGGTTTCGGCCGAGGACTACCGCGAGGACATGCGCATCTCGCGTGAGATTCTCGACCGCGCCGTCGAGGCGTACCGCCGCATCCGCAACACCGCACGCTTCCTGCTCGGCAACCTCGCCGACTTCGATCCGGCGCGCGACACGGTGGCGCGCGCCGACATGCTCGAGCTCGACCGTTTCACCCTCGACCGGGTGCAGGCGTTCGTCGCGCGCTGTGCCCGCGCCTACGACGCATTCGAGTTCCACACCGTCTACCACGCGCTCAACAACTTCTGCAGCGTCGACCTCTCGGCGCTCTACCTCGACATCGTGAAGGATCGGCTCTACTGCGAGGGCGCCCGCTCGCTCGAGCGGCGCTCGGCGCAGACGGCGCTGCTCGCCATCCTCGACGCCATGGTGCGCATCATGGCGCCGGTGCTGTCGTTCACGGCCGAGGAGATCTGGGGCTGCATGCCGGCGGCGCCGGGACGCGCGGCGAGCGTGCTGCTCGCCGACTTCCCGCAGCCCGACCCGGCGCTCGTCGACGGGGAGCTCGCCGCCGACTGGGAGCGCCTCCTCGAGGTGCGCGCCGCCGTCACCAAGACCATCGAGGGCCTGCGCCAGCGGGGCGAGGTCGGGCACTCGCTCGAGGTACGCGTGCTCCTCGCGGCCGACGAGCCGCTCGCGACGCTCCTCGCGAGCTGGCGCGAGCGCCTGGCCGAGATCTTCATCGTCTCGCAGGTGGAGCTGCGCGGGCCGGGCGAGGTGAGCGGCGAGTCGCCGGTCGCCGGCCTGCGGGTCGCCGCCGAGCGCGCGGAGGGCGACAAGTGCGCGCGCTGCTGGAACTGGAAGACCGACGTCGGCAGCGACGCCCGCGTGCCGACGGTCTGTGGGCGCTGCGCGCGGGTGCTGGCGAGCGCCGACACGAGGGCGGCGTCGTGAGCGCGCAGGGCGGCTCGAAGTGGATGCTGGCGCTCGTCGTCGCGATCAGCGTCGTGGTGCTCGATCAGGCCACCAAGGCCATGGTTGCGAGTACGATGCGCCTCCACCAGTCGATCCCGCTGATCGACGGCGTCGCGGCCTTCACCTACGTGCGCAACACCGGCGCGGCCTTCGGCATCCTCGCCGGCCGTGCCGCGGCGCTGCGGACGCCCTTCTTCCTCGTCATCTCCGGCAGCGCGGTGCTTCTCCTGCTCTGGTTCCTCCGCGGGCTGCCCGCGGAGCGCCGGCTCCTCGTGGTCGCGTGCGGCGCCGTCGCGGGCGGCGCGCTCGGCAACATGATCGACCGGGCGATGCTCGGCGAGGTGATCGACTTCGTCGACCTCTCGATCGGCACGTATCACTGGCCCGCGTTCAACGTCGCCGACAGCGCGATCACCCTCGGCGTGATCGTCCTCTGTCTCGACGCCCTCCGCCAGCCGGCACCGACGCGCGTCCTGTCCTGACGCCGACAAGAAAAAGGGGCAGGCCCCCGAAGGAGCCTGCCCCGTGAAACGAACGCGTCGCGCGCTCAGGCGTCGTAGTAGAGCGCGAACTCGTAGGGATGCGGACGGAGACGAAGCGGATCGATCTCCTTCGTCTTCTTGTACTCGAGCCACGTCTCGATGACGTCCTCGGTGAAGACGTCGCCCTTCAGCAGGAACTCGTGGTCCTTGGAGAGCGCCGCGAGCGCCTCGGGCAGCGAGCCCGGCACCGAGGGGACGTCCTTCAGCTCCTCCGGCGTGAGCGCGTAGATGTCCTTGTCGAGCGGCTCGCCCGGATCGAGACGGCGCTCGATGCCGTCGAGGCCCGCCATGAGCATCGCGGCGAAGGCCATGTAGCCGTTGCACGACGGATCGGGGAAGCGCACCTCGATGCGCTTCGCCTTGGGCGACGGCGAGTACATCGGGATGCGGCAGGCCGCCGAGCGGTTGCGCGACGAGTACGCGAGGTTGACCGGCGCCTCGAAGCCCGGCACCAGGCGGCGGTAGCTGTTGGCCGTCGGCGCGACGAACGCGCAGAGCGCCGGCGCGTGCTTCAGGATGCCGGCGATGTAGTGCATGGCGAGCTCGCTCATGCCGCCGTAGCCGTTGCCGGCGAAGAGCGGCTTCTCGCCCTTCCAGATCGACTGGTGCACGTGCATGCCCGAGCCGTTGTCCATGAAGATCGGCTTCGGCATGAACGTGGCGGTCTTGCCGTGGCGGCGCGCGACGTTCTTGACGCAGTGCTTGTACCACATGAGCGCGTCGCCCATCTTCACGAGCGAGAGGAAGCGCAGGTCGATCTCGGCCTGACCGGCGGTCGCGACCTCGTGGTGCTGGCGCTCGACGCGCAGGCCCACCGACTCCATCGCGGCGACCATCTCCTGGCGGAGATCCTGCTGCGAGTCGGTCGGCGAGACCGGGAAGTAGCCTTCCTTGTACCGCGGCTTGTAGCCGAGGTTCGGACCCTCGTCGCGGCCGGTGTTCCAGCGGCCCTCGTCGGAGTCGACGAAGTAGTAGCCGGAGTGCTCGTTCTGGTCGAAGCGGATGTCGTCGAAGACGAAGAACTCGGGCTCCGGACCGAAGTACGCGGTGTCACCGACGCCCGTCGACTTGAGGTACGCCTCGGCCTTGCGCGCGATGTTGCGCGGGTCGCGCGAGTAGTCCTCCTTGGTGATCGGGTCGACGATGTTGCAGATGAAGGAGATCGTCGGGTGCTGCATGAACGGATCCATGACGGCGGTCGCCGGGTCGGGGATCACGAGCATGTCGGAGGCGTTGATCGGCTGCCAACCGCGGATCGATGAGCCGTCGAACCCCAGTCCCCCCTCGAAAACCTCTTCTTCGAGCTCGCTGACGGGCGTCGTGAAGTGCTGCCACGTTCCGAGGAAATCGAGGAACTTGAAGTCTACTGCCTCCGCCTTCCGGTCCTTCGCCAGCTTCAGGGCGTCCTTCGCCGTACTCATAACCTTCTCCTTTGTGTGGGGTGATGGGTGACTCGTTGCGTCGCCGGCGTGGGCGACGCAATGCAGATTGCAATGATCCCGCGGCGATGCCGGGCGTCAGAGCGCCTGATCGCCTCGCTCTCCGGTGCGTATGCGCACGACCTCTTCGATGGGAAGCACGAAGATCTTGCCGTCGCCGATGCGGCCGGTCTTCGCGGATTTCTCGATCGCGCCGACGACGCTGGCGACGTTGTCGTCCTTCACGATGATCTCGAGCTTGACCTTGGGCAGGAAGTCCACGACGTACTCGGCGCCGCGATACAGCTCGGTGTGGCCCTTCTGTCGTCCGAAACCCTTCACCTCGGTCACCGTCAGGCCTTGAATACCAATGCCTGAGAGACTCTCCTTCACCTCATCGAGCTTGAACGGTTTGATGATGGCTTCGACTTTCTTCATAGAAACCTCCGCAGGCGGGGTGTTGTTCGCCGCCCTCTAAATCGCATCCATTCCGGGTTGTAAAGGTTCTCGGCGCGCATCTGGCAGGTCGATCGCATCGATCGAACGGTACAGCGGCGCGAGGGGCCCGTCGTCGAGATCCGCGACACACAAGCAAACACAATACCGCGGGAAACCACGCATCTATCGCCTTCTGGCGCTCGCGACGAGGCCGCGCGCTGCCCGCTTGGTGGGCACTGCCAAAAACCTAGGCAACTCCAGAGTCGAGGCTCGAAACCTTGGCCACGCCCACGCGCGGCTCGGTTCCGAAGCGCAGCCGGCGGATGTTGTCGCGGTGGCGGCGGACGACGAGCGCGCCCGTCACCACGGCGATCGTGATGGTCGCCGTCGGATAGCCGAGCGCCAGGAGAAGCGGCGCTGCGAGGGCGGCCGAGAGCAGCGAGGCGACCGACACGAAGCGCGTGAAGGCGAGCGTGACGACGAAGACGCCGACCAGGATCAGCGCCCCGAGCGGCGCGGCGCCCAGCAGGACGCCGAGCGCCGTCGCGACGCCCTTGCCGCCGTCGAAGCCGAGGAAGCACGAGTAGAGGTGGCCGAAGAAGGCGCTCAGGCCGACGAGCGCGACGCCCGCGCTGGAGAGCCCGATGCGGCGGGCGATCAGCACCGGCACGAGCCCCTTCACGAGATCGCCGATCAAGGTCAGCACGCCAGCCGTAGCGCCCGCCGCGCGTACGACGTTGGTCGCGCCGATGTTGCCGCTCCCGACATCGCGCGGGTCGACCCCGCGCCGCCGGCTCAGCAGCACGCCGGTAGGAATCGACCCGCACAGGTACGAAAGGACAAGGAGCGCCAGTAAGGTCATCTGAGGGATGCCCCTGGACACCTTGCTGGACGCCCGGTGCCGCCCGCGAACGAAGCGAGCGCACGGAGCCCGCGGGATTCACTCCCGCGGGCGATGCCCGTCGGAGCATCGGCGCGCGAAGCGCGCCGATCGCACGGGGGCGAAATGGAATCGGGGTGACTGGATTTGAACCAGCGACTTCTGCGTCCCGAACGCAGCGCTCTACCAGTCTGAGCTACACCCCGAAGAGACGGAACCATGGTGGCTAACACATCGTCCGCATGAAGCAAAGCGTCAGCCGGCGCGGGCGGCGGGCTCGCCGCGCAGGGTCGTGATGGCGCGGGCGTAGTCCGAGGACCCGAAGACCGCCGTGCCGGCGACGATGACGTCGGCGCCCGCGGCGGCCACCGCCTCGACGTTGCCCGCGCCGATGCCGCCGTCGACCTCGATCAGCCAGCGCGCGCCTGTGCGGTCCCGCAGCCGGGCGGCGTCGGCGATCTTGTCCAGCGTCCCGCGAATGAACTTCTGGCCGCCGAAGCCGGGATGCACGCTCATGAGGAGCAGCATGTCGACGTCCGGCAGCGA
>DASXLI010000085.1:0-11412 GCA_036496285.1 Binatia bacterium
GGCACCGCGCCCTTCTTGCGCGTCGCCTCCTCGGCGATGCGGTCGAGGTCGGCGGTGGTGATACCCGGGCGGACCGCAGCCCGCAGCTCGGCCAGCACCTCGGCGACGATGACGTTCGCCGCGCGCATGATCTCGATCTCCTCGGGTCCCTTGAGGACGATCATTGGCCCCGCACCTTCTGCCGGTCGAGCGTCGCGAGGATGCGGCCGAGGATGTCCTCGCGCCCGCCCGTACCCTCGACCTCGGCCAGCAGCCCGCGCCGCTTGTAGTATGCGAGCAGGGGCGCCGTCGCCCGCACGTAGACCTCGAGCCGCGACATGATGATGTCTTCGTGGTCGTCGTCGCGCTGGTAGAGCTCGCCGTTGCACTTGTTGCAGATGCCGGCGTTGGTCGGCGGATCGAAGATGATGTGGTAGAGCGCGTCGCAATCGCGGCAGGTGCGCCGGCCGGAGAGCCGTTTGATCAGCTCCTCGTTGGGCACCGTGATGTTGACGACCGCGTCGATGTGGCGCCCGAGGGCGCCGAGCACGCGGTCGAGCGCCTCGGCCTGCGGCACCGTGCGCGGGAAGCCGTCGAGGATGAACCCCGGCGCGCAGTCGGTCTGCTTCAGACGGTCGTCGACGATCCCGATGATCACGTCGTCCGGCACGAGCTCACCCTTGTCCATGTGGCGTTTCGCCTCGGCTCCGAGCGCCGACTTCCGGCGTACCTCTTCGCGGAGGATGTTGCCGGTCGAAATGCACGCGACGTGCAGTCGTTCGGCGAGCAACGCGGATTGCGTGCCCTTTCCTGCTCCTGGGGCTCCCATGAGTATGAGATTCACGTGGGTGCGTTCCGGAACGTCCCGTCAGTTCCGCCGCCCGCGCAGCCTGCCGCGTTTCATGAAACCCTCGTAGTTCCGGGTGAGCAGATGGGTCTCCATCTGCGCCACCGTATCGAGCGCCACGCCGACGACGATCAGCAGCGAGGTTCCACCGAAATAGAAGGTCGCGTTGAACTGCGCGATCAGCAGGGTCGGCAGGATGCATACGGCCGCGATGTAGAGCGCGCCGCCGAGCGTGATGCGCGTGAGGATGCGATCGATGTACTCGGCGGTCCGCTTCCCGGGCCGGATCCCGGGGATGTAGCCGCCGAATTTCTTCATGTTGTCGGAGACCTCGACGGGATTGAAGGTCACCGCCGTGTAGAAGTAGCAGAAGAAGATGATGAGGCCGACGTAGAGCAGGTTGTAGAACGGGGACCGCGGCCCGAGCTGATCGGCGATCTTGAGAGCGATCGGACTGTCGGGAAAGAAGCTGGCGATCGTTCCTGGAAAGATCAAGATCGACGAGGCGAAGATCGGCGGGATGACGCCTGCGGTGTTGATCTTGAGCGGGAGGTGCGAGCTCTGCCCGCCGTACATCTTCCGCCCGACGACGCGCTTGGCGTACTGCACCGGGATCCGTCGCTGCCCGCGCTCCATGAAGATGATGACGCCGATGACCAGCACCATGATGACGAGCAGGATCAGCAGCAGGAACAAGCTGATCTCACCCTCGTTCATGAACTGAATGGTCGTGCTGATCGCCGACGGCATGCGCGCGACGATGCCCGCGAAGATGAGCAGCGAGATGCCGTTGCCGATGCCGCGCTCCGTCACCTGCTCGCCGACCCACATCAGGAACGCGGTCCCCGAGCTGAGCGTCACCATGCACATCAAGCGGAAGGCCCACCCGGGGTTGAGCACGACCGAGGCGCCCGTCGGCGACTGGATCTGCTCGAGGCCCATGCTGATGAAGAGGCTCTGCACCAGCGACAGGACGACCGTGCCGTAGCGGGTGTACTGGGTGATCTTACGCCGCCCCATCTCGCCCTCTTTCGAGAGCCGCTCGAGATAGGGCACGACCACGGTCAGGAGCTGCAGGATGATCGACGCGCTGATGTACGGCATGATGCCGAGCGCGAAGATCGAGAAGCGTTCGAGCGCACCGCCCGAGAAGAGGTTCACGAGGCCGAAGAAGTTGCTGGCGGCCTCCTCGAAGAAGCGCTTCAACGCGACGTTGTCGATGCCCGGCGTCGGGATGGCGACACCGATGCGGTACACCGCCAGCATGCCGAACGTGAAGAAGATCCGGCGCCGCAGCTCCGGAATCCGTGCCGAATTTTGGAACCCTTCGAGCACCGCCGTTACTCCTTCGCCTCCGGCGTCGCCGCGGGCGCATCCTCGTGCGCCTCGAGCGTGCCGCCGGCGGCGGCGACCTGGTCGCGCGCCGACTGGCTCGCCTTGTCGACCTTGATCGTCAGCGCGTGCGTCAGCGTGCCGTTCGCGAGGAGCTTGATCGGCAGACCGCCGCGTACGATGCCGGCGGCCGACAGCGCCTCCGCGTCGACGACCGAGCCGGCCGCGAACCGCTCGAGCTGCGACAGCGTGACGATCGCGTAGCGCCGCCGGTTCGGGCTCCTGAAGCCGCGCTTCGGCAGGCGGCGCTGCAACGGCATCTGGCCGCCCTCGTATCCGGGCGGGGTGTTGCCGCCCGAACGGGCGCCCTTGCCCTTGTGGCCCTTGCCGGCCGTCTTGCCGGTACCCGAGCCGGGGCCGCGGCCGATGCGCTTGCGGTTGCGGCGCGCGCCCTTCGCGGGATGGAGATTCGAGAGATCGAGCAGTTCCACGTTCGTCATTCCTCGCACGTCACGAGATGCTGCACGCAGCCGATCAGCCCACGCGTCGCGGGGTTGTCCTGAACCTCGGCCGACGCGCCGATGCGGCGCAGCCCGAGCCCGCGCAGACTCTCGCGCTGGCGGCGCGTGCCGCCGATCGCGCTCTTGACCTGCGTGACCCGCAGCGTCTTGCCGCTGCCCTTCGCCTTGGTTGCCTTGGCCGTCATCGTTCGAGCGCTCTAGCGGATCTCGGCGAGTTGCTTGCCGCGCAGCGCCGCGACGCGCTCCGGCTCACGCAGCTCGGACAGCGCCTGGATAGTCGCCTTCACCATGTTGTGGGGGTTGTTGGAGCCAATGCACTTGGCGAGGACGTTATGGATGCCCGCGAGCTCGACGACCGCGCGCACGCCGCCGCCGGCGATGACACCGGTGCCGTCCGACGCCGGACGGAGCAGCACGTTGCCGGCGCCGAAGATGCCCACCACCTGGAAGGGGATCGTGCCGTTCTGGATCGGCACGGTCATGAGCGTCTTCTTCGCCTTCTCGATGCCCTTGCGGATCGCCTCAGGCACCTCGTTCGCCTTGCCGAGCCCGTAGCCGACGTGGCCCGCGCCGTCACCGACGACGACGAGCGCGCTGAAGCTGAAACGCCGGCCGCCCTTCACCACCTTGGCAACGCGATTGATGTGGACGACCTTCTCCTTCAGCTCGAGGCCGTGAGATTCGATGCGCCGTGCGGGTCCCCTCGCCATATTGCTCCTTCAGATCTTGAGGCCGGCTTCGCGGGCGCCTTCGGCAACCGCGCGCACGCGCCCATGGTAGAGGAAGCCGTTGCGGTCGAAGACGGCCGCTTTGATGCCCTTCTCGATGCAGAGCTTGCCGACGATCTCACCCACGGCCTTCGCGGCAGCGACCGTGGCGGGCTTCTTCACCTGGTCGCGAACGTTGGGTGCGAGCGTCGAGGCGGCGAGCAACGTCTGGCCGCTGTCGTCCGCGATCACCTGCACGTAGATGTGCTTTTCGCTGCGGAACACGCACAGGCGCGGACGCGCCGCGTCGCCGCGCAGCTTGCCGCGGACACGCGCCTGGCGAAGTTTCCGCGCCGTCTGCCGTCTGTTGTCGAACATCGTCTCTCCTCAGGAAGCCGCGCCGACGGCTTTCCCCGCCTTGCGGCGAATCCGCTCCTCCGCGTACTTGATGCCCTTGCCCTTGTAGGGCTCCGGCGGTCGTAGCTTGCGGATCGCGGCGGCCGTCTCGCCGAGGACCTGCCGGTCGGCACCCTCGAGCGTGATCACCGTCTGCTTGTCGACCTTCGCCTCGACGCCGGCCGGCAGCGGAAACACGATCGGATGCGAGTAGCCGAGCGCGAGCTGCAGCGCGCGGCCCTTCGACTCGGCGCGGTAGCCGACGCCGTTGATCTCGAGCACCCGGCGGAAGCCGGTGCTGACGCCCGTCACCATGTTGGAGATCAGGACGCGCGTGAGGCCGTGCACGCCGCGCGCTTGACGGCTGTCGTCGCGGCGCGTGACCACGACTTGGCCGCCCTCGACCTTCACCGTCGCGAGCGGGCTCACGGCGGCTGCGAGCTTGCCCTTCGGACCGGAGACGCGCACCGCGCCGGGCTCGACCGCGACGGTCACGCCCGATGGCACGGCGATGGGAAGCTTACCGATACGCGACATCGCTCACCACACCGAGCAGAGCAGCTCGCCGCCGACGCCGCGCTGCTTCGCGTCCCGGTCGACGAGGATGCCGGCCGGGGTCGAGAGGACGTTGATGCCGAGACCGGCGCGCACGGCGGGAATGTTCTGCTTGCCGACGTAGACGCGCAGGCTCGGACGGCTCACCCGCTGCATCGCGGTGATGACCGGGCGGCGCTGATCGTCGTACTTGAGCGTGATGCGGATCGCCTTCTGCACGCCCTCGCCCACGACGGAGCAGTCGCGGAGAAAGCCCTCGGCGACGAGCACGCGCGTGATCGCTTCCTTGGTGCGCGACCAGGGAACGTCGACACGCTCCTTGCGCGCCTGGTTGCCGTTGCGGATCCGCGTGAGCAGATCGGCGATGGGATCGGTCATCGACATGTGGTCACCAGCTCGCCTTGATGAGGCCCGGAATCTGCCCCTTGCGCGCGTGGTCGCGCAGGCAGAGGCGGCACATCCGGAACTTGCGGTAGAACGCGCGGGCCCGGCCGCAGAGCGGACAGCGGTTGTACTGCCGCACGCCGAACTTCTGCTGGCGGGTCGCTTTGACTCGTAGACAGGTCTTTGCCACTCGGTTCCTCGCTCAGTTGCGGAACGGAAAACCGAGCGCCCGCATCAGCATCTTGGCGTCGTTGTCCGTCCGGGCGGTCGTGATGATGGAGATGGTGAGCCCCTTCACCTTGTCGACCTTGTCGAGATTGATCTCGGGGAAGATGATCTGCTCGCGCAGGCCGAGCGAGTAGTTGCCGCGGCCGTCGAACGAGCGGTCGGAGAGCCCCTTGAAGTCGCGGACGCGCGGCAGCGCGATGCTCACCAGGCGATCGAAGAATTCGTACATGCGGTCACCGCGCAGGGTGACCATCGCGCCGATCGGCACGCCCTCGCGCAGCTTGAAGTTGGCGATCGCCTTTCGCGCCTTGGTGACGACGGGCTTCTGCCCGGTGATCGCCGCGATCTCCTCGACCGCGGAGTCGAGCAGCTTCACGTTCTGCAGCGCCTCACCGAGCCCCATGTTGAGGACGATCTTCTCGAGCCGCGGCACCTCGAACGGGTTGCCGCAGCCGATTTCCTTCATCAGCGCCGGCAGGATCTCCTTGCCGTAGCGCTCGCGCAGGCGCGCGGGAGCCTTGCTCTTGGGGTTCGTGTCGGTGGCGCTCATTTGTCGATCGTCTCGCCGCAGCGGCGGCAGGTGCGTACGCCGCTGCCGTCCTCCAGGCGCTTCGACCCGACGCGGGCCGGCGCATTGCAACGGTCGCACATGATCATCACGTTCGAGAGGTCGATCGAGGCCTCCTTCTCCACCACGCCGCCCGGGTTCTGCATGCCGGTGCCCTTCTTGTGGCGCTTCACCATGTTGAGGCGCTCGATCACGATCCGGTTCTTCTCGCCGACCACGCGCAGGACCTTGCCGGTCTTGCCGCGCTCCCTGCCCGCGATGATCATCACGGTGTCGTTCTTGCGAATCTTGCTCCGCGGAGGGCGCTCGGTGCGCGCGACGCCGGCCTTCATCACAGCACCTCCGGTGCGAGCGAGATGATCTTCATGAACTTCTTGCCGCGCAGCTCACGCGCCACCGGCCCGAAGATGCGCGTGCCGATGGGCTCACGCGCATTGTCGATCAGCACCGCGGAGTTGTTGTCGAAGCGGATGTACGAGCCGTCGGGACGGCCGACCTCCTTCGCGGTGCGCACGATCACCGCCTTCATGACGTCGCCCTTCTTCACCTTGGCGTTGGGGATCGCCTCCTTTACCGACACGACGATGATGTCCCCCAGCGAGGCGTACCTGCGCTTCGAGCCCCCGAGCACCTTGATGCACAAGACCTTGCGCGCGCCCGAGTTGTCGGCAACGTCCAGTACGGTTTCTGCTTGCACCATCGATCCAGTCCTCCGCCTCGAGCGTCAGAGCTTCGCGGCCTTTTCCAGCACGCGGCTCAGCCGCCACCGCTTGTCGCGGCTGAGCGGCCGGCATTCCGCGATGAGAACGCGGTCGCCGATCTCGCACTGGTTCATCTCGTCGTGCACCTTGTAGCGCTCGCGACGGGTGAGGAACTTCTTGTACTTGCTGTGCTGCACTCGCCGGTCGACGGTGACGACGGCCGTCTTCTCCATCTTGTTGCTGACGACGGTGCCGATACGTGTCTTCAAGTTCCCGTGCATGGTCAGCTCGCCTTCGCGCGTTCGCGATGAATGGTCCGGCAGCGCGCGAGGTCGCGGCGCACCGCCCGCAGCTTCATCGGGTTCTCGAGTTGGCTCGTGGCGCGGCGCAGCTGCAGCATGAAGAGCTCTTCCTCGAGCTCCCGCGTCCGCACGTCGAGCTCGGTGTCGGAGAGATTGCGCATCTCGCTAGGCTGCACCGACGGCTCCTCTTTCGCGCACCTGGGTGGGGATCGAGAGCTTCTGCGCGGCGAGCCGCAGCGCCTCGCGGCCGACCTCGCGATTGACGCCCTCCATCTCGAACAGCATGCGGCCGGGCTTGATCACGGCCACCCACACCTCGGGCGACCCCTTGCCCTTGCCCATGCGGGTCTCGGCAGGCTTCTTGGTGAGGGGCTTGTCCGGGAAGATGCGCACCCAGACGCGGCCGCCGCGCTTGATGTGGCGGGTGAGCGCGACGCGCGCGGCCTCGATCTCGCGCGCCGTGAGCCAGCCGCGGTCGACGGCCTGCAGGCCGAAGTCGCCGAACGCCAGGCCCGAGCCCCGCCACGCGGTGCCCTTGCGGCGCCCCTTCATCATCTTGCGGTATTTGACTTTCTTCGGTGCGAGCATGTTGGTTCCGAGCTAGGCGCCGACCGCCGTGCGCTGCTCCTCCTCCTGCTTGGTGAGCACCTCGCCGCGGAAGATCCACGTCTTCACGCCGATGACGCCGTACGTCGTGTAAGCCTGCGCGAAGCCGTAGGCGATCTCGGCGCGCAGCGTGTGGAGCGGCACGCGGCCCTCGCGGTACCACTCGCGACGCGCGATCTCGGCACCGCCGAGGCGTCCAGACGACTGGATGCGGATGCCGAGCGCGCCCATGCGCATCGCCCGCGCCACCGCCTCCTTCATGGCCCGGCGGAAGGCGACGCGGCGCTCGAGCTGCAGCGCGACGTTCTCGGCGACGAGCTGTGCCTCGATGTCGGGACGGCGCACCTCGTGGATGTTGATGAAGCAGTCGCGGCTCGTGAGCTTGTTGAGCTCGCTCTTCAGCTTGTCGATCTCCGCGCCCTTCTTACCGATGACGATGCCGGGACGCGCCGTGTGGATGTTGACCTTGGCCTTGTTGGCGGCACGCTCGATCTCGATCTTCGAGATGCCCGCGTGGTAGAGGCGGCGCTTGATGAACTGACGGATGCGCACGTCCTCGTGCAGTAGCGTCGAGTACTCGCGGCTGGCGTACCAGCGCGAGTCCCAGCCCTCGATCACGCCCAGGCGAAAACCCTTCGGGTGTACTTTCTGTCCCATTACCGTTCCCGTCTAGCGCCGCCGGCCGCCGCTGGCGGCCTTGCGCTTCTTCGTCTCGCGCTCGTCGACGACGATGGTGATGTGGCTGGAGCGCTTGATGACCTTGGTGGCGCGGCCGTGGGCGCGCGGCAGGAAGCGCTTCTGGACCCGTCCCTCGTCGACCCATGCCGACTTCACGTAGAGCGCGTCGACGTCGACGTTCTGCGTCGCCTCGGCGTTGGCGATCGCGGACTTCAGGGTCTTGGCGATCTGCTTCGACGCCCGGCGCGCGTTGAACTCGAGGATGCCGATGGCCTCCTCGACGCCCCTGCCGCGGATCATGTCGACCACGAGCCGGGCCTTCTGCGGCCCGACGCGCATGTGACGTATGCTGGCACGCGTCTCCATCGATCAGGCCTTCGGCGGGCCGGCGGAAGGCTTGACGTCGGCCTTACGCGCCCCCGAGTGCTGGTGGAACGTCCGCGTCGGCGAGAACTCGCCGAGCTTGTGCCCCACCATGTTCTCGCTGACGAACACCGGGATGAACTTGCGCCCGTTGTGGACGGCGAAGGTGTGCCCGATCATGTCGGGAATGATCGTCGAGCGCCGCGACCAGGTCTTGGTCACCTTGCGCTCGCTCGCGGAGTTCATCGCCTGCACCTTCTTGAAGAGGTGCTCGTCGATGAAAGGACCTTTCTTGACCGAACGTGCCACGCCGTCTGCTCCCGCGCCTATTTCTTCCGGCGCATCACGATGAAGCGGTTCGTCCGCTTGTTGTGTCGCGTCTTGTAGCCCTTGGTCGGTTGGCCCCACGGGGTCTGCGGGTGATTGCCCTTCGAGCGGCCCTCGCCGCCGCCGTGCGGATGATCGACCGGATTCATGGCGATGCCGCGGACGCGCGAGCGGCGTCCGCGCCAGCGCGTGCGGCCTGCCTTGCCGACGGAGATGTTCTCGTGCTCGAGATTGCCGACCTGCCCGACGGTGGCGCGGCACTCGATGCGCACCAGGCGCTGCTCGCCCGACGGCAGCTTGATGAGGGCATGCTGGCCCTCCTTCGCCATGAGCTGGGCGGCGGTGCCGGCGCTACGGACGAGCTGCGCACCCTTGCCGGCCCTGAGCTCGATGTTGTGGATCATCGTGCCGAGCGGGATCGATTTGAGGGGCAGGCAGTTGCCGGGACGGATGTCGGCCTCGGGGCCGGCCATGACCTTGTCGCCGACGCGCAGGCCGACCGGCGCCAGGATGTAGCGCTTCTCGCCGTCCAGGTAGTGCAGGAGAGCGAGGCGCGCCGAGCGGTTCGGATCGTACTCGACCGTCGCGACGCGCGCGCCGATGTTCTCCTTGTCGCGGCGGAAATCGATCACCCGGTAGCGGCGCTTGTGACCGCCGCCACGGTGGCGGAGCGTGATGCGGCCGTTGTTGTTGCGGCCCCCGCTCTTGCGGATCGGGCCGAGCAGCGACGGCTCGGGCGAGTCGCGCGTGATCTCGGCGAAGTCGAAACCGCTGCGGAAGCGCTTCCCCGGTGATGTCGGCTTGTAGAGGATCGTCGGCATGTCGCTATGCTTTCTCTAGACTTGCTCGAAGAAGTCGATGCGCTGGCCTTCGCCCAAGGTCACGTATGCCTTCTTCCAGTCGGAGCGCCGGCCCATCGAGCGGCCCACGCGGCGCGTCTTGCCGAGGAAGTTGCTGGTACGGACCTTCAACACCTTCACCTTGAAGAGGCGCTCGACGGCGTGCTTGATCTCGAGCTTGTTGGCGTCGGGGCGCACGCGGAAGATGACCTGGTTACCGGTCTCGTTGACGTAGGTGCCCTTCTCGGTGACGACGGGCGCCGAAATGATCTCGTGCTCGCGCCTCATGCCGCCACCCGCCCGTTCAGCGCCTCGAGCGCACCCTTGGTGAGGACCAGATGGTGATAGCGCAGGAGGTCATAGACGTTCAGGCCTACGACCCGCAGCACCTTGACCCGCGGCAGGTTGCGGCCCGCGAGCTCGACCTTGGTATCCGCCTCACCGATCACCACCAGGACGCTGTCGTCGACGCCGAGCCCGCGCAGCAGCTCGACGAAGTGCTTCGTCTTGGCTTCGGGAAGCTCGATGCGGTCGACGATCGTGAGGCGCTCCTCGCGGTGCTTCTGCGCGAGTATCGAGCGCAGCGCCGTCTTCCGCGCCTGCTTCGGGATCGAGTACGAGTAGTCGCGCGGATGCGGTCCGAAGATCGTGCCGCCGCCCGGCCAGAGAGGCGAGCGGATGCTGCCGGCGCGTGCGCGGCCGGTACCCTTCTGCTTCCACGGCTTCTTGCCGCCGCCCCGCACCTCACCCTTCTCCTTGGTGGAGTGCGTGCCGGCGCGCCGCGCCGCCGTCTGCATGCGGACGACGTCGGCGAGGAGCGCACGGCGGAGCGGCTCCGCGAAGATCGCTGCCGGCAGATCGATCGTGCCGACCTCGGCGCGCGTCTGCGAGAACACGGTGGCCTTCAATGAACGCTGCTCAGCCATTGGCGGCTCCTGCGGCCGCGCCGCGGCGCTTCGAGATCACCACGGTCGCACCGGTCGCGCCCGGCACGGCGCCGCGCACGAAGATCAGGTCCTGATCGGCTCGCACCTCGACGACACGCAGGTTCGTGACCGTCACCTTCTCGTTGCCGAGCCGTCCGGACATGCGCTTGCCCTTGAACACGCGGCCCGGGAACGAGCGGTTGCCGATCGAGCCGCCGTGGCGGAAGTACTCGTGCGTGCCGTGCGAGCCGGGGAAGCCGCTGAACTTGTGCCGCTTCATGACGCCGGCGGTGCCGCGGCCCTTGCTGACGCCGCTCACGTCGACCGCGTCGCCGGCGGCGAACACGTCGCCGACGCGCACGTCCTGGCCGACCTCGAGCTGCGAATCGTCGCCGACCTTGAACTCGCGCAGCACGCGGAAGGGGCCCTTGCCCGACTTCTTCACGTGGCCGACCGTCGCCTTGCCGACGCGGCTCTCCTTCTGCGTCGCGAAGCCGAGCTGGACCGCGGTGTAGCGGTCGCGCGCCGCGGTCTTCGCCTGCACGACCGTGCAGGGACCCGCCTGGATGACGGTGACCGGCACGAGGTCTCCCTCGCCGGTGAACACCTGCGTCATCCCGACCTTCCTCCCGATGATTCCCGTCACCATGGCGTTCGTCTCGTTGTGACCGTTACTGGAGCTTGATCTCGACGTCGACGCCGGCCGACAGATCGAGCTTGCCGAGGGCGTCGATCGTCTGCTGCGTCGGCTCGAGGATGTCGAGCAATCTCTTGTGGGTGCGGAGCTCGAACTGCTCGCGCGATTTCTTGTCGACGTGCGGCGAGCGGTTGACCGTGAAGCGCTCGATGTGGGTGGGCAGCGGGATCGGGCCGGCGACGCGGCCGCCGGTGCGGCGCACGGTGTCGACGATCTCGCGCACCGACTGATCGAGCAACCGATGGTCGTAACCGCGCAGGCGTATGCGGATCTTCTCGTTCACGGTCTACTCGGGGTCATTCGAGGATCTTGGCGACGACGCCGGCGCCGACGGTGCGGCCGCCCTCGCGGATGGCAAAGCGCAGGCCCTCGTCCATCGCGATCGGCATGATGAGCTGCACCACCAGCTTGATGTTGTCTCCCGGCATCACCATCTCCGTCCCCTCCGGCAACGTC
>DASXLI010000086.1:0-19727 GCA_036496285.1 Binatia bacterium
ACCATCAGCGTCGCGCTGCTTGGCTACGGGGCGAGCGGCTCGCTGCTCGCGGCGCGACCGAGCCTGGCCGGCGCATCACCTGCGCAGCGGCTACCGACGTACGCGCTCTGCGGAGCGGGGTGCGTCATTTTCGGTCTTTTCGTCTTCGCCGAGGTGCCATTCCATCCCTTTCAGATGATGACCCTTCTGCTCACCACCAAGCACGGCGACGTACCGCCGATCCCACCAATGCAGTTCGTCTATCTGGCCATCTTCTATACCACCGTGACGCTGCCGTTCCTCTTCGCCGGGCTGTGCATTGCCACGGCCTTGCGGGCACGATCGCGCGACGTGAGCCGGCTGTACTTCTGCGACCTCGCGGGCGCCGGCGCGGGCTGCCTGCTCGTCGTCTTCGTCATCTCGGTCTTCCAGACGCCTGGCGCGATCGTCGTCGCCGCGGTGTTGATGGGCCTCGCGGGCATCCTCTTCGCGTGCGCAGAGCGCCGCTCCTCCGCCACCCGTATCGCCGCCGCGGTCGTACTGCTCGCGCTGGTCGGCATCAGCCTCGTCCACGTGCTCGAGTTCTCCCCGAGCCCGGAGAAGTTCCTCGCCGCGGTCCCGTCGGGCGCACCGAGCATCCGGCGCTACAGCACCCGCTGGAGTCCGACCTTCCGCACCGACTGTTTCGGTTTCGTCAACGAGGACGAGTCGCGCATCGGAGGTTACGCGGGGTGGGGCAGCAGCGCGGCCTGGAAGCAAGACGCGGCCACACGCAGCCCCAGGCTCCGCATGCTGACACACGACGGCGACGCGGGCGCGGTCATCTACAACTTCGATGGTGATCTCTCGAAGCTGGCTTTGTTCGACAACGTCGTCCTGACGACACCATACCTGATCACCCGGGACCCCGACGTGCTCGTCATCGGCGTGGGAGGTGGCACGGACATCGTGAACGCCATCGCCCACCACGCGCGGCATGTGACGGGAGTCGAGCTCGATCCCGAGACGGTGCGCGTGGTGAAGGAGGATCAAGCCGACTTCGCCGGCCACATCTACGACCGGCCGGACGTGACCATGATCGTGGGCGAAGGCCGCAGCACGCTCCGCCACTCCGGCGCGCGCTACGACCTCATCCAACTGACCGGTGTCGACACACTGGCAGCGCTCTCGACCGGCGCCTACGTGCTCTCGGAGAGCTATCTCTACACGACGGATGCGATGCGCGAGTTCGTCGACCACCTCACCCCGAATGGCATCCTGTCGATCGTGGTCGCCGACTTCGACAGCACCCATGGCGGCTTCCCTCGCCACACGCTTCGCCAACTGTCGCTTTTTCTTGAGACGCTCGACCGCATGGGCGTCCACGACCCGTGGAACCACGTCGCCGTGATCGCCTCGACCGAGGACATCCCGCAGGTTTCGATGCTCCTCAAGCCTACCGCGTTCACCCCGGAGGAGGTGCAACGACTCCGGCAGTTCGCTGACGCGATGCGATTCGACGTGTGGGCGATGCCAGGCGTCGAGCTCGACACGCTCCATGCGCGCTATCTGCACACCCCGCCGGCCGCGCGCGCCGACTTCCTTTCCCGGATCCCGCTCGTCCTCACCGCGACCAGCGACGACAACCCGTTCTTCTTCAACTTCTATGAATGGCGAAATCTCGGGAGCAGCCACGGCGAGGTCGACGTAGGCCACACGCTCGCGACGGGCCAGATCATCATGGGCTTCATCCTCATGCTCTCGCTCGTGTTCTCGGTGGCGCTGATCCTGATGCCGCTCATCGTCTTCCAGCGTCAGGGTCTGCAGACGCAGGGCAAGCTCGGCTTCATCACGTTCTTCCTGGCGATCGGCCTCGGATTCATCTTCATCGAGATCAGCTTCGTCCAGAAGTTCGTGCTCTTCCTCGGCTACCCGACGTACTCGCTGACGGTCGTGCTCTTCTCGCTGCTCACCTACTCGGGCATCGGCAGCTGGCTCACCGGCCGGATGAAGCGCCCGCCAGAGCAGCGCTTCGTACCGCTGTTCGTCGCGCTCGCCGTCGTGAGCCTCCTCTACCTCTTCGTCCTGCCGTCCGTGTTCGACACCTTCCTCGGCAGTGCCTTCGCAGTGCGGGTCATCGTCGCCGCGCTCGTGCTGATCCCGCTCGGCCTGGTGATGGGTGTGTTCTTTCCGAGCGGCATCCTCGTGGTGCGGCGGGCCAACGAGCAGTTCGTCCCGTGGGCGTGGGCCATCAACGGCTGCGCCTCCGTCGTGGCGACCGTCCTGGCCGTGATCCTGGCGATGGGGAACGGCTTCCGCTTCGTCTCGGTCGTCGCCCTCTGCACGTACCTCGTCGGCGTCCTCGGCATCCAGTCGACGATCCGGCTGCTGAACGCGACCGACGCGTCGCGCGCCTAGCCGCGGGCCGCCGCCTGCATTGCAGCTTGTGCCCCTTGCCCGAAGCGTTCTATTCTCGCGGACTCATGCCCATGTCCGATGAGCGCGCGCCATCACCCACGGCGCTGGCGTCAGGCATCTTCTTCACCTCCCTCGGCGTCCTCATGCTCGAGGTGGCCCTGACCAGAATCTTCTCGTTCACCATCTGGTACCACTTCGCCTACCTCACGATCAGCGTGGCCCTCCTGGGCTTCGGGGCCGCTGGCTCGATCCTGGCGGCGTTTCCGCACTTGCTGGACAACCCGGCGCGCCTCCTGCGTCGCGCGTGTCTCTGCGCCGGGCTCGGCGTCATCGTCGCCGTGCTCACTGTGAGCGCGGTGCCGCTCGACCCGCTGTCGGTGCTGAAGGACAAGCAGCAGCTCCTCAACATCGTCATCTACTACGTGGTGGTCACGATCCCGTTCCTGGCGTCGGGATTCGCCGTCGCCGGAACGCTCACGATCGCCCCGGAGCGCGTCGCCCGGCTGTACTTCTTCGACCTGCTCGGCGCCGGCCTCGCCTGCTTCCTCGTCGCGCCGCTCATCTGGTGGATCGGCACGCCGACCACGGTGATGCTCTCGACGGTGGCGTTCTCGGTCGCCGCGATCTGCTACGCGGGCCGGCCGTCGGGCCGCCTCGTTGCGCTCGGCGCCGTGATCGCGTTCGTCGGCGTCGGCATCGGCACGCGCGTCGACTTCACGCCCGGCAAGAACAAGTTCATCTCGATCCACATGGCGACGGGCGCGAAGCCGATCTTCCATCGCTGGACGCCGATCAACCGGGTCGACGCCGTGGCGTGGGACGAGACGACACAGAACACGCGCACCGGCTACCGGAATTGGGGGTCGTCGAAGCTCTACGACGGTCCCGGTCTGCACTTCCGCATGATCGGCTACGACGGTGATTCGTGCGCCAGCATGTACCACTGGTCGGGCGACCCGAAGGACCTGGAGTGGTTCCACCACCACGTCTTCCAGGCTCCCTACCTCCTGAAGGAGCACCCCGACGTGCTCGTCATCGGCGTCGGCGGCGGCACCGACATCCTGAACGCCATCGCCAACGACGCGAAGACCGTGCGCGGCATCGAGCTCAACCCGGTCACGGTCCGCCTCGGCAAGGAGGACTACGCCGAGTACAACGGCGGCATCTTCAACCGCCCGAACGTCACGATGGTCGCGGCCGAGGGACGCAACTACCTCCGCTCCCATCCCGACACCTACGACCTGATCGAGATCAACAGCGTCGACACGCTGTCCGCCCTTTCGAGCGGCGCGTACGTGCTCTCGGAGAGCTACCTCTACACGGCGGACGCGGTATCCGACTATCTCGCCCATCTCCGTCCGGGCGGCGTCTTCGCGATGGCCATGGGCGACTTCAACGTCCCGGGCCAGCCGGCGCGGCACACCGTGCGCCTGCTCTCGAACGCGCGCCGTGCGCTGCTGCAGCGCGGCGTCACGCACCCCGAGCAGCACGTCATCGTGATCGGCAGCCGCGAGGGCGTGGCGATGGCGCACACGCTGATCAAGAACGAGCCGTTCACGCCCGAGGAGGTCGCGAAGCTCGAGGCCTTCGCCCAGAAGGAGGACTTCACCTTCTGGACGCGTCCGGACAAGCGCATCGAGCACGACGCCGCTACGGTGCTCTGGGCTGACGACGCCGAGCGCGAGCGCTTCTACGACGCGGCCGACCTGAACTTCCGCGCCACCACCGACGAGAGCCCGTTCTTCTTCAACTTCTACAAATGGCAGAGCCTCGCACGCCATTCGGGCGAGCTCGACGCCGCCCGCACCTTCGCGACCGGCCAGGTCGTCCTCGTGATCATGCTGGCGCAGTCGATCGTGTTCGCGTCGCTGCTCATCCTGACGCCGCTCTTCCGGCTGCGCGGCGGCGTCGCCGACGTGCCGCGCCCGCTCGGCTACGTGCTCTACTTCATCGCCCTCGGGCTCGGGTTCATCTTCCTCGAGATCAGCTTCATCCAGCGCTTCGTGCTCTATCTCGGGTATCCGACCTACGCGCTCTCGGTCGTGCTCTTCTCGCTCCTCAGCTTCACCGGCGTCGGCAGCTCGCTCTCCGAGCGCGTCGACGCCCCGGATCGCGCCCTGCCCCGCCTGTGGATGAGCCTCGCCGTGCTCGCGGTCGCCTACCTCGTCGGCCTGCCGATCCTCTTCGGCGCGACGCTCGGCGCGGCGCTCGCCGTACGCATCGTCGTCTCGATCGCGCTCCTTGCCCCGCTCGGCATCGTGCTCGGCATGTTCTTCCCGCTCGGCATCCGCATGGTGACCGACGTGAACCGCCAGTTCGTCCCCTGGGCGTGGGGCATCAACGGCTGCGCCACGGTCGTCGGTACCATCCTGGCGGTGATCGCCGGTATCACCTGGGACTTCCGCGGCGTCACGCTGATGGCGCTCGCGATCTACGGCCTCGGGGTCGCCGGCGCGCTCTGGTCACGCGCGGCGCGCCACATCACCGCCACGGCCCCACAGGCGGCGCGGTCCGCGTAGACCGAGCGCCAGCGCCTCCACCCGAGTGTTGGCTCCTAGTACTACAATTGTGATACAGGAGACGTCATGACTGTATCCTTGAGAGTTCCGGATGACGTGAAGAAACGTGCGGCGAGGCTCGCCGACGCTCGGCACACGACGGCGCACGCGTTCATGCTCGAGGCGATCCGCGAGAAGGTGGAGTCCGAGGAGATGCGAGCGGCGTTCCACGCCGAGGCACGCCGGCGTCTGGCACGGATGAAGAGCTCGGGGCTGGGCGTTCCGGCAGGTGACGTCTTCCGCTATCTGGAAAAGCGGGCCGTGGGGAAGTCGGCGCGTCGGCCGAGGGCGCGTGCCGTCCGGTGATCGTATTCGATCCGGATGCCGTCACAGATCTTGAGCGCATCGTGGAGTTCCATGCCGAGCGCGACCCGGCAATCGCGCTGGATCACGTCCGTAAGATCCGCGAAGCCATCCTGATCCTCGAGCGGCATCCCGAGATCGGACGGATCATCGATCGGGAATCGACGCTCCGCGAGCTGATCATCTCCACTGGTCGTTCGGGATACGTCACACTCTACGAGTACTCGGAGCCGCAGCAACTGATTCGAGTACTGGCAATCCGCCGCCAGCGTGAAGCCGGTTACCGCGGGCGGTAGCCGAATGGATCGACTCATGTGGGTGGCGCAACGAAGTCGATCACCTGTCGGTCGTTCCGGCGATAGAAGCTGAAGTCCTTGCGGTCGACCGTCAGCACCTGGCACCGCCGGTGCTGCTCGCTCATGGTGACGATCGCGGCATCAGCAAGATCCATCCGCGGATAGCGCGCCATCAGTGTCCGGAGGCGTGGCCAATGGGATCGGAGATCGAATGCGACCTGTAGTGCGCCGCGCGCGAGGAGCTCGAAGAGCGGGTCGACGTCGATACGGTCCTCATGCAGGAAGTATGCGGCCTCCGTCAGGACCGGTTCGCACGTCAACAACGGAGGCGTGACCTGCCTCATGAGCGCGACTGCCCAGGCGTGATACGGGTCGTTGCGATTGAGATAGGCGACGAGCGGGCCCGTATCGCCGATGCTGATCATCGACGTCGGAAACGACCGCGGGCGTTCGTCGCGGCCGCTCGCGACCCCGCTCCGCTTCCGGCGAGGTCAGACGTCAACGCGTAGAAGGACGTCGCATCGGCCTCCGCCACCGCGTCGACCCGGGCGCGAACGACGGCGCCGACGCTCGTCCCGGTCGCACGCGCTTCCTCCCTGAGGCGCCGGAGCGTCGCCGGCGGGAGCTTGATGGTGATGCCTTTCATGACAATAGGTCGCTCTGGTAACTCAGGCTTGACAGCATCGTAACACCATGATGGCGAAGCTTCAATCACTACTCGTACCGGGCGGGCGGGGCGCGCCGTTCAGCCTGCGAGCTCGCGCGGGTTGATCGGCTGGCCGAACGAGAACTCGACCCAGTTGCCGTCCGGATCCTCGAGGATGCAGAAGTAGCCGACGACGGGGCCCGCGTCGCGCGCCGGCTCCCGCAGCACGCCGGCCGCGCGGCCGCGCTCCGCGATCGCGTCGACCTCGGCGCGGCTGTCGAGGGTGAAGCCGAAGTGGTGCACGGCTGAGCGCTCGTCCTTGCTGTGCGGCATCGGGATCAGCACGAAGACGAACGCCGGATCGTCCTTGCGCTCGGCGAGCCAGACCACCTGCACGCCGTCGTCGACACGCTCGTGGCACACGACGAGCTGCGCGTAGGCCCCGTAGAAGGCCACCGACCTCGCGACATCGCGCACCCGCAGCGCCACGTGCGTCAGTCGAGGCCGCATGCAGCGACTATACGGATGTGCGGCGGTGAAGTGAACCGCGGCGCGGGCCGAGCCCGCGCCGCGCGAATCTCAGTGTCCGGAGCTGATGAGCGCCGCGATGGTGAACCAGCTCTCCTCGCCGCCGTACTTGTCGCCCACGTCGACGTACCAGCCGGGCTCGTTCGGGAATCCCATGCCGGGGATCGCGACGCGCGTGCCGTGCTCGAGCTGCATGTCCACGGTGGTGAACGCGTAGATGAACATGCGGTCGATCGGATACGTGTAGGACCCCCTCGGGTTCGGCTTGGTCGAGACGCGGAGGCTCTGCATGACGGTCTTCCAGAGCTCGCCGGCGCGGTCGTAGAGATCGGTGTAGGCGATGAAGAAGGTCTCGTGGTCCACGTAGATGAGCCGCTTCGAGTAGGCGTACGCCTCGGCCTTCGGCGTGCCCTCGATGATCAGCATCTCGGGCCGCATCTCCCAGTTCTCGCAGAAGGTCATGCCGCCGTCGTCCTTGCAGGGCTCCGGCGGCAGGTGCTCACCGTGGAGCGAGGCCAGCATCGGCTTCGAGCCGAGGAACTTCCAGTTGAACCAGGGGATCTGGCCGGCGTAGCCGCCGTAGCTGTCGACGTCGATGTCCTGGCCGAAGAGCGCCTCGGAGCGCTGGGCGCTGGAGAGACGGCGGACGCGGCGCAGGCTGGGCAGATAGAGCCAGAGATCATCCTGCCGCAGCGGATCCATGTAGCGGTAGTTCAAGCCGCCGATGCCCTTCAGATCGAACGGCTCGATCACCGGGTAGAGGCCGGCCTTGCGGAAGGTCGCATCCTTGTTGGGCTCGATCGTCGGCCTCGGATCGTTGTACAGGCGGCCGGCGAAGCTCAGGATGCGCAGCCAGTCGAGGACGAAGTGGCGCTCGACGTTGTAGTGCTGGTTGCCGCTCGAATCGACGGAGAGCTGGCCGGTGTCGGCGTCGAACAGGTGCAACGCGAGGTCGTCGCTGTAGTAGTGGCCGCGCTCGAAGTTGTACATGATCTTGGCGGCCGCCTTGGGATCGTTGGCGTCGACGAGCGGGAATGGCCGGCCCGCGACGTAGCCCTCGAGCGTCTGATCGTCCTTCAGCTTCACCTGCGACGCGTACTTCTCCGTCGCCTGTTGGTAGAGCGGCGGAAGCTCGATCTTCTTGTACGGGACGATCTCCATGGTCATGCCGCGGTTGACGCACCATTGCACCCCGTCGGGAATGATGCCCTTCACCTTGTCGGCATTCGCGCGTGTGATCAGATCCCCGGGCTTGACCTCTGCCGTCGCGGCTCGCGGGAGGGATGTGGCCGCCACCGCGAGCAACACCGCCAACCACCGGCGCGCGGCCGTACCTCGACATTGCTGGGACATCCTCAGCTCCTTTCTGCCTCGGACAGCACCAAAATCTCAGGGGAGTGACGCGCGTTATATCGGCGCCAATTTTTGAGAGTCAAACGCCTCGCGTCTCGTGAGTCAATCGCCCGCCGACGCGCCGCGCGAATCCCCCGTTTCCGGGGGTAGGTCCCACGCCGGCTCCGTCACGCCGGCCAGCACGGCGGCCCCCGCGACCACCATCACGAGGAGCGAGGCGATGGCCGCGCGATACGCGACCGCACCGTACCCTTCGAGCGCATAGACTATTCCGCCCCATATGAGTGGACCACTGATCGCCGAGAACCGTCCCACCATGCCGTAGAGACCGTACAACTCGCCGAGCGCCTCCGGCGGCGACAGCCGGAACATCAGCACCCGGTCCGCCGACCAGAGCGCGCCGAGCGCGACCCCGGTGATGGGGCCGATGAGCCAGAGCGCCGTCCGGCTCGGCACGAGGGCGCACCCGAGGCCGACGATCCACAGGCCCAGCGCCGCCTGCAGGGCGCGCTTCGAGCCGATCCGGTCGATGAGCCGCCCCTGGCCGAGGGCGCCCGCGATAGCGAAGATCGTCGACAGCGCGAGCAGGTGCGTGACGTCCGTGCTGCTGAACCCACCCACCACGGTGACGTAGACGGCCATGAAGAGGATGACCGTGTTGACCGCGTCGGTGAAGAGGAAGTGGGCGATCAGGAAACGCGCCAGATCGGGATGGCGCGGCAGGCGCGCGACCGTCGCCCGCACCCGGGCGAACGCCCCGCTGACGCCCGCGGACGGCCAGAACGCACGGCCGCGCTTCTCGGGCACGAAGAGCAGGCACGGCAGGGCGAAGACGAGGAAGAGAAGGGCCGTAGCGGGAAACGCCGCGGCCTTGCCGAAGCGCTCGGCGATCGGCGCCACCGTATAGAGGCTGAGGATCGCGCCGACGTAGCCGAAACCGATGCCGAGGCCCGAGGCGCGGCCACGGGTCGTCTCGTCGGAGACGTTCGCGAGGAGCGCGTCGTAGAAGACGAGCGCCGCCTGGTAGCAGTAGTTGGCAAAGGCGAAGAGCGCGAGCAGGACGGCGGCGCGCACCCCGCCCCCCATGAGGGCGGTCGCGGCGACCGCGCCGAACGTCGTGATGCCGAGGTACGGCACGCGCCGTCCCGACAGGTCGGAAAGCGCGCCCAGGATCGGCGCGGAGAACGCGACCAGCAGCATCGAGGCGCTGTACGCGAGGCTCACGTCGAGGTCGCGGCCGCCGAGGTCCTGCACCACGATGAGCGGCAGGTAGCGGGAGATGACGTTCAGCGAGAAGGTCGTGTTCGCGAGGTCGTACAGCGCCCAGGCGTAGAGCGCACGGCGCGAGGATCTCAAGCGAGCGCGTTGACGAGGACGTCGAGCGCGAGGGCGCGGAACTGGCCCCAGCGCTGCCACGTCCCGCCGAGCGTCCTTAGCTGCGCGCTCGCTGCACGCAGCCCCTCGACGTCGCGCTCGTCCCAGCCGCTGATCTGCTCGTCCGGGTCGTTCACCTTGAGCTCGCCGCCGGTCTCGCGGACGAGGAAGAGGTACGAGCGGAACCCGACCCGCCCTTCCGAGGTGGTGTGCTCGATCACCGCGATCGGCCGGTCGATCTCGACGCTCAGGTTGCTCTCCTCGTAGACCTCGCGCATCAGCGCGTGCTCCACGTCCTCGCCGACCTTGATGCCGCCCGTCGGCAGCCGGAACGTGTCGGGCGGATAGAACGCCTTCGTCTGCAAGAGGATGCCGCCGCTCGGGCGGCGGATCGCCATCCCGACCTCGGCGCGGCGCCCGCCGCGGAGCGGAGGGAAGTCGGCGGCGGTCAGCGCGGGCTGGACGAGCGGGACCTTCCCGTAACGCTTGCGCAGGAGCGTTATCGCTTTGTCCATCCGATCACGCGCTTCGCGTATGAGGCTTATGCACTGGCGACGCGTGCCACGGCTTGGGTTATCAGATCCGCCAGCGCGTTGGCGTCGCGGTCGCCCATGCCGGGGATCTGGCAGCCGGCGGCCGCTGCGTGGCCGCCGCCACCGAAGGTTTCGGCGACCTTGGAGAGGTCGACCTGGCAGTCGGGGGAGCGGCGGAAGCTGACGCCGCGGCTCTTGGTGTCGTAGAGGGCGAAGACGGCGTTCTGGCTGCGCTTGCCCCAGGCGTCGCCGATCTCGCTCGGGAAGCCGGCGCACCACGCGGCGGCGACGAGGACGGCGCCGAGGCGGCGCTCCGCCCGGGTGCGCTCGGCGAGGGCGTGGGTCGCGGCGAGCTCGGCGGCGACGCGAGCGTATGCCTCGCGCATGCGCGGCGTGTAGGTGACGGCGGCGTCGATGCCGAGGAGGTCCTCGTACGCCTCGGTGCCGTGCATGGCGCCGACGGTGAGGGCAAGCTCGCGCGAGCCCTCGTGGGCGTGGATCCAGCGGTCGTTGTCGTCGGCGAGGGTCACCAGACGCTCGAGCGCGAGAAAGCGCTCGGCCCAGGGTGCGGCGCGATCGAGCGTGCGGCGGATGTGCTCGAAGACGAGGCGCGACGCGGCGTAGGTATCCTCGACGACCATGTCGGCGAGCGGCACCTCGATCGCGCCGCGCCGCAGGCGCTCGATCGCGGTGCGGTGGTGATCGATCCAGGTGATGCGCGTGCCGGCGACGGCGAGGGCGCGGAGATGCGCGTCGGTCTCGGGGCGCGTCCAGCTGATGTCGGTGATCCAGAGATCCTGCGTCGCTCCGGCAGGCGGCGGCGGGACCGCGAGCAGGACCTCGTTGATCTCCGGGTTGTTGGCGAAGTGCGGCTGCACCTCGATCCCGGCGTACGCGCGCGCCACCGCGACCGCCGCGGTCACCCCGTCGAGACAGTGCGGACCATGGCTGACGATGTGGACAAGCGAAGGGGGATGTGCGATCGCGCTGTCGATGCGCGACCCTACCATCCGTCGCGCGAGCGGTACAACTCACGTGCCGCGGGAGGTCTCCCCTTGAAGCTCACGAGCAAGGTCGCGTTGATCACCGGCGCGGGCTCCGGCCTCGGCCGCGAGATCGCGCTCACGTTCGCGCACGAGGGCTGCGCCATCGGCGTGAACGACATCCGTCCCGAGGCGGCCGACGCCGTCGTCGCCGAGCTGCGCGCCGCGGGCGCCGAGGCGTCGCCGCTGCCATGTGACGTCGCCGACAGCCGCGCCGTCCACAAGATGTTCGCGAAGCACATGGGCGACTTCCAGGCGCTCGACATCCTCGTCAACAACGCCGGCATCGCGCACATGGAGGAGCACGTGCGGAAGAACGCGGAGGCGATGCTGCAAGAGGTGATGACGACGGGGCGGACCACGCGCTCGGCCGAGGCGACGAAGCTCATGGAGGACGGCGCCTGGCGCCGGACGCTCTCGATCCATCTCGACGGTACGTTCTACTGCACGCGCGAGGCGCTGAAGATCATGGAGTTCAACGGCTGGGGCAACATCATCAACATGGGCTCGCTGGCGTCGCAGACCGGCATCCTCGGCGTGCCCGACTACTCCGCCGCCAAGGCCGGCATCGTCGGCTTCACCAAGTCGGTCGCGCGTGAGGTCATCGGGCGCGGCATCCGCGTGAACGCGATCGCGCCCGGCTACATCGACACGCCGCTCCTCACCGAGATGCCCGAACTCATGAAACAGATGATCGCCGCGCAGACGCCGATGGGCCGCCTCGGCACCGCCGCCGAGGTCGCGGCGACCGCGCTCTTCCTCGCCTCCGACGACTCGAGCTTCTTCGTCGGCCAGGTGCTGGCGCCGAACGGCGGTCTCTACATGTGACGGCCCGCGACGCCACTCGCGGCGGCGGCACCGGTGACGGTACCCTCGAGACCGCGCGCCTGCGGCTCGCGCCCTTCCACCCGGCGGACGCCGACGCGCTCTCGGCTCTCTTCCGGAACCCGCACGTCCGCCGCTACATGCTGGACGGCACGCTGGTCGAGCGCACCTGGGTCGTCGAGGAGATCGACGCGAGCCGCGCGCGCTTCGCCGCGGGTACGCTCGGGCTCTTCGCCGCGCACCTGCGCGAGAGCGGAGAGCTCGCCGGCGTCAGCGGCTTCCGGCCCTACGAGGAGCTCGGCATGGAGCTTCTGTACGCGCTCCTGCCCGCACACTGCGGCCGCGGCCTCGCGACCGAGATGGCGGACGCGGTGGTCGCGCTGGCGTTCCGCCACGGCTGGCACGAGGTGTACGCGAGCGTCGACGCGCCGAACGTCCACTCGATCCGCGTCGTCGAGCGCCTCGGCTTCGCGCTCTACGAGGAGCGGACGGGCGCCTTCGGACGGATGATCCGCTTCGTGCTACGCGCGCCCGGCCTGCCGACGTAGGCGCAGGCGCGGCCGCCGCCCGACGGTCGAAGCGCTACGAGCCAGCGCCGCGTCGCAGCCGCGCAGGAACTCGCCGGCCATCGCCTCGCGCAGGCGCCACTCGGCGGGCGTGTCGAAGCGGCACCGCCAGGCGACGAGCCCGAGCCGCCGCACCGCCGCGCGGGCGCGGTCGGGCGTCTCCCAGTCGAGACCGCGGCACTCGTGGTAGACGAGCGGCTCGCCGAGCGTCGCCAGGAGCGCCGGCCACTCGCCATAGAGGCTCGCGTCGCGCGCGCGCGAGCGGCGAACGAGCGCACGCGTGAGCGGACGGGACAGGAGGAATGACGGCACGAGGAGATCGACGCGCCGCCGCGTGCCGAGCCGGGCTGCGAGCGCGCGGTTGGCGGCGCACTCGGTCTCGAAGAGCGCGCGGTGATGGCTCCGGTGCGCGGCGACCGTCCGGCCGAGCAGCACGGCGGGAAAGCGCGTGGCAAGGCGCAGCACCGCGGCGAGCTCGCGCGGGCGGGTCTCGACCCAGTGCAAGGCGCGGTCGAAGTCGAGGTAGTGGATCGACGGCGCCCCGCTGGCGAGCGCGCGGCGCAGCGCCAGGCGATAGAGCGGCCCGCGCGCGTTGGTGCGCGGTGTGCCGCCGTGGACGCCGAGCTCGGCGAGGAGCGCCTGCACGCTCGCGTGGGTCGGCGGGCTCGTGGTGACGGTGATCGCGCCGTAGAGCGCGCGCAGCGCCGGCAGGTGTCGGCGGATCGTGCCGCGGAGCGCGCCGCTCGCGTCGTGCAGCGTCGCCGCGAGCGCGACGCCGCGCTCGGCCCGAAAGCGCGTCATCCCGCCCGCCGGCTCAACGCAGGAAGAGGCGCGCGGCCGGGTTCTCCGTCTCGTCCACCCACTCGAAGCCGAGACGGCCGAGACGCGCGAGCAGCTCGCCGCGCTGCTCCGCCGGCACCTCGAAGCCGCAGAGAACGCGGCCGTATGCGGAGCCGTGGTTGCGGTAGTGGAAGAGCGAGATGTTCCATTGCGCGCCGAGCGTGGCGAGGAACTGGAGCAGCGCGCCCGGACGTTCCGGGAACTCGAAGCTGAAGAGCATCTCGTCGGCTGCGTGCGGGGTGCGGCCGCCGACCATGTGGCGGACGTGCGTCTTCGCAAGATCGTCGTCGCTCAGATCGACGCACGCGTAGCCCGCGGCGCCGAGCGTCTGCGCGACCGCGTTCGCCTCCTCGCGCCCCGCGACCTCGAGACCGACGAAGATGTGCGCCTCGTCGCGCGACGCCAGGCGGTAGTTGAACTCGGTGACGCCGCGCTCGCCGATCGCGGTGCAGAACGCGAGGAACGCGCCCGGCCGCTCGGGGATCGTGACCGCCAGGATCGCCTCGCGGTGCTCGCCGATCGCCGCACGCTCGCTCACGTAGCCGAGGCGAGCGAAGTTCATGTTGGCACCGGAGGCGATGGCGACGACCGATCCCGCCGGCATCCCCGCGCCAGCCGCGACGCGTTTCAGGCCGGCGATCGCGAGCGCGCCCGCCGGCTCGAGCACGACGCGCGTATCCTCGAAGGCGTCCTTGATGGCGGCGCAGATCTCGTCGGTCGTGACGCTGACGCAGTCAGCGAGCGCGTCGCGACAGATGTCGAAGGTGTGCGCACCGACCTGCCGCACGGCCACGCCGTCGGCGAACAGGCCGACGTGATCGAGCTGGACGCGCGAGCCCGCGCGCAGCGAGCGTCCCATCGCGTCCGAGTCGACCGGCTCGACCCCGATCACCCGCACGGCCGGCCGCACCTCCTTCAATACCGACGCGACGCCCGCCGCCAGGCCGCCGCCGCCGACCGGCAGGAAGATCGCGGCGAGATCGCGCGGCGCCTGGTGGAGGATCTCCAGACCGATCGTGCCCTGACCGGCGATGACGTCGAGGTCGTCGAACGGCGGAACGATCGTGAGGCCGTGCTCGGCCGCAAGCGCCGCGCAACGCTCCGCCGCCGCGGCATAGTCGTCGCCGACGAGCTCGATGACGGCGCCGTGGCGCCGCACTGCCTCCACCTTGATGGCCGGCGTCGTGCGCGGCATGACGATATGCGCGCGCAGGCCGAGCCGCGCTGCCGCGAACGCGACCCCCTGGGCGTGATTGCCCGCGGAGGCCGCGATGACACCCGCCTCGCGCGCGCGCTTGTCGAGCTGCGCAATGCGGTTGTACGCGCCGCGCAGCTTGAACGAGAAGATCGGCGTCAGGTCCTCGCGCTTCACGAAGACCGTCCGTCCGAGCCGCGCGCTCAGCGCCGGTGCCCGGTCGAGCGGCGTCGGATCGGGCAGCACCTCGGCGACCCGCGCGTTCAGGACGCGTGTCAGCATGTCGCGCATCTCGCGTTCGCTTATCCGGCCCGGGCGGTGAGGCGCAATGGCGGCGGCATCGGCGCCGCCGTCAACGCCTGCGCCGGCGCGCCGGCGCCGCGCCGAGCGGCAGCGCCGGCGTGGCGCCGCGGTCGTACAGGATGCGGCCGTCGACGACACGCGCGAAGTCGGGAAGCTGATGCGGCGTCAGCCGTCCGCCCACCGCGATGTGCAGCACCTCCCAGCCGGCGAGCACGAGGTGATCGGCGATGAGGCGGCGATGACATTGCCACCACAGAGCCTCGGCGCACATGAACGCCGTGGGCGCCGCGCGGGCGAGACGCTCGAGCTCGCGGAGCGCGGCAGCGAAGTCCGCGGTGTCGGCGTAGTCCGCGTAGTTGCGGAAGGCCGCTACTTCCCAGGCGACGTGCGGCGAGGCCGCGGACGCGCCGTGCCGGCGCCCGCCGAGGGCGGGCAGCCAGTGATAGGCAATGTCGCGCTCGGCCGCGGCGCGTTCGAGCGCCTCACGTCCGAAGTGCGGGTGCCGGCGCGACGCCGGAAACGCCCGCACGTCGACCAGGGTACGAACGCCGGCGCTCGACAGCAGCGCGAAGAAGTCTTCCGCCGCCACGTTCGAGTGGCCGATCGAGTAGATGACGGGCACCACGCCTCATCATGCTCGCGCGATCCTCGCCTTCGCCAGCGCCGTACCCCCGGGCTCCTCTCCATCCCTCAGCTCCAGAGGCGGCTCCAAAACGACCGCTTGGTCGAGATCCTCTCCAGCGCCTCCTGCAGATCCTCGTCGTAGTCGGCGCGATTCGCGACGTCGGCGAGCGCGATGATGCCGAGCAGGCGATCGTCCCTGTCGACGACCGGAACGCGCCGCACCTGCTTGCTGCCCATGAGCTCGATCACCTCGGTGACGGTCTCGTCGGAGGTGACGCCGTTCACGTCGTCGGTCATGAGGTCGGCGACCCTCATCTCCAGCGGGTTCTTCGCCTCGGCGAGCCCGCGGATGACGATGTCGCGATCGGTCACGACCCCGCGCAGCTTCCGCTCGTCGTCGATCACGGGGACGATGCCGCAATTCTCCTCCTTCATGATGAGGGCGACGTCGGCGAGCGAGCTGGTCGGCCGGACGGTCTTCACGTCCGACGTCATGATCTCCCGCGCCGTGAGCGACTCCCGCTGCCACCGGCTCTGATGCCCGGTCCGCGCGCCCCGATCGTAGAGCTGCTCGTGACCGATGTCGCGGCGGGGCTCGGTGCGCTCCTCGAGGTCGCCGCGATAGCGGTCGCTGCCGTAGCGCTCGGTGCCGAGACGGTCGGCGCCAATACGGTCGTTGGCATGACGCTCGCCGGCATAGTGCTCGTTGCCGTAGCGCTCCTCGCCGCGGCCGTACTCGGTGCTCTCACGTCCCCCCCAGCTACGGTAGCCGCTGCGCGGTGTGTGGCCCGATGAGCTCGATCGCGGCGTGAACGCCGGGTAGTCGCCGCCCTCGCCCTCGCCCATCGATGCGTGGCCGCGCGCGCCCCGTCCCTCGAAGGAACGCTGCCGCTGCTGGGCGCGCTCGGCCGCGCTGGCGTAGAAGGCGCCGTAGCGTCGCCGGCGATTCCATTCGCGCTCGGGTCCCTCGTCCTCCCGGCTCTCGCCGTCGTGCGACTGCGCCCCCGCCTGGCGCCCCTGACCGATGCTCGTCTGATACGTCTCGCGTCCTTCGTCCGCCATGGGATCCTCCTTATGATGCTGCGACACGATTCGACCGGAGAGGACGCAAGTCCCGTACCGCAAGGTCGCGCCGTGAGCGCGCGTCTCTGGACGTCGCCCCGCGAACCTCCGGGAAGGACTTACAAGCCGGATTGCACAATCGCTTGCGTCTTCCCGCCGCGCGCCCTAGCGTCCGGTCGTGAGGCCGTGAGCGTTTTCTCACGCGCCATCGGAGGCGGATCGGATGGGCATCTATTCGACGTACGTCTTCCCCTGGATCCTCGACCGGGTCATGCGGCAGGAGCCCGTGCGGCGCCAGCGCGAGAAGGTGGTGCCGCGGGCGGGCGGCGACGTGCTCGAGATCGGGGTCGGCTCGGGCTTGAACCTGCCGTTCTATGACCGCGTCAAGGTCACGCGCCTGCGCGCGCTCGATCCCTCCGCGGAGCTGCAGCGCCTGGCCCGCCCGCGCGCCGAGGCGGCGCCGGTACCGGTCGAGCTGCTCACCGCGTCCGCCGAGGAGATCCCGCTCGAGAGCGCCTCGATCGACACGGTCGTCATCACCTACACGATGTGCAGCATCCCGCAGGTCGACAAGGCGCTCCGCGAGATGCACCGGGTATTGCGTCCCGGCGGCACGCTCCTCTTCGCCGAGCACGGCCGCGCGCCGGACGCGAGCGTCGCGCGCTGGCAGAACCGGTTGAACCCGCTGTGGCACTGGTTCAGCGGCGGCTGCAACATGAACCGGCCCGTCCCCGACCTGCTCGGCGCCGCCGGCTTCCAGCTGGGCGAGGTCGAGACGATGTACCTGCCGGGACCGCGCGTCCTCACGTTCAACTACTGGGGCATTGCGACCCGATGATCGCGACCGTCCTCTCCCTGGTCGTCGCGGCGCTGTTCGAGATTTCCGGCGACGGCGTCATCCGCGTCGGCCTCACGCGCGCCAGTGCCCCGCTGCTGGTCGCTGGCGCCGGCCTGCTCGGACTCTACGGCTTCGTCGTCAACTACGATCGCGCAATCGACTTCGGCCGGCTCATGGGCACGTACATCGCGGTCTTCTTCGTGGTGAGCCAGATGATCAGCGTCGTGGCCTTCGGCGAGCGCCCGGGGGCGCGCCTCCTGATCGGCGGCGCGTTGATCGTCGCCGGCGGTATCTGGATCCAGCTCGGGGTCGAATGACCGCGCTCACGTCTCGTCGCGGTCGATCCAGCTGAAGAGCCCGGCCGGCGGGCGCTGCGCCGCCATGCGGTCGAGCAGGCGTCCCGGGTCGACGTCGTCGAGGACGAGCGCGCGATACACCGGGCGGACGAAGCCGTCCGCGGTCGCGCGGTCGAGCAGCGCGAGGAGCGCGCCGTAGAAGCCCTCGACGTCGAGCAGCGCGATCGGCTTCCGGTGCAGCCCGAGCTGCGCCCAGGTGATCGACTCGAGCAGCTCCTCGAAGGTGCCGAAGCCGCCCGGCAGCGCGACGAACCCGTCGGCGAGCTCCATCATGAGCGCCTTCCGCTCGTGCATGCTCGGCACGACACGCAGATCGGCGAGCCCCTGATGAGCGATCTCCCTGGTCGCGAGCGGCCGCGGAATGACGCCGATCACCTCACCCCCGCCGGCCAGCACCGCGTCGGCAATGACCCCCATGAGCCCGATGCTCCCTCCGCCGTAGACGAGCCCGAGCTTGCGCTCGAGTATCGCCGCCGCCAGCGCGCGCGCCGCCTCCGCATATGCTGGCCGTGCCCCGACGCTCGAGCCGGTGAACACGCACACCCGCCGCATCGGCGCCATCACGCGGGTCGGAGCGTGATCGCACGCTCGGGGCAGGCCACGACGCAGAGCCCGCAGGCCTGGCAGCGATCAGCTCGGGGCGTGTACGCGGTCTGCCGGCCGTGCACGAACACCTTGATGCGACCCATCACCGAGAGCGCACGCCAGTCGGCATCGTCGATCCGTCGCACGGCGAAGACGTCGTAGGGGCAGACGTCAACGCAGTCGCGCTTCGCCTCGCATCGGCCATGGTCGACGACTGGTGTCCACGTGCCGGGGAGGGCGCGGCACTCCTCACCGGGTCGCGCGGGATCCGCTGCCGCCCGACGCACTTTTTCCGCGGGTGTCATGCGCAGCGCACCGGATACTCGAATCCGTGCCGTTCCGATACAGCTTCTTACCGATGAGGACCGCCATAGCGAACGCCGGGGTGCATTCTATGGCCGATCACATGTCATTTTAGTTGCGCACCGCCCCAGAAGGCACTACTGTCGCCGCCGTTCCACTCGCGAGGGAGTGGCCTGCAACCCCCTGAGGATGTGCGATGGACGTGGCCTCGTGTAGCCGCTCGCTTCGTTCATTGGCGCCCAGTCTCGCGATCGTGGCGTCGACGCCGAGCCCGACCGTCGCCCCTCTCCGCACCCTGCCCTCTCGCCCTCAGGAGTCGCTCGTCTTCCGCGCGCTGCGCTCCACGATCATCCGCGTCTGACGTCCGACCATAGCCGACGGGAGTCCCCCCGATGCGACGCACCCTCCTCCTTGCAACTCTCCTCCTCGCGGCAGTCAGCGCTCCCGGCTCCGCTCGCGCACAGTGCGCCGCGAACGTGCCGCACGTCGACGGACAGTGGGGGACACTGCCCTATCTGATGCCCATCAACCCGATCTCGGCGACGCTCCTCCACGATGGGCGGATCCTGATCGTGTCGGGATCGGAGAACGACGCCAGCAACGACGCGACGGGCGCCGAGAGCTACCGGATCGCCGTCTGGGACCCGCGCGGGACGAGCTCTGCGAGCGTCACCGTGCAGAGCATCGAATACGACGTGTTCTGCAGCGGGACGGCAGTGCTCCCGGACGGCCGGCCGCTGGTCGTGGGCGGCACCTCGGACTACAGCTTCACCGGCGAGGCCCGCTCCTCGATCTTCGACCCGGCCACGTCGGAGTTCCTCCAGACCCAGAAGATGGTGGACGGCCGCTGGTACGCGACGGCGACCGCGCTCGGCGATGGCCGCATCATGGCCTTCTCCGGCCTGGGCCTCGGCGGTAGCACCAACAACAGCGTCGAGATCTACGATCTGAAGAACGCCGGCCCCGGCTGGACCCCTCCCGCCAGCGCGCCGTTCACGCCGCCGCTCTATCCCCGCATGGCGCTCCTGCCGACCGGCAAGGTCTTCTTCACCGGCAACGGGGGCGGCGGACGGACCTCCACCTCGTGGCTCTTCGACCCCGTGCCACGGACGTGGACCGCGTCGGCCGCGACCACGGCCGATCGCACGTACGGATCGGCCGTGCTCCTGCCGCTGCTTCCTCCGTCGTACCGGGCGCGCGTCATGAACTTCGGTGGCGGC
>DASXLI010000087.1:0-22286 GCA_036496285.1 Binatia bacterium
GCTTCGCCGACTCGTACTCCACGTGCGCCGTCGCGATCGTGATCCCGCGCGCCTTCTCCTCCGGCGCCTTGTCGATCTGATCGAACGCCACGAAGTCTGCCAGCTTCTTCGACGCCTGCACCTTGGTGATCGCCGCCGTCAACGTCGTCTTCCCGTGATCGACGTGCCCGATCGTCCCCACGTTCGCGTGCGGCTTCTTGCGCTCGAACTTCGCCTTAGCCATTGCAATCTCCTCCAATGACGATGCGCCCGCGCCCCGCGCGGGCGCGAGATCCCTTGTCAAAGCCCAGGAGCGGGATCGAACCGCCGACCTCGTCCTTACCAAGGACGTGCTCTGCCAACTGAGCTACCTGGGCGAAACTCCGTTGTTTCTGAGATCCGATCCCAAAGGTCGCGCGCGAAGCGCCGCGACCCACCATGCGACAGTCACGGGCCGGCCGCCGAGAGACGTCCAGCTGCAAGGCGCGAGGAAGCGAGGAAGGAGCGCAGCCGTAGGCTGCGTTCAATCGACCTACGCCGCACAAGCGAGCGACCGAGCAACGCAGCAGATGGGCGTCTATCGGCGGCCGGCCACAGAGCGGGAAACGGGATTCGAACCCGCGACCCTCAGCTTGGAAGGCTGATGCTCTAGCCAACTGAGCTATTCCCGCACGTCCGTCTCGTCGATGGAGAGGGGAGGATTCGAACCTCCGTAGGCTGACGCCGGCAGATTTACAGTCTGCTCCCTTTGGCCGCTCGGGTACCTCTCCGCTGCAGCGGCATGAATGCTCGGGCGTGTGCATGAAGCTGGCGATAGGAATCGAACCTACAACCGCCTGATTACAAATCAGGTGCTCTACCGTTGAGCTACGCCAGCGTGTGGCTCGCGAATGACGCAACAGGGCCCCCTTCTGCTGCACCACGTCTGCCTCCAGACCCACTCGCGCCAGCTTTGCTCTCGTCTGCGTGGTCCGCCGATCTCCGGTCAGTCGTTCCGCGTCCCGACGGGGCCACCACATCGGTCCGCGAACCGGTAGGCGCAAGCTTGGCAGCTTGTTCCTATGGTCAACGAGAAACGGCTGACGTGCGAACCTCCCTTCTTAGCGACGTGCGACTTAAGTGTCAACGCGGGCGGGATTTCCGGTCGGCCGCTCGCGCCCGCTCGCCGAGCGCGTAGAGGCCGATCGCCGCCGCGACCGAGGCATTGAGCGATCCGACGCGCCCCGCCTGCGGGATGCGGACCCGGAAGTCGCAGGCCTCGAGCACCAGCGGACGGGCGCCCTTGCCTTCGCTGCCGATCACCAGGAGCGCCCGCTCGAGCTCTGGAAGTTGTTGAAATGTCGAGGAACCGTCGAGCGCGAGGGCAACCGTCCAGTAGCCGTGCGCCTTCGCCGACTCGAGCGCACGGACGAGGTTCACGACCTGCGCGATCGGCAGGTGGACGGTTGCCCCGGCCGAGGCGCGGACGACGGCCGCGGTGACGCCGACGCTCCGGTCGCGCGGCAGGACGAGCCCGCCGGCGCCGAGCACCTCGGCGGAGCGGACGATGGCACCCAGGTTCTGGGGATCGGTGAGGCCATCGAGGGCGACCAGCAGGCTCGCCCCGGCGTCCAGGATGTCCTCGAAATCGGCGTAGGCGAAGGGCCGGGTCTGCGCTGCGACGCCCTGGTGGTGGCCGCCGCCGCTCAGCCGGTCGAGGGTCGCCCGGTCGGCGCGCTCGACCGCGATCCCCGCCTCCGCTGCGGCGGCGCGGACCCGCGCGGCATCGGCCTCGCCCGCGACCCAGAGCTGCTCCACCGACTGCGGCGCCGAGGCCAGGAGCTCGAGCACGGGATTCGCCCCGTAGACGATGGTCGGCGCGGCCGACGCCGCTTGCGGGCGCTTGTGACGACGCATGGTGGAAGGCCTCAGCAATCCCGCACGATACGCGCCATTGCGTCGTTTACAATGCGCCGTCGACCCGGTAAGTGTCGCGCGTCATCATGGGCTCGACGCTCCGGCGCTACTTCCTGCGGGAGGTTGCCGTGCCCTTCTGCTTCGGCATCGGCGTCTTCACGTTCATCCTGCTCATCGCCCGGATGCTGAAGCTCGTCGAGCTGGTGGTCAATCGGGGCGTCTCCGTCCTCGAGATCATGAAGCTGTTCGGCTACATCCTGCCGACCTTCCTCGAGGTGACGGTGCCGATGGCGCTGCTGCTCGCCGTCCTGCTGGCGGTCGGCCGGCTGTCCGCGGACAGCGAGATCGTGGCGCTCCGGACGTCGGGCATCAGCCTCTACCAGATGATGGTCCCGATCAGCATCTTCATCGTCGCCGTCTACGTCCTCAACATGTTCCTCGCGGTCTACGCGCGGCCGTGGGCCAACCACCAGTTGAAGGCGAGCCTCTACGAGATCGCCAAGACGCGCGCGAGCGCCGGCCTGCGCGAGCGCGTCTTCAACGACGACTTCGAGGGCCTCGTGATCTACGTCGAGCACATCCAGCCGCCCGGCGACCAGCTCGGCGGCGTGCTGATCGCCGACAGCCGCGACCCGAACCAACGCAACACGGTGCTCGCCAAGCGCGGCTTCATCGTCAGCAACGAGGAGACGCATTCGGTAACGCTCCGCCTGCTCGACGGCAACATCCATACGTTCGTGCCCGGCGAGGCGAGCTATCACAAGACCGACTTCACCGTATACGACGTCACGCTGAACCTCGCGGCCGCGCTCGCCAAGTTCTCGCAGCGCGAGAAGGAGCCCGAGGAGATGAGCCTCGGCGAGCTCAGCATCGCGATCGCCGAGCGCGAGCACGCCGGGAAGAAGGCGTCGGGCGAGCTGGTCGAGTTCCACCGCAAGTTCTCCGTACCGTTCGCCTGCCTGGTGTTCGGGCTCGTCGGCGTGCCGCTCGGCATCCGCCCGGCGCGCGCGGTGCGCTCGCGCGGCTTCACGGTCAGCCTGGCGGTGATCTTCGTCTACTATCTCCTGCTCACGACCGGCCAGACGCTGGCGCAGAAGGACGTCCTGTCGCCGATCATCGCGCTCTGGACGCCGAACGCGATCTTCCTCTTGATCGGCTTCGCGCTCTTCCTGCATGCAGCGCGCGAGCGGCCGCTCGCGATCTCCGCCCGTCTCGGCGGCCTTGCCGCGTTGCGCCTACGCTCACAGGCAGTCACCCCGCCATGACCCCCGCGTCGGCGCTCAGCCTGCCGATCATCCCGCGCTACATCCTGAAGGAGTTCCTGCGTCTCCTCGGGCTCTGCATGCTCGGCTTCATCCTCATCTACGTGCTGGTCGATTTCTTCGACCGGTTCGGCACCTACCTCAAGTATCGCCCGCCGGCGCGGCTGATCCTCGCCTACTTCGTCTTCAAGATTCCGCTGATCGTCACGCAGCTCGTGCCGGTCGCGACCCTCGCGGGCGTGCTCCTCGGCCTCGGCATGATGGGGCGGCACAACGAGATCACCGCGATGCGCGCGTCGGGCCTCAGCACGATCCAGATCGCCCGGCCGCTCCTCGTGGCGGCGGCCGCGCTCAGCATCGCGATCTTCGTCTGGAACGAGTCGGTGGTGCCCTACTGCTCGGAACGGTTCCGCCACATCGACAACATCGAGATCAAGAACAAGCCGCAGAAGGCGCTGCTCGACGACCAGGGCATCTGGTTCCACGGCAAGGCGGGTATCTACAACATCGAGCAATTCGATGCGCGCAAGGCGACGATCGTCGGCCTCACCGTCTACGACTTCACGCCCGGGTTCGAGCTGCAGCGCGTGGTCGAGATCCCGAGCGCACGCTGGCAGAACGGCCGCTGGACGCTCGAGGCGCCGGTCGAGCGCAAGTTCGATTCCGCCGGCAACGTGCTGACGCGTGACCTGACCCCGGCGGACTTCAGCCTGCCCGACCCGCCGGCCGATCTGCAGGTGATGCAGAAGGAGCCGGACGAGATGAGCTTCTCGAAGCTCCGCCGGCACGTCCGCGAGCTGGCGCGGAAGGGCATCGACACGACCGAGTCGATGGTCGATCTCCACCTGAAGCTCGCGATCCCGTGTGTCACGCTCGCCATGGTGCTGATCGGCGTGCCGCTCGCCATGCGCAGCCAGCGGCAACGCTCCTTCGCCGCCAACGCCGGCCTCGGCCTGACCGTCGGCTTCAGCTACTGGGTGCTGCTCGCGCTCGCCGTATCGCTCGGCCACGGGGGCGCCATCCCGCCGATCATCGCCGCGTGGATGGCGAACCTCGTCTTCGGCGTCCTCGGCGCGTTCCTGTTCCTCGGCGTCGAGTAGCCGGGGCGCCCTCAGGGCACGACGGCGAGGTGATCGAGGCCCGTCGGCTCGGGCCAGCCGTGCATGGCGTTCAGGTTCTGGATCGCCTGGCCGGCCGCGCCCTTGCCGAGATTGTCGATGACGCTCACGATCACCGCCTGTCCCGACCGCGGGTCGTGGGTCCAGCCGAGCGCGCAGTCGTTGGTGCCGACGACGTCGCGGATCTCGGGCGGGCGGGCGCCGGAGAGCACGACGAAGCGCTCGCCGCCGTAGCACGCCGCGTACGCCTCGCCGATCGCCGTCGCGTCGACGCCGCGGCGCGGGCGCGCATAGATCGTCGAGAGGATGCCGCGCCGGATGGGCAACAGGTGCGGCACGAAGATCACCGACAGATCCGCGCCGGCATGCGGCCGCAGCCCCTGCTCGATCTCGGGCGCGTGGCGGTGGACGCCGATCTTGTAGGCGCGCAGGTTGTCGTCGACCTCCGCGAAGAGGTACTCGGCCGCCACGTTCCGGCCCGCGCCGGTCACGCCCGATTTGGCGTCGATGACGATGCCCGCCGGCTCGACGAGGCCGTTGGCGAGGAGCGGCACGAGCGCCAGGAGCGCCGCGGTAGGGTAGCAGCCCGGATTGGCGACGAGCCGCGCCCCGGGCAGGGCGTCGCGGCAGAGCTCGGTGAGCCCGTACACCGCCTCGTCGAGCAGGTGCGGCACGGGATGCGGCACGTACCACTTGGCGTACTCTTTGGCGTCGCGCAGGCGGAAGTCGGCGCCGAGATCGACGACCCGGACGCCGCGCTCGAGCAGCGAGGCGACCCCCGGCGCCGAGGTGCCGAGCGGCAGCGCGGTGAAAGCGACGTCGCATTGGTCGGCAATCCGCGCGGCGTCGAAGGCCGCGAGCGTCAGGTCGAGCTTGCCGCGGACGGACGGCAGCACGTCGGCGAGCACCTTCCCGGCGCTCTGCTCCGATGTGACCGCGGTCAGTCGGACGAACGGATGACGGGCGAGGTACCGAATCAGCTCCGCGCCGGTGTATCCGGTCGCGCCGACGACGGCGACCCGGATGGGTTGCGGCGTGGGCACGGACTCAGCGCTTCGAGTATTGCGGACGCTTGCGGGCCTTGTGATGGCCGTACTTCTTGCGCTCGACCTCGCGCGGATCGCGCGTGATGAAGCCCGCCTTCTTCAGCACGGGGCGGAAGTCGGGATTTGCCAGCAGCAGCGCCCTGGTGATGCCATGACGGATCGCCGTCGCCTGCGCCGCGACGCCGCCGCCCCCGACGTTCACCGACGCATCGTACTGCCCGTTGGTGTTCGTGACCTCGAAGGGTTGGTGGACGATCATGCGCGACGTCTGACGACCGAAGTAGTCGTCGAGCGCGCGCTTGTTCACCACGATCTTCCCTTCGCCGGCCCGCATGCGCACGCGCGCCACCGCCGTCTTGCGCTTCCCGGTTGCCACGTGCACTTCGCGTCGATCCACCATGCCGATAGTCCTCAGAGAGCCAGTTGCTCGGGTTGCTGCGCGGCGTGCGGATGCTCCGCCCCGCGATAGATCTTGAGCTTGGTCGCGAGCCGCCGGCCGAGCCGGTTCTTCGGCAGCATGCCGGTGACCGCCGAGCGCAATACGCGCTCCGGCCGCTCCTGCATCATGCGGCCCGCCGTCGTGCGGCGCACGCCCCCCGGCCAGCCGGTGTGCCGGATGTAGAGCTTGTCCTCGAGCTTCCGTCCGGAGAGCCGGACCTTGGCCGCATTGATGACGACGACGAAATCGCCGCTGTCGACGTGCGGGGTGAAGCTCGGCTTGTGCTTGCCGCGCAGGACGTTGGCGATCTGGGTGGCCAGCCGACCGACGACGCGCCCGTCGGCGTCGACGATGAACCACTTGCGCTCGCTGAGCGCGGTCTCGCGTGTGGCGATGTACGTTTGCTTTTTCAGGGTATCCCTCGCGTTAAGCGGGGCCGACGAGACTCGAACTCGCGACCTCCTGCGTGACAGGCAGGCGTTCTAACCAGCTGAACTACGACCCCGGGACATTCGGACGTTCCTATCAACGCGGGACGCCGAGTTCAATGGCCGGCCCCCGGGACACGCGTCGTGTCCTTGCGATTTGCCGGTCCTTCGCGCTGCGCCCGTGTGCCCAGCGGGATGGGTCGGATGGACGCAACCGAGCGGAAGCGGTGAAATTTCGCGGCTACCATCTGCGTCCGGGTGGGGGCGTGGAGGTCGATCCCGTGGTCGACGCGCTTCCACCGGCACTCGCTCGCCGAGCTCGACGGCACCGCCCCGGCTGAACTGGGTCCGCGCCGGGCGCCTCCATCGTCGAGAGCCGGCGGACCTACGAACCGGCCGGGACGCGCCGGCGCCGCCGGACGTCGAGTAGGAGCCTCAAGGTATCCAGGCCCGGGCGCATCGCGCTCGCGCCGCGGACGGGGGCGCCGCCGCGCAGGTACGCGGGAATCTTGCGCGGCAGGAGCCAGAGCCAATAGCGCGCGAGCGACCCGGGGTAGACGCGGAAGAACCACGCCTTGCAGGCAACGGCGCCGCGGTCGGCGCCGAGCAGCGCGAGCGCTTCGTCGGTGTGCGCGGCGATGGCGACGTCGGCACAGGCCGCGAGCGCGCACGCGAGCGCGGGCAGCGCTCCCGACGCATCGAAGAGGCGCATCATGAGGTCGAGCACGTTCACGACGATCGGCAGCGTGCCTTCCGCACGCCGCCTCATCAGGAAGCGCGGCCAGTCGAACGCCGCATCGATCGCCGCGGCGAGCAGGTAGAGATCGAGGAGCTGCTTCAGCTTGGCGGAGCCGAGCCCGAGATCCTGGAACAGCGACAGCGCGAGCAGGACCAGCGTGTCCTCGTCCGACGGCGTCGTGAAGGCCACCCCATCGATCGTCCACGCGTTCCGCTCGCGCCAGATGCGCTCCTCGTCGAGCCGATAGACCGGCACGTTGCGAAAGCACGCATGGACGTCGACCTGCATCGCGGCGCGCTGCCAGGTCACCGAGTGCAAGTCGCGCCAGCGCGTGGTGAAGCCGATCGCCGCGAGTCGCGCACCGGCCTGCGCCAGCATGCGGCGGCGAACCAGCACGTCGACGTCGTGTTGCGCGCGGCGTTCGGGCGCCGGGTAGAGGCGGTGCGCGAAGTACGCGCCCTTGAGCAGCATGCACTCGATCCCCGCCCCCGCCAGGGCACGCTGTACCTCGTCCAAGAGTCGCAGGCTCTCGGCGGGCTCGAGCCGCCGTCGACGCATGGCGGCCTCGCAGTGCGCGAACGCCGCCGCGGGAAATCGCGCACGCAGCTCGGTCTCCGGTACGGACGTCCACAGGATGGGAATCAGATGGTGACGGCGCAGGGTCGGCACCAAGTCGGGATCCGGCGCCACGCGAGCGAGCGCCTCGATGATGCCCAAGCGATCGTCCGCCCCGAGGCTGCGCGCGAGCAACGCGTACCCGGCGGTCGTGGTCGACTCCATCGCTGTCGGTGGACACTGCCGCGAAGGGCACGGGACGTCAACGCTCGCGGGAGCAATGGGGCTGGAGGCGCACTCCCCATGACGGGCCGACGGCCGGCCCCCAACCATGGCAGCGTCGAGGTGCCGACCCCGGCGACGCTACGCGCTCACTGAGGATATTTGCCGCCGACCGTCGCTCCGAAGGGCCCCGCGGCCTGCAGGTGGAAGGCGAAGAGCGACTGGGGGCGGTCCTGGCCGATCGGCACCGGCAGGCCGTCGTCGTCGGCGGTCACGCAGTTGGCGAGCTCGACGACACCGGATGAGTCGGCCGACAGGGTCGGCGGCAGGACCGGCTGCTCGCCCTCTTCCGCCTGCTCGGCGGAGATCGGCTGAAAGCCGACGCAGGCGAAACAGACGTTCGGCACCGACACGCTCACCTCGAGGTTGTCGACGAAGTCGGCGTCGCAGCAGACGTGCGCGCCGTTCGGTAGGGCGGCGGAGATCGGTCCCGGCTCGACGTCGCGGAAGGCGCCCGCCCCGGACGCCGTCTGGACGCCGATCAGGATCACCTCGGAGCTCGTGAGCGAGCGCGGATTGAACGTGAGGAGCGAGAGCGCCGGCGTGCCGGGCAGTGCGTCGAGGGCGATGCCGAGCGCGTCGCTTCCCGAGGAGGCGTCGGTCGCCGTGTCGGCGATCGTCCACGATCCGACGAGCGCCGACTCGACGCTCGGCTGCGGCGGCATGTGCGGCCGGCAGTCGAGGCCCGCCGGGCCGAGGTCGGCGTCGTAGCCCGTGACGATCACGATGCCGCGCTCGCCGGCCAGATCGGCGACCGGACCGAGCGGGAAGTTGGCCGGAGGATTCACCGTCTGGGTCTCACTGCGGACGCTGTCCGCGTCCATGACCTTGGTGTCGTTCGGGGTCAGGCAGACGAACACGTCGACCAGGTGACGGCAGTCCTCCGCCCAGTAGGACCAGTGGGTCGCGACCGGGTCGTGGCCGCCGATGCGGGTCACGATCTGGAAGCTCTTGCGCGCGCGGGTCGCGTCGAACGGCATCACGAGCGCGGGCGCGGGTTGGATCTCCAGCACGGAGACGAGCGCAGGCGACACCGGCGTCGCGGTCGCGAGCACGGACGGCGTCGCGAGAACCGTCGGGGTCGCGGTGGCCGTCGGGCTGTCGGTCGGCGTTGCGGTCGGCGTCGGCGTACTCGTCGCGGTGGGCGTCGCCGTCACCGTGAGCGTGGGCGTGGCGGTCGGCGTCGCCGTGGCGGTGACGGTCGGCGTTGCCGTTACCGTTGGCGTCGCGCTCACCGTCGCCGTCGCTGTGGCGGTCGCGGTTGCGCTCGGCGTCGGCGTGACGGTCGCGGTATCGGCGGGCGTGGCCGTCTCGGTGGCGATCGGCGACGCCGTCAGGGTCGCCGTCGGCGTCACGGTCGGCGATGGCGTCACCGTCGCGGTCGGGGTCGGCGTGTCGGTCGGCGTCGCGGTCTCGGTCGCGGTCGGCGTGGGCGTCTCGGTATCCGTGGGGGTTGGCGTCACGGTGGCCGTCGGCGTGGCGGTCGGCGTCGGCACGCTGTCCTGGTCGCTCGCGCTCGTGCCGTACGGGTTGCCGACGATGTCCTCGTAGGCGAGCAGCGCCGGGTTCAGCACCGTACCCCCGCCGTCGGTGTCGACCGTGACCGAGAGCTGGACGGTGCCGCCGTCGCCGGCGATGACGGTCTGGTCGAGGGCCGCGGTGACGACGCCCGGCGACGTCTCGGCGCACGTGCCGGTGAACGGCGCGTCGATCGAGCAGGCGACGAAGCTCGTGTTGGGCGGAAGCGTGTCCGTCAGGACCACGCTCAGCGCCGCGCCGGGCGTGCTGGTGCCGTCCGACGTGTTCTGGAACGTAAGCGTGTAGCTCAACGTGCTGCCGACGGTGGTGGTGGTCACGCCGTCGTCGTTGGTGAGCGTCATGACCGGCGTCGGCGGCCGCTCGAAGTAGCGCGGGACGCCGAGCTCGCCTTCGAAGATGTACTGGTTCCCCGAGTTGACGCACGCATCGGCCCGCCACCAGCCGACCTCGTTCGGGCCGATCGTGATCGCGTCGCCGACGCGCGTCGGCGGCGGACCGGGGGGCGCCGGCGGCGTCGGATCGTTCCACACCGCGTTCGACGAGACGGTTCCCGCGATGCTCGGCCCGAGCAACGATGTCGCCGGCGGGAAGTACGTCATGCTCACGCTGCCGTCCATGTCGAAGTTGTTGAGATGGATCGGCGAGACGTTGCCGTCGACGAAAAAGAAGAAGCTCAGGCACGACAAGCTCGAGTGCTGGTACGACGCCTCGGTCATGTCGATGACGAGCTCGTCGCCGGTACCGGGAAGCCCGTCGGCGTCATCCGCCTCGTTGCCGTTGCTGAGCAGCGCGGACGTGCCGGCGCCGATGCCCGTGCAGGTCCCAGGCGAGACGGTGCAGTCCGGATCGTGATCGACACGCAGCCGCCACGCGTTGTCGTCGTCGTCCGCCGTCGTGACCCGCAGCGTGTACGTCCCGCAGCCGAAGCCGGCCGTCTCCGGCGTGACGGTCGCGAGCTCGACCCAGAGGCCGTTTGTCCCGCCGCTCGGCGTGTAGGTGATCGGGCCGACGACGTTGCCGCCCGGCGCGTTCAGCGTGAAGGTCGTGTTGTCGGCAGTGTTGCGGATCTCGTCGATCGCGGTCGGCGAGGAGGGGTCGGGCGTCTGGGACTCGGGATCGAAGAGCGCGAACGTGATCGGCGTACCGGTCGGCCAGGCGCACGGGACCGTGATGTCAATTCGGTGGCCCATGGTGTCATTGGCGCCGTTGACATTAGTGTAGAAGTCGCCTGTCCCGAGCGTGGCGTTGGGCCCCGTCGTCTGGATGAAACCGGCCGAGCCGACGGGCGGAATCTCGATCGCGGCCGCGTTCCACGGCGTCGCGAGCAGCGTCGCCGTCAGGAGCAGCCCTCCAGCACCTCGTCCCATCTCCACCCCTCCAGATTTGCGGCTCGTGGTCGAGCCCAGCGATCGCGCAAGACGCGTGAGCAATACGCACGCCAATCGGCGTGCTGATCGTTCGCAGGCGGCGGATTGACCGCAGAAGAACGGGAGGACCGTCGCCCTTGCGGGGTGCACGCGCGGCGGACACCTCGCGTGCCTAGCGCGTGGTGCGCTGCTAGCGTGACCGTGACGGCATCTGATCGAACGGAGAACACCGATGCGAACTCGACGAGCCTGCAGTACGTGCGTCGCGCTCGCCGCGGCCATGATCCTCGGCGCGACGACGCTGCACGCGGAGCCGACGCCCGCGACGAACCGCGCGCCCACCGATCGCGGCGACCAGGATGGCACCGGCGCGCCGCCGATCGTCTCGTGCCAGGACGGTACGCAGTCGAAGCCCGGACGCGGCGCATGCAGTCATCACGGCGGCGTCGCCGACGCGGCGCCGAATGCCCGCGGCGGCCCCGCGATCGACACGCCACCGCAGCAGGGCGCTGGCGAGGCCGCCGGGGTAATGTGTCGCGACGGCACACGCTCGGCGAAGAGTGGCCGCGGCGGCTGCTCACAGCACGGCGGCATCGCGACGGTGACGCGTCCCGCGCCCGTTCCCTGATCGGCTCCGCGCGAGCCACATAGGGAATGTTCCTCGCGCCAATAGGGAGTTCATCGGATGGACGGATGGCGCCGCCACCGGTACGAAACGGCGCACTCGAAGTGGTGGGGGGACGTTGGGGTGGTCAGTGAAGAGCACACCGACCGTGCAGCGGAAGCGGCTCGCTCGAGGCAGCCGCTTTCGCTTGCTCGGCGGTGCGCGATTCTCGCGCTCGGCGGAACCGTTTTGCTGATCGAGGTGAGCGGCCAGATGATCGCCCGTTCGCTCGAAACATGGGGTGCCATGCTCGAGCGCGCCCGTGCGCGCCTCCTCGGCGGTCCGGAATCGGAGCCATGAGCCATCGATCCTGTCGCTGTCCTCGCTGCGGCAGCCGCGACGCCCGCGCCATCCGGCGCTGGCGGATCGGTGACTACTTCGCCGTGCTCACCGGCCAGCGTCCGTTCGCGTGCCAGGTCTGTCGTCGGCGCTTTCGCAGCATTGGCCGGGCGGCGGCCCCGCAGCCCGGCAAGCGGGCCGCGTAGGGCGCGCCGCGTCGCGGCTTGACGCTTGGGACGGCTTCGGCCGACAGTACGAGCCCATGCGCTGTCCGCGCTGCCACCGCCCGCTCTTCCAATCCCTGCGCCCACCCCTCCGCGTCTGGGCCTGCGTCCGCTGCCGCGGATGCATCGCGAACCAGACGGCCCTCCGGCGCGTGATCCTGCCGGAGACGCTGCAGCGCGCCTGGAGCCTGACCATCGGGCGGGTGCGCAAGTCGCTGCTCCGTTGTCCGGGCTGCGCGCGCGCGATGAACGTCGTCCCGACCGACGGCGTCGTCATCGACATGTGCCGGCCCTGTCAGCTCGTGTGGTTCGACCCGGGCGAGCTCGACGCGTTGCCGCAGCGGTCCGCCGAGGAGCTGGCGGCGCAAGAGGAAGGCCCCGCGGCGAGGGGCCGGCTCCTCGGACGCGCCGATCTCAGCAAGGTGCTCGGGCAGCGCCGATCGTCCCCCGTCGCCTCGTAGCCGCAGATCTCGGCGCGCGCCGACCGGCGAAGACAGGTCGAATGGGCGGTGCTGGGATCGAACCAGCGACCCCCGGCTTGTAAGGCCCTCCAGGAACGACGAGGAGCCGCCGAAATGACGATGGTTTCTCGCTACGTCGCGATTCAGCCTACGTCGACGTTGCTGCCGGTTTCGATCCTTGTCGACTGATTTCGGTCCTCAAAGGCCACCAGAACGGCCACCGACGACACGCATCGAGCCGGGCGCTGGAATCGCACTCATGCACAACGCGACTTCATTCGGTTAGTCCCATCAATGGACGGTTTCGTTGTCGGACGGGTCCGCGAGACGTGTCACCAAGCCGTGCAGCGCTTCCGGGCTGACGGGCTTCACGAGATGATAGTCGAATCCGGCGGCCATCGCTTGCTTCTTGTCTTCGTCGCGTCCGTAGCCCGTGAGCGCTACCAGCACGATGTGCTTGAGATCAGGATCCCGTCGCACGCAGCGCGCGACCTCGTAGCCGTCCATTCCTGGTAGGCCAATATCGATGAGCATCACGTCGGGGATGTTGGCACGCGCCGCGTCTATCGCAGCCAGGCCGTCGTACACCGTTCGCACGCGGTGACCGAGCACCTCGAGCAGCATGGTGAGACTTTCTGCAGCGTCGGGATTGTCTTCGACGAGAAGCACGCGCGCGTTTTTTTGCCGCAGGGGCTCCGGGGCCACGGGAGAACGAACCTCCTCCCTCGTCGCCGGGAGGGCTGGCAGGGTCACCACGAACTCAGCACCCTTCTTCAGGCCCTCGCTGTGTGCCTCGATGCGCCCGCCGTGCAGTTCGACGATGCGGCGGGCAACTGTGAGGCCGACTCCAAGCCCGCCCTGCGCGCGATCGAGCGTCCGCTCTGCTTGGGTGAAGAGATCCCAGATGCGCGGCAACGTCTCGGGCGCAATACCCATCCCGCTGTCGCGGACGTGCACCGCAACGTCATCGCCGTGCCGGACGGTTCGCACCTCAATGTGACCCCCGGCGTCAGTATACTTCGCGGCGTTCGAGAGCAGGTTCACAAAGACTTGTTCCAGGCGAGCCGGATCGGCATCGAGGCGAATGAGCTCAGGCGCAAGCATCACCGTGAGCTGCAGACCGCGCGACTCTTCCACGAACGAGCGGGTGCTCTCGACCGCGCGCTGCAACACCTCGTTCAAGTGCACGCGCTCTTTGCGGAGCGCGATGCGGCCCTGAGTAATACGGGCGACGTCCAAGAGGTCGTCAATCAGACGACCGAGCTGCTCGGCTTGCCGCCGCGCGATTTCCATCGCGCGTCCACGCCGCGATTCATCGAGGCTCGCCGTCGCGAGGGCGTTGCGAATCGCCGAAAGGGGATTGCGCAGCTCGTGACCGAGCATCGCCAGGAATTCGTCTTTCGCGCGACTCGCCCCCTCCGCTTCGGCGCGGGCGCGGTCAGCGATCGCCAGCAGCTCTTCCCGTTCGGCCTCGGCTTGTTTCCGGCGCGTGACGTCGCGGAGAATGACCGTATAGAGCGTCTGCCCTTCCACCGCGATTTGCGAAATGTGCGCCTCGATCGGAAACTCCTCGCCGTTGCGGCGAAGCGCGGTCAGAACACGTTCCCCGCCCATCGCCCGCATGCTCACGCCGGTATGCCCGAATTCCTCGACGTCGTGGTGGTGGATGTCGCGAACCCGTGCGGGCAGAAGCCGATCAAGCGGTTGTCCGAGCATCTCCGGCGCCGCGTAACCGAAGATTGCCTCAGCCGCAGCGTTGAACACGAGAATCCGCTGGGTGCTGTCCACCGTGATGATGGCGTCCGTCGCGGACGCGATGATGCCCTGCAGACGCGCCTCGGAGTCGCGAAACGCGCGCTCGGTGCGCCGGCGCTGAGTGACGTCGCGAAAGACGAGCACCGCGCCGATGATGCGGCCATTGTAGTCGCGAATCGGGGCGCCGCTGTCGTCGATCGGACGCTCCACACCGTCCGCAGCAATTAGTACCGTATGGTTCGCGAGGCCGACCACGTCACCGTCCTCAAGCACGCGCACGATGGGATTCTCGACGACGGCACGGGTCTGCTCGTTGACGATGCGAAATACCTCGTCGCAGCCGCGTCCGCGCACATCCCCCATCCGCCATCCCGTCAAACGCTCGGCGACCGGATTCATGAACACCACGCGGCCGGCGTCGTCGGTCGCGATGACACCATCGCCGATGCTGCCGAGCGTCGTCTCGAACCACTCTCGTTGCTCGGCCAGCGTGTGCTCCGCGCGCCGCTGCTCCGTCACGTCGTGGAACACGAGCACGACACCAAGAATGCGCTGCTCGTCGTCGAAGATCGGAGCGGCGCTGTCCGCGATCGGGAACTCCGAGCCGTCGCGACCGACAAGAATCGTGTGGTTGGCGAGCCCGACGATCGTGCCCGTCTGCATCACCTTCTCGGTCGGATTCTCAACAGGTGCGCGGCTCGTCTCGTTGATGATGCGAAAGACGTCGGTGAGCGGCCGACCGAGCGCCTCGGCGGTCGTCCATCCCGTGAGCCGTTCGGCGACGGGGTTCATGAATGTGACGCAGCCAACCGGATCCGATGCGATGACCGCGTCGCCAATGCTCTGCAGCGTGACCCGGAACCACTCGCGTTGCGCCGCTAGCGCCTCGGCGGCACGCTTCCGCTCCGTGATGTCGCGCACGATCTTCGCCGCGCCAACAACGTTTCCGGCGGCATCACGGACTGGCGACACCGAGAGCGAGACGTCGAGCCGGCGCCCGTCCTTCGTGACGCGCACAGTTTCGAAGTGGTCGATGCGCTCGCCGCGACGGAGCGTCGCGAGGATGCGGGATTCCTCGTCCCGCCGATCCGGCGGCAGCAGGACTGTGATCGGGCCGCCGATGACCTCGCTCTGCCGATACCCGAAGAGTCGTTCAGCCGCTGCGTTGAACGTGCGGACGATGCCGTTCAGATCCTTGCTGATGATCGCATCATGGGCGCAGTCAACGATAGCCGCGAGATATCCGCGACTGGTTTCAAACTCTGGTTGTGACACGGGCGGTTAGGCGCGACGCGCGAGGAGGCGCAAGGCGCTTAGCTAGCCCCATTGCGTAGTTCGGCGCGAAATGTCAACCCCCGGAGAAGTACGTAGGACATGCTGGCGGGTGACGACCTGTAGCGCCCGCCGTCTACCTCGATAGTCTGCGGGGCGCCCGCGCAAACCCACGTCGCGGCTTCAACGCCTGGAAGAAGGCCGGGGCGCTACGGTGGCGATGAGATATTGGCAATAGTTGTGGATCGAGCCCTCGGCGCATGATTGCCGTAGTGGGCGCGATCGACGGAACGCCGAGCTGTGACGTAGCTGGAACAGCTGCCAGCATGGGGTCCACGCTGGAGGACGTAGCGTGCACCCCGCTGGTGCAGTTGGTGCGGTGCGTCGGCTGAATGCTTCCGCCTCACCGCTGAACCCGTCGCGGTGACACCGGTTGAATCCCTGGAAACTCAGGAGGTTGGGGCTGGTAAAAATAGCCAATCTGACCCTGCAGCCGCCGTGGGCGCGATCCGGGCCGGCACGTTCAACATCGGCGTCCTCAACCGCCACGGTAGATTCGATGCCCCGAAAGGAAAAATCTTCGCGGTAGTCACCGGGCCGAGCAGATGGGCTCGGGTGCCCGCGTCTCGTGCTCACGCTCCCTGCGCTTGTCACCGACCCCTCTGGGGTGGTGGACGTCGAATCCTAGGAAGTTCAATAGGTTACGACCACGCAAATCCACCAATTCGACCCGGCGGCCACGCTCGCCGCCGTGCGCGAGGCTCACCTTCAACGCCGGGGTGCTCAACGTCTACCAGCGGCGCAACTGCGCCGAGTGCCTGCTGGTGGCCGAGGGCCTGACCGCCTGGGCGATCGCCGACGTTTCGCACGTCGCCTACCCGACGGTGCGCAAGGACATCAGCATCATCAACGCCGACGACGGCACCGAGCTGCGCACGGCACGTTCCTCGACGAAGCGCGGGGAGAGTGGATCAGGAAGCAGCGCCGCCTGTTCGACGCCGGCGGCGACGCGAGTTCGGACGGGGCGTGCAGGAGCTGGAGGTGATCGCGAAGGCGGCGGACAAGGTCGAGCGGACGGCTTGGCGGTCGCGTTCGCCACGGAGCCGTCGGTGATGAAGGACCCCACCGATTCGTTCGCCTGAGCGTGTGGACCTGTTCGGACGGGGGTCGGACGCAAGCCGTGGCATACGCGGCGGCGTGACCGTACGAGCTGGGGAAAACGCGGACGGGGGCGCCAAGGCGGCGCTAGAGCGGCTGGGACCTGTTCGTACGGGGGGCGGGTGAAGGCTGTGCCCTACGCGGTGACGTGAGGGGGGAACGTGGACCTGGGCGCCGGGGCGGCGTCGAGGGCGCGGATAAGCGCCTCGCACCGCCGAGTAGCGGGTCCGGCGTCGGCAGCGCGCCGAGTGCAACCCAAGCGAAAAACGAGGAGGACGCGGGATGAAGGAAGGACGTGCGAAGGGCCGGCCAGTGGAAGCGATTCGGCCGGAAGGACAGCGTCTGGCGACGCGAGCCACGCTAGGTACCCCTGCAGCACCGGACGCAGCCAGTGGCGGAAAAACGCCCGAGCCAGCGAGTTTCAAGAGGCGTAACGTCCCCAACAGCTTTGCGAAGCTTTACGACCTCACGCTGAAGGGCGTCGCCTCACCACGCAAGGCGATCAAGATGCTGTGCGCCGAATGCTGTGGATACGACCGGCAAGCGATCGCGGAATGCCCCGCGCGGGGTTGTCCACTGTGGCGGTATCGGCCGTGGGAAATTCAGGCGCAGGGGCATAGAGGGACGGGCTCGAAGATCGCGGGCGCGGGGGACGCATGCTGAACGGCCTCTCCAGCAACGCCGCGCCAGTCGACGAACTATCTGGCCCGGCGGACGCCGCCTGGCTTGCATGGCGCGCCGACGCCAATCAGCTCGCCCGCTGGACTGACACCACCATGGTGAACCGCAGGGATGCCTGGGGTGCGTACGGCAAGGACGGGCGCGTGTGGACGAAGCGCGGGGCCGTGGCGCTCGACCTGTTGGCCCGGCACTACCACGGCCAGCGCGGCAACTTGATTGGCTTGCATACCACGAGCCGCGAGAACACATCGCGGTGGTGCGGGTGGGATCTCGATCAGCATGACAACGACACCGATCTCGCGCGCGCCAACTTTCAGGCCGTGATCGCCTGGGACGCCGAGTTGCGCGCCGCTGGATTCTACCCCTTGCTCCTCGACAGCAACGGGCGCGGCGGATTCCACTTGCTGATTTTTTTCGCCACCCCGGCACCCGCAGCCTGGGTTCACACATTCGCTCAGCGCGTCGTCGCCAACCATCGCGACTTGGGTTTGGCTACGGCTCCAGAGACCTTCCCAAAGCAGTCGCGGGTACCGCCGAAAGGATTCGGCAACTTTCTTCGATTGCCGGGCCGACATCATCGGCATGACCACTGGACCCGGGTCTACGCCAGGGGGCGTTGGCAGGAGGGCCAGGACGCGATCGCGACGATCCTGCAGACGCCGTGCAGCGAGAACGCGCTGCTCGGATCGATGGATCACATTGTACCGCGCAACCTCCTGCGCCCGGCGCACAGAGCCATTGTCGAAATCGACCCAGCACAAGTGAAGCACTTCCAACCGGACGAGCGCCTGACCGACGGCCGCAAGCGCGAACTCTTCAGGGCCGGGTGCAGCAGGCGCGGTGCCGGCGCCGAGCAAGGCGACATCGCGGCGGAGCTGGAGCAGATCAATGCACGCCGCTGTTCACCACCGCTCCCCTCACCAATGGTTGCCCAGATCGCCCGCAGCGCGGCACGGTATCCTGCAGGGTCCCGTTCCACGACCGCCGGGCTCGAAGCGACGCTGGCGACGATTGTCGCGCACGCCCTCGCGTCGCATCGGTCTGGGGGAAGCTACACCACGCGTGTGAAAGTGGCATCGGCCCTATGCAGCATCGCGTGGCGCGCCCGCTCGCTCACCTTTGGCACGGACGAGGCCCGGATTGCGTCGCGCGCCGGCATTGCCTCGATCGCATCGGCGCGTGGCCATCTGCGTTGGCTTGATGGGCGGTGCTGGGATCGAACCAGCGACCCCCGGCTTGTAAGGCCGATGCTCTCCCGCTGAGCTAACCGCCCCGGGGATGCGACGTTCGTCAGGGCTCGCCGCGCGAGGCGGGCGAGCGTCGCGTCAGTTGAGCGAGTCCTTGAGGGACTTCCCGGGCTTGAACTTGGCCGAGCGCGAGGCGCTGATCTGGATCGCCTCGCCCGTCTTCGGGTTGCGGCCGGTGCGCGCCTTGCGGTCGGAGACCTGGAAGGTACCGAAGCCCGAGATGTTCACCTTGTCGCCGCTTTTCAAGGCCGCGACGATGTCGTCGAAGATCGTGTTCACGATCCGCTCCGCAACACTCTTCTGGAGTTCGATCTTCGACGAGATTGAGTCGATCAGCTCGGCCTTGGTCATGAAGACTCCCTTCCCTGTAGACCGCAGAAACCCGGAAAAACGCCGGCCCGCTCTCTACCAACAGCGTCCAGATCAGTCAATTCGAACGCTTATCAGATCCTATGCGATCCCATAGCCCGTCGCGATAGCCCCAGCACGCGTCCGGACCTGCCGCGCGCCGAAAGGCGTGCGAAGGGAGGGATGCGGGCTTTGCCCGCGTCCCGACGCCCACCGGAGCACGGCGCGGCGAAGCCGCGCCGTGCTCACGGGGGCAAATCCTAGTGCGTAATGATGTCGCCGACCGGCGGCGCCGGGAACGCCGGCGGCACCGGCGGGGGCTCGACGATCGTCGGCTTGCGCAGGAAGCTCTCCGGATTCTCGAGCACGAGCGCCTTGCGCAGCACGTCGTCCATGTGGTCGACGAGCTCGAGCCGCACGGACTTGAGAACCGTGGACGGGATGTCCTTGATGTCCTTGGCGTTCTCGGCGGGGAGCAGCACGTGCTTGATGCCGCCGCGGTGCGCCGCGAGGACCTTCTCCTTGAGACCGCCGATCGGCAGGATACGGCCGCGGAGCGTGATCTCGCCGGTCATGGCGAGATCGTGGCGCACTGGGATGCGCGTCAGCGCCGACGCGAGCGCCGTCGCCATCGTGATGCCCGCCGACGGGCCGTCCTTCGGAATGGCGCCCTCGGGCACGTGAATGTGGATGTCGACCTTCTGGTAGAAGTCGCGCTCGAGGCCGAGCGCGTCGGCGCGTGAGCGGACGTAGCTCATCGCGGCCTGCGCCGACTCCTGCATGACGTCGCCGAGCTTGCCGGTGATGATCAGCTTGCCCTTGCCGGGCATGACCGTGACCTCGGTGCCGAGCAGCTCGCCGCCGAGATCGGTCCAGGCGAGGCCGGTCGTGACGCCGACCTTCTGCTCCTCCTCGGCCTTGCCGTAGCGGTAGCGCGGCGGGCCGAGCAGCTTGGTGAGGATCTTGGCCGTGACCTTGAGCTTGTGGCTGCGATCCTTCTTCACGACCTCGATCGCGGCCTTGCGGCAGACCGCGGCGAGCTCGCGCTCGAGGTTCCGGACGCCCGCCTCCTTGGTATAGTGGCGGACGATCGAGAGCAGCGCCGAATCGGCGAACTCGATGTTCTCCTCGGTGAGGCCGTTGGCCTCGCGCTGCTTCTTCACCAGGTAGCGCTTGGCGATGTTCAGCTTCTCGAGCTCGGTGTAGCCGGCGATGCGGATGATCTCCATGCGGTCCTGGAGGGGCCGCGGGATGCGCTCGAGCGCGTTCGCCGTGGTGATGAACATCACCTTCGAGAGATCGTAATCGACGTCGAGGTAGTGGTCGTTGAAGCTGCTGTTCTGCTCGGGATCGAGGACCTCGAGGAGCGCGGACGACGGATCGCCGCGGAAGTCCGTCGACATCTTGTCGACCTCGTCGAGCAGGAAGACGGGGTTGCCGGAGCCGGCCTTCTTCATCGACTGGATGATCTTGCCGGGCAGCGCACCGATGTAGGTGCGGCGGTGGCCGCGGACCTCGGCCTCGTCACGCACGCCGCCGAGCGACACGCGCACGAACTTGCGGCCGGTGGCGCGCGCGATCGACTTGCCGAGCGAGGTCTTGCCGACGCCGGGCGGGCCGACGAGGCAGAGGATCGGCCCCTTCAGCTGGCCGACGAGCTTCTGCACCGCGAGGTACTCGAGGATGCGCTGCTTCACCTTCTCGAGGCCGTAGTGGTCCTCTTCCAGGATCTTCTCGGCGTCGTTGATCTCGAGCTTGTCCTCGGTGAACTCGCCCCAGGGAAGGCTGATGATCCAATCGATGTAGTTGCGGACGACCGTCGCCTCGGCGGACATGGGCGACATCATCTTGAGCTTCTTGAGCTCCTTCTCGGCCTTGTCCTTGGCCTCGGCCGACATCTTCTTGGACTTGATCTTCTCCTCGAGCTCCTGGACCTCGTTCTTGAACTCGTCCTTCTCGCCGAGCTCCTTCTGGATCGCGCGCATCTGCTCGTTGAGGTAGTACTCCTTCTGGGTCTTCTCCATCTGCTTCTTGACCCGAGTACGGATGCGCTTCTCGACCTCGAGGATCTCGATCTCCGACCGCATGTAACCGAGCACCTTCTCCAGGCGCTCCGCCGGGGCGAGCAGCTCGAGCAGGGTCTGCTTGTCCTCCAGCTTGATCCCGAGGTGCGCGACGATGGTGTCGGCGAGCCGGGCGGCGTCGTCGATCGACGCCACCGACATGATCATCTCGGGCGGGATCTTCTTGTTGAGCTTGACGTAGTTCTCGAACGTCGAGTTGACGCTGCGGATCAGCGCCTCGAGCTCGGTGGTCTTGTCGCTCTCCTCCTCGATCTCCTCGGCCTCGACCAGGAAAAAATCGGGGTGATCAATGTACTGCGCGACCCGCGCGCGCTTCTTGCCCTCGATCAGCACCTTCACGGTGCCGTCGGGGAGCCGGAGGAGCTGGACGACGCTGCCGAGCGTGCCGACCCGGTAGATGTCCTCTTCCGTCGGGTCGTTGGTCTTCGCTTCCTTTTGCGCGGCGAGGAGGATGAACTTCTGCTTGTTCATCGCCTCTTCGAGAGCGCGGATGGAGCGTTGGCGGCCCACGAAGAGCGGCACCACCATGTGCGGAAACACGATGATGTCGCGCAGCGGGAGCAGCGGAACCCGAACGGCCCCGGGCCGAGGCGGATCCTTCTTGTCGTTCCGAAAGAGCATGCGCGCCAGTTCCTCTCCTACGCGGTCTTACCTACGCAGTCTCGGCGGTCTTCTGGTAGAGCATGATCGGCTGCTCTTTGTGGGTGACCACCTCTTCCGAGATCAAGACCTCTTTGATGTTCGCCTGCGAGGGGATCTCGTACATCACGTCGAGCATGATGTTCTCCATGATCGCCCGCAGACCGCGTGCGCCCGACTTCCGCGTCAGCGCTTCGCGCGCAATCGCGGTGAGGGCGCCCTCGGTGAACTTGAGGTGCACGCTCTCCATATCGAACAGCTTCTGATACTGGCGCGTGAGCGCGTTCTTCGGCTCCTTTAGGATGCGCACCAGCGACTGCTCGTTCAGCTCCTCGAGCGTCGCGATCACCGGCAGGCGGCCGACGAACTCGGGGATGAGGCCGAACTTGAGCAGATCCTCCGTCTGCACCTCGTGCAGGAGGTCGGACACCGAGCGCTCGTCACGCCGGCGGATGTCGGCGCCGAAGCCCATGCCCTTCATGCCGATGCGCCGCCGGATGATGTCTTCCAGGCCAACGAAGGCGCCGCCGCAGACGAAGAGGATGTTGGTGGTGTCGACCTGCAGGAACTCCTGCTGCGGGTGCTTGCGGCCGCCCTTCGGCGGCACGCTGGCGGTGGTGCCCTCGATGATCTTCAGCAGCGCCTGCTGCACGCCCTCGCCCGAGACGTCGCGGGTGATCGAGGGGTTGTCGCCCTTGCGCGCGATCTTGTCGATCTCGTCGATGTAGACGATGCCGCGCTGGCACTTCTCGACGTCGTAGTCGGCATTCTGCAGCAGCGACAGGATGATGTTCTCGACGTCCTCGCCGACGTAGCCGGCCTCG
>DASXLI010000088.1:0-57431 GCA_036496285.1 Binatia bacterium
CACCGCGGACACGTACGTCGGCCCGATGCTGGGCGTCGTCCTCGCCGAGGTGCCGGACTCCGCCGCCCGTGCGAGCGCGATCCAGGCGATCGTCTTCCGCCCCGCTCCCGAGGTCTACACGCTGCGCGCCGACGTCCTGCAGGAGGAGAACTTCAAGGTCGGCAACGCGAGCGAGCCCACCACCAAGGTGCGTCTCAAGGCCGATCTCGGCTCGGTGCAGAACGTGGTCTTCGCAAGCCTCATCCCGACGCATTATTTCTGGTTCACGCGCGAGGATCCGCCGGAGTTCTTCGCGTTCGAGGGCACGCTCGGGTACGGCGGCCGCGAGCTGCGCATGATCCCGGTGCGTCCGCCGACGAGCACCGCCAAGGCGGGCTGAGCGCCGCCCTCGTCGTCGCGGCGCGTGCCGCGTCAGGCGGCGGGTAGCAGCAGCGCGAACGTCGAGCCGACGCCGGGCGTACTGCGCACGGCGATGTGGCCGCGCATCGCGCCCGCGAGACGCGCGCTGAGCGCGAGTCCGATACCGGTGCCCTCGTGGCGCCGGGACGACGTGCCGTCGAGCTGCTGGAAGGCGACGAAGAGCCGGCGGAGCTCCTCGCGCCGGATGCCGCCGCCGCGGTCGTCGACCGCGATCTCGAGATATGCCTGGGTTCTCGCGTCCGGACCGGGCTCCGGAACGACGCGGTCCCACGCCGGCTCGCCGTAGAGCGCCGCGGTCCCGACCCGCATCCGCACGAGCTGGCCGTTCGAGAACTTGAGGGCGTTCGACGCGAGCTGCGTCAGGATCTCCTCGACCCGCGCCGAGTCACCGACCGCGGTCGGCTCCGGCATGCCGCATGCGACCTCGACCGCCGGAGCGGCGAGCACGGTGCGGATCTGATCGGCCACCTTGTCGACGATGGTGTCGAGCCGCACCGGCTCCCGGGTCACGCGCAGCTCGCCGCTCTCGAGGTTCGAGAAGTCGAGCAACTGTCCGACCAGGCGGTAGAGCGCGACCGCGTTCTCGTGGATGCGTCCGAGCCAGCCGACCACGTCGGGGGTCGCGTCGGCCATGTAATCGGCCAGCATCTCGGAGTAGCCGAAGATCGCGGTGAGCGGCGTCCGCAGCTCGTGGCCGACGTTGGCGAGGAACTGTTCGCGGTGGTTGCCCGCCTCCTCGAGCGCGGTGCGTTGCAGCAGCTCCCGCCGGCGTAGCTCGGTGCCGACGACGTGGCTCACGACCGTGATCGCCGCCGTCGACCAGAGGAAGAACAGGTTGCCGGTGAAGACGCGCGCGTCGGGGATGCCGCCCCACAGCACGCACATGACGGCGTACTCGGCGATCAGCAGGGCGCAGCACGCCGCCGACAGCAGCGGCTCCCACGGCATGATCACGCCGGCCGCCAGCATCACGAGGTTGAGCCCGGCGTAGTACGGGCTCGAGCCGCCGCCGTTGAAGGCACACATCACGACGAGCCCGGCGCCGAGCCCGAGGAACGTCAGCAGGCTGAGCGGGGTGACGAAGCGCCGGCCGGGCGCGGTCCGCAAGAGCAGCAGCGTGGACGCGTTGATCGACATCATCACGATGCGGATCACCATGAACTGGCGGACGAGCTGCGGGTGCAGCACGAAGTCGAGCGCGATGAAGACCGGCACGAGGATGATGCCGAGCCAGCAGGCCACCTCGAGGCGCGCCGCGACGAGCGCGTGCGACTCCTCGATCCAGCGTGCGAGCAGGGCGGGGCGTTCTGCCAGCTCGCGGCGCGACTTGGCTCCCGGCGTGATCACCGGCGGCCCTCGCGCCGGATGGGCGCGGGCGGCTCCGCGGACGGCAGCGTCTCGCCGCTCGGGCGGCGGCGGATGCGCAGCCCGGCGCCGGCGAGCGCCTCCGCGGCGACGGCGGCCGGCGCGATCGGCTCCGCCGCGGTTGCGGACGGCGCGCCCTCGACGCGCGCCACCCAGCGATGCAGGCGGACGCACTGGAGGACGTCGCGGACGGTCATGAGCCGGTCGAGGTCGGGCGCGGGGATCGTCACACCGAAGGCACGCGCGAGCGCATCGGCCAGCACGCGCTGGGTGTCCGGCGAGCGCAGCTCGGGGACCTCGGTTCCCGCGCTGGCGTCACGCAGGTCGGCTCCGCAGCTGGCGCTCAGGACCTCACGGACGACGGCGCCGAAATGCATGCTCGCTTGCCATGCAATCGCAACGCCACCGTGCGAGCCGTGGACGCCGGCAGATCGGCGTCTAACGTCCTGATTTAACGAGGAGTGCGGGCCGCCATGCGCGACACGACACGGCGTCGAACGTCACGCCGCGTGGCGCTCCGCCACTCACGCAACGCCCTCCCGGAACGCCGTCAGGTCGATCCGAGCGCGCCCCGAGCGAGTCGTCAGCGGCCGGTGAAGCGCGGCGGCCGCTTCTCGAGGAAGGAGGCGACGCCCTCGCGGAAGTCCTGGGTCGGGAAGCTTGCGACCATCTCCTCGTCGCCCTCCGCCGTGGCCGTCGCGAGGTCGGTGAACTGATGCGCGTACAGCATGCGCTTCATGACCGCGATCGAGCGCGGCGAGCTGCGGGTGGCGAGCTCCATCGCGACGTCGCGCACCGCTGGCAGGAGATCGTCGTGCGCCACGACGCGATTCACGAGGCCCATCGCGAGCGCCTCCGGTGCGTCGATCATGCGGCCGGAGAACATGAGGTCGCAGGCGTGCGCCATGCCGACCAGGCGCGGCAGCATCCACGAGCTGCCGTGCTCGGCGATCAGGCCGCGCCGCGCGAACGCGGTGCCGAAGCGCGCACGCTCGGACGCGATCCGCATGTCGTAGTAGAGCATGTAGGTGAAGCCGAGGCCGGCGACCGGGCCGTTGATCGCGCCGATCACCGGCTTCGGGATGCTCACCGGGTACGCGTACGCGGTCGCGAGCGCGGGATGGATCGGCGCGATCGGTGCCGCCGTCGTCTGCGCGTCGTGCGCGCCCCCATCGTCGATCGCGCCGCCTGCGCCGCCCTGGATGCCGCGGAGGTTGTCCATGTCCGCGCCCGCGCAGAATCCGCGCCCGGCGCCGGTGACGATGACGACCCGCACGCCGTCGTCGGCGCCGGCCGTCTGGAACGCGTGGTACAGCTCGCGGCCCATGTGCGGCGTCCACGCGTTCAGGCGCGACGGGCGGTTCAGGGTGATGGTCGCGACCGCATCGCGGACCTCGTAGAGGATCTGCTCGTACGCCATGGCCACCTCGCTCGGCGCCCCTCATAACGTCCGCGTCCGGCCTGACGCAATCGGTCGTTGACATCGCGGCCCACTCGGTTAGCCTTCACGCGCCGGGCCGCAGGGCGCGTCTCAGCAGCACTACGATGTCGTTTCACCGGAGACCGGACAACGCGGACCTCGTTGGCATGATCGCGACGGCGTCGGCGCTCGAGCGGGCCCGCCGCCGGCTGATCGTGCGGCGGCTGCCGCTCTTCGCCGCGACCTGGCTCGCGTCCTCCGTCATCTGGGGCGCGATGCTCACCTGGGCGCGGCCGGCCGCGTTTCCCACCTCGCTGCTCACGCTGCTGCTGCAGGGGGCAGTGCTCACGGCCGCGCTGCGGGCCTGCGGCGACGATGCCACGCGCGACTGGGTGCGGCCGGTCGTCGCCGCGACGACGGTCGTGCTCGGTTCGTCGACCGTCTGGGGATTCCGTTTCGCCCATGAGCCGATGGACGTGCTCGCCTTCGCGCTCCTGACCCTCTTCCTCGCGGCCGCACTCCTCTTCGCGTGGGGTTGGGAGGTCGAGCTCGCGGTGCTCGGGCTCACGTTGGCAGCGGCAGCGCCGCTCGTGCGCGACCACGGGACCGCGGTGCCGCTCGCGGCGTTCGTCACGGCGCTGGCGATGGGCGCCGTGCTCTCGCTCGCGATCGCGGAGGGCTCGAAGCGCGCGTTCGCCACCGCGTTCCACCACCGGCAGCGCGCCGCGCGGCACGCACGCGAGCTCGAGGCGTCGCGCGACGCGTACCGCGACCTCGCCGAGAAGCAGCGCGACTTCATCTATGCCGGCGATCTCGAGAACCGCATCACCTACCTGAACGAGGCGCTCGCGGCATTCATCGGCGCGCCGGTCTCCGAGCTCGTCGGGCGCTTCTTCCACGAGTTCACCATGCCGCACCCGGACGCCGCCGACACGCCGGCCGTCCTGCAATCGATCGCTGCTGGCGAGCATCAGCCGCGGATGACCTTCGCGCTGCGGACCGCCAGCGGGCTGCGCTGGGTCGAGGTCCAGCCGTCGCTCGTCGAGGACGGCGCGGGGGGCGTGGTGGGCTTCCGCGGCATCGGCCACGACGTCACCGAGCGGCGCGACGCGGCGGAGACGCTGCGGCGTAGCCAGGAGCGCTTCCGCCGCGCCTTCGACTCGGCATCGATCGGCATGGTGGTCGTCGGCACCGACGGGCGCGCCACCGAGGTCAACCCCGCGCTCTGCGAGATGCTGGGGTACGCCGAGGCGGATCTCCTGGGCTCGGGCTTCGAGCGCATGACGCATCCGGACGACATCGGCGCCACCGTGGAGTACGTGAGCGCGGCGTTGCACGGCGGCCCGCAGGCCTATCACCTGGAGAAGCGCTACCGGCATGCCGAGGGCCGCACCGTCTGGGGGCTCCTCAGCTCGGCCCTCGTGCGCGATGCCGACGGCGCGCCGCTCTATTTCATCTCGCAGATCCAGGACATCACCGAGCGGAAACTCGCGGAGGAGGCGCTGCGCGACAGCGAGGAGCGCTACCGCGAGCTGGTCGAGTCGCAGTACGACCTGATCTCGCGCTGCGACGCCGACGGGCGCTACGTCTTCGTCAACGACGCGTATTGCCGCATCTTCGGCCTGCCGCGCGAGGCGATCGTGGGGCGGCACTTCTCCGACTTCGTGCATCCGGACGACCTCGGCCCGACGATGGCCGAGATCGCCGCGGGCGGGCTCCGTGACGGGCCGCACCGGATCATCGTCGAGAACCGCCAGCGTACCGCCGAGGGCTGGCGGTGGTTCGCCTGGCAAGGGCGTGCGATCGAGGACGCCGAGGGACGGATCGTCGAGCTGCGCGGCATCGGCCGCGACGTCACCGAGCGGCGCGCCGCCGAGGAGGCGCTGCGTGGCGCGCTCGCCGACCTCCGCCGCAGCGAGGAGCGCCTGCGCCTGCTGGCGCAGCGGCAAGCCCAGATCCGCGAGGAGGAGCGCAAGCGCCTCGGGTTCGACCTGCACGACAACGTCTGTCAGGAGCTGATCGGCATCGCCATCCTGATCGAGACGCTGTCGCGCCGCTTGGCGCCGGTTCCGCCCGCCGTCTCTGCCGAGTTCACCCGGGTGGTGCGCTATCTGAACGAGCTGGTCGAGCACCTCCGGCTCCTGGCGCGCGACATGCGGCCGATGCTGCTCCGCGACCTGGGCCTCGAGGGCTCATTGCGCTCGCTCGCCGACGGCATGGCGTCGCCGGCGACCCGGGTGCGCGCCGAGTTCCCGACGCCGGTCCCGCGCCTCGACGAGGACATCGAGCTCGCCGTCTACCGCATCGCGCAGGAGGCGCTGGCGAACGCCGCGCGCCACGCCGACGCGACGGCGATCGTCGTCACCCTGTCGGTCGCCGCCGGCCGGATCGTGCTCGAGGTGTGCGACGACGGCCGCGGCTTCGAGGCCGAGCCCGGCACGCACGTCGCTGCGCTGGGTCTCGTCAGCATGCGCGAGCGCGCGCTCGCTCTCGGCGGCGTCTTCGAGGTGGTCTCGGCGCCGGGCGAGGGCACGCTCGTCCGGCTGGACTGCCCGCTCGTCTCGCGCGCCGTCGCCTGAGCGCTACTTCGCCGGCTGGGCGCCGGTCTCCCAGAAGACCTTCTTCTCGCCCTTCAACAGCAGCCAGAAGGCAACGAGCGGCGCGACGTTGATCAGGCAGAAGTAGAGCGGCACGAAGAGGCCGGGGAGCCGGATCTTCACGCGATCGAGCAGGAGCGCGAGCACGGCGGCCAGGTAGAACGCCACCTGCAGCGCGAAGAGCAGGGCGTAGCCGGGGGAATGAAGGAGGAACACGTTCGCCGCAAGCGCCGCGAGGAGAAAGAGCGGCACCCCCCAGCGCAGCAGGCGATGCGAGACGATCTGCGCGCAGAGCCACGGGTGGCGGACCGGGTTCAGCACGGCCGGCATGTAGCCGACCCCGCGCAAGCCGCGCAGCACGACGCGGGCGCGGCGCTGCAGCTCGTCTCCCATCGCCTTCGACTCCGCGACCTCGTACGCGCCGGCGTCGTCCTCGACCACCGAACGGTAGCCGCGCAGCAGCGCCATCGCGGGCTGCACGAAGTCGCTGATCGCCGCGGGATCGAGGGGCACGTACAGCGAGCGGCGCAGCGAGTAGATGCAGCCGGTTGCGCCGATCACGGTGAAGAGCCGACTCTCCCAGCGCCGGATCGCCGCCTCGTAGTTCCAGTACATCTGGCGGCCGCGGCCCGCGACGGCGGCGCCCTCGGTCGTGTAGCGTACGTCGCCGCCGACGCTGCCGACGGTCGGATCGGCGAAGTTGGCGACCAGCGCGCGCAGCGCGCCCCGGTCGTACATCGTCGTCGCGTCGGAGAAGACGAGGATCTCGCCGCGCGCGACGCTCGCCGCGTGATTCTGGCCCGCCGTCTTGCCGCCGCGCGGGAGCGCCAGCAAGGTCGCGCGTCCGGCGTAGTCACGCTCGACGATCGCGTTCGTGCGGTCGGTCGAGCCGTCGGAGGCGACGAGGATCTCGAGGAGGCCCGGGGGGTAGTCGAGCGCCAGGGTGTTGTCGAGCTTCGCGGCGATCGCTTCCTCCTCGTTGTAGGCCGCGATGATCATCGTCGCCGAGGGGGTGATCGGCGCCTTCGTGACTGGCTTCGACGCGACCTGCGCGAGCAGGAAGAGCACGATCGGGTAGCCGACGTAGACATAGGCCACCACCCCGAGGGCGGTCCACAGGACGATCGTCGCCATGGTCAGGAGCGGGCCGCCCTCATGCGAGGGCGAGGAGGTCGCGCATCGGTGCGAAGCGGAAGTCGCGCAACAGGCGGCGCAGCTTCGCCTCGGTGCGTCCGAGGTTGACGTAATGGCTGCTGAAGCCGCGCTTGCCGGCGGTCTTCACCCGCGGCTGATCGGGATCGACCTCCCATGGGTGGATGTAGACGACCGCGGCGCGGCCTTCCTGGCGGTTCACCCGGCGCATGCCCCAGCGCATGTATTGGTAGGGAAAGACACGCAGATACCCGCCGCCGCCCAGCGGCAAGTTGCGCCCGAGGAACTCGGTCGTGGTGATCGGGAACTCGAGGAGCCGCCGGCCGTCGCGCTCACGGATGACGTAGGGGAAGCGCTCGGCGTCTGGCATCCCGTAGAGTAAGTCGCGCACCGGGAACACGCTGGAATCGTAGCGGAAACCCAGGTCGAGCAGAACGTCGGGGGCCCACAGCGAGCGCTTGGTGAACGAGAACGACGGCGCGCGGTAGCCGAGCACGGCCTCGCCGGTGAGGTCCTCGAGCGTCTTCTTCGCACGCGCGACGTCGGCGCGGAACTCCTCGGGCGTCTGCTCGTAGACGATACGGTGGGCGTAACCGTGGGTGGCGACCTCGTGCCCCGCCGCCGCGATCCGCCGGACGATCTCCGGGTAGCGCTCCGCGTTCCACGTCAGCACGAAGAACGTGCCGTGCGCCCCCGCCTCGTCGAGCAGGCGCAATACCACGTCCGTGTTGCGGGCGACGCGCGACTCGTAGCGATCCCAGTCGCCGAACGGGATCACCGCGTCGAAGTCGGCGACCTGGTACCAGTCCTCGACGTCGACCGAGAAGGCGTTGACCTGTGTCTGGCCGTTCGTAGCGGTGGCGGGGTCGGACATTGTGCGATTTCGGGTGGATGTCGTCGACTACGGACACGGCGCCGGCGCTGCTGCGCCAAATCGGAGCATAGCAAAGGCATCCGCGCCCCAACAAGGCGTCGTTCGCGCGCCGCGCCGGCGGCGCTCTCGAAACAGAGTCTGCGCCAAATTGGGTCACTTGTTCCATGTCGGTACGACCATATCAAAAGATTTTGCGAGCGCCGGTGAGATTTCATTACCGGGGACATATTGGCGCGTGCTATTGCCGCTGTCGCGCGCGGGCGCGAGCCGTCGTCCGCGTGTCGCATCCGGCGGAGCCGGGTGCGGGTCAACGAGTCGACGAACCATCTCACTAGAGACTCGGCTTCACGAGTCGCCTCCAGGAGGGAGTGCCCCATGACCCCGTTCGATCTGCGTCGCACGCTCGGCTTCACCGTTACACTGCTGCTGGCGGCGAGCACCGTGGCGAGCGCCACGACGATCATGATCCAGCCGTCGAGCCAGGACGCATATCTGCGACAGGACAAGCCGAATCACGTCTTCGGCAACTCGACCGTCGATCGGATCGAGGTCCAGTCCTCGAACCCGAGCCCACGCATCGAACGCGGGTTGGTGCAGTTCGACCTCTCGTCGATTCCGCAGTTCTCCGTCGTCACCTCGGCGACCCTCGAGCTGTATCAAGCGTCGAGCCCGGTGACGCCGGCGCGCACGCACGGCGTCTACAAGGTGACGAGCGCATGGCTGCAGAGCAGCGTCAAATGGAACACGACGCCAACCGCGGTCGCGGGGCCCACCGCCACGCAGAGCGTCGGCCCGACGCGCAATGTCTTCTACAGCTTCACCGTGAGCGGTGACGTCCAGGCTTGGGTGAATGCGCCGACCTCCAACCACGGCTGGCTGGTCAAGGATCAGGCCGAGACCACCGGCAACGACACGATCGCCTATACGTCGCGCGACGACGCCGCGATGGGGGAGGGGATCCACCAGCCGTTGCTGGCCGTCACCTTCACCGCCCCGAGCTGTACGAATGACGCGCAGTGCGCGGATTCCAATCTCTGCACGACCAACGAGCATTGCCAGGGCGGTGTGTGCGTGGTCTTGCCGGTCAACTGCGACGACAACAACGCGTGCACCGACGACATCTGCGACCCGCAGCAGGGCTGCATGCATCCGATCGGCGTCTGCAACGACGGCTTCAGCTGCACGATCGACTCGTGCGACCCGATGGGCGGCTGTGTACACACGCCCGTGCCGGCGGTGTGCCTCCACAACGGCTGCCAGACCGGCACGTGCGTCGCCGACCAGAACGACAACACGCTCGACCCGGTGACCGGCTGCAGCGTGACCAGCGTCGCGCCCAACGGCACCGGCTGCAACGACCAGAACGGCTGCACGCAGACCGATACCTGCTCGTCCGGCGAGTGCGTCGGCGCGAATCCGGTCACCTGCACGGCGCAGGACGCCTGCCACGTGGCGGGTACGTGCAACTCCGGGACGGGGCTCTGCTCGAACCCGCCAGCCGGCGCCGGGACGAACTGCAGCGACGGCAGCGCCTGCACGCAGACCGATCAGTGCGACGGCAGCGGCACGTGCGTCGGCTCGAATCCGGTCGTGTGCGGCGCGCTCGACCAGTGTCACGACGTCGGCACGTGCAATCCGGGCACGGGCGTCTGCTCGAACCCCAACAAGGCGAACGGCTCGGCATGCAACGACGGCAGCGCCTGCACGCAGACGGACACCTGCAGCGCGGGTACCTGTGTCGGCTCGAACCCGGTCGTCTGCGGTGCGCTCGATCAGTGCCACCAGGCGGGCACGTGCAATCCGGGCACCGGCATCTGCTCGACCCCGACGCAGCCGGACGGCACGGGCTGCAGCGACGGCAACGGCTGTACGCAGACGGACGCCTGCAGCGCTGGCACCTGTGTCGGCTCGAACCCGGTCGTCTGCGCGCCGCTCGACCAATGCCATCAGGCGGGCACGTGCAATCCGGGCAGCGGTCTCTGCTCCAACCCGACGAAGCCCGACGGCTCGACGTGCAACGACGGCAACGCCTGCACGCAAACCGACCAGTGCAGCGGCGGCAGCTGCGCCGGCGGCAATCCAGTCGTCTGCGCGGCGCTCGACCAGTGCCACGACGTCGGCACCTGCAACACCGGCACCGGCGCGTGCTCGAATCCGAACAAGGCCGACGGCGCGACCTGCAACGACGCCAACGCCTGCACGCAGACCGACCAGTGCGGCGGCGGCGCATGCACCGGCACCCCGGTCGTCTGCACGGCGCTCGACCAGTGCCACAACGTCGGCACCTGCGATACCGGCACCGGCGTCTGCTCCAACCCGTCCAAGGGCGACGGCACGAATTGCAGCGACGGCAACGCCTGCACGCAGACCGATCAGTGCAACGGCGGCACCTGCACCGGAAGCAATCCGGTCGTGTGCGCGGCGCTCGACCAGTGCCACGACGTCGGCACCTGCGACACCGGAACCGGCGTCTGCTCCAACCCGGCGAAGACCAGCGGCACGGGCTGCGACGACGCCAACGCCTGCACGCAGACCGATCAGTGCGACGGCAGCGGTGCGTGCATCGGCGGCAACCCGGTCGTCTGCACGGCACAGGACGGTTGCCACCTCGTCGGCACCTGCGATCCGCAGAGCGGCAACTGCTCGAACCCGACCGCCAACGACGGGACGACGTGCAGCGATGGCAATGCCTGCACGGTCGGCGACGCCTGCACCGGCGGCACGTGCATGGGCACCCCTACGACCTGCGGCAACGGCACGGTCGAGCCGGCCTGCAACGAGGAGTGCGACGATCAGAGCCCGGGCGCCAACTGCACGCCGCAGTGCCGCTTCATCTGCGGCCCGACGCCGGATCCGGGATGCCGTCAGCCGGCCACGGCGAAGAAGGCGGTGCTGATCCTCAAGGACAAGTCGCCCGACAAGAAGGACGGGCTCCTCTTCAAGTACGTGAAGGGCGCCGCGACCGCGCTCCCCGACTTCGGCGACCCGCTCAACACGAGCGGCTACACGCTCTGCGTCTACGACGCGTCGGTTCGTCCGCAGCCGCTGCTGCTCGAGATGGCGCCCGCGGGCGGCACCTGCGTCGGCAAGCCGTGCTGGAAGACCATCAAGAACGGCTACAAGTACAAGGACAAGGACCTCACGCCCGACGGCGTGCAGTTCATCCTCGAGAAGTCGGGGATCGCGACCAAGACCAAGATCATCGTCAAGGGCAAGGGCGTGAACCTCGGTATGACCATGCTGCCGCTCACGACGCCCGTGACGGTGCAGTTCAAGCGCACCGACGCTCCCACCACCTGCTGGCAGGCCACCTACGGCACTCCGATCAAGAACCTGCCCGAGCAGTTCAAGGCCAAGGCCAACTAAGGAGACTCCCGTGCAGACCGCCATCCGCCTCGCTCTCGCCTCGGCGCTCGCCGTCGCCGCTTTCGCGTCGCCGGCGGGCGCGACCGTCGTCACGCTCCAGCCGTCGAGCCAGGACGCGTTCATCCAGCAGGACAAGCCGAACCGCATCGCGGGCTCCGGCGTCAACAACACCCGCATCCGGGTGATGTCGTCGACGCCGAGCCCGCGCATCCGGCGCGGCCTGGTCCAGTTCGATCTCTCGGCGATCCCGGCGTCGGCGACGATCAGCTCGGCGATCGTGCAGATCTACGAGGCGAACAACCCCGGCGTCACCCGCACCGACGGCCTGCATCGCATCCTCGCGCCGTGGCTGCAGAGCGCGGTCAAGTGGAACAACCAGCCGACGGCGTCGGCGAGCCCGACGGACACGGCGGCGGTCGGCACGGTGCGCGGCTTCAAGAGCTTCGACGTGACGAACGACATCCAGGCGTCGGTGAACGTGTGCACCGCCGATCACGGCTGGATGGTGAAGGACCAGGCCGAGACGAGCGGCAACATCGAGGTCAACTACATCACGCGCGAGGAGAACCACATTCCGGACATCCCGAACCGGCCGATCCTCACCGTGACGTACACGGCGCCGCCGTGCACCGTCGACGCGGATTGCGCCGACTCGAACCCGTGCAGCACCAACGAGCGCTGCGTCGCGGGCTCGTGCGTCGTCGATCCCGTGAACTGCGACGACGGCGATCCCTGCACCGACGACATCTGCGACTGTCTCCAGGGCTGCCTGAACCCGCCCATCTGCAACGACGGGTTCTCGTGCACCACCGACACCTGCGACCCCGACACGCTCGCCTGCACGTTCACGCCGAACGACGCAGCCTGCAACCAGGAGTGCAGCACCGGCACGTGCGTCGCCGACGAGGACGCCACGAACCTCGACCCGGTGACGGGCTGCCTCCCGACGCCGAGGATGCAGGGCACGCCGTGCTCGGCAGACGGCAACCCCTGTACCGATGACGTGTGCGACGGCGCCGGCACCTGCGGCCTCGCCAACAGCGCCCCGTGCGACGACGGCAACGTCTGCACCTCCACCGACCACTGCAGCGGCGGCGCATGCGGCGGCACCCCGACCATCTGCACGCCGCTCGACCAGTGCCACGACGCCGGCGTCTGCAACCCGATGGGCGGCGGCTGCTCGAACCCGCCGAAGGCAGGCGGCGCCGGCTGCGACGACGGCAACGCCTGCACGCAGAGCGACCAGTGCGACGGCGCGGGAACCTGCGTCGGCGGCGGCACCCCGACCATCTGCACGCCGCTCGACCAGTGCCACGACGCCGGTGTCTGCGACCCGCAGACCGGCCTCTGCTCGAATCCGGCATCGTCGAACACCACCGCGTGCAACGACGGCGACGCCTGCACGCAGACCGACACCTGCGACGGCAGCGGCAGCTGCGTCGGCGGCAACCCGGTCGTCTGCACGCCGGCCGATGATTGCCATCTCGTCGGCACGTGCGACTCGGGCACCGGCCTCTGCTCGAGCCCCTCGGCGAACGACGGTACCGGGTGCGACGACGGCAACGCCTGCACCCTCGCCGACACGTGCAGCGGCGGCAGCTGCATCGGCAACCCGATGACCTGCGGTGACGGCGTCGTGCAGCCGTCCTGCAACGAGGAGTGCGACGATCAGACGCCGGGCGCGAACTGCACCGCGCAGTGCCGCTTCATCTGCGGGCCGACGCCGGATGCCGGCTGCCGGCCGCCGGCGCTTGCGAACAAGGCGGTCCTCGTGCTGAAGGATAAGTCTCCGGACAAGAAGGACGGTCTGCTGTGGAAATACGTGAAAGGCGCTGCCACCACGCTCGGCGATCTCGGCGACCCGCTCAACACGACGGGCTACACGCTGTGCGTGTACGACTCGTCGGCGAGCACGCAGCCGCTGATGCTGGCGATGGCGCCGGCGGGCGGCACGTGTGCCGGCAAGCCGTGCTGGAAGTCGCTCAAGGGCGGCTTCAAGTACAAGGACAAGGATCTCACCCCCGACGGCCTGCAGTTCCTGCTCGAGCGCTCCGGCGTCGCGACCAAGGCGAAGTTCATCGTGAAGGGCAAGGGCGTGAACCTCGGCATGACGACGCTGCCGCTCACGACGCCGGTCACCGTGCAGCTGAAGCGCAACGACCAGCCGACGACGTGCTGGCAGGCCACCTTCAGCACGCCGCTCAAGAACCTGCCCGAGCAGTTCAAGGCCAAGGCCGACTAGAGCGACGACAGTCGCGGAGCACGATGCGAACCCATGCCAGCCGTCTCCTCATAGCCCTGCTCGTCGTCGCCGGCGGCGCCTCGCGCGCCGCGGCGGCGACGATCAGCATCCAGCCCTCCAGCCAGGACGCATACATCCAGCAGGACAAGCCGAACCGCACCGCGGGGAGCGGCGTCACCAACACGCGCATCCGCGTGATGTCGTCGACGCCGAGCCCGCGCGTCCGCCGCGGCTTCGTGCAGTTCGACCTCTCGGCGATCCCGCAGTTCTCGACGGTCAACTCGGCGACCCTCGGTCTCTACGAGGCGAACAACCTCGGCGTCGCCCGCACCCACGCGATCTACCGGGTGAACGATCCCTGGTTGCAGAGCACCGTCAAATGGAGCACGCAGCCGTCGGTGCAGGCGGTCGCGAGCGCGCTCGCCTCGGTCGGGACGAGCAAGGGCTTTCGCAGCTTCGCGGTCACGGGTGACGTGCAGGGCTGGGTGAACGCCCCGCCCGCCAACCATGGCTGGACGGTGCGCGACACCGCGGAGTCGACCGGCAACGACGAGGTCGCCGACATCTCGAAGGAAGAGGACCACATCCCCGACCTGCCGAACCGGCCCATGCTGACGGTCGACTTCATCGCGCCGCCGTGCACGACCAACGCCGACTGCGCCGACGAGAGCCTGTGCACGATGAACGAGCGCTGCGTCGCCGGCCACTGCGCCGTCGATCCCGTGAACTGCGACGACGGCAACGCCTGCACGGACGACCTGTGCGATCCCCAGCAGGGCTGCCTGCACCCGATCGGCGAGTGCAACGACGGCTTCGACTGCACGGTCGATAGCTGCGATCCGCTGGGCGGCTGCGTCAACACGCCGGTCGACGCCTTCTGCACCATGGGTGGCTGCCAGGTGAGCACCTGCGTCGCCGATCCCGACAACCCGAGCGTCAACCCGGTCACTGGCTGCATCGCGACGCTCGTCGAGCCCGACGGCACCACTTGCGCCAGCGACGGGCTCGAGTGCACGTCCGACACCTGTGCCTCGGGCACGTGCACGCATCCCGCGCTCGGCATGGGCACGTCCTGCAGCGCCGACGGCAATCCCTGCACCGACGACTTCTGCGACGGTGCCGGCGCCTGCGGCGTCGCCAACAGCGCTCCCTGCAACGACGGCAACGGCTGCACCCAGACCGACCAGTGCGCGGGCGGCACCTGCGTCGGCTCGAACCCGGTCGTCTGCACGGCCCTCGGTGAGTGCTACGACGTCGGCACGTGCAACCCGGGCACGGGCGTCTGCTCCAATCCGCCGAAGGCCGCCGGCGTTGCGTGTACGGCGGACGGCAACCCCTGCACCGACGACGTGTGCGACGGCAGCGGCACCTGCGGCGTCGACAACGCTGCGCCGTGCGACGACGGCAACGGCTGCACGCAGACCGATCAGTGCGCGGGCGGGACCTGCGTCGGTTCGAATCTGGTCGTCTGCCCGACGCCCGATCAGTGTCATCTGGCCGGCGCCTGCGATCCGGGCACGGGGGTGTGCTCCAACCCGACGAAGCCGAGCGGCACGTCGTGCGACGACGGCAACGCGTGCACGCTCGCCGACCAGTGCATCGGCGGCGCATGCGTCGGCAACCCGATGACGTGCGGCGACGGCACCGTGCAGGCCTCGTGCGGCGAGCAATGCGACGACCCGACCCCCGGTGCCAACTGCACCGACCAGTGCCAGTTCATCTGCGGGCCGGCGCCGCAGGGCGGCTGTCGCGCGGCGGCGTCGACGAAGAGCGTGCTGATCGTCAAGAACAAGACGCCGGACACGAAGGACGGGCTGGTGTGGAAGTGGACGAAGGGCGCCGCGACGCTGCTTTCCGACTTCGGCGACCCACTCAACACGTCGGCGTTCGCGCTCTGCCTCTACGACGCGACCGGCGGCGCGCAGCCGCGCCTGCTGGCGCGGATTCCCGCCGGCGGCCTGTGCGGCACGAAGCCGTGCTGGACCCAGACGAAGAAGGGCGTCAAGTACAAGAACAAGGCGCTCGGGCCGGACGGCATCCAGAGCGTCGTGCTCCTGCCGGGAGCCGCGGGTAAGGCGAAGATCATCCTCAAGGGCAAAGGCGCGCTGCTGCAGCCGCCGCCGCTTCCCGAGACCCTGCCGATGACCGTCCAGTTGAAGCGCATCGACGACCTCGGGCAGTGCTGGGACGCGCCATTCGCGACGCCGCTCACCAACTCCACGGAGCAGCTGAAGGCACGCAGCAACTGATCCGGCGCGGCGCCGTCGCGTCGCGCCGCCGCGATCGCCGCCGCGCGGGGGCAACTTGATCTCCCGCGTGGGCGATGCGATGTCGAGGGCTCTCGCAATGCGCGGCGGCAGTCGATGCTGAGCCTCGGAGGCCGTTGGTGTGGCGTGCTGGCGATCGCCATGGGGTGCGCGTCGGCGTGCCACCGCGCGCACCGTCACGCGCCGCCGGCGTTCGCCGACGTGACGGCGCAGGCCGGCATCGCGCGCAACACCCCGACGTACGACGCCGCGATCGGCGATTTCGACGGCGACGGGCGGCCCGACGTCTATGTGGGCAACCACGGCGCCGGCGCGGTGCTGCTCCACAACCTCGGCGACGGACGGTTCGCGGACGTGCTGCCCGCCGCCGGGATCGAGCCGGCGGGCGACCAGCACGGCACGGCGTGGACCGACATCGACAACGACGGGCGGCCCGACCTCGTCGTGGCGCTCGGTGCCGGCCGCGGCCTCGGCACCAAGCAGAACCATCTCTACCACAACCTCGGCGGTGGACGTTTCGAGGACGTCGCAGCCGCGGCCGGCACCGGTGACGTGCGCGGGCGATCACGCTCCGTCGCGTCGTTCGACTTTGACGGCGACGGCTGGCTCGACATCGTCAACGCGAACATGGGATCGCCGAGCCGCCTCTTCCTGAATCGCCACGATGGCACCTTCGAGGACGCGTCCGAGCGCGCCGGGCTCGCGGCCTGGCCGGCGACCCGCGTCGCGTGGGCCGACCTCGATGGCGACGGCCGGCCCGACCTCCTGCTGAGCGGCACCCCGAAGGGCCTGCGCCTGCTGCACAACGAGGACGGCCAGCGCTTCGTCGACGTGACCGACGCGAGCGGCCTCGGGTCGCAGTCCGGGTGGCTCGCCGGGATGACGATCGGCGATTACGACAACGACGGCATCCTCGACCTGTACGTCACGATCGGCACGGAGTTCAGCGACGTCGTGCACGACGAGCCGGACGGGCGGGTGACGTTCGCGTTCTTCGCGAAGGACGCGCCGGCGGGTATCGACTTCGAGACGACGGGCGGGGCGGACGCGGATCTCGACGCCGAGCTCTACGAGAACGGCGCTCCGGTCGCGCCGGATCGGGTCGTCTGCGGTGCGGGCCCGCATCCGGCGACGAGCCGCTTCACCTGTCGGGCCGCGGCCGCGGCGGCGAGTGCCGCTCCGACGACGCCACTCGGCTTCGTGCTCTGGCGCGACGTCGAGACCGTCAGCCGCTGCGCCGGCTGTGCGCCCGCCGCCGTCTGGCATCTGCGCTGGACCGGCAGCGGCGATCATCACCTGACCGGCATCCTGCGCGGCGCAACCCATGCGACCGCCGTGGGCTTCCAGGGCGAGCTGCACCGCGGTGGGGAGCTCTTCCATGGGCTACCCGGCGGTCGCTTCGAGCGCGTGCGCGGGCCCGCGCATCAGGATGCGAACGGCCAAGCAGCGCAGTGGGCCGACATCGATGGCGACGGCTGGCTGGATTTGTACGTCGTCGACAGCGGTCTCGACGGCGCCGGCGGCCGCAACGTCGTGTGCATGGGCGACGGACGCGGTGGGCTCGAGCCGTGCCGCAACGATACGTCGCTCAGCCCGTCGAGCGGTGGCGGCCGTGGCTCGGGCGCGCACTTCTTCGATTTCGACGGCGACGGACGGCTCGATCTCTTCCTCACCAACGGCTGGGGAGCGCCGCCGTTCGATCGCGGGCCGTACTACCTGCTCCGCAACGCCGGGCCGGCGACCCACTGGATCGCGTTCGATCTGCAGGGGACGCGCTCGAACCGCCTGGCGCTCGGCGCACTGGTCACGGTCGAGGCGTGCGGCACACGTCAAACGCGGTTCCAGAACGGTGGCGCGGACTACTTCTCGCAGTCACTGGTGCGCCCGCAGTTCGGCGTGGGCGCTTGTGCCGGCCCCGTGACTTTCCGCGTGCGCTGGCCGTCGGGCGCCGTCACCGAGCGTCGGGACGTAGCGCTTGACGCCGTCGTCCACGTGACGGAAGGGTCGTGACCCGCCGCCTTCCTGCCGCGTGGCGCCGGGCGGCGCTCGTCGCGCTGACGGTGCTGCTCGCCGGCTGCGACGGGGGAAGTGTGCCGTCGTCCTCGGTGCCCGCCGGTGCGCCGGTGTTGCCGGCCGTGCTCGAAGCGCCCCGACCAGGCCGTGCCCACGATCTGGATCTCCAGCTGCACTGGCGCGCGGCCGCGGTGCGCCAGGTGCTGCCGCCGCTCGATCAGCCGTCCGCGTATCGCCAGCAGCCCGAGCTCGTCGCGCTCGACGGGCAGGGCCACCGGGGCGTGCTGCTCCTCCCGTCGCTCGCCGGTGCGCCGAGCACGGCGAGCTTTCGCGTGCACGTGGCGCGCGACGCCGATTGCGAGCTCGTCACCTGGGCGGCGATCGATCCTACGGCGCAGGACCCGACCGACGGCGTCGACTTCGGCGTCGCGGTCGGCGAGTCGGAGCCGCGCCCGGAGGCGATCCCGTTCGAGCGCCTGCCGGCGGGAAAGAGCGCGGCGTGGCGCGAGGTGCGCGTCGATCTGGCGCCCTACCGCGACCGCGTCGTGTGGATCACGCTCGGGAGCCGCGACGCGCACGACCGTCGCGGCGACCGTCTGATCTGGGGCGATCCGCGCGTCCGTCTCAAGAGGGCCGCGGACGCGCCCGTGGTGGTCGATCTCGGCGAGCCCGACCCGGGCGCCGTTCGCCCCGCGGCGGTGCCCTGGTCGGAGATGAACGTGTTCAAGGCGTACTACCTCTTCAAGGACGAGGACGCCGCGAGCACGTTCCCGGCATCGATCCCCGCGGCGCGGCCGTGGGTGCGCTCCCTGCGCTTGTTCTCGACGCTCGGCGGCAACTTCGGCCCGACGCTCGTGAGCGACTACGAGACGCAGATGGGAAAGAACCCGAGCGCCGATTCGCGCCGGGAGCGGGCATGGGCGGAGACGTACGAGTTCTTCCACGACGGGCCGGACTGGGCCGGGAAGCCCGTGCGCGACCGCTTCGACTGGTCGGCCTTCGATCGCATGCTCGATCGGGCGGCCGCGACGCGGCTCGCGCTGCACGTCCACATGGCCGGCGCGCCCGAGCTCTTCACCGGCGGTCGCGGCGCGTATCCAAGCTATCACTACAACGAGCTCCCGATCGTCGACGAGGCCGGATGGCGCACCTACGTCGATGCCGTGTTCGCGCATCTCGCGACCCGGCCGTGGTTTGCCGATGCGCATTTCTCCTTCTTCAGCGAGCCGAACTGCATGTGGGTGGAGTACGACGGCTCGTCGCGGCACTTCGGCTACCAGGGCGACGCGCAGCAGTACGCACGGCAGTATCTCTGGACGTGGCAGGCGATGCGGCCCTGGGTACGGCCCGGCCAGGTGCACCTCGGCCCGTGGGTCGTCGAGCCCGACCACGGCAACCCGGTCATCGACAACCTGCCGCCGTTCCTCGACGCGCTACGCGCGGAGTTCGCGCGCGCCCGGGAGCCGTTGCCGCCCTGGTCGGCGTTCGCGTTCAATCTCTACGAGACGCCGCAGCTCGCGCTCGACGGCTTCGCCGAGTACAAGATCGCCTACATCCGCGACCTTCTGGCGCGTACGTTTCCCGACCGCGCGCTGCCGATCCGTCTCGACGAGATCGGCATCCATCCGCTGCTCGGCATGGAGTTCGAGCACGACACGTCGGTGTCGCTCGCCTCGACGCGGTGGGCGCGCGCCTGGCAGGCGGAGATGCTGGCGCTGCTCGTCGATCAGGGCATCGCCCAGGCCGGGCCGTGGTACGTCGCGACCGAGTCGCCCGCGTACTTCGCGTACCTGGCGGCGACGCACGTGGTCGGCACTCTCGACCTGGTGCGCGCCGGCGACCATGCGTTGACGTTGCGGGACGGAGATCGCCCACGGCCGGAGCACGTCGCGGTCGCGCTGGCGTCCGATCAGGCCGAGCGCGTCGGCGTGCTGCGCTCCGTCGATGCGTCGGCGGAGAGCGTGAGGGCAGCGCTCTGGCAGTTTCCCCGCTTCCCGGAAACCGATGCAAGGCTGCGGCAGGTCTCTGCGCGGCCCGTCACCGTGCGGCTGCCGCCCGCGCCGCACGGCTGGCGCGTGACCCTCACGGTTCCGCCCGGCGCGGCGCTCCCTGCCACCGTCCCCCGCGAATCCATCCCCGTCTCCACCGCCGGGGGTGCGGCGTCGGTCGACCGGCTCGAGATGACGGTCGCCGACGCGTTCACGCTCGACCTCGAGCCCGCCGGCGTCGTGATCCTCGACGCGCGTCGGCTGCCCTGAGACGCGCTCGGCCGCCTCAGGCCGGCGGGGTCCACCCGGTGTACCCGATCCGCTCGATGGCGTGCGCGGGCAGCGGGGGAAGCGGGCGACGACGCGGGCGCGCGACCACCAGCGTCTGATGCGACGGAAGGATGCCCCGCCGCGTCAGCTCCTGCTCCAGGAGGATGATGAGCCGCGCCGCCGTCTGATCCTTCGGGTCGGAGAAGTCCCAGTTCCGGAGAATGCGGCTGAAGAACGGGCGCAGGATCGCTCCGCCGTAGTCGCGGCGATCCACGACGTCGAAGTATTGATGGGTGAGCGGGAGTATGCGAGAGGCATGCACGCCTTCCGTCGGGTCGTAGGCCAGCATCCAATCGAGCGGCGTCGCTTCGACGTGCTCACGCGGCGCGCCGCTCTCGAAGTCCCGGCGGTAGGACTCGGCAAGGCATGCGTTCAGACGGTCGAGCAGCGCGATCAAGTCCGGTGGGTGCTGGTGGTGGTCGGGGCCGACGTACTCGTCGTAGATGAGGAGCCCGGTGGGCTTGAGCACCCGATGCATGAGCTCGAACATGCGCTCGATCTCGATGAAGTGATGGATCGCGGCCTCCACCAGCACGACGTCGATTCCCCCGGTCGGGAGCCCGTCCGCCAGCGGGTCACCGCAGCGGAGCTCGATGGCGCCCCCCCACTGCGTGGCGTCGAGCCGGCGTCGGGCCGCGGCGATCGCCTCCGACGACATGTCGTACGCGATCACGCGCTCGGCGAACCCGCGGCTGAGCAGATGCTCCTCGTGCGTCGCCGTTCCGCATCCGAGCGACAGGACGAGTCCTGCGGGGGGCGTAAGATACTGCGTGCAGATCGCGTCGAGCCAGAACCGGTCGACGCTTCCCGTCAGTGGCTCCGAGATCGCGTGACCGTAGATGAACGGATGGCGCGTATAGTCCAGCGGATCACACTCGGCGTGCTCGAGCCGGCCTTCCGCGTCGCTCTTGCTGTAGCGCGCGTTCCACACCTCGTTGGCGAAGTCTTGATTCGGGGTGACGGATTGCACTGCGGCGCGCACCGCCATGGCGGCGCGGGGTGCCCGCTTCGCCAGCCGGCGGAGCAGAGGTCGCAGGGCGCGCATGGGCGACGACATAGCCCCCGAGAGCGCACGGTGTCCAGGCGCGTCGGGGGGCGGTCGTCGTGACGCTGCGGTCGCTCGCGGCGCTACGCTCGACGCGCGTGCTCGTATGGGTCGCCCTGCTCGGGAGCGCGGCCTGTGCGCGGAGCAGGCCGCGAGCGGCGGACGGCGACGTCGTGCTGATCGTCGTCGACACCCTGCGCGCCGACCACCTTTCCCTGCACGGCTACGGCCGCGCGACGTCGCCCGCCCTGGACGCGCTGGCCCGCGAGGCTGTCGTCTACGAGCACGCCACCTCGCCCGGTACATGGACCGTTCCCTCGCACGCGGCGCTCTTCACCGGCCGCTGGCCGTCGTTCGCCGGTGCCGAACGGGTGCCCGCCGCTCGTAATCTCGCGTTGCCGATCAATCCCGACCTGCCGACGCTGGCGGGCATCCTCGGCGAGCGCGGGCTCCATACGGCTGCGTTCGTCGCCAACTCCACGTACGTGGCCCGCGTCCTCGGCTTCGCGCGCGGCTTCGCCGAGTTCTTCGACCACAAGCTGGGCGGCGCCGACGGCGTACGAACGGCCTTCGTCGACTGGCTCAAAGGCCGCCGTGACCGCGTGTTCGTCTTCATGAACATCCTCGATCCCCACGAGCCGTACGACCCGCCGGAGCCGTACCGGTCGATGTTTCCGGGACGCGACGAGCAGTGGGGGACGGTCTTCACGAGCCTCGTGAACGCCGGCACCCCCATTACGCCCAAGATGCGGGCGCACTTCGTGTCGCAGTACGACGGCGAGATCGCCTACACCGATCACGTGCTCGGCGCGATCTTCGACGATTTGAGACGCGCGGGCCGCTGGGACGCGGCGCTCGTGATCGTGACGTCGGATCACGGCGAGCTGCTCGGCGAGCACGGCCTCGCCGGACACGGTCTGGCGCCGTACGAGGAGCTGCTCCACGTGCCGCTGCTGGTGAAGTATCCCGGCGGCGTGCGCGCCGGCGAGCGGGTCACGCGGCGGGTTTCGACGCTCGGCGTGTTCGCGACCGTGCTCGCGAGCGTGGGAGTGCAGCCTCCACCGGCGACGGACTCGCGCCCGCTCGACGAGGAGCATCCGGTCTGGGCCGAGGACATCGACTCACGCGGGCGGCGCGTCCGGGTGGGGTACGAGGGCTCGTCGAAGGTCGTCCTCTTCTCGACGCCGGGCGGCGCGCAGACGGAGCTCTTCGATCTCGCGAGCGACCCGGCGGAGGTGAGGCCGCTGCGCGACGGCACGGCCGCACCACGCCTGCGCGCCGCGCTCGCGACGTTCGACGCGGCGGAGCGCCCGGTCAACCGGGCCACGGCGCCGGTCATCGATCCCGAGCGCGAGGAGCGGCTCCGGGAGCTCGGCTACATCCAGTGACGGCGCCTCGGCTCCGCTGGAGCCGGCGGGCATGCCGTCACGCGCCGGCGCCCAGCGCCGTCCGGGCGCGCCGCCAGCGCGCACGGATCTCGATGCGCAGGACCGCGGCCACGAGCACCGCGGTCGCGACCGCCGCCAGCACCGCGCGGCTCACCGCCCAGCGCACGAGGGCCGCGGCGCTGCGCTGTCCGCTCACGTGGAGGATGAGCGTTCCGGCGCGGGACACGTGCACCGGAAACGAGTCGAGGTTGTCGTTGAAGGCGAGGATCGAGCGGGTGCGCAGGAGATACGGGAGCACGCGCAGATAGTCGGATCCCTGGTGGCTCATCAGGACCGCGACGGTGTCGAAGCGCCGGCCGCGCAGCGTGCGGACGACCTCGAGCCGATCCTCCCAGCGGACGACGATCACGTCATCGAATCCGCCGCTCCGCGCGGCCTCGCGATGATCCTCGCGCACCACGGCGGTGATCACGCAACCCGGTGCGATCGCTCGCAGCCGCTCGCCCACGCGGCGCATCAGCTCGACCGGTCCCGACTGCACGAGCAGGATCGAGCGGATCTGGTCCGGCCGGAAGGGGCGTACGAAGGTGAGGGGGTTCGCCATCGTCAGGCTCCGAGCGCGCTGCGGTAGACGTCCACCAGGGTGGCGGCGATCGCGTCCCAGTCGTAGCGCGCGACGACGAACTCGCGGGCCGCATGCGCCAGGCGCGCGGCGAGCTGCGCATCGCCGAGGACGCGTACGATCGCGGCGGCCATCGCCTCGGGGGTATCCGCGATCAGGATCTCGCGCCCGTCGGCGGCGGCGAGCCCCTCGGCGCCGATCGTCGTCGAGACGACGGGGCAGCCGCTCGCCATCGCCTCGAGGATCTTGAGGCGCGTGCCGGAGCCCTGGAGCACGGGAGCGACGAAGACCGCGGCGCGCTGGTAGCAGGGCGCGATCTCGTCGACCTGGCCCGTCACCTCGACACCCGGAAGCTCGGCCAGCCGGCGTACGACCTCGGGCGGATAGGCGCCGACGATGCGGAAGCGGACGGGCCGCGCGCGCTGCACCAGCGGCAGGACGTCGCGGCAGAAGTAGCGCACCGCCTCGACGTTCGGCTCGTGCCGGAAGAAGCCGACGAACAGGATCGACTCCGGCTCCCGTCCGTCGGCCGTGAAGGCGAACTGCGCGCAGTCGACGCCGTTCGGGATCGTGGTGACGTGTCCCGTGGGGACGTATCGTCCGAGCGTCGCCTTGTCGTCCTCGCTCATCGTGAGCACGACGTCGGCACGCTCGACCGCGGCGACCTCGTAGCGCAACATGCGCATCCACTCCATGCCGAGTCCGAGCCGTGCCATCGGCGACCGGGCCGCGTCGCGGCTGCGCGCGATCGAGACGAAGCTCACGTCGTGCTCGACCAGCACCCGCACGAGGCCTGGCGCCGGCGGCGGCAGGAAATGCGCCATGTGCGTGTACTCGGCCTGCACCACGTCGTGGTCGTCACGGTCGAGCAGGTACTCGAGCATGTCGCGCATCGAGTCCGACCAGAAGCCGCGGGTCTTGTGCGGTTGGAGCTGGCCGCCGAACGTATGGCCCGGCCGCTCGAGCACGACGACCGTGCGGCAGATGCGCCGCAGCTCGCCGATGCTCGCCGGGTCGAGCTCGGCGGCGGTGTCGCCGTAGGCGAGCAGGGTGACGTCGGCGTGGGCGCGCAGCCGGCGCAGCAGCGCGAGGATGCGCACGGCGCCGCCGTGCACGGCGGGAAACGGGCTGTACGGGCTCACGACCAGCACGTGGGGCTTGCTCGCGGGACCGCGCCGCGGCCGCACGCCCCAGAAACGGCGGAAGGCGTAGCGGTAGCGCGAGGCGACGAAGATCGTCGCGTCGTCGATGACGCGTGTGTGCCGTCCCTCGCGCGCCCGCGCGCGCAGGACGGTCGGCGCCTGGCGGATCAGCCCGCGCCAGGTAGCGAGCGCGGCGCCGCCGCCCATCTCCAGGAAGACCCTGCCGGGCAGCAGGACGACCCCCGCCAGGTGGCGCGCGAGCAGGCGCCAGTCGCCGACGTTCTTCCACACGAGCGCGGCCAGGTTCTTCTCGAAGAAGCTCCGGATCGTGCCCTCGCTCCAGAGGCGCCGGGTGGTGCCGCGGTGCTTGTGGTGCACCACGCTGCGCGGCGCGAAGAGCGACGGCCAGCCGCGCTTCCAGGCGCGGTAGCCGAGGTCGACGTCCTCGATGTACACCGGCGAGAAGACGGCCTCGTCGAAGCCGCCGAGCGCGAGGAACTTGGCGCGATCGTACGCCGATGCGCCGCCGCCGGCGAAGAACACGGGGTAGCGCAGCTCCTCGTCGTAGCGGTCGAGGTGGAAGAGCCGGATCGTGCCGGCGCTCCAGCGCGCGTGCACCTTGCCGGTTTCCCAGCGCGGCTTCGTTTTGTCGATGAAATCGATCTGGCAGGAGACGCCGAACGCGTCGGGCTGCTCGTCGAGCGCCTCGAGGAGCGGTGCGACGAAGTCCGGCTCGACGACCATGTCGTTGTTGAGGAGGATGACGGTGGCGTGCCGCGCGTCGCGGGCGCCACGGTTGGTCGCGCCGGCGAACCCCTCGTTGGTTGGCAAGGCGATGACGCGGACGTCGGGAAACTCCGCGGCGAGGTGCGCGCACGTGTCGTCCTCGCTGCCGTTGTCGACCACGATGATCTCGCCGCCGTCCGGATAGGCCGCGAGCGCGGCGCGGAGCGGCGGCAGGCTCATGTCGAGCAGCGACCGGCCGTTCCAGGTCGGGATCACGACCGAGACCGGTCGCCCGAGCCGGGGCTGGGCTGCTGCGACGCCGGGCGACGTCTCGGCCGGCGCCGCCCGGCGGCGGAGCGCCACCCATGCGTCGGTCACCGCGAGTCCGACCGCGAGGAGCGTGACGAACGGCACCAACGCGAGCGTCAGCAGGCCGACGAACGCCGCGACGGCGAGCTGGCGCGCGTTCGCGGCCGCGCGCAGAAGCGCCGCCGCGAGCTCGCGCAGGAGCCGGGGGAGGACGGGGGCCGCGGCCGCCACGCGATGGCGGTCGGCGAGATCGGCGAGCGCGGCGCGCGTGTCGCCGAGCTCGCGCCGCGCCACCGCGAGGTCGCCGCGCAGCTGCGCGAGCTCGGCGCCGAGCGGCGCGGCGTCCGGTGTATCGCCCTGCGCCGCCGCTCCCGCGTCGATCTCCGCGGCGTGGGCGACGCCGTTCGTGCGGCCCCCGACCCCTGCGAGCGTGGCGCCGAGGGCAGGAGACTCGTCGAGCAACCGGCCGATCCCCGGCACCAGCGTGTCAGTGAGCGTCACGTTGTGGAGGAAGAGGAAGGACTCGTCGTCGACGGGCAGCGCCTCCGCCACGCCGGGGACGAGGTAGTGCGCGATCGAGGCCGCGGCGACGGGCTCGCGTTCGGTCGCGGAGCACATCCAGAGCGCGATGTGCGCGTCCGGCGCGGTCGCTTCGAGCGTCCAGCGGTAGCGCCGGCCGCGCGAGTTGCCGACCGGCCGGAAGTCGAAGCGCTGCCAATCGTTGTGCGCGACCTCCGCGAGCGGTACGCGCACGCGCGCGAGCCGCCGTCCCTCGGCGTCCCCGCTCCAGAGCGTGAACAGGAGGTCCGCGGGCGGCGGCGTGTCGCGTACCCAGGTGAGCACGTCGATCCGGCAGAGGTCGTCATAGGCGGCGACGAACTCGTGCGCGACGACGTGGTCGCCGCCAAGCGGCGCCGAGAGCTCGCGCTCCGGCCGCAGCGTCTCCTCCGCGACCAGCGCGTCCTCCTTGCACAGCACCTCGCTGCCGCGCGTGCCTGCCACGAACCATGCGCCCTCGCGCTTGTCGCGCGCGAGGGCCGGCGCCGCGCAGAAGCGCCGCACCGGCTCGACGACGCGCGTCCAGGCGAGCTGCTCGCGGACTGCCGCGAAGCGGGCCGGACGATCGGGATCCGGCGGCCCTTCGAGCAGCGCCAGCACGCCCTCGGCGACGGCGTCGACGTCGCCCTCGGGCACGAGCCGGCCCAGTCGATGGCGCTCGACCAGGGCCGCGAGCTCGTCGCCGCGGCTCAGCAGCATCGGCAGTCCCGCCCAGAGGTAGTCGAGGACGCGGGTGCGGAAGGCAAACTGCGCCTCGACGCCCGGCTGGTGCAGGCTGACGCCGACGTCGCTCTCGAGCAGGTAGTTCTGCCGCTCCTCGTAGGGCACCCAGTCGACGAAGAAGGCGCTGCGGCCCTCGAGCGACAGCTCGGCCGCGAGCGCGCGAGCGCGCTCCGCCATCTCCATCGCGCCGATCGCCGGGTTCGGGTGGCGCAGCCCGAGGAAGAGCGCTTTCACGTCGGGGTGGCGGTCGCGGAGCCGATGCAGCGCACGCAGGAGGACGAGCGGATCGAACCAGTTCCACAGGCCTCCGGCCCACAGCACGACCTTGTCGTCGGGTGCGATGCCGGGGATCACGCCCTTCACCGCTGGCCGGGTGTGCGCCGGCGGCGTGTCCGCGATGCCGAACGGCGCGACGGCGAGGAGCTCGTCGAACCCGTGGTCGTCGGCGTAGTTCGCGCGGTTGACGCGGCCGGCCGCCGCGAGCATGCCGAGCCAGAAGCTCCGCTGCGTCGGGCCCGCGCACAGGAAGAGGTCTCCGTTGGCGAGGTGGTGCTGCAGCCAGCGTAGGGCGAGAAGCGGACGGCCGCCGGCGCGGGCGAAACGATCGCCGTAGAACTCGAGGTCCGAAAGGATGAACGGATCGTAGAGATCGACGATGAGCGGCTTGCGGACCGCGGTCATGAGCTCAGCGCGTCCGGCGACCATCACGACGTCCGCCGCGTCGATGAGCGGCGGCAAGGCCGACTCCGAGGGGATGCACACCTGCGCGAAGTCGCCGGTGACGCGCGTGCTGCCGTCGGGAACGCCGAGCGTGACGTCGATGTCATCCGCGAGGGCGCGCGCGATCTCCACCGAGCGGATGGCGGTTCCCGCCATGCGCGGACCCGTCTGGTCCGGGCAGATGATGAGGAGGCGGGTCATGCGTGGCGTGCCGCGTGGACCTCGGCGGCGGCGTCCGCCGCGAAGGTACGGAGCGCGAGGGCGGCGGTGCCGTGCGCGTCGCCGAGGCGGTAGCCCTCGCCGCCGGCCGCGGACGTGACGCCGAAGGCGAGCGCGTTCCGATCGCCGGTGCCATTGGCGCATAGCTCGAGCACGTAGTGGCGCCCGTCCGACGACGCCTCCGGTGCGACCTCGAGCGACACCCAATCACGATCGGGAGCGAGCGCGGCGGGCAGCGTCGTCCCACCTACGACCGAGCCGTCGTCACGGCGCAGGCGCAGCTCGAGCACGTGGTCGAGCGTGAGCCCGTAGGTGACCGTGTGGACGTCGACGCGTGCGAGGCCGGGACGGGTCGCGTGGAAGCGCTGCGCCAGCACGACGCCGTCGCCGAGCGCCGGCGAGACGTCGGTGGCAGCGGCCGCCAGGTCGGGCAGGCCGGCCGGCTCGCGGGCGGCGCGCGCGACCTCGCCCGGGAAGCGGCGGGCGAGGGCGACCTCGTCGTCCGCGCCGGGCAATGCCGTCGCGGCGCGCCGCGCCGGCGCCACGCGGGCGAGCACGTCGGCGAGGAAGGCGCGGAGGGCGGCGCCCTGCGCGGCCGGCGCGAAGCGCGTCTCGACGTCGGCGCGCGCGGCCGCGCCGAGGCGGGCGCACCGCCCCGGATCCGTGATCACGCTCGACAGCGCCGCGTCCCACCCGGCGTCACCCGCCAGGAGGCCGTTCGTGCCGTCGCGGATCGCGTTGCGGAACGCCGCGGTCGGGCTCGCCACCGTGGGAGCTCCGACGGCCGCCGCCTCGAGATATTTCACCGCGCCCTTGGCGGCCACGAAGGGGTCGTGCCACGCGAGCGGCGCGAGGTTCACGTCGACGGCCGCAATCCGCTCGGCGAGGACGGGCCAGGAGACGAGCGGCAGGCGCTCGACGCGCGGGGCATAGGGCGCGAGCGCCGGATCGAGCGCGACCGGGCCGACGATCGTCAGCCCGAGCGCGGGATGGCGCTCCAGCAACGCGCGCAGGAGCGGCGCGATGGTCCTGAGATCTTCATCGTGCGTGGCGGTGCCGCTGAAGTAGCCGAGGCGGACGCCCTCGTGCCGCGCGGCTGCGGCGCGCGCGGCGGCGCCGATCCGCAGCTCACGGGCGGCGAGGCCGCAGTGATGGACGTACGTCGGCTTGCCGAGGGTTGCGCCGAGCGCCCCGAGCGGCGCCGTCGTCGCGAGGAACGCGTCGCACTGCTCGAGCGCGCGGCGGTAGCGCGCGACCCCGTCCAACCACAGGCGTCGCTCGTCGGCGGGCGCGTCGCGCACCGCGGCGGGCAGCGGCAACGAGGGATCCACGATCAGATCGTCCACCGCGAACACCGTGGCGCGTCCACGGGCGCGCGCGTGGGCGAGCAGGTGGCGGATGAAGGCGCCGTCCGGTGCGCGGAAGAGGACCAGCACGTCGTGGGCATCGAGATCGGCGACCAGCCGCGGGTCGGTGTGGGCGCGGACGGTGCTGGCGACGCCCTGGGTCGCGAGCTGTTCCGCCCAGTGCAACGTGGCGTAGCGATGGCAGAACCCGTCGATGCCGCTCGCGAAGAGCACGCGCATGCGCGGACCGTTGTGTACATGGGCGTGGCGGTCGGTCAAGCCGTTGGTCCCCCCGTTTGCGGGCCGTCTCCGTTTCAGCACATATGGCGGAAGCACGATGGATGCGTTCCACGATTTCGGACTGATCCCGGCGCTCACCGAGGCCGTTGCCGACATGGGCTTCACGCGCCCGACCCCCATCCAGGCCGAGGCGATTCCGGTCGTGCTCGCGGGCCGCGACATGATCGGCTGCGCCTCGACGGGGACGGGCAAGACCGCCGCGTTCCTGCTGCCCATCCTGCAGCACCTGCACGCCGGCGAGCGCGGCCGCTGCCGCGCCCTCGTCCTCTCGCCGACGCGCGAGCTGGCCATGCAGATCGACGAGCAGGCGCTGGCGATCGGCTACCACATCGGTCTCACCGCGGTCTCGGTCGTCGGCGGCGTCGACATGCGGCCGCAGGAGCGTGCGCTGCGCGCCGGCGCCGAGATCGTCGTCGCGACGCCCGGGCGCCTGCTCGACCACATGCGCTTCGACTACGTCGACTTTGCGGGGCTCGCGATCCTCGTGCTCGACGAGGCCGACCGCATGCTCGACATGGGCTTCCTGCCCGACATCCGCCGCATCCTGCGCGCGCTGCCGGTCGACCGGCAGACGCTCATGTTCTCGGCGACGATGGCGCCGGAGATCCGCCAGCTCGCGAACGACATCCTGCGCGATCCCGTCACCATCATGGTCGGGGCGCAGAAGCCGGCGAGCGGCATCGTGCAGAGCGTGTATCCGGTCGCGCAGTCGCGCAAGGCGCCGCTCCTGACGACGCTCCTCAAGCGCGAGACGATGAAGTCGGTGCTGGTGTTCGTGAAGCGCAAGGCCGACGCCGACCGGTTGGCGCGCCAGGTCACCCGGAGCGGCGTCCCCGCCACCAGCATCCACTCCGACCGCCGCCAGGAGGACCGCATCGCGGCGCTCGAGTCGTTCCGCGCGGGGCGCTTCCCGGTGCTGATCGCGACCGACGTCGCCGCGCGCGGCATCGACGTCGCCGAGATCTCGCACGTCGTGAACTTCGACGTCCCGTTCTCCCCCGACGACTACATCCACCGCGGTGGCCGCACCGCGCGCGCGGGCGCCGTCGGCGAGGTGATCACGTTCGTGGCGCCCGAGGAGGAGAACGACCTCTGCTCGATCGAGCGCGCGATCGGCGCAACCCTCCCGCGGGTGATCGTGCCGAGCTTCGATCACGGGACGCACGAGCACGTGCCTCCGCCCGTCGAGCCGCGCGAGGCGAGCCGGGGACGAGGCGGGCGCCGCCGTGGCCGCCCAGCGCGAAGCGGCGGCGGCGACGGCGACAACGCGCGTGCGAGCGAGCCGCAAGGCGCGGCGCCGGAGACGGCCGCCGCGAACGGCGACGGCGCATCGACGGACGCCGGCGCGGCGCCGCGCCGCCGGCGGCGTCGCCGCGGCGGACGTGGCCGCACGGGTGCCGCCAAGCCGGCCGCGGAGTAGGGCGATGGCACGCTCCACGAACGGACGCGGCAGGACGCCGCGCGCGCGTCGTGGCGCCGTCGCGAAGCCAGGTGGCCGCGCCCGCGCCGCGCGCAAGGCCGCCGCAGGCGGTCGGGTCGTGCAGGTCGGCCTGGTGCAGATGCGCTGCGGCGCCGATCCCGACGCCAACCTCGCCCGCGCCGTGCGCCACGTGGAGGCCGCCGCGCGCCGCGGCGCCACGCTCGTGTGCCTGCCGGAGCTCTTCCGCTCGCTCTACTTCTGCCAGTCGGAGGATCACGACAACTTCGCGCTCGCCGAGCCCATCCCGGGTCCGACCACGGAGACACTCGGCGCGTTGGCGCACAGGCTCGGTATCACGATCGTCGCGTCGGTGTTCGAGCGCCGCGCGCCGGGGCTCTACCACAACACCGCGGTCGTGCTCGGCGCCGACGGTGCCATCGTCGGGACCTACCGCAAGATGCACATCCCCGACGATCCGCTCTACTACGAGAAGTTCTATTTCACGCCGGGGGACCTCGGCTTCCGCGCCTGGCCGACGGCCACGGCCTGCATCGGGACGCTCGTCTGCTGGGATCAGTGGTATCCCGAGGCGGCGCGGCTCACGGCGCTGCAGGGCGCCGAGATCCTCTTCTACCCGACCGCCATCGGCTGGCATCCCGCCGAGAAGGCGGAGTTCGGGGCCGACCAGCACGCCGCCTGGGAGACGGTGCAGCGGGCGCACGCGATCGCCAACGGCGTCTTCGTCGCGGTGCCGAACCGGGTGGGGCACGAGCGGCCGATCGGCGGTCCCGGCATCGAGTTCTGGGGGCGGAGCTTCGTCGTGAACCCGGCCGGCCGTGTGCTCGCGCGCGCGAGCGCCGATCGCGAGGAGGTCATGGTCGTCGCCTGCGACCTCGCCGCGGTCGAGACCGCGCGCACGCACTGGCCGTTCCTGCGCGACCGCCGCGTCGACGCGTACGGGGATCTGACACGCCGCTTGATCGATTGAGCATGGCGCGCGCCGCGACGCGGGTCCCGCGATGACGGCGACCGGTACGACGCCGCGCGCGCTCGGCTTCCGCATGCCGGCCGAGTGGGAGCCGCACGAGGGCACCTGGATCTCCTGGCCGCGTCCGGACGGTATCAGCTTCCCGGAGCGCTACGACGCCGTGCCCGGCCTGTGGGCGGGGATGGCTGCCGCGCTGAGCCAGGGCGAGCGTGTGCACGTGAACGTGGCCGACGCCGCGCAGGAGGCGGCGGTGCGTGGCGCGCTCGCTGCCGCCCGGAACGCGCGCGCCGACCGCATCGTCGTGCACCGCATCCCGACCGACGAGCCCTGGTGCCGCGACCACGGGCCGACGTTCGTCGTGCGCGACGCCGAGCTCGCCGTCGTCGACTGGCGCTACAACGCCTGGGGCGGCAAGTACCCGCCCTGGGAGCGCGACGACCGGGTGCCGGAGCGCATCGCCGAGCTGCTCGGCGTGCGGCGCTTCGAGCCCGGCATCGTCATGGAAGGCGGCTCGATCGACGTGAACGGCCGCGGCACGGTGCTGACGACCGAGTCGTGTCTCCTCAATCCCAACCGCAACCCCGGCCTCGGCCGCGCCGCGATCGAGGCCTACCTGCGCGACTATCTCGGCGTCGCGACCGTCGTCTGGCTCGGCGAGGGCATCGTCGGCGACGACACCGACGGCCACGTCGACGATCTCACGCGCTTCGTCGGCCCGCGCGCGCTCGTGACGATGGTCGAGCCCGACCCGGCGGACGAGAACCACCGCCTGCTCGCGGACAACGTGCAGCGCCTGCGGGCGGCCCGCGACCAGGACGGCCGGCCGTTCGAGATCATCGAGCTGCCGATGCCGGGGCCGGTCGTGTGGGACGGGCAGCGTCTACCGGCGAGCTACGCGAACTTCTACGTCGGCAACGAGGCCGTGCTGGTGCCGACGTTCGCGCATGCCAACGACGCGACAGCCCTCGCGACCCTCGGGCGCTGCTTCCCCGGGCGTCGCATCGTCGGCATCGACGCGACCGCGCTCGTGTGGGGACTCGGCGCGTTCCACTGCGCGACGCAGCAGCAGCCCGCTGTCGGCGCCGCGTAGCGCCACCCTGCTGGACTTGGGTACGCGCCGCGGCCAGTATCCGCCGCGGTCCCCCACCACACGAGGAGGTCGTTCGATGAAGCTCTACTACAGTCCGCAGACGCGCGCGGCACGCCCGCGCTGGCTGCTCGAGGAGATCGGCACGCCGTACGAGCTCGTCACGCTGGATCTGCAGAAGGGCGAGCACAAGACGCCCGACTACATGAAGATCCACCCGCACGGCGCCGTGCCGGCGCTGGTCGACGGCGATCTCGCGCTCTTCGAGTCGGCGGCGATCTGCATGTACCTGGCCGACAAGTTTCCGGAGAAGAAGCTCGCGCCGCCGCTCGGCACGCCCGCGCGCGGGCTCTACTACCAGTGGATGCTGTACTCGATGGCGACGCTCGAGCCGCCGGTGCTCGAGGTCTTCCTCAATACGATCATGCTGCCGGAGGCGGAGCGCTCGCCGAAGGCCGTCGAGAAGGCGCGTGCGACGTTCGCCGGGGTCGCCAAGGTGCTGTCGAATGCGCTCACCGGCCGCGACTACATCCTCGGCGATCAGTTCTCCGCCGCCGACGTCATGATCGGTGGCATGCTCGCCTGGGCGGGCTTCATGGGCCTCATCGCGGACCAGCCGATCCTGCAGGCCTACGCGAAGCGCCTGGCGGAACGCCCGGCGTTCCAGCGCGCGCAGAGCTGATCACAGCACGGTCGGGGCACGCGCGGTCGCGCCCCGACCGCCGTTGCCTCCATGGGGGCCGTTTCCTATGGATGAATGCCGGGAGGGCCATCATGAGACGATCCCTCATCAATGCCCTGGCGTGCGCGGCCGCGGCGTGCGCGCTGGTGGCCGCCGCGCGCGACGTGCCGGCAGCGGCGCTCGACAAGCTCATCGCCGACGACGGCCCCGACCGCACCGTGGTCGTGCACGACATGTCGTCGACCCCGCAGGGAAACATCTCGGGCGTGCTGGTCAACAACTCGCACAAGGAGCTGCGCGACGTCCGCCTGCTCATCCACCACACGTGGCTCTGGAGGAACGAGATGAAGCCCGGCGACGACAGTCCCGGCCGCGTCGACTACTACACGGTGCGCAGCCAGCTGCCGCCGAACGGCGAGATCGATTTCAAGTATCGTCCCGAGCCGCCGTTGCCCGACCGCGACGACGGCCGCTTCGAGACCAGCGTCGAGGTCGTGGGCTGGACCGAGATCGGCCGCTGAGCGGCGGCGCGGTCCCGTCATGAAGATCGGCGCCTACCTCCGCAACATGGGGCCGCAATCGACGCGCGCGACGCTGGTCGCGTGCGCGCGCGCCGCCGAGGCGGCGGGGCTCGACGACCTGTGGGTGGCGGACCACATCGCCATTCCTCCCGATGACGCCGAGGGCTCGGGCGGCCGCTACCTCGATCCGCTCGCGACGCTCGCGTACCTCGCCGGCGCGACCGAGCGCGTGGGGCTCGGTACCGGCGTGCTCGTGCTGCCGTATCGGCCGGCGCTCGCGACCGCGAAGTGGGTGGCGACGATCCAGGAGCTCTCGGCCGGCCGTCTCCTCCTCGGCGTCGGCGTCGGCTGGATGGAGGCCGAGTTCCGCGCGGTCGGCGTCGCGCGCCGCGACCGCGCCGCCGTGAGCGACGCGACGCTCGAGTTCCTGAACCAGTGCTTCGCGAACGACGAGGTCGAGGCGCACGGGCAGCGCTTCCTCTTCCGTCCCCGCCCGCCGCGCCCGCCGATCATCGTCGGCGGCGCCGCACCGCACGCGCTCCGCCGCGCCGCCCGCTTCGGCGACGGCTGGATGCCGATCGGCAAGGAGCCGGAGCAGCTACGTGCCGACGTCGTGCAGCTCCGCGAGCTGATGGCCGCCGCGGGGAAGCCGGCGCCGGAGGTGGTCGTGCTGACCGGGTTCCCCCTCGGCGATCCGCCGGCCGCGGCGGCGTGTGCGCGCGCCTACGCCGACGTCGGCGCGACCCGCCTCGTGCACGGCGCGCGCTACGACGACGCCGACGTCTTCCGCCGCGCGGTCGACGCGCTCGCGGCGCACGTCGTGCCCGCGCTCGCGCCCTGAGCCGGCCGATCGCGGGGCGACGCGCGGCCGCGTCGGCGCCGGGTCAGTCGGAGCGCGCTTTGAAGAGCGCCGCGTCGTTGCGCTGCACGCCGGCCCCGTAGGTCGCGCTCCAGCACGTGCCGGTGCCGGCGCGGAGCTCGACGGTCAAGGGCAGGGCGGTGACCGGCAGCATGGGCATCGGCAGCGGATCGCCCTTGCCCTTCAGCGTGATGCGGGCGCGCCCGGCCTCGCCGGTGCGAAGGTCGAGCTTCAGGATGCCGTTCGGCAGCAGGTCCTTCCGGGTGTAGCTGAAGCCCGAGGACGTGGCCTTCCAGCACGGCCGGCCGCTGCACGTGCCGCCGGCCGGCACGAGCGCGGCGGCGACGAGCGTTGCGTTGCCGTCGTAGACGCAGAGGTCGTAGCTCGTCGCGGCGAGCGGGTCGCCGAGGTCCGCCGCGGAGGTCGCGGCGCCCTTGCTCCACTTCCAGAGGAGCTGGTCCTTCGCGTCGGGTGAGCGGTCCTTGAGCGAGACGAGCGCGGCCCCGGGGGCGACCGGTGCGAGGCAGCCGCCGTCTGGCACGGCGGCGCACGCGGACGTCGGCGTGACGGTCGGGGTCGGCGTCACCGCCGGCGTGAACGTGGGGGCGACGCACGGTCCGCCGGCTACCGCCTCGGGTGCCCACCAGTTGCCCGACATGACGACCAGCGCGAGCATCTTCAACGTGTTCTCATAGTAGCCGTCGGTGGTGATCGGCGTCGCGACGACGAGATCCCACACCGCGTCGAGCCAGCCTTGGTTGGCGGCGTCGACCATCGCGCCGACGCCGAGCGGCGCGACGAACGCCATCGAGAGGTAGTCGGCGCCCGGGCTCATCGTGCCGGAGAGCTGGTACCCGCTCTTGATCGTGGAGGGGTCGCCGCCGGTCGCGCCGCGCACCCAGGACTCGATGCGCTGCACGGCCGTCCTGGCGCGGGCATCGCCGGAGACGAGATAGTCGGTCGCGAGGCGCCACGGATCGCGGCAGGCGTTGTAGTCGTAGGCGCCGTCGTTGGCGCTTTCGAGGAAGTGTGGCGCGGCGGGCACCGGCGTCGTGAGCGGATCCTGCACGAAGTCGGGCAGCAGGCCGGTCGACGGGCTCGCGCTCGTCTGCAGCGAGTCCACGATGGCGTAGGTGCGGTTCAGGACGCCGGTCCACGCGCTGTCGCCGGTCGCGCCGGCGTAGCTGCGGAAATGATCGACCATGAAATCGGAGGAGCGGGTGGACGGGTAGTAGGTCGCATCGTCCGGCGATACCCAATCGCCGAGCAGGACGTAGCGGTTGCTCGCGTCGGTCTCGCCGTCCTTGACGTCCGCGATCACCTGCTGCGCCTCCGCCAGATAGTTGACCGCGCCGCAGCTGCCCCACTGCTTGTCGGCGAGCAGCAGCGCGAAGGCGATGTCGAGATCGCCGTCGGTCGCGCTGTCGTTGCCCTGCGCGTCGGCGCACGACGTCTTCTGGTACCACGACATCAGGTGATCGTGCGTCGCGGTCGGGTGATCGCGGAAGTACAGGAAGAGGCCGTCGAACTCGGTCTGTGCGTCGGGGTCGTGGCCGGCCATCAGCACGGTGAGGAGCATGCCGTAGCCGTGGCCTTCCGAGACCGTGAGGTTGCCGGACTGGGTCTGCGTCAGGACGTAGTAGCGGCCCGTGCCGCAGCCCTGCTTCAGGAAACGCGCCTTCCAGGCATCGTAGAAGTCGGCCGTCGCCTGGTCGCGGACGGCCGCGCTCACGTGATCCGGCAGGATCGAGCCCGCGGCATATGCCAGCGGATGCGAGCCGAAGGGGTGACTCGGGCCGGCGTGCGCCGGCACCGCGGTGGCGAGGAGGCAGGTGAAGAGGACCGCCGGGGCGACGCGGCGGCGGGCGCCGGATGGGGGCACGCGGTCAGCTAAGCATGCCGGTGTCGGCGGTCGCAACATGCGCACCATGCGCAACACGCGGCCGCCCGGCGAGCGCGACGGATCTCACGGACGACGCGGCGAGGGCGACCAGCGGCCCTCCGAGCCGATCGTGCGCTCGATCTCGCGGTCGGCCTCTTCCATCTCCTTGGCCCAGTTGCGCGCCTTGCGCGGTGCCTGCTTGAACTCCTCGTAGAGCGGCCGCGCCAGCTCGCGCCGGCTGATGCCCTCGGGCGCGACCATGATGTCGATCTGGGCGCTCGCGAGATCGAAGCCGCCGTGCACGAGATCCTCGGCGTCCATGCCATAAGCGGCGAGGGTCTGGCGCAGGGTCGCGGCGTTGGTGCCGAAGCGCCGCGCGACCTCGTGGATGTTCTGGATGTGGTAGCCGCCGTTGGCGGTGATGCCGAGGTGGTAGGCGCAGAAGAGCTCGAACGGATCGATCGCCGGGCCGCCCGGCACGCTCGGCGGCGCCGGCCGTCGGGGCTCGGGCGGCGGCACCGGACGCTGCGGGCGCTGCGGCCGGCCGCCCCGTCCCCAGCGGGCCTGCGGCTGACCTGCGCCCGCGCTGTAGCGGCTCCCGCCGCTCGGCGGCGGCCCGCCCGGCGACCAGCGCCGTGGGCCCTGCGGCGCGCCAGGCGTGGCGCTCGCGAAGCGCCCGTTGCCGCCCTGCATGCCACCGCCGTGCGGCGCGTCGCCGCGCGCGCCAGGACCGAAGCGTCCCGGATCGGACTGGCCGGGGCTCCCGCCAGGAGCGTCCCACACCCCGCTTCGACCTCTCCGTCTCCGGCCGCTCATGCGTGTCCCGACTATGCCTGAACGCCCCGGGATCGTCGAGTTCGGATTGCGAATATTCGCCGTCGTTTCTAGGGTGGTGCCGTGCTCGGCTACCTGCTCGATCGCGCGCGCCGCCTACGCCGTCCCGGACACTCCGAGGCGACGCACATTCCCGGCGGCGGCATCGTGCGCGAGCTCGTCTTCGGCGCGAACGACGGCCTCGTCGCCGCGTTCGCGGTCGTGTCGGGCGTGTACGCGGCGTCGGCCCCCGCCCACGTCGTGTTCCTCGCCGGGTTCGCTGAGCTGATCGGCGGCACGATGGCCATGGGACTCGGCGGCTACCTCGCGGTGAAGAGCGAGCGGGAGTTCTACCTCGCGGAGCGTCAGCGCGAGGAGCGCGAGGTCGATCTCTACCCCGAGACGGAGCGTCGGGAGATCCGCGAGATCTTCCGCGCCAAGGGATTCGAGGGCAAGGTGCTGGACGCGATCGTCGCGCAGGTGACGAGCGAGCGCGAGCGCTGGATCGACACGATGATGCACGATGAGCTCGGTCTGTCGCTCGACGCCCACCGCTCGCCGCTCGGCTCCGGCGTCGCGACGGGCCTGGCATACGCCTTCGGCGCCGCGATGCCGAGCGTGCCGTACGCCGTGCTCGCGCCGGCGGCGGCGTTCCGCTGCTCGGCTGCGCTCACGCTGGCGACGCTCTTCTCCGTGGGTGCCGCCAAGACGGTCGTCACCGGGCGCTCCTGGTGGCGCTCGGGCGCCGAGGCGATCCTGATCGGCGCGCTCGCCGCGGCCGCGACCTTCGCTGCCGGCTGGGTCCTGAGCGCCTGATCCGCGCCGTGCGCGACGGGCCCGGGGACTCCGCTGGCGTTCCAGGGAATTCCGCATATGATTCCCGACTTCCGCGGACGAACTTCCCCCCTGCACGAGGAGGTGCGAGATGTGGAACGAGTTCAGGTCCTTTCTGCTGAAGACCAACGCGTTCGCCCTGGCGATCGGCGTCATCATCGGCGCCGCGACCGGCAAGGTGGTGAGCGCGATCGTCGCCGATCTGCTCATGCCCGTCATCAGCCTGATGATCCCGAGCGGCAGCTGGCGCGAGGCTCAGCTGGTGCTGTCCCAGACGACCGGAGCCGACGGCAAGCCCGTCTTGAACGCCCTCAAGTACGGCGACGTGCTCGGTAACGTCGTCGACTTCGTGATCATCGCGTTCGTCGTCTTCCTGCTGACGAAGGCGCTCATCGGTGGCGAGCCCGCGGCAGCGCCCCCACCGCCGACGAAGACGTGCGGCGAGTGCAAGGAGACGGTCGCGGTCGACGCGCGGCGCTGCAAGTGGTGCGGTAGCACCCTGTAGCCGTCGCGGACGGAGGAAGCGAAGGCGCTTCTCAGCGGGCTGCCGCGATTCTCGGTGGCGTGCTGCGCTCGCCGCGAAAATCGGCGAGGGTGGCCGCGATCTCGTCGCGGACGCGCTCGAGAAGCGCCTCGTGATCCTCGCCCGGCTGGCGTGGGATCGGGGCGCCGATGCGGATGCGGACGTGCGTGCCGAAGGGCACCGGCAAGAAGTTCGCGCGCATGAGACGCCACGACTCGTCGATCGTCACCGGGACGACGGCGGTCGTCGGTGTCGACTCGAGGAGCGCGAGCGTGCCACGTGGCTTGAATACGCCGAGCTCGCCGCGCCGTGCCCGTGTGCCCTCGGGGAAGATCACCGCGGAAACGCCGTTGCGCTCGACCCGCGCGCCGAGCTCGTGGATCGCGGCGACCGCCTGCACCGGATCGCCGCGGTTGATCAGCGCGCTGCCGCCGCGCTTCAAGTTGTAGGAGACGGAGGGAATCCACTTCGCGAGCTCGCGCTTCGAGACGTACTTCGGGAAGTTGCTGAAGAAGACGTGGCCGAGGAGCGCGATGTCGAACATGCTCTGGTGGTTCGAGATGATGACGTACGGACGGTGCGACCGGACCGTCGGGTGGCGCTCGACGCGCAGGCGGAGACCGGTGATGCGAAAGCCCGTCACCAGCGCCGTGCACATGCACGCGACCATGTAGTCATGCGGGCGCTTGCCGCATGCCTTGGCGAGGCGCTGCAGGACGTCGAAGACGACCAGGGTGAGGCCGAACACTGGGAGGAAGAGGATCGTCCCGACCCAATCGAGGATCCGGCGCATCGGCCGCACCGTGCAGGAAAGATTCCGGCGAATCAAGGTGCGCGGTGCGGGGTGGCGCCCTGATTGACGGCACGCACCGCCGATCCTAGTCTCCGCCCCTTGCGGACGATCGACGCGCTGGGGCTCGTGGCGGTGCTGGCGGCGACACTGATCGTGCCGCTCCATCTGCCGCCGATCGCGACGCACGGCGAGTCGCGCGAGGGCCTCGTCGTGCAGGACGTCGTCGAGCGCGGCAACTGGGTGCTGCCGCGGCGGAACGGCGAGCTGCCGTCCAAGCCGCCGCTCTTCCACTGGATCGCAGCGTGCGTTGCGCGGGTCGCGGGCCTCTCCGACGCCGTCGTGCGCTCGCCGTCCGCGATCGCGGCGGGCGCCGTGCTGCTCGCGACCGCCGCGCTCGGCGCGTTCATCGGCGGGCGCGCGGCGGGCCTCCTCGCGGCCGGCGCGCTGCTCGGCATCCACGGATTCTGGGAGTCGGCGTGGGAGGCGCGCGTCGACATGGTGTTCGCGGCGACGATCACGCTCACCCTGCTTGCGTTCTTCCGCTGGTATCGCGACCGCGGCCTTTTGGCGCAGGCGTGCTGCTACCTCGGCGCGGCGTGCGGCGTGCTCGCGAAGGGCCCGGCGGGCGCGGTGCTGCCGGGGCTCGTCATCGTCGCCTTCGTCGGCCGCGAGGCGTGGCGCGCGACGGACGCCACCCCCATGGCGTCGCGGCCGCGTGACGCGGCCGCCGAAGCGACGCGCACGATGGGGCAGCTCTGGTCGTGGCCGCTCGTCGTGCTGGTGCTGGCGATCGACGTCGGCTGGTACGCGGCGGCGTTCGCGCGCGGGGGCCGGGAGTTCCTCGCCCTCCAGCTCGTGCGCGAGAACCTCGACCGGGTCGTCGGGCGCGGCGTGTTCGGGCTGCACGGCGGCCGCTCGCATCTCAAGATCGTGAAGCACCTCGTGACGGATCTCGTGCCGTGGAACCTGGCGCTCGTGTGGGCGGCGGTCGCGTGGGCGCGCGGCGCGCGCGCCGACGTCGGCGAGCGCTTCCTGCACGCGTGGTGGATCGTGGTCGTCGCGGTCTTCAGCGTGGCGTACGGGAAGCGCGACGTCTACCTGCTGCCCGCCTATCCCGCGATCGCCATCCTCGCGGGGCGGGTGATGGCGAGCGCGACAGCGGCGCCCGACGCCGCGCGCCTCTTCGGTGTCGTGCCGATCCCGGCGCGCCTGCGTCGTGGCGGCGGTCTTCCCGCGCGGGTGTTGCTCGTCGCGCTCATCGTCTGCCTCGACGCGACCGTGCTGACCGTCGGCGAGGTGCAGCGCCTGCATCAGGTTCGCAAGCGCTCGCTGCTGCCGTTCGCGACAGCGGTCGCCGGGGCGGTGCCGCCCGACGCGGCGCTCTACGCGCAAGGCGACGTCGATGGCAGCGACGTGCAGGTGCTCGCGTATCGCTTACGCCGCCCGATCGCACAGGTGCCGGCGGTTCCCGCGCCGGACGTCGACGCTGCGAGTTGGTATCTCGTACGCGCGCCCGCAGATCACGCGCGTGAGTCCGGGATGCGCGTCGTCGCGCAATCGACGCGACGCGGTCCGAATCTCGCGCTGGTGACGGTTTCGCGTTGACAGTGCGCGCGGCGTTCCCGTAGGGTGGTCGCTCACGCGTTCCATGGCCGTCGACAAGACCACTCCACCGAAGATGATGCTCGGTTTTGTCGTCCGCCGGTGCGCGGTCGTGCTCGGCCACCGGCCGTCGCCCATCGAGCTGGCGGAATGGGCGAACAATCAGCGCGAGGGGCGGCGGCGCTATTGTCTCTTCGGCCGCGCGATCACGGTGGAGGAGGCGCGTGTGATCCTGCGCCATCCCGGACGTCCGGTGACGGTGCGCTCGGCCGGTCCGCATCCGCTCTACGCGCTCGGCTGAACGGCCGCCGGGCCGGCGCTAGAGCGTGAGGATGGGCGAGAGGACCTTCTCGTCCAGCCACTCGGCGAGCGTCGCGAGGCTCGCGCCGTCGATCTCGTGGCCCATGTCGCGCTCGCGGTAGGTGAGCGGCACGCCGAGGCCGCGCAGGCTCTCGACCGACTGTCGCGCGCGCGCCACGTTGATCACCTCGTCGCGCGAGCCGTGCTGCACGAGCGTCGGCAGCTGCCGCCTCCCGTCGTCGGGCTTCAGCATCTGCACGAGCGGCGGCGGCAGCCACGAGCTGAGCGCGACGAGACCCGCGAAGCGCGCGGGCTCTCCGAGCGCGATCAGGTATGCGAGCACACCGCCCTGGCTGAAGCCGCCGAGCACGAGCTTCCGCGGGTCGATCGCGTAGCGGCGCTCCGCCTCGGCGAGGAACGCACGCACCTCGTCGGCGGAGCGTGTGATCGCGTCGCTGTCGAAGAGCTGACCGCTGCCCGTCAAGGGGAACCAGCCGAAGCCGTTCATGGCGGGCCCGATCGGCACCGTGAGAGAGCCCTGCGGGCAGATCATCTGCAGCGCGCCGCCACCGAGATAGGGCGCGAGCGCGATGAGGTCATTGGCGTTGGCGCCGTACCCGTGCAGCACGACGAGCGTCGGATGCGGTCCTGAGCCCGCGGGCTCGTACAGCGTGTGCGTGAGGTTCACGAGATCTCCATCGCGCGTTGGCGCTCGCGCTCTCCTCTGCTACCTTCTCGGCATGCCGCATCGCAAGGCGCGCCGGTGAAGCTGCTGCTGTTCGATCTCGACGGCACGATCCTCCACGCCCGGCACGCGCCCGGCCATGTGCCGTTCGATCAGGCGATGCGCGACGTCTTTGGCGTCGATGTGTCGATCCGCGCCATCCGTCCCGACGGCAAGACCGATCCGCTCATCGTGCGCGAGCTGCTGGCGCTCGTCGGACACCAGGACGCCCCCGACGCGGACGCGCTCGCCGTGTTCCACGAGCGGCTCGGCGAGCGCCTCGCCGCGGCGATCGCGGCGGGGACGACCAAGGTCGATCCCGTGCCCGGTGTGCGCGGCCTGCTCGAGCGGGTCGCGCGCGACGAGCGGTTCGCGCTCGCCGTGCTCACCGGCAACCTCGAGGCCGCCGCCGAGCTCAAGCTGCGGGCTGCCGGCCTCCACGCGTTCTTTCCGGTCGGCGCCTTCGGCAGCGACCACGCGGAGCGCGGCGCGCTGCCGGAGATCGCGCGCGCCCGGTACTGTGCGCGGAGCGGCGCCACTCTTGCGCTCGCCGACTGCGTCATCATCGGGGATACGCCGCTCGATCACGCCGCCGCAGCGTGCAACGGCATGGAGAGCGTGCTCGTCGCGAGCGGCCGCATCCCGCTGGAGGATCTCGTGGCGTTGCGGCCCGCCGCTGCGTTCGGCGACTGGAGCGACGCGGACGCGATCCACGGCGCGCTCGCGCGCCTGTGAGCCCGATGGCGCGCGATCCCACCCAGCCCCTCGTCCCCGGCGCGGAGTACCGCGTCGTCGTACAGAAGGAGAACCTCAAGTTCTCGGCGGCGCACTTCATCGCGTACAAGGGCTTCCGCGAGCCGCTGCACGGCCACAACTACCAGGTGTCGGTCGCGATCAGCGGGGTCGTCGGTGTCGACGGCTACGTCCTCGACTTCGGCGTGGTGAAGGAGCTGGCGCGCGACGTCTGCCACGAGCTCGACGAGCGGGTGCTGGTGCCGGCGGAGAGCGATTGCCTGACGATCGAGCGCGAGAGCGCGAGCGTGACCCTCACCTACGAGGACGGCGCGCGCTTCGTCTTCCCCGCGAGCGACGTCGTGCTGCTGCCGATCATCCACGCCTCGGCCGAGGAGCTCGCGACGTACGTGCTCGGCCGCATGCGCGACGGCCTGCGCGCGCACGCGGTGCGCGGCCTCACGCACATCGAGGTCGGCGTCAGCGAGGCGCCCGGCCAGGCCGCGTTCTGCCGCGCGGCCTTCTGAGGCGCAAAGCCGCCGCTAAACCCGCCGCTCGCGGCCTTCCCAGTAGCGGGCGCGGATTTCCCGCTTCAGGAGCTTGCCCGACGGGTTGCGCGGCACCTCGGCGACGAAGTCGACGGTGCGCGGGCGTTTGTAGTCGGCGAGCCGCTCGCGGCAGAAGTCGATGATGTCGTCGGCGCTCGCGTGGGCGCCCGGCTTGAGCTGCACGACCGCCTTCAGCTCCTCGCCCCAGTCGTCGTTCGGCACGCCGATGACGGCGACGTCGAGCACGGCGTCGTGCTCGTAGATCACCTCCTCGATCTCCGCGGGGTAGATGTTCACGCCGCCCGAGATCACCATGTCGGTCTTGCGGTCGACGATGTAGAGGTAGCCGTCGGCGTCGAGATAGCCCATGTCGCCGACCGTCATGTGCTCGCCGCGGAAGGCGGAGCGCGTCTTCTCGGGGTCCTTGTAGTACTGCATCGCCGTCACGAGCGCGTTGCTGACGTAGATGTTGCCGACCTCGCCCGTCGGCAGCTCGCGCCCCTCGTCGTCGAGGATGCGGATGTCGGTGCCGGGGACGATCTTGCCGCAGCTCGCGGGCCGCGCACGCTGCTCGGACGGTGGCAGGATCGTGTTCAGCCCGGCATCGGTCGAGCCGTAGTACTCGTAGACGCAGTCGCCGAAGAACTCGATCGCGGCGCGCTTGGTCTCGAGCGGGAAGGGCGCCGCGCCGACGATCAGCGAGTGCAGCGACGAGACGTCGTAGCGGCGCTTCACCTCGTCGGGCAGCGCGAGCACGCGCTTCACGATGGTCGGTACGACGAGGGACGAGGTGACCTTCTCGCGGTCGATCAGCGCCAGGAACTCCTCCGGGTCGAACTTCTCCATGATGACGACGGTGCCGCCGAGCGCGATCGTCAGGCTCGACCCGAGCGACGGCGCGCTGTGGTAGAGCGGCGCCGGGACGATCTGCACCTCCGCGCCGTACTGGAGGCCGAAGCCCTGGATGATCCCCATGAGGAGCTGCGGATCGATGCCGCCCTTGCGGAAGACGCCCTTCGGCCGGCCGGTCGTCCCCGAGGTGTAGATCATCGCATTCATGCCGGGCGTGCCCTGCTCGGGCGGCTCGCTCGTCGGTTGGCCTGCGAGGAGGCGCTCGTACGGCGTGAAGCCGGGCGCCTCGCCCGTGCCGACCAGCACGTAGCTGCCGCGCCCGACACCGGGCACCGCGTCCATCAGCGGGACGATCTCGGGGAGGAACTCCTCGCTGGTGAACAGCGCGCGCGCGTCGGAGTTGTTCAGGATGTACTCGATCTCGCGCCCGCGCAGGCGGTAGTTGAGCGGGACCATCACGGCGCCGATCTTGATCGCGGCCTGGCCGATCTCGAGGAACTCGTGGCGGTTCTGGAGCAGCATGGCGATCTTGTCGCCCTCGTCGAGGCCGAGCGCCCGCATGGCGTGCGCGAGCTGGTTGATGCGCGCGTTCCACTGCGACCACGTGTAGCGCACGGGGCCGCAGACGACGGCGTCGCGGTCCGGGAAGGTCTGCGCGTTGGCGGCGGCTCCGATCTGCATGGGGGCTCCTTTTGGCCGGGCCGCGGTCGGGGAACGGCCGCAGCGGCTGCGGCTCCTATAGGAGAGCCCATGCACGGGAGTCAATTTGACGGACGCGTCGCTTGTCAGGCGCCGAGGTTCACGCTAGCTCGTGGTGATTCATGCGCGCTGTCGCCGACGTGGACGAACGGGGCGCGCCCTTTCTCGAGATCTTCGCCATCTCGCTCGCGTCGATCGTGCTCGAGATCGGCTACACGCGCATCTTCTCGTTCAAGCTCTACTACTACTTCACGTACCTGATCATCGGCCTCGCCCTGCTCGGCCTCGGCGCGGGGGGCGTGTTCGTGACCCTGGTGGAGCGTCTGCGCGACGCGCCGCTCGGCCGCGTCCTCGCGCGCGGTTGTGCGCTCGCCGGCGCGAGCGCCCTCGTCGGGTACTTCGTCGTCGCGCGCGTGTCGCTCGATCCGACGCTGCTCGACAAGCGCGTCCTCGAGCTCGTCAAGCTCGCGCTGCTGTCGATCGTCGTCTTCCTGCCGTTTCTCTTCACCGGCGTGATGATCACCCGCATCTTCTCCGCGCATCCGGACCGCATCGCGCGCCTCTACTGCGCCGACCTCGCGGGCGCCGCACTCGGCTGCGCGGTGATCATCCCGCTCATCTGGACCGCGACGCCGCCGGGCTGCGTCATGGCGAGCGCGGCGCTCTTCGCCCTCGCGGGCGTGCGCTGCGCGGCGCGCGTCGCGCGCGGGACGCTGCCCTGGATCGGGCTCGTGAGCGTGCTCGGGGTCGCCGGTGCGCTGGCGCCGGGCGCGCTGCCCGACCCGGTTCCCGAGCCGCAGAAGACGCTCGGGCACTACGATCCGGCCGTCGATCCGGTGGTCTTCTCGCAATGGAGTCCCGTCTTCCGCATCGACGTGATGGAGACGCCGTGGCGGCCGGACGTGAAGCTCGTGATCCACGACGGCCAGCTCGGCTCGGGGTTGCATCGCTTCGACGGTGACTTGTCGCATCAGACCCAGTTCGAGACCGATTCGCGCACGTTTCCCTTCGCCGTTGCCCGCAAGGACCCGCGCGTGCTCGTGATCGGCGCGGCCGGCGGCCACGAGCTGCTCGCCTCGCTCTATTTCGGCGCGACGCACGTCACCGGCGTCGAGCTGAACCCGGCGACGGTGTCGCTGCTCACCGACCACTTCGCCGATTTCACCGGTCATCTTCCGGAGAATCCGCGTGTCACCTTGGTGAACGCCGAGGGCCGCTCGTACCTGAAGCGCACCGGTGGCACGTACGATCTCATCTGGCTCGTCGCGCCCGACACCTACGCGGCGATGAACGCCGCGAGCTCGGCGGCGTACGTGCTGTCCGAGGGGTATCTCTACACGGTCGAGATGATCGACGAGGTGCTCGCGCACTTGAGCGACGACGGCGTCCTCTGCACGCAGTTCGGCGAGACCGCCTACGCGGAGAAGCCGAACCGCACTACGCGCTACGTTTCGACCGCGCGCGAGGCGCTGCGCCGCCTCGGCATCGCCGACTTCGGCCGGCACGTGGTGGTGTTGACGTCGCCCGACGTGCTGATGCTCTCGACCATCCTGGTGAAGCGGATGCCGTTCACCGACGCGGAGCTCGCGCGCCTCGCCGAGCGCTTCCCGCGCGTGCCCGGCACGGAAGCGCGCTGGGTGCCGGGAGGGCGGCCGGAGCAGGCACCGGTCACGATGGCGATCACCACGCCGGAGGCGTCGCTGCCTGGTTGGTATCGCGAGCGCCCGTACCTCGTGGATCCGGTGACGGACGACTCGCCCTTCTTCTGGCACTTCGCCCGCTTCCGCGACGCGCTGCGGACCGCGCATAGCCGCGGCGTCAAGCTCGACCCGGAGGACTCGACCGGCGAGCGTGTGCTGCTCGTGCTCCTCGTCTTCGTCGTGGTGTTCGCGGCGGTGATGCTCCTCCTGCCGTTCCGCGTGCTGGGCGACCGGTGGCGGCGGATACCGCACAAAGGGTGGGCCGCGATCTACTTCGCCGCGCTTGGTACCGGCTTCATGTTCTTCGAGGTGCCGCTCATCCAGATGCTGACCCTGTTCCTCGGCTACCCGAGCTACTCCCTCTCGGTCACGCTCTGCGCGCTGCTCCTCTCGACCGGCCTCGGCAGCATGGCGAGCGCCCGCTACCCGCGGGGCGTACCGACGTTCGCGACGCTGCTCCTCGTGCTCGCGGGCTGCGTCGCGTTCTACCGCCTCGGCTGGCCGCGCGTCGTGGACGGCCTCGTCGGTCTCCCCCTGCCGTGGCGGGTGGTCGTCGCGATCGTCATGGTCGCGCCGCTCGGGCTCGTCCTCGGCGCGTTCATGCCGCTCGGCCTGACGCGCATCGCGCACGTCGGCGCGGCGTCGCGCGAGTACGTGGCCTGGGCATGGGCGGTGAACGGGTTCTTCTCGGTGATCAGCTCCGTCCTGAGCACGATCCTCGCCATGATCATCGGCTTCAACGCGATCATGACGACGGCGCTCTGTCTGTACGTCGTCGCGGTGGCGGCGCTCGCGCGCATTCCCGATGCACCCGATGCATGAGCGCCTTGTCAGGATCGCGCGTTCAGGGTAGCTCCTCCCTCCGCATGCGTCGCGCGCTCGTCGGGGTTCCGCTGTTGACCGTGCTCGCTGCCTGCGCGCCGAACCTTCCCGATCCGCAATCCGCGGGCGCGCAAATCTACCAGGTGCGCTGCTCGGCCTGCCACAAGCTCCAGGCGCCCACCTCGATGACCGCCGCGATGTGGGAGGTGCAGGTGGCGCGCATGCAAGAGGAGATGCTGCGCCAGGCGGTGAACCCGCTGACGGAGCAGGAGCGCTATCTCGTGCTGAGCTACCTGAAGGCGCATGCCGCGGACGCGTCCCCCGGCACGGCGGCGTCGCCCGGAGCGTCGTGATGCTGACCGTCCGACTGGATGCCGCGCCGCCCGAGAAGGTCACCGCCGACGTCGTCGCGCTGGCGCTCACCGCCGACGACCTCACGGCACGCGGGGTGCGCCGCCGGCTCGCGATCCTGAGCGGCCGACCGCTCGACGAGGAGCTGCGCCGCCGGCGCTTCCGTGCCGCGGAGGGCTCGGCCCTGGTCGTCGGCCCGCTGGCGCGCGGCCGGCGCGCGCGCTCCGCGCCGACCCTCGTGCTGATCGGCCTCGGCAGCGTCGCCACGCCGTCGCGCGAGGCGTGGCGGCGCGCCGCCGATCAGGCGGTCGCGCGCGCTCGCGACCTCGGCGCGCGCAGCGTCACGCTGGCGCCGGCGCGGGTCGCGCTCACGGCGGAGAGCGTCGCCATTCTCGCCGAGGCCGCGACCTTGTCGAGCTACGCCTTCACCGCGTACCGCGTCGACCGCGACCGGACGCGGCTCCGCCGCCTCGTGCTCGCGGGCGCGGACGGACGCGCGCGTCCGCTGGCCGCGGCGTTGCGGCGCGGCGTCGCTCTCGGCCGCGCCACCAACACGGCGCGTACCTGGATCAACACGCCGGCGTCGGTCCTGACCCCTGCGGTCTTCGCCGAGGAGGTCCGGCGCGCCGCCCGGGCGGCGGGGCTCACGGTCACCGTCGACGGCCCGGCCGCAATCCGCACGCTCGGCATGGGCGCGCTCCTCGGGGTGGCGCGCGGCAGCGTCGAGGAGCCGCGCTTCGTCCGGCTCACGTACAGGCCGCCGGGCGCGCCGCGTCGCCGCCTCGCGCTCGTCGGCAAGGGCGTCACGTTCGACAGCGGCGGCCTGTCCCTCAAGACGGCCGACGGCATGGAGCACATGAAGCGCGACATGGCGGGAGCCGCGGCCGTCGTCGGCGCCATGCTGGCGATCGCGGCGCTACGGCCCGACGTCGAGGTGCGCGCGTACGTGCCGGCGGCAGAGAACATGCCGAGCGGCTCCGCCATCAAGCCGGGCGACGTCGTGCGCACCGCCGCGGGCACGACCATCGAGGTGCTCAACACCGACGCCGAGGGCCGGCTCCTCCTCGCCGACGCGCTCGCGATCGCCGTCGGCGACGAGCCCGAGGCGATCGTCGACATCGCCACCTTGACGGGCGCGATCCGCGTCGCCCTCGGCACGCGCGTCGCGGGGATCATGGGGAACGACCCGGCGCTGGTACGCGGGTTGCGCGCCGCCGCCGAGCGGAGCGGCGAGCGCATATGGGAGCTGCCGCTCTTCGACCCCTACCGCGCCGACCTGACGAGCGCCGTCGCCGATCTCCGCAACGTCGCGCCTGAGGGGCACGGCGGCTCGATCCACGCCGGGCTCATGCTGCGCGAGTTCGTCGGCGGCCGCCCCTGGGTGCACCTCGACATCGCCGGGGTCGCGTTCACCGACCGCGAGCTGCCCTGCACGCCGCGCGGGGCCGTCGGCTGGGGCGTGCGCCTCCTGGCCGAGTGGGCGGTCTCGTGGGCGGAAAACGCCGAGCCGACTGCACGACCCGCCGCTGATCAGCGTGTGATCAACGGGTCTCGGCGCGCAGCGCCTCGAGCTCGGCGACCTGCTTCGGGACCGCGGCCGACAGCACGCGGTGGCCGTCGGCGCTGACGAGCACGTCGTCCTCGATGCGGATGCCGATGCCGCGCCACTCGGGCGCCACGCTCTCGCAGTCGGCGGCGACGTAGCAGCCCGGCTCGATCGTCAGCACCATGCCCGGCTCGAGCGGCCGCGGCCCGTCGGCGTTGCGGTAGACGCCGACGTCGTGCACGTCCATGCCGAGCCAGTGGCTCGTGCGGTGCATGTAGAACTGGCGATACGTGCCGCTCGCGATGGCCTCGTCGTGCGAGCCGCGCAGGAGGCCGCGCTCGAGCAGGCCGTCGACCAGCACGTCGAGCGCGCGCTGGTGCGGGTCCTCGAAGCACGCGCCCGGCCGCACCGCGGCGATCGCGGCCTCCTGCGCCTCGAGCACGAGCTGGTACAGTGAGCGCTGCGGTTCCGAGAAGCGCGTGCCGACCGGGAACGTGCGCGTCACGTCGGCGCAGTAGCCGCCCCACTCGGCGCCGGCGTCGATAAGGAGGAGCTCGCCGTCCTCCATCTTCCGTGTGTTCTCGACGTAGTGGAGGATCGTCGCGTTCGCGCCGGACGCCACGATCGAGGGATAGGCCGGTCCGGCCGCGCCGCTCCGCCGGAAGGTGTAGTCGATCAGCGCCTCGATCTCGTACTCGAACACGCCCGGCCGGGTCTCGCGCATTGCCCGCACGTGCGCGTCGGCGGCAATCGCGATCGCGCGCTCGAGCGCCGTGACCTCCTCCGGCGCCTTGTGCAGGCGCATCTCGTGCAGGATCGTGCCCGGATCGAGGAGGCCGCGCGGCCCGGCACCGCTGCGTGCGTGGTTGTCGCGCGCCCAGCCGAACAGCTCGAAGATGCGCGCGTTGAAGCGCGGATCGCGCCCCGGCGCGTAGTACAGCGCGGAGGCGTGCTCGACGAGCTTCGGCAGCTTGGCGTCGAGCTCGTCGCTGGTGAAGGCAGCATCGGCACCGTAGACGCTCTTGGCGCCTTCGACCCCGGCGCGCACGCCCGTCCAGATCTCCTTCTCCTTGTCGCGTGGGCGGACGAAGAGCGTGTAGGGCTGATCGGTACCCGGGGCGAGGAGGCAGGTGGCCTCGGGCTCCTCGAAGCCGGTGAGATAGAGGAGATCGTTGTCCTGGCGGAAGGGGTACTCGACGTCGTGCGAGCGCACCGAGACCGGCGGCGAGCGAAAGATCGCCACGCCGCCCTCCATGCGCTCGAGCACCTCGCGGCGCCTGCGGGCGTAGACCTCGGGAGGGTGCGTCACGCGACTGTTTCTACCATAGGGGCCCACGGCTCCGGTAGCATGAGACGTTTCGCTGCGGCGGAGCGCCCGCTATGATCGATTGCGAGAGGAGGCACCATGCGGATCCTGATGGCGGTGGCGGCTACGTTTCTGTTGCTTGCATCCGTACCGGCGGCGATGGCGCTCGACTGCGCGCGCGTGAAGGCGCTGAACGCGGAAGGAACGCGCGCCTCCGACATCGCTCGCCAACTCGGCATCACCACCCCGGACGTGCAGTCGTGCCTCGCGGGTGAGGTCGAGGAGACGCCGAGCCCCGGCGTGCGGCAGCCGAAGGGCTCGATCATCAACCCGACCCTGCCGTCGAGCGACTCGCCGATCCCGCGCCCGCCGAATCAGTGAGGGCGGGTCTCAGATCTGGGGAAACACCTGCATGAACGGGTGCACGTCCACCCGGTTGAACACCCCGTTCACGACGTAGGGGTCGCGGGCGACGATCGCCCACGCGGCCTCGAGGGAGTCGGCCTCGAGCACGATCAGGCTGCCGCTGCCGTCGGTGAACGGTCCCGCGAGCGGCACGCGGCCCGCCGCAGCGAGCGGCGCCAGGTGCTCGAGATGCGCCGGGCGGTGCACGGGGCGTTTGGCTTTGGACTCCGGGGCGTCATGGCCTATCATGACAAAAAGCGGCATCGCGTCCTCCTGTCGGCGTCGATGCCCCACGCTACACCGACATGGCCCACGAGTTCGAGTCGCCCCCCGCTCTCGACGCGCTGCTGACCCGTCTCGGCGAGCTCGAGTTGGTCCTCGGGGCCCAGGCCGCGCCGCGGCTCGGCGCGGTGCGCGAGCTCCTGCAGCGTGCAATCGCGCTGCGCGCCGACGGCGATCCGCCGGGCGCCGCCGCCGCGATCCGGCGGGCGATGGAGCAGCTCGCAACCCTCGTCGCCTCGGTCGACGCGCAGGAGGGCATGGTGATGCGGGCCGTGGTCGAGCGTTTCACCGCCGCGCTCGGGCGCGGTGAGCCGGGCGAGATGGAGCGCACCGCCGACGTCATGCGCGAGCGCTCCGGCGCGACCAAGGTCGAGAAGAAACCCTGAGCGGCGGTGACGGCCGGTTTGACAGGCCGACGGGGATTGCGGAAAGAAGGGCGCCATGGCGGAGCCGCAGACGACGAAGGCGTGCTGTCAGCGCACGATCGACCGCATGATGAACGTCATCCGCAAGAGCTACGTCTCCTTTCCGGTCATCAAGGACATCCCTTGCGACGAGTGCAGGGAGATCGTGTCGATCCGCGTCTACCAGAAGCCCGCGTGAGCGCGGCGCCCCCGCCGGGGCCGACCGAGGGCGCGATCAACGTGCAGCCGCTTGCCGTCCTCATGGCGGTGCGGATCAAGGGCCGTGCGGCGCCCGCGGCGGTCGCGGCTGCGGCGGGCCTGCGGGAGGACGACACGGACGCCGCGCTCGCGGCGGCCAGCGCCCGCGGCCTTCTGCAGCCCGCAGCGCCGCGCCCCGGGGATGTGCCGTCGGGCGCCGCCGCCGTCCTGACGCTGACACCGGACGGGCAGCGCGAGCTCGCGGCGCTGCTCGCGGCCGAGCCGCGCGACCGCGTCGCGCTGGCGCAGGCCTACGAGGCGTTCCTGGCCGTCGACGCGGATCTCAAGACGGCGATCACCGCATGGCAGCTCGCGGCGGGCGCGGCGCGCGGCGGGCGGGGCGCGGCGCTCGCTGCCGCGGGCGCCTGCGCGGCTGCGGCCGCCGAGCGCCTCGCGGCGCTCGTGGCCCGCTACGCGCCGTACCGGCGCCGGCTCGCCGCCGCGGTCGCGGCGCTCCGCGCCGGCGACGAGCGCTACGCGGCGAGCCCGCGCGTCGACTCGCTTCACCAGGTGTGGTTCGAGCTGCACGAGGATCTGCTCCTCACGCTTGGCCGGGAGCGCCGCTCGTGAGGATCCCGGCGACGCGGGTGCTCGGCGCCCTCGTGTTCGACTTCGACCATACGCTCACCGACTTCGGCCGCGGCGTCGATTGGCAACGTGCCCGCGACCAGCTCGTGGCGCTGTACGAGGGCGTGGGCGTCGACACGTCGCGGGTGATGCGCGAGCGCGGCACGCTGCCGATCATCGCGGCGCTCGATCGCGAGGTGACGCGCCTGCACGACGAGGCGCGGGCGCGCGTCACCCGCGCCGAGGCCTCCCATCTCCTCGAGCAGGTCGAGCTCGCCGGCGCGCCGCGCGCGAGCCTTCTCCCGGGCGCGGCGGAGCTGATCCGCGTCGCCGTCGGCGCCGGCCTGAAGCTCGGCATCGTGAGCGCCAACGCCGAGAGCGCCATCCGCGCCGCGCTCGACCGCCTCGGCGTCGTCGGCTGCTTCGAGACGATCGTCGGGCGCGATCCCGTTCGGCCGCTCAAGCCCGAGCCCGACATGCACCACGAGGCCCTGCGCGTGCTCGGCTGTCCGGCCGGCGCGGCGCTCGGCATCGGCGACAGCACGAACGACGTCCGCGCGGCGCTCGCGGCCGGCATGCTGGCGGTCGGCGTCGCGGGCGGCGAGGGGACGCCCGACGATCTCCTGGCCGCCGGCGCCTCCTTCGTGCTCGCGGATCTCACGGCGGCGCCGGCCCTCCTCGCGCTCTGGCGGGCCGCTGCGGACGATGACGAACGCCGCTGAGCCCCGCAAAAATACTTGCAAAAATAGTGCTTTGACTTGCCGTGTGGGCCTGTGACACGCTTCCCGACAGGGTGAAGCTCGTCATCCAGATCCCGTGTCTCGATGAGGAGGAGGCGCTCCCCGAGACCCTCGCGAGCCTGCCGGAGACGATTGCAGGCGTCGATGAGATCGTGATCCTCGTCATCGACGACGGCAGCCGGGATGGGACCGCCCGCGTCGCGGCGCGCGCCGGCGTCACCGAGATCGTGCGCTTTCCGAATCACCAGGGGTTGGCGCGTGCGTTCGCCGCCGGGCTCGAGCGTGCGCTGCAGCTCGGCGCCGACGTGATCGTCAACACCGACGCCGACAACCAGTACTGCGCCTCGGACATTCCGGCCCTGATCGCGCCCATCCTGCGCGGCGACGCCGACATCGTGGTCGGCGACCGGGAGCCGGGGAACCTCTCGCACTTCAGCCTGCCGAAGCGCCTGTTGCAGCGCGCCGGTAGCTGGGTCGTGCGCCAGCTCTCGGGGACGCTGGTCCCCGACGCGACGAGCGGATTCCGCGCCTTCAGCCGGAGCGCGGCGCTCAAGATCAACGTCCTTTCCGATTTCACCTACACGCTCGAGACCATCATCCAGGCCGGCAAGAAGCAGCTCGCGGTGACGCACGTGCCCGTGCGCGCGAATCCCACGACCCGCCCGTCGCGCCTCTTCTCGGGCCCATCGCACTACATCCGCCGCTCGGCGAGCACGCTCGTCCGCATCTACGCGCTCTACGAGCCCTTCAAGGTCTTCAGCATGCTCGGCGGCGCGCTGATCACGGTCGCCGCCGCGATCGGCCTGCGGTTCCTCCTCTACTACCTGCGCAACGGCGGCGCCGGCCACGTGCAGTCGTTGATCCTGGCCGCGGCCCTCCTGATCATCGGCTTCCTCACGATGCTGATAGGCATGCTCGCCGACCTGATCGGCCGCAACCGCCAGCTGTCGGAGGACGTGCTGCTGCGGGTCCGCCGCCTCGAGCTCGCGCTCCGCGGCGAGCACTTCCCGACCGATCGCGACGATCGGCCCTCGGTCGAATCACCGCGTCGCCGGCGGGCCGACGGCTCGCCGCGATGATCCGCGCCTGTCTCTTCGGCACCTACACCTCGACCCACCCCGCGAATCGCCTGCTGGTGCACGCGCTCAACGCGGCCGGCTGCGAGCTGAGCATCTGTCACGAGCCGCTCTGGGAGCGGACGCGCGACAAGATGGCGTCCTTCTTCGGCGGGCGCAGCCTGGCGCGCCTCGGTGCGTCGTACGCCATCGCCGCCGCCCGTCTCATCCGGCACTGGCGGCAGCTACCGAAGCCCGAGCTCGTGGTGACCGGCTTCAACGGCCAGCTCGACGTGCTGCTCGCGCGGCGCCTCGCGGGCCGGCGGGCACGGCTCGTGTTCGCGCCGCTCGTGACGCTCACCGAGACCCTGGTGGACGACCGGCGCGTCTACAAGCGCGGCGGCATGAAGGCGCGGCTCGCGACCCGTCTCGACCGGCGCACGCTCCGCACGGCCGATCTGGTGCTGCTCGACACCGAGGCGCATCGCGCGTACGTCGCCCAGCGCCTCGATCCGCGTTGCCGCACGGCGACGCTCTACCTCGGCGCCGAGCCCATGTTCTCGCCGGGTCCTGAGCGCCCGCGCGCGGCGGGCGAGCCGCTGCGGGTCCTGTTCTACGGCCAGTACGTGCCGCTCCACGGCGCCGGCACGATCGTCGAGGCGGCGGCACTCCTCGGGCGCAAGTCGGGCGTCGAGTTCACGATGATCGGCACCGGGCCCGAGCGCGCGGCGGTCGAGGAGCGGGCCGAAGCGCGGAATTGTGCGCACGTCCGCTTCGAGGACTGGGTGCCGTACGAGGAGCTGCCCGACCGTCTGCGCCAGTGCGACGTCGCGCTCGGCATCTTCGGCATGACCCGCAAGGCACGCATGGTGATTCCGACCAAGGTGTACCAGGCGGCGGCGACCGGCCGCGCGCTCATCACCGGGGAGACGCCCGCGATCCGCGAGGTCTTCACCCCGGGCACGCATCTCCTCACTGTGCCACGCGGTGATCCAGGCGCGATCGCGATCGCGCTCCGCGAGTTGCGCGACAACCCGGTGCGCCGCCGCGCGCTCGGTGAGGCCGCCGCCCGTCTCCTGGCGGAGCATCTTGACTACCAGGCACAGGGCGCGCGCCTGCGGACGGTGCTGACCGAGGCGTTTCCCGAGCTTGACGGGACATTCGTCCCGCCGCGCAGCGCCGAGCAGCGCCGCCAGTCGCTCGGCATCGGCGCGAGCCGCGCGTGACGGCGCCCACGACACAAGGCCCGCTCGTCGGCATCGTCGTGCCGACGTGGAACCGCGCCGCCGACGCCGCACGCTGCCTTGCCTCGGTCGCGCGTCTCGAGCATCGCCGGCGGCGCGTGTTCGTCGTCGACAACGGCTCGGTGCCGGCCGAGCGGGCGGCGCTGCGCGCGGCGCTCGCAACCGAGTTCGCCGGCGCGGAGCAGGTGCCGTCGCTGATCGCGCTGCCCGAGAACCGCGGCTTCGCCGCCGCGGTGAACGCCGGGCTCGCGGCCGCGTTCGAGGCCGGGTGTAGCGCGACGCTGGTGCTGAACGACGACGCCGAGGTCGAGCCCGACCTGCTCGGCCTCCTGCTCGCCGGCGCGGGCGTCGATCCGGCCGCGGGCGTCGTCGCGCCGTGCGTGCTCGACTCGGAGAGCGGGCGCGAGGTGTCGCGCGGCGAGCGCGTCAGCGTCCCGCTCGTCTGCTGGCCGCGGACGTGGCTGCGGGTGCGGCGCGCGTCCACCACCCCGTATCGCGTGAGCGGGGTCCTCGGCGCCGCGTTTCTCCTGACGCGCGCGTGCTGGACGGAGGTGGGCGGCCTCGCGGAGCCCTATTTCGCCTACTACGAGGAGGTCGACTATTGGCTGCGGCTGCGCGCCGCCGGCTTCGCCATCGTCGTCGTGCCCGCGGCGCGCGTCCGGCACCGCGGGTTCCGCGGCTTCAAGGGAGGGTTCACGCCGCTCGCTGCGTACTTGAAGGCCCGCAACCTGCCACTCCTCGTGCGCCGCAACGGGACGCCGCTCGACTGGGCCGCGTTCCTGCCCGCGTATCTCGTGCTGCTCGTGGCGAGCGCCGCAGGCTACGCGTGGCGCGCGCACGGCGGCGCCGTCGTCGCCGCGATGCTGCGCGGGGCGCGCGACGCGTGGCACGCCGCGGCGGGTCCCCCGCCGGCCGCCCTCGTCCCGCCCACGGCCGCCTGACGTGCGGGTCGCGATCGGCGCCGTCGTACGCACGCTGGGTGGGCCTGCGACCTACGCGCGCGAGCTCGTCCGCGAGCTGCTCCGGCGGCGGACCCCCGGGATCGAGTACGTCGTGCTGACCGACGGGCCCGAGGCGTTCCGCGACGACGCCGTCGAGACGGTCACCGTGCCGCTGCCGACACCGTACGCGCAAGTCTGGTGGGACCACGTCGCGATTCCGGCCGCCCTGCGACGCGCGGGCGCCGATCTCTACCACGGCACCAAGAACACGCTGCCGTTCCGGCTGCCGTGCCCGGCCATCGTCACCGTGCACGACCTCGCGGTGTACCGCCACCCCGAGAGCTTCGCGGCGCTGCAGCGCTGGCACCTGCGGAGCCACGTGCCCTACGCGCTGCGCGCGGCGCGCGCGGTGATCACGGTGTCCGAGCACGCCGCGGGCGACCTGCGACGCGAGTTCCCCGGCTCGGCGGCAAAGGTGCGCCCCATCTTGAACGGCGTGAGCGCGCGCCTCCAGCCGCCGACCGATGCGCAGTCGCTCGCGGCGTTTCGCGCCCGTCACTCCCTCGGCGACGGGCCGATCGTCGCCTACCTCGGCACCTTGCAGCCGCGGAAGAACGTCGAGCTGCTGGCGGCGGCGTTCGTACGCGCCGCGCTGCCGGACGCAGTGCTCGTGCTCGCCGGGCGGATCCGGCCCGGCTACCACCCGGCGCTTCCCGCGGAGCGCGTGCACGTGATCGGGCCGCTCGCGGCTGCCGAGCTGCCGATCTTCTACGGCGCGGCGAGCGTGCTGGTGAGCCCGTCGCTGTACGAGGGCTTTGG
>DASXLI010000089.1:0-1990 GCA_036496285.1 Binatia bacterium
CTGGGTGATCGACCTCGGGCCGGAAGGCGGCGAGGCGGGCGGCGAGTTGATCGCGGTGGGTACGCCCGAGGACGTCGCGCAGGTCGAGGGCTCCTGCACGGGCGACTTCCTGCGTCACGTGCTGCCCGAGCGGGCAGTCGCGGCTGCCTAGGAGGGCTTGGCGGAACGGTGCTCGTCGCAGGGGTGCGATGGGCCTTGCGAGGCAAGGACGCAGGGAGCGTTCGTAGCCGGAGGCTACGGGCGCGACTGAGGACGCTGCAGCCGGCGTAGCCGGCCGACGAGCGAAGCGAGGAGTCGCGGCGCTCAGCGCGGCCCTGCGGCACAGTCACTGTTTCGCCAAGCCCTCCTATGCCTCGACGGGCTAACCTCAGCAGCGATGGCGGCGACGGTCGACACCGCGCGCGGCTCGGGGCTCGAGCGGAGTTGGTGGCTAAAGGCGCCAGCCGTGCTCGTCGCGCCGCGCGCCGTCTTCGTCTCCTTGCGCGACGATTCGGAGGAGGCGGTCGAGGCGCGGCAGGAGCCGCTGACGGCCATCGCCGGGCTCGCCGGAATCTCCGCCGTGCTCGCGACGCCCGTCGCGCGCCAGCTTCTCAACGATGCATCCTTCTCTGAGTCGCTGATCCCGGTCTGGGCCTTCCTCGGCGGCGTGCTCTACGCGGTCGCCGTCTACTGGCTCGGCGGTGGGCTTCTCTACGGCGCCGCCCGCCGTTTCGGGAGCCTCGGCAGCTACCGGCGCGCGCGAAGCCTGGTCGCGCTCTCGAGTGCGCCGCTCGCGCTCGCGCTGTTCACCGTCTGGCCGGTCCGGATCGCGATCTACGGCCAGGATCTCTTCCGCACCGGTGGCACCGACTGGGGTCCCGGCGATCGCACGTTCGGCGGGCTGACCTATTTCGCGTTTGCCTGGAGCGCGATCCTGCTCGTCATCGGCGTGCGCAGCGTGCACGGCTGGAGCTGGGGCCGCAGCCTCGCGACCGTTGCCCTCGCCGGGGCGCTACCGGCGCTGATCGTGCTCGCCAAGCTCGGGTGACGGTACAGCCTCGAACGCGGCCCGCTCCTCCTCGGGCATTCCGTACGTGTGCCGCTCCTCGGGGAACGCGCCGCTTCGCACCTCCTCGGCGTAGTGCTCCAGCGCCTCGACGATCGCCTCTCCGAGCTCCGCGTAGCGCTTCGCGAGGCGCGGCGAGCGGCCCTCGTAGAAGCCGAGCATGTCGTGCCAGACGAGCACCTGCCCGTCGGTGTCCGCGCCGGCGCCGATGCCGATCGTCGGCACGGTGAGCGCCTGGGTCGCAGCGCGCCCGACCGTCGGCGGAACGGCCTCCAGCACGACCGCGAAGCAGCCCGCCGCCTCGAGCTCGAGCGCGTCTTCGACGAGCTGCTGCGCACGCTCCGCCGTTCTGCCCTGCGCCTTGAACCCGCCGAGCACGGTCGCCGTCTGCGGCGTGAGCCCGACGTGGCCCATCACCGGGATCCCGGCGCCGACGATCGCCCGCGCGCGCGAGACCGACGTGCCGCCACGCTCGAGCTTGACCGCGTCAGCGCCGCCCTCCTTCACGAGCCGCACCGCGTTGCGCACCGCCTGCTCGTCGGACTCCTCGTACGTGCCGAACGGCATGTCGGCGATCACGATCGGTCGCTTCGCGCCGCGCGTCACCCACTGGGTCATGAACACGATCTCGTCGAGTGAGACCGGCACGGTCGACTCGCGGCCGTGGACGACCATGCCAGAGGAGTCGCCGACGAGGATGAGATCGACGCCGGCAGTGTCGGCGAGGCGGCCGCTCGGCGCGTCGTAGGCGGTGACCATCACGATCTTGTCGCCGCGCCGCTTCATTTCGCCGAGTTCCGGCATCGGGAGCTTGCCCGCCGTCCACGAGGCGTAGCGCGGGGGCTTGGGGTTGTCGCTCATGCGAGCTCTCCTTCCACGAGGACGTTGTCGATCAGACGGGTGGCGCCGACGCGGATCGCGGCGGCGAGGACTTTGGCGTCGCCG
>DASXLI010000090.1:0-8345 GCA_036496285.1 Binatia bacterium
ACGGGGATGTGACGACGCTGGGAGCGGACGGCGCTTTCTATGCGACGTCACGTGCGGGTTAGAGGATCATGCCCTTCGGGACGACGACGATGCCGCTTTCGCTGACGGTGAAGCGGCGGCGGTCCTCGGCCTCGTCGTAGCCGATGGTCGTTCCGGTGGGGACCTGGACGCCTTTGTCGATGATCGCCCGCTTGATCCGGGCGTGGCGCCCGACCTCGACGCCGTCGAAGAGGATCGACTCGGTGACCAGGGAGAAGCTGTTCACGCGTACGCGCGGGCCGAGGATCGAGCGGTCGACGTGGCCGCCGCTGATGATGCAGCCCTCCGACACCATGGAGTTGGTCGCGAGGCCGACGCGATTGTGCTCCGGGTCGGCGAAGACGAACTTCGCGGGCGGGTTCGGATAGAACGCGGAGATCATCGGCCAGGCCTGGTTGTAGAGGTTCAAGACCGGCGTGATCGAGATGAGGTCCTGCGACGTCTGCCAGTAGGCGTCGATCGTTCCGACGTCGCGCCAGTAGCCGCGCTGCTGCTCCGGCATGTTCGGGATCTCGTTGGTGGAGAAGTCGTAGGCGAAGACGCCGGCGTCCGCGACCATGCGGGGGAGGATGTCGCGGCCGAAGTCGTGGCTCGAGTCGGTCCGGGCGGCGTCCTCGGTGACGGCCTTCACGAGGACGTCGCACGTGAAGACGTACAGTCCCATCGACGCCGGGACCGTATCCGTCGCGTCGGGCGGCGGCTCGGGCTTCTCGCGAAACGCGGTCACCCGCCGTGCGTCGTCGCAATCGAGGATGCCGAACTCCCTCATCTGCGCGGCCGGCACCGGGATCGTCGCAACCGTGGCGTCGGCGCCGCGCTCGATGTGGAAGTCGAGCATCTGGCAGATGTCCATCTGGTAGATATGGTCGGCGCCGAAGACGCAGACGTAGGCGGGCCGCTCGTTGGCGAGCACGTCGAGATTCTGGAAGACCGCGTCGGCGCTGCCACGGAACCACTCGCGGCCGACGTTCATGGTGGCCGGGACCGGCGCGACGTAGTGGCCCATCTGGGGCGCGAGCTGCCAGCCGCGCGCGAGGTGCTGCATCAGCGACCCCGATTTGTACTGGGTGAGGACGCTGATCCTGAAGATCCCCGAGTTGACGAAGTTCGAGAGGACGAAGTCGATGATCCGGTAGCGGCCGCCGAACGGCACCGCGGGCTTCGCGCGATCGCGCGTGAGGGGCGCGAGGCGCTTGCCCTCGCCGCCCGCGAGGATCATGGCGACGACGTCGCCGCGCTGTGCCCTACCCATCACGTCCTCGCAGGCTGTCCGTCACGGCCGCCATCCTACCAGACGAGCCGCCAATGGGTGGAGACGCAAGCGCACCTGTGGCGGGCACCGCGCTGAGGCGCTAAAAGGGAGTACATGTCGAGTCTGGATCACGTCGCGCGCGCCAATCCGGAGTACGTCGACGAGCAATATCGCCGGTACAAGGCGGACCCGAGCTCCGTGAGCGAGGAATGGGCGCTCTTCTTCGCGGGATTCGAGCTCGCCGGACGCGGCAACGGCGCGGCGCCGGCCGCGGGTCCGGCGGGCGCGGCCGCCGTCGCGTCCGCGGCGGAGCCGGTGATCGGGGTCTTCGATCTCGTGCACTCCTACCGCGAGCTCGGACACCTGGTCGCGCACCTCAACCCGCTCGCCCCCAAGCCGGAGGGCCATCCGCTGCTCGAGCCGTCCGAGTTCGGCTTCGGCGAGGCCGACCTCGACCGGATGATCGAGTGCGGCAGCTTTCAGGGGTGCAAACAGGCGACGCTCCGGGATCTCATTCGGCGGCTCCAGGCGACCTACTGCCAGACGCTCGGCGTCGAGTATCTGCACGTGCAGGACCGGACGCAAAGGCTCTGGCTCCAGGAGCGGATGGAGCCCACCTCGAACCACCCCGATCTCGGCCGCGAGGGGCGCCTGCGCATCCTCGACCGGCTGATGGTAGCCGAGGGCTTCGAGCAGTTCCTGCAGACCCGCTACCCGACGGCCAAGCGCTTCTCGATGGAGGGCGGCGAGTCGCTGATACCGCTCCTCGAGACCCTGGTCGACGAGGGCGGGGCGCAGGGCGTCGACGAGATGGTCATCGGCATGCCGCACCGCGGCCGGCTGAATGTCCTCGCCAACGTGCTGCACAAGCCCTACGAGATGATCCTCGCCGAGTTCGAGGGCAGCTTCCTCGTGAAGGAGGCGACGGGCGACGGCGACGTCAAATACCACCTCGGGTACTCGCGCGATCACACGACCGCCGGCGGCGCCAAGATCCACCTGTCGCTCAGCCCGAACCCGAGCCACCTCGAGGCGGTGAACCCGGTGATCGAGGGGATGGTGCGGGCGAAGCAGAACCGCCTGGGCGACACGGCCCGCGAGCGGGTGGTGCCGGTGCTGATGCACGGCGACGCTGCCTTCACCGGGCAGGGCATCGTCTCCGAGACCCTCTCGCTCTCCGAGCTCGAGGGCTACCGTACCGGCGGCACGATCCACATCATCGTGAACAACCAGATCGGCTTCACGACGTCCCCCGACGCCTACTGCTTCACGACGTATCCGAGCGACGTGGCCAAGATCATCCAGGCGCCCGTCTTCCACGTGAACGGCGACGATCCGGAAGCCACCGTGCAGGCGGCGCGGCTGGCGATCGGCTTCCGCCAGCGCTTCAAGAAGGACGTCATCATCGACCTCGTCTGCTACCGCCGCCACGGCCACAACGAGCTCGACGATCCCACGTTCACCCAGCCGGTCATGTACCAGCAGATCGCCAAGCACCCGACGACGGTGCAGCTCTACCGCGACCGCCTGATCGCCGCCGGCCTCCTCACCGAGCAGGACGCTGATCGTCGTGCGACCGAGTTCCGCGATCTCTTGAATGACGCGCAGGGCTACGCGCGTGACTTCATGCCGCGTCTGCCGATCTTCGCGTTCGGCGGCTTGTGGAAGGGCCTCGGCTGGGCCGGCGACGATTGGAGCGCGGACACCGCCGTCGCGCGCAACGTGCTCGACGAGATCGCCGCCTCGTTCACGCGCGTTCCCGAGGGATTCACGCCGCATCCCAAGGCTGCCCGCCTCATGGAGGCGCGCATCGCGATGCTGCAGAACGGCAACATCGACTGGGGCTGCGCCGAGGCGCTCGCGGTCGGGTCGCTCGTGCTCGAAGGCACGACGGTGCGGATGAGCGGGCAGGACGTCGGGCGCGGTACGTTCAGCCACCGCCACGCCGTCCTGCACGACGTGCGGACCGGCCAGCGCTGGGTGCCGCTCGACCACGTGCGCGAGGGCCAGGCGCGCTTCGTCATCCTCGACAGCATGCTGTCGGAGAACGCGGTGCTCGGCTTCGAGTTCGGCTTCAGCCTCGCCGACCCGTGGAAGCTCGTCGTGTGGGAAGCGCAGTTCGGCGACTTCGCGAACGGCGCCCAGGTGATCATCGATCAGTTCATCGCGAGCTCGGAATCGAAGTGGCAGCGCATGAGCGGCCTCGTGATGCTGCTGCCGCACGGCTACGAGGGGCAGGGTCCCGAGCACTCGAGCGCCCGGCTCGAGCGCTACTTGCAGCTCTGTGCCGAGGGCAATCTCCAGATTTGCAACCTGACGACGCCGGCGCAGTACTTCCACGCGCTGCGCCGCCAGATGCATCGCACATTCCGCAAGCCGCTGATCATCATGAGCCCGAAGAGCCTGCTGCGCCACAAGCTCGCGGTGTCGAAGGCGGCCGACCTGACCGACGGCGGCTTCCAGTTCGTGCTCGACGATCCCGCGCTCGTCGGCGCGCCGGAGGCGGGCGTCACGCTCGACCGCTCACGGGTCACCCGCGTGCTGCTCTGCAGCGGCAAGGTCTACTACGCGCTCCTCGACGCGCGCCGCGACCGCGAAATCGACACCACGGCGATCGTCCGTATCGAGCAGCTCTACCCGTTCCCGCAGCGCGAGCTCGAGGCGGTGCTCGGCTCCTACCCGCAGGCGCGCGAGGTCTACTGGGTACAGGAGGAGCCGTGGAACCAGGGCGCCTGGCAATTCATGGCGCAGCGCCTGCCGCGCGTCCTGTCCGCGTCGCGCGCGCTGCGCTACGTCGGACGCCACGAGGCAGCCAGCCCCGCGGCCGGATCATACAAGCGGCACCAACACGAGGAGGCCGAGCTGGTCGATCGCGCGTTCGCGCGCGAGCGCGCGAGCAAGGGCGGTGCGATCGCCGCGGCGCGCTGAGCGCCGACAGAGGTCCAACGGGGGGCGCGACGCGCCCGGGTGAGGTGGCATGGCAGCAGAGGTTCGCATTCCGACGCTGGGAGAGTCGGTGACCGAAGGGGTCATCGTCCGCTGGCTGAAGCACGATGGCGACACGGTCGCGCAGGACGACCTCCTCCTCGAGCTCGAAACCGACAAGGCGAGCCTGGAGATTCCCGCTGAAACGGGTGGGACGCTCCACATCCTGAAACAGGAGGGCGAGACGGTGAGCGTCGGCGACGTCGTCGCGCGCATCGACGGCGCCGCGCAGGCACGGCCCGCCGCGGCGCCGACGGCGCGCGCGGCGGAGCCGGCGAAGCCGCTCGAGAAGCCGGAGGCCACCGAGACGGGGCCGGCGCCGGCGGGCCCCGCGGCGACGCTGCCGCCGCAGGGCCCTGGGCCGGTCGCGCGTCCGAACCTCGAAGCCGCGTCGGAGCAGGACACCGTGCGCGGCGCGGCGGGGAGGGGCGTCGGCCCGCTCAGCCCGGCGGTGCGCCGCCTGATCGACGAGCACGGGCTCGACCCGGCCGCGATCCCGCCCTCGGGCAAGGGTGGCCGCCTCTTGAAGGAGGACATCCTCGCGTATCTCGAGCGGCGGGAGGAGCCGGCGGCGCCGACCACGTCGCCGCGCGTGGCGGCGGCTGCAGCCGCTGCGGCGGCGGCTGCGCCCGCGGGGGCCATCCCGGCCCCCGTCGCGGCGACTCGGGCCGACGGCGAGGAGCTGGTGCCGATGAGCCGGCTCCGCAAGCGCATCGCCGAGCGGCTCGTCCAGGCGCAGCACACGGCGGCCATCCTCACCACCTTCAACGAGATCGACATGAGCGCGGTCATGGCGCTGCGTGCCGCGCAGAAGGAGCGTTTCCAGAAGCGCCACGGGGTGGCGCTCGGCTTCATGTCGTTCTTCGCACGCGCCTGCGTCGCCGCCCTCGGCGAGATCCGCGAGATCAACGCGGAGATCCGCGGTGACGAGATCGCCTACAAGCGCTACGTGAACCTCGGCATCGCCGTCGGCACGGAGCGCGGCCTCGTCGTGCCCATCGTGCACGGCGCCGAGCGCATGTCCTTCGCCGAGCTCGAGAAGCGCATTGCCGAGCTGGCGGAGCTGGCGCGCGACAACAAGCTCAGCATCGACGATCTTTCGGGCGGAACGTTCACAATCTCGAACGGCGGCGTGTACGGATCGCTCATGTCGACGCCGATCCTCACCCCGCCGCAGAGCGGCATCCTCGGCATGCACAAGATCGAGAAGCGGCCGATCGTGGTCGACGACCAGGTCGTCATCCGGCCCATGATGTACGTCGCGCTCTCGTACGACCACCGCATGGTCGACGGCGGGCAGGCGGTGACGTTCCTCGTGCGGGTGAAGGAGCGTCTCGAAGACCCGTCGCGGCTCCTGCTCGACATCTGATGGCCGCCGACCGCCTCGATCTCGTCGTCATCGGCTCGGGCCCGGGTGGATACACCTCGGCGATCCGTGCCGCGCAGCTCGGCATGCGGGTGGCGTGCGTCGAGAAGTACGAGACGCTCGGCGGCACCTGCCTGAACGTCGGCTGCATCCCGAGCAAGGCGCTGCTCGACTCGAGCGAGCACTTCGCGGAGGCGCGCGAGGGCCTGAAGGTGCATGGCGTCCTGGTGGAGGGCGTGCAGCTCGACCTCGCGGCCATGATGGCGCGCAAGCAGCGCGTCGTCCGCGGACTCACACAGGGCGTGGCGTCGCTCTTCAAGAAGAACAAGATCGAACGGGTGACGGGCATGGCGCGGCTCGTCTCCGCGCACGAGATTGCCGTACAGGGCGATCCGTCGCGCACACTGGCGACCGAGCGCATCCTGATCGCGACCGGCAGCAAGCCGGCCGCGCTCGCGACCCTGCCGTACGACGGCGAGCGCATCATCAGCTCGACCGAGGCGTTGGCGCTCACGAGCGTCCCGGAGCGCCTCCTCGTGGTGGGCGCCGGGGCGATCGGCCTGGAGCTCGGCTCGGTGTGGGCGCGGCTCGGCTCGCAGGTGACGGTCGTCGAGCTGCTCGACCGCATCGTGCCCACGATGGACCGCGGCATGGGGAAGCAGCTGCAGACCGCGCTCAAGAAGCAGGGCCTGACGTTCCGGCTCGAGACCTCCGCGACCAAGGTCGAGCGCAGCGACACGGGCGTGCGCGTCACCCTCGAATCGAAGGGCGAGTCGTTCGTCGAGGAGGCGAGCATCGTGCTGGTAGCCGTCGGCCGGCGCGCGTACGCCGATACCGTCGGTGCGCGCGAGATCGGCGTCGCGCTCGACGAGCGCGGGCGGGTCACGGTCGATCCCCACTTCCAGACGAGCGTGCCCGGGATCTACGCCATCGGCGACGTGATCGCCGGCCCGATGCTGGCGCATAAGGCGGAGGAGGAGGGCGTCGCCGCGGTCGAGCACATGGCGGGGCAGGGCGGCCACGTCAACTACGACGCGATCCCGAACGTCGTCTACACGTGGCCCGAGCTCGCGAGCGTCGGCATGTCGGAGGAGGACGCGGCGCGGCGCGGGCTCACGGTACAGATCGGCACGTTCCCGTTCGCCGCGAACGCACGCGCCAAGTGCATGGGCGAGATCGAGGGCGGCGTGAAGGTGCTGGCCGACGCGCGCACCGACCGCGTCCTCGGCGTCCACATCCTCGGCCCGCGGGCATCGGATCTGATCGCGGAGGCCGCGCTGGCCATCGAGTACGGGGCCAGCTCCGAGGACATTGCGCGCACCGTGCACGCGCATCCGACCCTGCCGGAGGCCCTGAAGGAGGCGGCGCTCGGCGTCGCCAAGCGGTCGATCAACATCTAAGTGGTGGATTCAATGGGGGAACCAGGGCAGGCTGGAGGCCTATTGAAAATGATTCTCAAAGTCGCTAGTGTCTCTTCCCATGATCGTGTGTGTCTGTGCAGGGGTTTCCGAGCGCAGCTTGCGTGCCCACATCACGGGCGGCGCGACGACGTTGAAGCAGATCGAGCGTCGTTGCGGCGCGGGCGGCGGCTGTGGGGCATGCCGTCCCCTGATCCGCGAGTGTCTGCGCGAGTGCCAGGCCGAGGCCTGCGTCGCGGCAGAGCTGACGCACGTCGAGTCGCCCGAGCTGGCGACCGCCTGACCACGGTCTCCTCATCGGCAGGAAGCCGATCGTGAAGGGCAACAAGAAGGTCCTCGAGCTGCTGAACGAGGTCCTCACCGGCGAGCTCACGTCGGTGAACCAGTACTTCCTGCACGCGAAGATGTGCCGCAACTGGGGCTATCTCCGTCTCGCCGAGCGCATCCACAAGGAGTCGATCGACGAGATGAAGCATGCCGACCAGCTCATCGAGCGCATCCTGTACCTCCAGGGCGTGCCGAACCTGCAGCGCCTGTTCAAGGTGAGCGTGGGCGAGACCGTCGCGGAGCAGCTCACGCTCGACCGCGCGACCGAGGTCGAGGCCGTCGGCCGCTTCAACAAGGGCATCGCTCTCTGCGTCGACGTCGGCGACAACGGCAGCCGCGCGCTGCTGGAGAAGATCCTGGTCAGCGAGGAGGAGCATCTCGACTGGCTCGAGACGCAGCTGAGTCTCATCGAGAGCATCGGCGAGACGCAGTATCTCGCCCAGCAGCTGCACTAGCTGCCGATCGTTCGTCGCGATCAATTCAAGCAGCACGTGACCTCGAGCATCGCGGTCCACAGCGAGTCGGGGTTCGTGCAGGTGACGGCGCCGCCGCCCGTGGAGCTGGCCGATTTGACGGTCCCCGGGTTGCAGGTGGAGGGGAAGAGCGTGCCGTTGAAGCCGTTCAGCAGACGGTAGGCGACGACGCTGTTGCGGACGGCGCGCAGGCCACTGTCCTGCGGGCACGCCAGGGTGACGGTTGCGCGCGGACCGACGGGAGCGTTCATCGTGCCGCAGCCGGCGACGCCGGGGGCGGGGGACGCAGGGATGCCGAGGAGCGGCCAGCTGGCCGGCGGATCGACGCCGTCGCCGCGCTCGAACGCGTTCAGGACGAAGAGATTGTCGGAGCCTTGATCGATGACGTCCTGCGGGCGCTGCCCGAGGAGGAGGTTGCGCTCGATCTCGTTTCCTTGTGACTCGCTGTCGAGGCGGATGCCGGCGCCGTGGTTGGCGACGATGCG
>DASXLI010000091.1:0-95538 GCA_036496285.1 Binatia bacterium
GCGCGCGGAGCGCCCGGAGCCCGCTCCGCACCAGCAGGTGGAGCGTCCGCAGCCCGCTCCACGTCAGCAGGCCGAGCGTCCGCCGCCCGTCCCGCGTCAGCAGGCCGAGCGTCCGCCGGCGCACGAGCGGGCGCCGCAAGCGCCACAGGCCGAGCGGCAGGCGCCCAAGCCGCACGGCCACCAGCAAGAGAAGAAGGACGAGAAGCCGTGAGGAGCCGGCGCTCGCGGCCTGAGCCGCGAGCGCCGTCGTTCGTCAGTCTGGCGTGACGATCTGCGAGGGCACGCAGAGCTCGCGCAGGTGGTTCACCTCGAGCGTGTCCGGGCCGAACTGGTTCGCGACGTAGACCGGGCCGTCGATGCCGCGGAACACGTGCGAGCCGCGCGCCGGCTTGACGGTGTAGCAGAGCAGGTTCGCGTCCGGATCGAGGATCCCTTCGCCGCGCTTGTCGACCGCGGTGCAGAGCCGGAGCGGGCGCTTCACGTCGAGCGTCATCGTGCCGAACTGATCGACCAGGCTGACGTGGGAGACGCGCGCCTTGCCTCCCTTGATCGCGTAGCACTGGAAGTGGTCGATGTCGGGCGGGTTCGGCGCCGCCGGCGGACCCGCGAGGCTCTTGCCGCTCGGCACCATCAGCATGAGCGGGCGCGTCACCTTGACCGTGATCGAGCCGAACGGGTTGACGATCGTCTGCGGACCGGGCGCCGTGAAGGGCGGGAGGAAGCCGGTGACGACGTAGCCGACCAGATGGTCGGAGTCTTGCGGCCCGATGTCGCTCGGGTTGGCGATGCTCGCCGGGTTGCAGAGACGCTTCACGCGCTTCGCGGCGGTCAGGTCGATCGACGCCGAGCCGAAGCGATCGGTCACGTCGACGTCGGTGATCGGTCCGACGGTCGAGGCGTCGACCTCGTAGCACTGGAAGCCGAAGATCGGTCCGGGGGTCGGGGTCGAGCTGGTCGTCGGCGTCGCGGTCGGCGTCGGCGCCTCGCTCGCGGCGGCGGTCGGCGTCGCGGTCACGGTGGCCGTGTCGGTTGCCGTCGGGGTGGGCGTGTCGGTCGGCGTGTCGCTGGGGAGCGGCGTGTCGGTCACCGTCGGCGTCGCGGTCGGCGTCGGAGTGTCGGTCGGCGTCGGACTCTCGGTGTCCGTCGCGGTGACGGTCGGGGTCGCCGTCGTCGTTGCGGTCGGCGTCGAGGTGGGTGCCGTGCAGCCGCTCACGAGGAAGTTCGCGGTCGCGTCGAACGCGTTCTGCTCGAGGTGCAGCGCCGCGACGGGCGGCGTCCCGTACGCGCCGCTCGTCGGGATCAGCACGGTCGCGCCGACCGGAAGACCGCAGCCGGTCAGCTCGACCTTGTAGTCGTCGGGATGATCGGGAAGCGGCACGGTGAAGGAGCCGTTGCCATTGCCGGTCGTTGCCGGGAACGTGCTCGCCGGCGTCGTCACCGATGTGATGAGCACGCAGACGCCGTTCAACGGCGTGTCGCCGTCGATCTGCTGGTTGCCGTTGGTATCGCAGAATACCTGGCCGCTGATGTGCCATGCCCATGCGGGCGAGGCGGCGAGCAGCAGCCCGAGAGCACCGATCACGGAGAGGCGGGGCGTGTGCACGAGGCTCATGAGGAGGGCTCCTTCGAACCCCTCCTTCCGTGCAAGAAGCTTGCGCGACGAGGCCGTGATTTTCCGGGGCGCCGTCGCGTGCAGCTCGTGCGTCGATGCACGAGCGGGGCAGCGCGGCGACGTTCGCCCCGAACGCCAGCGCGGACGCGCGGCGCGAACGATGGAGCGGGTGATCGGCGGGTCGCGTCAGCGTCCGCTATACGCGACGCGCGCTCGCGGCGTCGCCCGCGTCAGGCGGTCCAGTACTCGCGGCAGCCGACCGTGTAGAGGTCGAGAAACGCCGTCGCGAGCGCGGCGAGCTGCGCCGTGTCGAGCGCCGTCGCGGCGGGCGCGAGCCGGCGGATGGTCGCGACCTCGAGCTCCGCCCACACCGGTACGCCGGCGGCGAAGGCGCGCTCCATCGCGGCCGCGGCGCGGGCCACGCGCGCGGCCGGCGCGTCGGTCAGCGAGAGCAGCGCCGCGAGCGCGTGGCGCAGTCCGGCGTGCTGCGCGCGAATGACGTCGACCTCCATCTCGGATCTCCTCGCACAAAAGAAAACGGGGCTCCCAGTACACCTGGGAGCCCCGTCTCGCAACCGGATATTCGTGACGCGATCAGGTCATCGGACACGCCTGCGCGCACGTCTGGAACGTTTGCCGGCAGGCCTTGATGCCCGGATGGTCGTTCTCACGCGCCTGGTCGCGACACTCGAACGCCGCCACCTGGGCGTTGTCGATGCATGTGTCGAGGTCACTGGCCGGCTGGTGCGGAGGGTCGTACAGCTGGTGACAGTTCGCCTTCGCCTGGTCACGCGTGGCGTCGCACGCCGCGATGTCCGCGTTGAGCTGGTCCTCGGCGCCCGGCGGTGGCGGGTTCGGGTTGTGGAAGCAGACCTGGCGGTCGGCCCGGCACTGCTCGACGCAGGTGTGGTCACGATGTCTGCAGGCGTCCTTGTCCACCTGGAACGCCTCGACGCAGTCCGCCTGATCGGACTTGTACTGGGCCTTCGCGTCGGCCTTGCACTGCTTCGGATCGGCAGGTGCCTGCGGGCTGGCGGGTGGGCAAGCCGTGGCGCAGTTCTGGAAGTCCTTGCGGCACTGCTTCAGCGGCGCCTTGGCGGCCTCGCGGGCGCTGTCGCGGCATTGGAAGCCGACGACCTGCGCCTGGTCGATGCACATGTCACGCTCCGGCGACCCGGCCGGGTTGTTCTGACGGCACGTGTCCTTCGCCGCGTCGAGCGTGTCGTTGCACTGCTTGATGTTGGCGTCGAACCCGGTTGCCTGGCGACAGTCGTAGCGATTGGCACGACAGACCTCGACGCATTCGTGGTCGCGGTTCAGGCACGCGTCCTTCGCGGCCTGGAAGGTCTCCTTCGCGTCTGCTTTGCAATCCTTGAAGTCCTGCTTCGACTCGTCACGGCAGGAGTCGGTGGCGCGGGCGCTGGGTACGGCGACCAACAGCGCGAGCCCGGCAAGGGCGATCACTGATCGAATCGGCACTCTGACCTGCATTGGAATCCTCCTCGAGGGGATGGGCTTCTCGGCCGCCATGGCGGCCGAACCGTCGACCGCGCTCCCGTCCCCCAAAAGGTACCGTGTACGATGGTACAGTCAAGAAGAAATGTGCGCGGTTTCCGTGCATGTACCTTCCGGACTCCCTGATTCCCGTTTGGGACATCACGTGTTCAGGTGGCGAAACCGCCAATCCGCAGGCTCGATGACTTAGCGGACTCCTGCGCGGGTGCGCGACTTGCTCCGTGGCGGCCATGGACCACGGCCTGCCAGCGGCGCGTACGATCACGGTCGGAGCGCCGTCGAGAGCGCTGCGCGCCTCGACGCTCGCGCGCGCCGGCGCGCGTCTCCTCCCGTACGCCGCGCGCGCGCGCGGCGGCTACTTCGCCGCGGGAATCGACCGCGGCCTCTGTCGCGTGCTGCACGACGCCGCGCGTCTCCGTACGCTCTACCGCTTCGGTCCGCCGCCGCCGCTTCGCCTCGGCATGCAGCGCGAAGCCGGCGACGAGTACGCGTTCCGTTCACCGTTCGCGAGCCCGTGGCGCGCGCGTAACGACGCGTGCGTGCGCCTCCACCGCGCACGTCCGGATCGGCGCGTCCTCGTCGTGGTGAACGTCGTCGGCGGAACGCTGGCGCGCTGGCTTCTCGTGCGCATGCTCGTGGCGGCGTTCGCAGCGGTGGGCCTCGACGTCGCGGTGCCGGTGCCGCCGGGCGGCGGCCGGCGCCGGACGCCCGACGATCGGCGCCTCGGCTGGGCACACACGGTCGGCGCGGCACTCGCCGCGCTCGTGCAGTTGGTGCACGACAACGTCGCGCTCGAGTCGTGGGCGCGCAGCCACGGCTACGGCACGATCATCGTCACGGGTGTCGGGCTCGGGGGGACGGTCGCGGCCGTTCTCGCGGCCACCACGTCGCGCTTCGACGCCTACGTGCCGGTCGTCACCGGCGCGCATCCGGGGCGGCTCTGGATGCCGCCGCGTCCGCTCGCGCGCGCGGTGCACGCGGGCGTGCTCGCCCGCGCCGGGCTGCGCTCGCGCCGCGCGCTCGCGCGGCTTTTCGATCCGGTCGCACCGAATCGCCTGCCGCCGCCGCGCGCGCGCGAGCGCTGCCTGCTCGTCGGGCTGCGCCACGAGCCGATGGTGCCGGTCCCCGACGTGCGCGACCTCGCGACGCACTGGGGGGTGGCGCCCCGCTGGATCGCACGCGGCGGTGTCGAGCTGGCGCGGTGGCCGCGTGAGCTCGCGGGGATCGTCGCGGCGCTCGCGTCGCGGCACGGGCGCTCCGTAGCCGTGGGCTAGTCGCTACTCGCGGGCGGCGTTCCGGTCGGTCGAGCCGGGCCACCACGAGGGGAGATGGTCACTCCACTGCCAGTGCACGATCGCGACGATGACGATCAGGAGCGCGATCGCGAAGGCCCAGTGCTCGGCGTGGTGGATGTGGTGCATGAGCGTCTCGAGGCGATCGGCGAAGAGGTAGCCGAGGACCATCATCAGAGGGACGCTGGCGCAGGCCGAGAGCGCGTCCCAGAAGATGAACTGGCGGAAGCTCATGCCGGCCGCGCCGGCCGCGGCGAAGGCGGCGACGCGCAGCCCGGCGATGTGACGGGCGATCACGATCGCGCCGACGCCGTAGCGGTTGATGAGCGCGCTCGCGCGGTCGATCCGCTCGGCGGTGACCGAGTCGGCGAGGCCGCGCCGGCGAAGCGAGCGCCCGCCGCGCCGCCCGAGCATGAAGAGGCAGGCGTCGCCGATCAGCACGCCGGAGAAGCAGATCGGCAGGGCGATCGAGAAGTGCATCACGCCGCGGCGGCTCAGGTAGCCCGAGAGCAGGATGGGGATGTCCTCCGGGATCGGCACGCCGACCCCGGCCGCCAGCAGCAGCACGAACGCGGCGGCGTACGTCGAGTGCTCGAGGTAGGGGAGAAACGTCTCCATGGGCTCCGGTGCAGCTTAGCGGATCGTGGGCGGGTCGCGCGAGCGGCGCGCGCTCAACCGCCGAAGCGCATCATCGTGCGCACGATCCAGGGATCGTCCTTGGTGCGCCGTTCGCGGTCCTGTCGCAAGAGCGCGCGGCGGGCCGCGGTCACGCCGAGCCAGCGCAGCGGCTCGGGCGGGAAGGGCAACGCGGTCGTGCGCACGAAGCATAGATCGGTGCGCTCGGTGCGCCGTCCCGCGACCAGATCGGCGAGGATCTGTCCGCCGAGATGCGTCGGGCCGACGCCGTGGCCGCAGTAGCCGAAGCCGTAGTGCACGCGGCCGCCCTCCAGCGTGCCGAACGTCGGCACGAACCGCACCGTCAACCCGACGGGCCCGCCCCAGGCGTGCGTGAAGCGCACGTCGGCGAGCGGCGGGAACGTGCGACGCAGGTCGTCCTGCAAGCGCGCGAACACCTCCGGGTTCCGGTCGTGCGACGGGCCGACGTTCGAGCCGTAGAAGTACGGGGCGTCCTCGCCGCCGAACAGGATGCGGCCGTCGTTCGTCGGGCGGTAGTAGTGCAGGTACGTGCGCCGATCCTCGAGCCCCTCGCGGCCCTTCCATCCGACCGCGTCCCACAGGGCGGGCGCGAGCGGCTCCGTCAGCACGATGTAGGAGTAGATCGGGATGACGTAGCGGTGGATCTGGGGGAACTGCACCGAGTACGCGTTGGTCGCGAGCACCGCTTGGTCGGCGCGCACGATGCCGTGCGGCGTGCGGATGCTGACCCGGCCGCTCTCGGTCCGGATCTCGTCGACGGGCGTCGCTTCGAAGACTTCGACGCCGAGCTCGCTCACGACGCGCCGCAGGCCGCGCACGAGCCGCGCCGGGTCGAGGATCGCGCAGGTCTCCTCGCGCACGCCGCACTCGTAGGTGGGCGAATGGACGCTCGCTTGCAGCGTCGCGCGGTCGAGGAAGCGGAAGCCCGCGAGGCCGAGGCGCTCGGCCTGCCGGTACCCGGCCTCGATGCGCGGAATCTGGCTCGGGTCGGAGGCGAGAGCGACGAGGCCCGTCTTCTCGTAGTGGCACTCGACGCGGTGCTCGCGGGTGAACGCGCCGATGCCGTCGACCGAGGCAGCCGCGGCGCGATGCGCGTCGCCCGCTGCGCTCTCGCCGAAGGCCTGCACCATGTCGTTCAGGCCGCGGTTCAGTAGCGTCATCGCGAAGCCGCCGTTGCGTCCGCTCGCGCCGTAGCCGACTACCTCGCGCTCGATCAGCGCGATCCGCATCGCCGGAGCGTTGCGCTTCAGGAAGTACGCGGTCCAGAAGCCGGTGAAGCCGCCGCCGACGATCGCCACATCGACCGAGCGATCGCCCTCGAGCGGCGGGCCGGGGGTGTAGGCGGTCTCGAGCCAGAAGCTGCGGGTCGCAAAGTCGCCCATCGGCGTCCGCTACCACACTCGCCGCGGGCACCCAACGCGCGCCGCGCGGCATTGCGTGCCTGCTGACTCCTGCGGCCGTTTCTTCTATAGAGCCGTCCGGAAGGAGGGCCTATGGCCCGCTTGCAGGTCGGGATCGAAACGGGATGCGTCGCGCCGCTCTGGGTCGAGCGTCTCGGCATGCGCCTGGCGAAGCTCTCCGGCGTCGACAGCCTCTTGCTGCCGGACCACTACCTCGGCTTCGTGCCTCGGGCGCTCTGGAAGCCCGAGTATACGCCGGCGGCGAAGATGGTGCCCTCGACCGACGCCTACTTCGATCCGTTCGTGATGATGGGGATGATGGCGGTGCGCTATCGCCGGGTCCGCATCGGCACGGGCGTGACCGAGGCCTTTCGCCGCCACCCGGCGACCCTGGCCCAGGCGTTCGTCACCATCGATCACCTGACTGGCGGCCGCGCCATTCTCGGCATCGGCAACGGCGAGCGCGAGAACACCGAGCCCTATGGCCTGCCCTTCACCAAGCGCGTCGGCCGGCTCGAGGAGGCGCTCACCATCATTCGCAAGCTCTGGGAGAGCCGTGGCGAGCCGGTGAGCTTCGACGGTTCCACCTGGCGGCTGCGCGACGCGCTCTTCGCCACCCCGCTCTACAAAGGACGGGCGCCCAAGATCTGGGTGGCGGCGCACGCGCCCCGCATGCTCGGCCTCACCGGTCGCTTCGCCGACGGCTGGTATCCGACGCAGAAGATGACGCCCGACGAGTACCGGCAGAAGCTCGGCATGATCCGCGCCGCGGCGGCCGAGGCGGGCCGGCCGGTCGACCAGTTCGAGCCGGCGCTGCAGGTCCAGGTCGCGATCGGGCCGGGGCGGAAGAAGATGCTCGATCAACTATGCAAGGTGAAGCCGGTCGCCGCGCTCGGCCTCCTCATGCCGGGCGCGGTCTGGAAGAAGCACGGCCTCGTGCATCCGCTGGGCGAGGGCTTCGAGGGCTTCGCCGACATCATCCCCAACGCGGTGCCGCCCGCGGCGTACGCCGAGGCGGAGCGCGTGGTGACGCCGGAGCTCGTCCAGGAGGGCGTCACCGCCGGCACCGTCGACGAGATCGTCGAGGAGATCAAGCCGCTGATCGCGGCGGGCTTGCGTCACGTCGTCATGTGGAACATCGGGCCGCTCGCTACCGGCGGCAGCCCGGTCGACATGATCCGCCAGGCGCAGCTCGTGCGTCGCTTGCGCGCGTTGCAGACGAACGGCGCGTAGCGGGGGCGCGCAGTTGCGCGGCATGCTTGCCGGCGCGTGTCGCGTCCCGTAGCGTTGGGCGCGTGACGCTGCTGCACGGTCCGCTGCCGCTGCTCATCGCGCAGGCGATCGTCGTCGTCGCGCTGTCACGCGCCGTCGGCGTCGCGGCGCGGCGCATCCGCCAGCCGATGGTCGTCGCGGAGATTGCTGCCGGCATCATGCTCGGCCCGTCGCTCCTCGGCTGGCTCGCGCCCGGCGTCTCGGCCGCGCTCTTCCCGCACGAGTCGATGCCGATTCTGCAGATGCTGAGCCAGATCGGCCTCATCCTCTTCATGTTCCTCGTCGGGCTCGAGTTCGATACCGCCCTGCTGCGCGGCCGCGGGCACACCTCGGTAGTGATCAGCCATACGAGCATCATCGTGCCGTTCGGCCTCGGCGCGCTGATCGCGCTCTATCTCTATCCAAGGCTCTCGCCGCCGTCGGTCCCGTTCAGCTCGTTCACGCTCTTCATGGGCGCGGCGATGAGCATCACGGCGTTTCCGGTGCTGGCACGCATCCTGGTCGAGCGCCGGCTGCTGAAGACCAGGATCGGGGCAGTCACGATCACCTGCGCCGCCGTCGACGACGTCACGGCCTGGTGCATCCTCGCGTGCGTGGTCTCGATCGTCCGCGCGTCGAGCGCGGCGGCGGGCCTCGTCACCACGGTCCTGGCGGTTGGCTACATCGCCGTGATGCTGATCGTCGTGCGGCCGTTCGTGCGCCGCCTGGCGGGCCGCAGCACCGACCGCGAGGGGCTGAGCCAGAACATCGTGGCCGTCACCCTCGTGCTCGTCCTGCTGTCGAGCTGGGTGACCGAGATGATCGGCATCCACGCGCTCTTCGGCGCCTTCATCTTCGGCGCGATCGTGCCGAAGGAGAACCGCTTCCCGCAGATCCTCGCCGACAAGCTCGAGGATCTCGTCGTGGTCCTGCTGCTGCCGCTCTTCTTCGCCTACAGCGGCCTGCGCACCGAGATCGGCCTCCTCGCGAACCCCGAGTCGTGGCTCATGTGCGCGCTCATCATCGTCGCCGCTTGCCTCGGCAAGTTCGGCGGCAGCGCGCTCGCCGCGCGCGCCACCGGGCTGCGCTGGCGGGAGGCGACCGCGCTCGGCATCCTGATGAACACGCGCGGGCTGATCGAGCTCATCGTGCTCAACATCGGCCTCGATCTCGGCGTCATCTCGCCGACCCTCTTCACCATGATGGTGCTGATGGCGCTGCTCACGACCTTCATGACGACGCCGCTCCTCGAGTGGGTCTACCCGATGAGCCAGATCGAGCGCGACGAGGACGAGGCGGTCGCCGTCGCCACGACGGGCGGGTTCGCCGTGCTGATGTGCGTCGCCTACGATCGCACCGGTCCGGCGATGGTCACGCTCGCGGGCGCGCTCGCCCACGAGCCCGCCGCCGGCGACCGGCTCTACGCGCTGCGCCTCATCCGGCCGACCGACCGCGCGTCGTTCGTCCTGCGCCAGAAGGAGGACGTCGAGGACGCGGGCGCCCTCATCCCGCTCCTCACCCGCGCGCAGCGCCTCAAGCTGGAGGTGCGGCCGCTCGCGTTCGTCTCGTCGCAGCCGGCCCACGACATCTGCAACGTGGCGTCGGTCAAGCGCGCCGACCTCGTGTTGCTCGGCTGGCACAAGCCGATCGTCGGCAACACCGTGCTGAGCGGCACGGTCCACGACGTCATGCGCCGCGCCGAGACCGACGTCGGCGTGCTCATCGACCGCGGCCTCGACCGTATCGAGACCGTCCTGCTCCCGTATCTCGGCATCGCGCACGACACGGGCGCGCTGCGGCTGGCGCACCGCCTCGCGACGTTCTCGGGCGTGCACGTCACCGTGCTCCACATCGTCGATCCGGAGCAGGGGAGCGAGGGCCGGGAGGTCGAGGCGCGTGTGCGCGAGGCGTTCCTCGGCGTCGACCACAACGCCGAGCTCAAGGTCGTCGAGCACGCGACCGCCTGGCGGGCCGCCGTCGAGGAGGCGGCCCGCGGCTACGATCTCGTGCTGATCGGCGCGGGTGCCGAGTGGGGCCTGTCGCCCCGGCCTTTCGGCTTCCACTCCGAGATGATCATCCGCGACTGCCCGACGTCGCTCCTCGTCGTGCGTCCGTATCGCGCGGCCGCCGCGCTCGCGACGCCGTCGCGGAACGCCGCGACGGGGTGAGGCGCCCGGGACGACGTGCCATGGCCGTGTCATGCTTCAGGCGTGGATCACGGCGACCGGTCGGTAGCGGGCGGCGCCGGGTGGTCAGAATTTCAACGTCGCGTCGAGCTGCGTGCGCAGTAGTGTATCGTTGCCGCTCGTCAGCTTGGCGTTCGCCGAGCCACGATCCAGCACGTTGACGATGAGCGCCTTCGCGGTGAGCTGGAGGCTCGGCAGGAGCATGTAGTCGAGGCGGAGGATGTGCGCCTCCATGTTGCTGGAGCCCTTCTGTGTCGCCGTCTGCTGGACGTAGTCGAGGTCGCTCATGCTGAACGGCGAGAACACGGCGTCCTGTCCGACATGCTCGAAGGTGTATGTGAAGGCCCAGTCGTGCTGGTTCTTCAGGGTGTTGTGGTACCAGTCGCGCGAGCCGTGGCCGAAGCCGAAGCCGGTCGCGATACCGAGCGCCTTGCCGTCAGCCTCCGTGTTGTAGACCAGGTCGCCGAAGACGCCGGCGCCGCCGACGAGCGGCAGATTGGTAAAATTCAGCTCGGTGTTGGGGTTGACCAGATTGAAGCCCGACCGGAAGCCGCTGATCTTGCCGTTCGAGAACTTCGAGAAGCGGTTGCTGGTCGCGAGGTTGCTGTTGAAGCTGCTGCTCGACGGCTCGAGGAACTTGCGCGCGACCTGGTTGACGTTCTGGAAGCTGTAGTCGCCGAAGGCGAAGACCATCTTGGCGTCGTCGGTGAAGGCCCAGTCGCTGACGATCTGGCCGCCGATCATGCTCGGATCGCCGCCGTTCGCGACCTCGTCGATGATCCACTGATAGCCGTTCACCTTGAGGCCGCGCAGCAGGCTGTCCTTCTGATCGACGATCGCGACCGACTCGCTGAAGCCCTCGGGTGTGAGATCGTCGTCCCACACCATCTCGGAGACGCGATAGTTGGGGACGCCAAACTTGCCGGCGAGCACGGTGATGATGCCGGGCTGCAGATTGAAGGTCTTGCCGGGCTTCAAGGTCAGAAACGCCTGGTCGAAGCTCACCGACTTCTTGGTGAATACGTTCTGGAAGCTCTGGTTCGCCGAGATGGGGTCGTTCGGATCGCCGCTCGCCAGACGGAAGGTCGCGCCGATCTCCTCGTTGGGGTTGACGTTCAGGCCGACGCGGGCACGGAAGCGGAAGCGGTTCCGGCCGATCAGATCCTTCGCGTAGAAGCCCTCGTCGCGGATGCGCAGGTCACCGAAGGGCGTGATGGTCGAGAGCCAAGCGGGCAGCTTGGCGACGATCGCGTCGCGCCGCGATTCCTCGGCCGCCGACTTCTGCTTGTCCTCCTCGCGCGCCTGGCGGAGCTCCTCGGGCGTGATCAGGCCCTTCTGTACCAGGATGTCGCCGAGATCCTTCGTCCAGCCCACCGTTGCCACGGTGAGGAGCATGAACGCCGTCGCCAGGACCAACGTCGGTCTGCGACCGGCGATCACCCCTTTCCTTCTTGGTCTGCTCTCGTGATTCATCGAATGATCCTCCGTATGCGAACCCTCGTCCGGTCGTCCGGTAGGTTGGGGGCAGGGGTGACGTGGTCTCCCGTCGTCGGGTCGACGCGCGTTGCAAGCTCATGGCGTGGCCCCGGCCGGATCGAGGACGATCCAGGTGCCGGCGACGGCGCGCTGTTCGCGGCGGGTCTCCACGGCGTGGCGCGACGTCCCGTCGCGCTGGACGTCGATCGTCACTTTCAAGTCGAGAGGGAAGCCGAGGCAGAGCGCGTGCACACGAGCCGCCGTGTCGTCCCCGCCGTCGAGTGGTACGATGATGCGGATCTCGGTCCCGTCTCCAACGGCCCGTGCCTCCGCGGCGATCGCCTCGACGGCGCTCGACGACAGCCAGCCGGCACGCACGGTGCGGGGCGCGCGCACGCCCGGCGGTACGATCGTCACCCAGACGAAGGGGGCGCGCCCGCCCGAGGGAAGCCTCGCCTGCGGCCGCTTCGACGTCGCGAGGCCTCGAATGGCTTCCGCGGTGTCGCGCTCGGGGGTGCGGAGCATCGCGGCGACGACGCTGCGGACCTCGGTGCGGAGCGCCGCGGCGAGGTCGAGCAGGTCCGCGGGGTCTTCCGCGAGATCGGCCGCGAGCCGTTGGCCGCGGCGGTCGCGGACGGTGGAACGCGTATCGAGAAAAGACTCGGTGATCATGGGTGCTCCCTCCAGCGAGCTCCCGCATGCCTCCGGTCTTTCCGGTCAGCTACGCGATGCTGACGTCAGACGCCTCCCGTGTGACGGGTCGGCTCGATGTCGCTCAGGTCAATGGCGCTCCTGCCGCTGCAAGCGCACCTTCTCGGTGCGCTCGACCTGGACGACGACGCCGTTCTGCACGACGGCCGTGACGGTGCCGAAGCGCAGACCGCGCAGCGCCGCCTCGATGCGCGCCAGCGCGTCCTCCTCACGGTCGTCGTGGGTCAGATGGAAGGTCTCGGGTCGATCGCTCATCGAAGACTCCTTTCAGATTTGATAGTCCTGGACGAAGACCCGCATGCGGCGCGGCGCGACGTACACCGTATCGCCCGCGTGCAGCTGCAGGTCGTTGAAGCGTTCCCAGCCGAGGTCGACGTTCAGCCACACGCCGAACTCCTCGGCGTGCAGCCGGACCTTCACCACCGGCCGGGCGGGATTGATGCTGACCACGTTGGCCTTGAGGGCCGGCCGCCCGTTGCGCTCGCGCTGGATGTCGAGCTCGTGCGAGCGCACGAACGCGGTCGCGGCGCGCGACTCCTGGTCGCTGTACTCGGGGTAGTCGATTGCCAGGCTGCCGAGGTCCGCTTTCCCCGCCTGGACCCGGCCGTGGAAGACGTTCACGTTGCCGAGGAAGTCCATCACGAACGGGTTCGCGGGATGCTCGAAGATCTCCTGCGGCGCTCCCGCCTGCTCGATGCGGCCCTTGTTCATGATCACGACCCGGTCGGCGACCTCGAAGGCCTCCTCCTGGTCGTGGGTGACGAAGACGCTGGTCACGTGGATCTGCTCGTGCAGGCGGCGCAGCCACTGCCGCAGCTCCTGGCGGACCTTGGCGTCGAGCGCGCCGAACGGCTCGTCGAGCAGCAGCACCTTCGGCTGCACGGCGAGCGCGCGCGCCAGCGCGACGCGCTGGCGCTGGCCGCCCGAGAGCTGCGACGGCAGCGAGCCGCCGAGGCCGTCGAGCTGGATGAGGTGCAGCAGCTCGTTGACCCGCTCCTTCACCTGGGCGCGCGGCCAGTGGCGGACGCGCAGGCCGAACGCGATGTTCTCGAACACCGTCATGTGGCGGAAGAGCGCGTAGTGCTGGAAGACGAAGCCGACGTTGCGGTCGCGGACGGGCGACGCGGTCACGTCCTCGTCGTGGTAGTGCACGGTGCCGCTGTCGGCGACCTCGAGCCCGGCGATGATGCGCAGGAGCGTCGTCTTCCCCGACCCCGACGGGCCGAGGAGCGCGAGCAGCGCGTTGCCGGGCACCTCGACGCTCAAGTCGTCGAGCGCGAGGAAGTCGCCGAAGCGCTTCGTGAGATGGCTGACGGTGATGCTCATGGGTGCCCTCCGACGTTCACGCGCGTCCGCCATTCGAGGGTCGTCTTCACCAGCAGGGTGACGAGCGCGAGCATGGCCAGCACCGAGGACAGCGCGAAGGCGCCGGGCATGTTGTATTCCTGGAAGAGCTTCTCCACGCGGAGCGGCATCGTGTCGGTGCGGCCCGCGATGTGCCCCGACACCACGAACACCGCGCCGAACTCGCCCATCGCGCGCGCGTTGCAAAGGATGACGCCGTAGAGCAGCCCCCACTTCACGTTGGGCAGGGTGATCATGCGGAAGAGCTGCCAGCCGCGCGCGCCGAGGCTCACCGCGGCGACCTCCTCGTCGGCACCAATCGCCTCCATGAGCGGGATGAGCTCGCGCGCGACGACGGGAAAGGTGACGAAGACGGTGGCGAGGACGAGCCCCGGATACGCGAACACGATCTTGATGTCGTGCTCGTGCAGCCACGGGCCGAAGAATCCCTGTAGGCCGAAGAGCAGCAGCAGGAAGAGGCCGACCACGACCGGCGAGACCGTGAAGGGCAGATCGATGAGCGCGGTGAGGAAGGCGCGTCCCGGGAAGCGGAAGCGCGCGATCGCCCACGCCGCCGCGAGGCCGAAGACGAGGTTCAGGCCGACCGCGATCGGCGTGACCATCAAGGTCAGCTTGATCGAGTGCAGCGTGTCGGGGTCGTTGGCGAGGTTGTCCCAGTAGACCGCGAGACCCGGCGAGAACGCGTTCACGAACACGAGGACGAGCGGGATCACGACCAGAACCATCATGACGGCGATCGCCAGGCCGATGAGCGTCCAGCGCACGTAGCGCGGATCCTCGTGCGAGCGGAGATACGAGTCAGACATGACGGCGTGAGCTCCAGCGTTCGAGCAGATTGATGGCGAAGAGGGTGACGAACGACATCATGAGCAGGACGATCGCGATTGCCGTCGCCTCCGGGTACGCGAACTCCTCCAGGCGATTCACGATCAGCACGGGCGCGATCTCGGTCTTGAACGGCATGTTGCCCGAGATGAAGACGACGGAGCCGTACTCGCCGAGCGAACGCGCGAAGGCGAGCGCGAACCCGGTGATCATTGCCGGCGTGATCGCGGGCAGGATCACGCGGCGGAACGTCTGCAGCCGGTTGGCGCCGAGGCACGCGGCCGCCTCCTCGACGTCGCGCTCGAGCCCTTCGAGCACCGGCTGCAGCGTCCGCACGACGAACGGGAAGCCGATGAAGACGAGCACGAGGACGATGCCGAGCCGCGAGTACGCGCCCTCGATGCCGAGCGGCACGAGAAAGCGGCCGTACCAGCCGGTCGGCACGTACAGCGCCGAGTAGACGAGGCCCGCGACCGCCGTCGGCAGCGCGAACGGGAAGTCGACGAGCGAGTCGAAGAGGCGCTTCAACGGGAACTCGTAGCGGACGAGCACCCACGCGACCAGCAAGCCCAGCACGATGTTGACCGCCGCCGATGCGAAGGAGGCGCCGAGCGTCAGGAGGTACGCCGCGACGGCGCGCTCCGAGGCAACCGCGCGCCAGAAGTCCTGCCACGACAGCGTTGAGGCCTTGAGGAAGCCCGCCCCTATCGGGACGAGGATCATCAGCGAGAGGTAGAGCACGGTGTAGCCGAGGCTCAGCGAGAACCCCGGCAACACGCGGCGATTGACGTCGGTGGTCATGATGGCGCTCCGCTCCCGTGCCCCCGGCTCATTTCGGCTTGTAGAAGCTGTCGAAGACGCCGCCGTCGCCGAAGTACTTGCCCTGCGCGTCGTCCCAGTTCTTCGCGAGGACCGTGACGTCGAAGCGATTGACGTCGGGAAACTGCGATGCGTACTTCGCGAACACGGCCGGATCGGACGGCCGGTAGAAATTCTTGGCGATGATCTCCTGGCCCTCCGGCGTGTAGAGGAACTCGAGATACGCCTTGGCGGCTGCCGCCGTCTTCTTGTGCTCGACGTTCTTGTCGACCCACGCGACGTAGGGCTGCGCCAGGATGCTCGCCGAGGGGTAGACGATTTCGACCGCGCCGGCGGCCTCCTTCTCCTCGAGCTTCGCCTCGTTCTCCCAGGCGAGATGGACGTCGCCGATCTTCTTCTCGACGAAGGTCACCGTGGACCCGCGCGCGCCGAGATCGAGGACGGGGGTGTGCGCGTAGATCTGCTTGACGAAGTCGAGTGCGTCGCTGTCCGAGCCGCCCTTGTTCTTCACGTAACCCCACGCCGAGAGGAACGAGAGCTTGCCGTTGCCGGACGTCTTCGGGTTTGGCGTGACGATCTCGACGCCCGGCTTCACCACGTCGGGCCAGTCCTTGATGCCTTTCGGGTTGCCCTTGCGGACGACGAACACGATGGTCGAGGTGTAGGGGAGGGAGTCATTGGGCAGGCGCTTCACCCAGTCGGGCGCTATCAATCCGGCCTTGGCGATCTGGTTCGTGTCGCCCCAGAGCGCGAGCGTGACGACGTCGGCGTCGAGCCCGTCGATCACGGCGCGCGCCTGCGTCCCGGAGCCGCCGTGCGACTGGCTGATCGAGACGTCGGTGCCGGTCTTCGCCTTGTAGTCCTTCGCGAACGCGGCGTTGATCGCCTTGTAGAGCTCGCGCGTCGGGTCGTACGAGACGTTGAGCAGGGAGACGGACTCGGCGCCCGCCGCCTGTGGGCCGATCATCATCGTCAATGCCGTCAGAGCGGCGAGAAGTGTCCTCTTCATGGGTATTCTCCTTCGGCGCACCGGCTGACCGGTCGCGCCCAAATGTCAGTGGAACGTCGAAATGTAGGGAAGAACGACGAGACGCGGACTATGCCGCGCAACAACAACAACAACAGACGGGGCGGGGCTCGCAGGCGGGGAGCGAGATAACGTCGCTCGCGCCGCCGGGCGGCGTCACGAGCGTGGCGCCCGGGGGCGCCATCGGATTCGGTTGTTTGCTATCGTGTCTCATATCGCATCCTCAAAACGACAAAGGCCCGGGAAGCTGTCGCCTCCCGGGCCTTTGGTGCGTGCTGGATCTTCGCCTTCAGCTACAAGCGACCGCGACGCAACCTTGGGCGAGGGAAGCCCCGGTGCAATCGATACAGCAACAGCGGGTCGCGAGCGAAAACATCGTGCGTCGCTTATGACGTACCGGGTACGGCGTGTCAATACGCCGTCGCGCGCGTGCAGCGCATGCTATCTCCGCGTCCGCGACGAGTTGTTCGACGGCGGCGCGGGCATCTAAGCGACATGCGGCGCTGGTGATCGATCCGTGACCCCTGTATGACCGCGGGGCAGGCATCCTCCAACCGGGAGCGTTCCCCATGGCCGACGAGATCTACGACACCCCCGAGCACGAGCTGTTCCGCCAGACCGTTCGCAAGTTCGTGCAGGACGAGCTGGCGCCGCGCGCGCGCGAGTTCGATCAGATGGGGCGAATCGACAAGTCGCTCTTCCGCAAGATGGGCGACCTCGGGATGCTCGGGCTGCGCTACGACCCGAAGTGGGGCGGCGCCGGGCTCGACTGGTCGTACACGGCGGTCATGTTCGAGGAGATCGCGCGTTGCGACAACGCCGGCGTCGCGATGGGCATCACCGTGCAGACCGACATGGCGACGCCCTCGCTGCACCAGTTCGGCACCGACGACCTCCGCCGGCGGTATCTCGTACCCGCCGTGACGGGCGAGATGGTCGCCGCGATCGCCGTCACCGAGCCGGACGCCGGTTCCGACGTCGCGTCGATCAAGACGCGCGCGGTCCGCGACGGTGACCACTGGGTGATCAACGGCAGCAAGATCTACATCACCAACGCCGCAACCGCCGACTGGCTCTGCCTGCTTGCGGTGACCGATCCGGAGGCCGGCTACGGCGGCTTCTCGCAGATCGTCGTCCCGACCGACTCGCCCGGCTTCACGTACCAGCTCCTCGACAAGATCGGGAACTGGGGCTCCGACACCGGGCTCCTCTTCTTCGAGGACGTGCGCGTGCCGGTCACCAACACGATCGGCGACATCGGCCGTGGCTTCCAGCAGCAGATGATGCAGTTCCAGGACGAGCGGCTGATCGCCTGCGTCAGCACCAGCGCCGGCTCGCGGGCGCTCTGGGAGGAGACCCGCCGCTACTGCGAGAACCGCGTCGTCTTCAAGAAGCCCCTCAGCAAGATGCAGGTGACGCAATTCAAGCTGGTCGAGATGCTGACCGAGATCACCGCCGCGCGCGAGCTGACCCATCACTGCATCCGCAAGCGCCTCAAGAACGAGGACGCGACGATGGAGATCTCGATGGCGAAGCTCTTCTGCGGCCGCATGGCGCGCTACGTCGCCGACGAGTGCATCCAGCTCCACGGCGGCTTCGGTTATATGAAGGAGAGTAAGGCCGGCCGCGCCTTCGTCGACACCCGCCTGATCTCGATCGGCGGTGGCGCCGACGAGGTGATGATCCATTACATGGCCAAGATCCTCGGGCTGTAGAGCCGGCGTTCACTCGTCGAGGCGTGTGATCGTCGCCGTGCCGTCGGCGACGACAAACGTCATGAAATCCTGGACGAGCAGGCTGGCGGTGGTGGACGCGACGCCGCGGTCGGGAAGGTTGCCCTGCAGCGTGATCCGACAGCCGCCGAACTCGGAGACGGAGACACCGCATCGGAGATTCAACGCCTCGCCGTAAGGGGCCGCGAGCATGAAGCCGCCGTGCGGCGCCACCAGTACGGATGCGGTACCCGTCCGGCCGACCGCAATCCTTCCCTGGTCGAACTCGGGTGCGCCAGCCGCTGTACCGGTGCCGTCGAAGCCGACGACGATGTCGAAGTCGATGTGGCCCTCGCAATCGAGGCATCCGACACCGTGCGGCAGTGTGGCCCGATAGCGGCCGCTCTTCGACCGTTGGTCTGCCCCGACGCCGCGCTCCATGACGAACGTGGTGGCCCCGAAGGGACCCATGGCGTCGATCGTGCCGCTGACACGATAGACGTCGTCACGCTGCTCGACGCTGGCGTGGCCTGTCAGCGGCGTGATGGCGTCGGATCCGAGCGTCATCCCCTCGAGAGCCACCGTGCCTTCCTGGCCGAGGAGTCCATGTAGGCTCACGTAGGGTGCGCTGAGCTCGATGTGCAGATCGTCGCTGACCAGGCCGACGCCGCCGATGGACGGCGTGTCCCCGTCTGGCGTCGTCGTCAGATCGTACGTGCCGGCCAGCTCCGCTGCCGACGGGATGCGCGCCGCCGAGCCTCCGCCACCGCCGTCACCACACCCCGCCACCAAGAGGCCCGCGAGCGCGAGCATGAGCGAGCGTCGTGTCGTCATGGCCGCCTCAATCGGATAGCCGCACGATCGTCGCCCCGCCGGCACCGAACCCGACGTTCGTCGTGAGCTCGTCCTGCAGTAGGAACGTCAGGGGCGCGGACGTCGTCGCATCCCGTGGCAAGATACCGGCCAAGGTAAGGGTACATTGGCCCGCTCCGGACGCACCCAGACACATTTGTGTTTCGGCAAGAGCGTAGTGCGCGGACAGGGTGAATCGGCCGCTTGGCGATACGTCGACACCGGCGCGGGACACCAGACCGACGACGTTACCGTGCCCGTCTGACTCGGTGGTGGCTGTCGCAAATCCCTCGCCGCTCGGCGGAACCGTCAGATCGAAGAGAATGCTTGTTTCGCATCGGCAATCGCTCGGACTGCTCGCGAGCGTAACGCGATAGTGGCCACTGCTACCGCTGAGATCGGCACCGACGGCTCTCTCCATCCGGAACGCGGTATTCGCCTCGAACGGTCCGGTGAATTTGCCGGTAATCCGGTACGCGCCGTCGCGTTCCTCTGCTCGTACCGTGGCAGCCAAGAACTCGCGCGCGTCGCTCCCCAGGTTCGTCCCTTCGAGTTGCGCCGTACCGTCCGGTTTGAAGGGGCCTTGTAGACTCGCTGCGGGGGCGGTGAGCTCGACGAAGAGGACTCCTGAGCCGTCGACCACCTCTCCGGCAATCCCGACCCCCACGGCGATCTCTTCGCCTTGGAGTTTCGTCGTCAGATCGTAAGTGCCCGCCAGCTCCGCCGCCGACGGGATGCGCGCTGTCGAGCCTCCACCGCCACCGTCGCCACACCCCGCCACCAAGAGGCCCGCGAGCGCCAGCATGAGCGAGCATCGTGTCGTCATGGCTGCCTCCTCGCGTGGTCTTGTCGTTCACATCCATGACGTGTATAGTTCACAATAGTTGTGAACGTCAAGAACGCATCAGCAACTACCCCGCGCGGCATCGGCGAGATCTTCTACGAGACCCGCGTGCTGCAGGGGCGGCGTTGGTCGCTGCGCCGCTTCGCGTTGGAGGCCCTCGACGGCCGGATCGAGCCGGTGATGTTGAGCTACATCGAGAAGGGCGAGCGGTTTCCCAGCGAGGACCTGGTCCGCCATCTCGCGGCCTTCCGCCGCGAGGATCCGCAGGCGCTGCTCGCCGTCCTGTGGCGCGACCGGATCGTCCACGCCGTTACGCGCGAGGTTGACCGCGCGTTCCAGGCGGCGCCGCCGGTGGGTGTGGAGGATGGGACGCTCGCGGTCCGGGTCAGCCGGGCGATGGCGGCGTTGCCGGACGACGGCGGCTGGATCGGCGTCGACGCCTGGCGTCGCGAGTTCCGGCGCGACGGGAAACGGCGGCGGCGCTCGGCGGCGGAGGAGGCGGCGCTCGACCGCCGGGTCGAGGAGACCCTCAAGCGGCACGGGCTCGTCGAGGTGCGGGGGGCGCGCGCGCGGCGCAAGGGACGGCATCTGCAGGCGGAAGGGGCGGAGGAGCGCCGCGCGGTCGCGCGCCAGTTCGCGGGGCTATTTGCGAAGGGGCTCGTCGATCGCGTTGCGCTTCCCGAGGTCGCGACGGGAACGTACCTCCGCAACCACTACCTCAACGTCGAGCGCGGGCGCCTGAAGGACTTCCAGGCCGCGCTCGACCAGGCGTTGCGCGCGCTCACCGAGCGCTTCGCGGCGACGCCATCGCGCGACACGGAGTTCATGAACGTTCTGACCACCGCGACGATCGGGTGACGGGAGGCGATCATGAGAATACGACGTCGGTTGACGGCTTGGCTCGGCGTGCTCGTGCTCGCCGCCGCGTGTGGCGGCGGCAGCGGCTCGACCGGATTGATCGAGTTGGAGGGCGCCACGATCGATCACGTCCGCCAGACGGGCTCGTGCGCGGAGACCGGCGGCACCGCTTTTTGCGCCACCAACTCGTCGGACGCGACCGCGCCCGGCGGCCAGAGCGCCAGCGTGGTGTCCGCCACGACAACACCCACGCCGAGCGGGGCACCGACCCCGACGCCCCTCTCGACCGGAGGCGAGTCCACCGCCTCGCCCGTCGCAACCTCGGCGCCGACTGACGTTCCGATTCCCACCGAATCGCCGACCCCGGTACCGACGATCCAGGTGCTGGTGGAGGGCTTCGGTCCGGATGCCGCATGCGCGGTAGCCGGGCGCACGTCCGGCAGCGATGACGCGTGGCGGACGGGGCCGCTCGCCGAGCTCGCGCCGGGCGGCCCGACGGTGTTTACGCTGCCCTCACCCGTTCCCGCATCGCCGGAGCTCGTGCTGCTCTGCTTCGACCCATCGCCCGGGTCGCTCGCGGCGGAGATTCCGGTACTGTCCGAGGCGGACCCAACGGTGGTGTTCGTGCTCCCAAGCTCCTGACGACCTGGAGCCGGAAGAGAGGGTCGACTACACTGTCTCACCGTGGAGACAATCGATTTCGCCTGGCTCGACGTCTTTATCGCGGTGGCGGACACTTCCAGCTTCTCCGGCGCGGGCACCCGGCTGGGGATGCCGAAGGCGTCCGTCAGCCGGGCCGTGGCACGGCTCGAGGCGGCGCTCGGCCAGCAGCTCTTCTATCGCACGACGCGTCGGGTGACTCTCACGAAGGCAGGGGCGGCCCTGCAGAAGCGCGCGTCGCCGTCGATCGCGGCGCTGCGGCAGGTGGTCGCGGTGTTCGCGGCGCAGCAGGAGGAGGTGTCGGGGGTGCTGCGGGTGACGGCGCCGAACGATCTCGGCACGAGCTTCCTCGCGGAGGTCGCGGCGGAGTTCTGCGCACGTCATCCTGCGGTGCGGCTCGACCTCGAGCTCACCTCGCGCCACGTCGATCTCGTCGCGGAGGGCTTCGACGTCGCGCTGCGCGCCTCCGCGAGGCTCGCCGACTCGTCGCTTGTCGCGCGCAAGCTGGCTGACGTCCCGATGTACCTCGTCGCCGCGCCGGCGTACGTCGCGCGACGCGGGCTGCCGCGCAGCGCGCGCGACCTCGACGGCCACGATCTCGTGCAGTTCACGCCCTTCCGCGGGGCGCTGCGGCTGCGCGCCGGCGGGCGCACCGTCGCGTGCCGCCCGAGCGTGCGCATGGTCGCCGACGACCTCGGCTTCGTGCGCGAGGCCGCACGCGCCGGCGCCGGGATCGGGCTCTTGCCGGGCTTTCTCGCGCGCGCCGATCTCGCGGGCGGCACGCTCGTCCGCCTTCTGCCGCGCTACGAGCTACCGCACGCGGCGCTCTATCTGCTGCATCCGGCTGCGCGTCACGTTCCGCCGAAGGTGATCGCCTTCCGCGATACGGTCATCGGCTGGCTCGCCAGCCATCCGATCGGCCGCGGGGCCGCGGGCGAGGGCTGAAATAGACTGTTCCCAACGCGGAACAATCGATCGGTGGAAATTTCTTGACGGTTTCGGCCGCGGCGGTGTAGCTCCCTAGAATGCCCTCCCGATCGCTTCGTATCCTCCTCGCCGCCGTGCTGAGCGTGATTGCCGCCGCCACGGTGGTCCGTGCCGCCGACAAGTGCGAGCAAGGCCTCTCCAAGGCGCAGGACGCCGCCGACATCCGCGGCGTACGCGCCCAGATCGAGATCGCCTGCCCGTGTGCGAGCTTCGACGGCACCAGCTCCGCCACGAACAAGTCGGGGTTCGGCCGCTGCGCCAAGGGTGTCGTGCTCGACGCCAGCGACGGGATACCGATCGACGGACGGATCTCGGTTCGCCCCGCGTGCGCTCGGACCGTGCGCCGTCTGGTCCGGCAATCGGACTGCGGCATTCCGGCCACCGACGATCGCCACCCGTGCTGCGAGCATCGCGCGTCGGGGCGGAATCGCGGCGCGATCAAGCGCACGCTGGCGTGCGTCAGCAGCGGCATCGTCGTCCGGAACGCCTGCCCGGGGTTTCACTTCCTCGCCGACGCATGCAGCGAGAACGTCCTGAACACCTGTAACGTCACCGGCGCGACCCTCAGCATTGCGAGCGCCGCCATGCCGCCCAACACCCCCGGTACGGCTGGCGTGACGGTCACGAACGCGAAGCTGCTCACCCAATTCGGCGGCGGCTCCTTCAGTCTGAACAATGCGACGTACACGCGCTTCCGGCGTGACGGCGCGCCGCAGGCGGACGCCATCCTCGTTCTCGTCCCCGGCTTCGAGGGCGGGGCGAACGATTTCAAGATCCTCGCCGAGAACCTGATCACTCGAACGCTGCTCGACCAGGGCCTCGTGCTCGAGGTGTGGGCCTTCGACCGCCGCTCGAATCAGCTCGAGGATCTCGTCGGGCTGAACATCGCGGAGCAGCGGCTCGATCCCGCGCTCGGCGTCGACTGGCTGTTCGGCGGCGAGCTCGGAGTGCCGCTCGACCCGGTGCTCGCCGCCGGGCCGAACCGCCGCGCGGAGTTCTACGACTCGACCGACGTGCCGTTCATCGCGAATTGGACGCCGCTCGTCTTCGCGCAGGACATCGACGCCGTCGTCGACGCGGCGGACGCCGTCGTTCGCAACCACAACGTGTTCCTCGGCGGCCACTCGATGGGGACGACGTTCACCGCCCGCTACGCGGCGACGGACTTCGACCTGACCGGCGCGGGCCCGCCGCGTCCGGGCTACGCCAAGCTGCGCGGCTTGGTGCTGCTCGAGGGCGCCGGCGGCTCGACCGCCGGCAACCCGCTGAGCGCCGACACGCTCGATCGCATCGAGGCCGCATTCGACGGCGGTCTCTACGGCGCGGTCAAGGATCCGAGCGGCCCGGGCCGCTGCGTCGATGGCACGACCGCCTGCACCATCGCCAACGAGGCGACGACATGTAGCGGTCAACTGCCGCCGAAATGCACGCTCACGCAGGCGTCCTACTCGCGGTCGAGCATCCTGAACCCGCGGCTGCTCGCCTCGTCGGAGCCGAGCGCGATCCAGGGCGCCTATGACCCCGACAAGGGCGAGGGGATCCTCGCGGTCGATCAGGGCGGGCCGGTGCGGAAGTGCTTCGGCGGCTCGAACCAGCTCGCCGCGTGCACCGCGGGCAGCGAGTGTCCCGGCGGGCAGTGCATCAACAATGCGCTCGTCACCGTGCCGGATCTCGCGGGCCTCACGCTGCTGCAGCGCTCCACGGCCGAGGGCGGCATCGGCACGTTCGTCGACTCGAACGGCTTCGTCGCGAGCCTGGCGCCGTTCCTGGCGATGTCGGTCGGCGGCCCCGGCCCGACGGTGGGCGGGTTGCTGACGTGGCGGGACATCACCGAGGGGGTTCCCAGCTCGGAAACCCCCGACCTCGGGCCACCGCCGACCGCGTTGCCTGCACCGACGTGGGGCAAGGTGCATCAGGTGACGAACTTCACGCGTCTCCTCGACGCGTTCTACGTCGGCAACACGAACTTCTCCGACTGGTACTATCCGAGCTCGGGCCTCTCCATACCCGGCGTACCGGGACACTGCTCCAACGCGACGGGCGGGACCTGCCAGGCGCCGCTGCCCGCCGACCTGGTCGGTGCGCCGTGCGGCGGCGCGAACTTCTCGCAATCGCTCGCCGACGCCCAGTGCTCGGAGGTCGTCAGCCTCGATTCGACGGCGCTCTCGGTCGGGCGCGGCCGGCGCGACATCGAGAACCTGACACAAGCCCCGAACATCGACATCCCGGTCATCTCGTTCGTGGGAAGCCATGGTCTCGCGCGCGTGCCAGGCGCCATGACGGCGTTCGGGAGCAGCATCCATCGCTGTACGGCACCGAGCTGCGACGGCACGACCGACCGGGTGGTGGACGCGTCGAATCCGAATCCGGCCTTTCCGACGTTCGGCAACGTGGCCGGCGGCTACGAGGCGTTCGTGAGCGAGGGGTTCGCGCACCTCGACGTGGTCACCGCGGAGGACGGTCCGGCAAACCAGGTGATCGGTCCGCTCGCGGCGTTCTTGAAGCGCAACACGCAATAGAGGCGGGGGGCGGCGGCGCGCGGGGTGGTTGACGCGCGCCGCGCGATCCGCGACATGAGGCGCCGTGACGACGCTCGTCACCGGCGCGACCGGTACCGTTGGCCATGCGATCGTTCGCGCGCTCCGCGCACGCGGCCGGAGCGTGCGCGCGCTCGTGCGCGACCTCGAACGGGCGCGCGAGCTGGTGCCGGCGGGCGTCGAGCTGGTCGAGGGCGACGTCACCGACGCACCCTCCGTGCGGCGCGCGATGGCGGGCTGCGGCGTCGTCTACCATGCGTCGGGGCTGCCGGAGCAGTGGCTGCCCGACGCGCGCCGCTTCGACGAGGTGAACGTCGACGGCACGCGCCACCTGGTCGAGGCCGCGCTCGCGGAGAAGGTGACGGCCTTCCTCTACACCAGCACGATCGACGTGTTCACGATGCAGCCCGGCGTCGAGTTCGACGAGCGCGAGATCGACCCGCAGCCGAAGGCGACGCCGTACGAGCGCTCCAAGCAGGTCGCCGATCGCCTGGTGACCGAGGCGCTCGCGCGCGGGCTGCCGGTGCGCTTCCTGCATCCGTCCGGGGTGTACGGTCCGGCGCCGATCGTCACCGGCGTGAACGACTTCCTGCAGCGTCTGCTGCGCCGGCAGATCCCGCTGCTCCTCCCCGGCGGCTTTCCGCTGGTCTTCGCCGACGACGTCGCCGAGGGGCACGTCGCGGCCGAGGAGCGCGCGCCGGTCGGCGCCCGCTACATCCTGAGCGAGTCGTTCTGGCGGCTCGATGCGATCGCGCGGGTCGTCGCCGGTCAGGTGCCGTCAGCGCGGGTGCCGCCGGTTCTGCCGCTCTGGGTGGCGCGCTTCATCTCCGAGATGGGCGAGCTCGCCGCGCGCCTGACCCAACGTCCGCCACTCATCCCGAGCGGCCAGCTGCACTTCCTCGCGATGGACGTGCGGCCGCTCGCGCAGCGCGCGCGCCGCGAGCTCGACTGGCGCCCGGTGGCGTTCGAGGAAGGGCTACGGCGAACGCTGTCGGGGCTCGACGGCCGCCTGCGGGCGTGACGTCCGGACCGTCGGGCGCCTAGCGTCCCTGCAGCAGGACCTTCGGGCCGGCGGGAAAGACGATGTCGATCTTGTTGGCGTCGCGCTCGCCGGTCACGACGCCGAGGCCGAAGGCCGCATGCGCGACGAGGTCGCCGACCGCGAAGCGCTCGGAGGTCGAGTAGGGGCGCGACGCCTCCTTCGTGCGGCCACGCAGCAGGGCGTGGTAGGCGTTCGGCGGCGCCACGGGCTCCGCCCGGCGCGCGCCACGCGCGCTCGATCCGCCGCCGGCGCCGGGAGCGCGCGGCGCGGCGGGCCGATGCGTGTGCTGGCCGCCGCACGTGTTGCAGTGCACGCGGGTGATCTTGCCGCGGGCGATCGCCTCGATCGTGTGGCGCAGGACGAGCCTGCAGCGGGTGCACCAGCCGTCGACGTAGCCGCCGACCTCGAGCTTCGTCATCGGGCGAGCGTACACGACGCGCCGCCGACTTGCGACGCTTTCGCTTCACCCCGCGGCGGTATACGAGGCGGGACTCCCGCATGATCCGTCTCGAGTCGATCGCCAAGCAGCACGGCGGGCGCATCCTCTTCCTCGACGCCTCCCTGGCCGTCTTCCGCGGCGAGCGGGTCGGGCTCGTCGGGCCGAACGGCGCTGGCAAGTCGACGGTCTTCCGCATGATCGTCGGCGAGGAGGAGCCGGACTCGGGCCGCGTCATCGTCGAGAAGCGCGTGAGCGTCGGCTATTTCTCGCAGTCGGTCGGCGAGATGGGCGGGCGCACGGTGCTGGAGGAGGCGATCGCCGGCGCGGGCGAGGTCGCCGCGGTCGCCCACGAGCTGCATGAGCTCGAGCTGGCGATGGCCGATCCCGCGCGCGCCGACGAGCTCGATCGGCTGGTCGCGCGCTTCGGCGAGGTGCAAGCGCGCTTCGACGATCTCGACGGCTACGGCCTCGAGGCGCGGGCGCGCGAGATCCTCGCCGGCCTGGGCTTCGCGCCCGAGGTGGTCGAGCGCGACGCCGCCGAGCTCTCGGGCGGGTGGAAGATGCGCGCCGCGCTCGCCCGCATCCTCCTCATGAAGCCCGACGCCCTCCTGCTCGACGAGCCGACCAACCACCTCGACATCGAGTCGATCATCTGGCTCGAGCGCTTCCTCCACGAGTTCGAGGGCGCGCTGATCCTGACGTCGCACGACCGCGCCTTCATGAACCGCATCGTCACGCGCATCGTCGAGATCGACGGCGGCGAGCTCACGAGCTACACGGGCGACTACGACTTCTACGAGGCGCAGTGCGCGCTCAACACGCGCCAGGCCGAGGCGCAGTACGCGCGCCAGCAGGCGATGCTCGCCAAGGAGGAGGCGTTCATCGCCCGCTTCAAGGCGCGCGCCAGTCATGCGGCGCAGGTGCAGTCGCGGGTGAAGAAGCTCGAGAAGATCGAGAAGGTCGAGCCGCCGCGGCGCCGCCGCGTCGTACAGTTCGACTTCCCGACGCCACCGCGCTCGGGCGACGACGTCGTGAAGCTGGAGCACGTCGACAAGGGCTGGGGTGCCCATCGCGTGTACGAGGACTTCGACTTCGTCGTCCGCCGGCGCGACCGCTGGTGCGTCATGGGCGTGAACGGCGCCGGCAAGAGCACGCTGCTGCGGCTCATTGCCGGCGAGTCGCAGCCGGATGCCGGCAAGGTGACGCTCGGCGGCAGCGTGAAGCTCGGTTACTTCGCGCAGCACACGATGGAGCTGCTTGACCCCGAGCGCACGGTGATCGAGACGCTCGAGACGGCGTACCCGCGGGCGTCGTTCGGAGCGCTGCGCGCGATCGCGGGCGCGTTCGACTTCCCGGGCGACGACATCGAGAAGCGCGTCCGCGTACTCTCCGGCGGCGAGCGGGCGCGCCTCGTGCTCGCCGTCATGCTCTTCGACCCGCCGAACTTCCTCGTCCTCGACGAGCCGACCAATCACCTCGACCTCGCCACCAAGGACATGTTGACGAAGGCGCTCGCCGACTTCGACGGCACGATGATCTTCGTCTCGCACGACCGCTCGGTGCTGCGCGGACTCTCGAGCCGCGTGCTCGAGCTCGGCGGCCCCGACGGGCCCGTGCAGTACGCCGGCGGCTACGCCGAGTACGTCGCGCGCATGGGCTACGAGGCGCCGGGCGTGCGCTGAGCGACGACCGCTCGACCGGGGGCCTAGTTCACGACCACGAGACGCCGATATGCGCGAGGCCCCATGCCGAACCAGCGGCGGCAGGCGCGGCCGAAGTTGGCGGGATCCTCGTAGCGCAGAGCGTAGGCGACGTCGGCGATGCTCAGGTGTCGCTCGCGCAGGAGGCGTGTGGCTTCGTTCCTCTGCTGCGCCTCGCGCAGGGCGCGATAGCTGGCGCCGCTCTCGTGCAGGCGGCGCGCCAGCGTGCGGCGCGACATGCCGAGGGCGCGGGCGGCGGTGCCGACGCCGCGGTCGCCGTGTGCCGCGAGGATCTGCTCGACGCGCGCGGGAACGAAGCTGCCGCCGTCGAGGCGACGCGCGCCCGTGGCCAGCGTCCGCACGGCCGTCGCCAGCAGCAGCGGGTCGGCGAGGGGACACTCGATGTCGAGCCACGCGCGCGGGAACACGACGGCCGCGTGGTCACGGTCGAACGCCACCGGCGCCCGGAAGCACTCGGCGTAGCGCCGCGCGTGCGGCGGCGCCGCGAAGGGTAGCTCGAAACGTCCCTCGTGCATCGGCCGGCCGATCGCCGACTCGACAAGACCCTGCGTGCTGAGCAGCACGATGTCGAGCAGAGCAGCGCGCTCGGCATCGGCGAGCATGACGAGATCCTGAGGCACGAGACGCACCTCGTGGTCGCGGACGTCGGCACGCAGGCGGAAGTGCGGCGAGCGCACGTGGCTGAAGCGGGTCATGATCTCGACGCTCTGCCGCAAGGTCGGCGCGCTCACCACGCCGACGCCGATCGGGCCGTGCGTCGCGGCGTGAAAGCGGGCGCCCATCGCCAGCGCCCAGCCGGGCTCGAGGAGGCGATTGGCGTTCCGTACCTGGCGAAGCTGCTGCCCGAGCGTGATCTCGCCGGCGGCGTGGTCACCGGCCGGCAGGCCCGTTCCCTCGAGCAGCGCCGAGCGCTCGCGCGCCGTTGCCGCGTTGGCGCGCGTGATGAGACGCAGATACGCCGAGGTCATCGGCAGCCCCGCGGAGAAGCCTGGGACGAATTGGCTCAACATGACCAGTTGCTGGCTCGTGCTGCACTCCAATGCGTCGGCGTACCCGTGTCAAGACGGCGGTGAGGAGGGCTTCCAATGCCGATCGACGATACCGAGCGCCAGCGCCGCCGCGCGCTGCTGCGTGCGCACTACGCCGCCGAGAACGACCACGACCTGGAGCGGATCATGCGGACGTTCTCACCCTCGGGTGTCATGCTCTACAATCGCCAGGCCTTTCCCGACGGCGACAGCATCGCCCAGGCGCACGCCTACATGGGGTTCGTCGCAGGCGGTGCGTTCCACGACCTGCAGACGGTCGCCGAGCACGAGCACTTCACCGACGACGAGATCGTCGTCGAGGGGCGTCTCACGGGGCGGCAGGTCGGCGAGTTCCAGGGCTTCCCCCCGACGGGCCGCGACGTCGAGCTCCCGTTTGTCGCCTTCTATCGCTTCGACGGGACGGGGAAGCTCGTGTCGGAGCGCGTCGTGATGAACCTCGGCCCGCTCGCGCACGCGCCCGCGTGGACCCCGGACTAAGCGGTGCTGTCAGCTCCGTCGCGCGACGAAGCGGCTGCCGCTGGCCGGCGGGTCGTGCGGCGGCCCGGCGAAGCACTGCACGATCGTCATCCAGTCCTCGGCGACGGGACCCGAGACGCGGAGCGCCGTATCGGCGACGTTGCGGGTCTGGGTGACGACCTTGCAGAAGTCGATGGCGGGACCCTCGACGCGGTTCTCGTGCTCGCCGGCGTTCCACTCCCAGATCATCCCCGACGGCGCCGTGAGCCGCACGTGCGGCGCCGGCTCGGGCACGGGGCGGCCGCGGTTGGCGTACGCCCAGCCGAACGTGCGCACACCGAGGTCGGCGATGTTCTTGATGCGATCGGTCGGTACGGGTTCGACGCCGAGGAGGTCGTACACCTCCTGGCTGTGCGCCCACGTCTCCATGAGGCGTGCGGTGATGCTCGAGCGCACACTCATCGAGGGGCCCGCCCAGGCGACGCGCTGCTTCGGATCGGCAGCGGCGAAGCGCTCGGTCATCTCCAGGTAGAAGGACCGCCACTGCTCGACCCGCGCCTGGTTGCGCGCGCCGTCGAGCAGGTCCTGTTCCACCTCGCCGATGCGCCGTCCCTTGCCGATCTCGGCGACGAAGCGCTCGATGAACGCGGCGAAAGCCGCCGGATCGCAGAGCGAGAGGTCGGCGGCGCGGTTCCACGCGTGCAGGTGGCTGACCACGTCGTGGATCGTCCACCCCTTGAACTGCGTCGGACGGCCGAACGCGGCGTCGGGCAGGCCGGCGAGGCAGCGGTAGAGCGCCTCGCTCTCGTCGCGAAAGTCCGCGGGCTGGTGGAAGGCGGGCTCCATGCCGCCTTCCTTAGCACCGTCAGCGGGCTGGGACGACTCCCTGCTCGATCATGGTGCGCCCCGTGTCGATGATGCTTTCGCGCACCGGCCGCATCGTCCAGCCGAGCTCGCGCTTGGCCTTGGCGCAGCTCACCAGCTCCTTGCGGCCGACGAAGCCGAGCGCGAGCTTCACCGACTTGTCGAAGCGGGCGAAGATCCACATGACCCAGTAGGGTAGGTGGCCGGTCGGGATCTTGTAGCCGCGTGGGTTGAACTCGTCGGCGAGGACCTTCGCCATGTCCTGCGTCCAGAGATGGTCACCGGCGCAGATGTAGCGGTTGCCGGGTGCCTCCGGACGCTCCATGGCGAGCCGGTGGGCGAGCGCGACGTCGCGCACGTCGACCGGCGCGAAGCCGATCTCCGGGCACGCCGGCATCTCGCGCACCATGAGCTTGCGGATGAGCTCGCCCGACGTGCCTTGATCGTTGTTGAGCAGCGGTCCGAGGACGAAGCCGGGATTGATGACCGCGAGCTCGAAATGACGCTCCTGCGGCAGGCCCTTCACGAACTCCCAGGCGGCGCGCTCGGCGAGCGTCTTGCTCTTCGGGTACGGGTCGCAGTTCTCCGCCACGGACCAGTCGGCCTCCGTGCGCACCTTGCCGTTGCCCTCGGTGTGGCCGAACGCGACCGCGGCGACGGACGACGTCATGACGACGCGCTTCACGCTCGGCGTCTCCGCCGCAGCGCGCAGCACGCGCAGCGCGCCATCGACCGCCGGACGGATCAGGTCGTCCTCGTGCTTCGGCACCTCGGCGGGGAAGGGTGAGGCGACATGCTGCACGTACGTGCAGCCCGCGACGGCCTCGCGCCAGCCGCGGTCCGAGGTGAGATCCGCCTCGACGAGCTCGATCGTGCCGCCGGCCGCCGCGGCAATGCGGCGCAGGTGCTCCGTCTTGCTCGGGTCCTTCAAGCTCCGCACGGTGCCGCGTACGCGGTACCCGTGCTCGAACAGCTCGCGGATGCAGTGCCCGGCGATGTAGCCGGTGGCACCCGTCACCAAAACCAGGGGGCGTGATTCGTTCGCCATCGCCGTACCTCCTCGTTGCTCGGCGACACTTGACAGTCTGGGCATCTCTTGTCAAGTTCGTTCCGTGCCCGAGCGCCCCAGGTCCGTGGCCGCTACGCGTCGCGACGCCACCCGCGAGGCCATCCTCGCCGCGGGCCAGCGCTGCTTCGCGCGTGACGGCTACCGCCGCACCGCGCTCGACCGGGTGGCGGGCGAGGCCGGCATCTCGCGCGCCGCGCTCTACCTGCACTTCGCCAACAAGGAGCAGCTCTTCCGCGCGCTGGTCGGCGATCTGCACGCGCGGACGCTCGCCGAGGCTGCCGCAGCGGCGGAGAGTGTGGCGCCGCTCGCGGAGCGGGTGACCGCCCTGCTGATCGCCAAGACGGGGCCGTTCTTCGATCTCCTGCGCGGCTCGGAGCACGCCGAGGAGTTCGTCGGCGAGAACCACCGCCTCTGCGGCGATCTCTCGGGGGACGCCTCCGTGAGGCACGCCCGGCTCCTCGCCCGGGTGCTGGTGTCGGCGGCGGCGGCAGGGGAGATCGCCCTCCGCGGGCTCTCGGCGGCCGACGCCGCCGAGCTCCTGCTGGCGACGGCCGAGGGCATCAAGGACCGCGGCCGCACGACGCTCTCGCCGCGCGGCTACCGGCGGCGTCTGGCGCAGGGCGTGCGCATCGTTCTCGCCGGCCTGGCGCCGGCGACTCAGCGCGCCGCCAGCGCCGCCGCGAGGCGCACGACGCCGCGGCCGATGTCGTCCTCCGCGAGCGACCCGTGGCCGAGGAGCAGCTCGGCGCGGCGCGGCCGCGTGAGGTAGCAGCCGAGCGTCGAGTAGACGCCGACGTCGCGCTCGCGGGCACGCCGCACGATGCCCGGAACGTCAGCGGCCCGCGCGCCGCGTACGACGACCATGACGTGCAGCCCGGCGCCGCCACCGCGGACGTCGACGCGCTCGCCCAGATGCTCGGCGAGCGCGTCGAGGAGCGCCGCGCGGCGAGCGGCGTGGCGACGGCGCGAGCGCCGCAGGTGGACCTCCAGATGGCCCTCGCGGATGAAGTCCGCGAGCACCCGCTGGCCGAAGCTCGGCGTGCCGAGGTCGGCGGCCATCTTGGCGAGCGTGAAGCCACGGACGAGCGCGGGCGGCACGACGAGGTAGCCGAGCCGGAGCGCCGGCGACAGGGTCTTGGAGAAGCTGCCGACGTAGAGCACGCGACCGGCGCCGTCGAGGCCGTGCAGCGATTCGATCGGCGAGCCGGCGTAGCGGTACTCGCTGTCGTAGTCGTCCTCGATGACGTGGGCGCGTGCGGCGCGCGCCCACGCGAGCAGCGCGAGGCGCCGGGTGAGCGGCATGACCGCGCCGGTCGGGAACTGGTGCGCCGGCGTTACATACGCCATGCGCACCCGCCGCGTCGCGGCGAGGCGTCCGACGTCGAGACCCTGCGCGTCGACGCGCAGCGGGACGAGCGTCGCCCGCGCCGCCTCGAACGCCTGGCGTGCGCCCGAGTAGTGCGGCTCCTCCATGCCGAGGCGCTCGCCCGCTTCGAGGAGGAGGCCCGCCGCAAGCCCGAGCGCCTGCTGCGTGCCGCTCGTGACGAACACCTGCTCGGCGCCGCACGTGACGCCGCGCCAGCGGGTCAGGTGCTCGGCGATCGCGGCGCGCAGCTCCGGCAGTCCCGCGGCGGGCGCGTAGTCGAGGTCGGATGCCGACGACGGCCGGGCGTGGCGGCGCACGAGCCGCGCCCAGACCGAGCCCGGGAAATCGCGGAAGGACGGCCTGCCGCAGCTGAAGTCGTAGCGCAGGCCGCCGGAAACGGCGATCCAGCGCGAGCCCGCGGCGACGAGCTTGCGCCCCGCGCGCGAGAGGCGTGGTCGCCGGACCGCTGCGGCGCTGCCGCCCGTGCTGACCGCCGGGCGCTCGTCGGTCGGCAGCGGCTCGGCGACGTACGTCCCCGAGCCGACGCGGCCGGTGGCGTAGCCCTCGTCGAGGAGCTGGGTATAGGCCAGCACGACCCGGTTGCGTGCGACGCCGCTCTCGCTGGCGAGCCAGCGCGTCGAGGGGAGGCGGCTCCCGGGTCGGACGCGGCCCGCGAGGATGGCGTGGCGCAGCGCCCGGTAGAGCTGGCGGTAGACCGGGCCCCGCCCGTCGAGGGGATCGAGGCGCATCGGAAAAGTGGCTCTCACAAAATACCTCGAATTGGAAGCTTGAGAGGGACCACTCGCCGGCCTAGTGATGGATGGGAAAGGAGCGGCACATGCACGACGACCAACGGCGACGGATCGAGCGGGTTCGGGGATTCGCGGACGCCTTCGAGGCAGCCTATGCAACGGACGATTGGACGGTGCTGGAGCCCTTCCTCACCGAGAACGCCTCGTCGGAGCTGAACGGCGCGCGCGTCGAGGGGCGCGCCGCGGTGCTCGACTCGTTCCGCGTCTCGTGCGACGCGTTCGACCGGCGCTTCGACCGGCGTGCGATGCGCATCATCGAGGGGCCGGAGCTGCAGGACGGCGCCGTGCGCATCAAGACCGTCAACACCTACGAGCGCGCCGGGCTCGCGCCGCTCGAGCTGATCGGCGAGGAGTGGTTCCACTTCGACGGCGACCGCATCGCCCGCCACGTCGACCAGGTGGTGAACGGCGCCGACGTGATGACCTTCCTCGCCGAGCACGGCACGGCGCTGCGGCCGTTGCGCGCGGCGTAGCGGGCGGCCGCCGTCGCATCGCGGCCGCGCTGTGCTATGCGTCCCGTGGGAGGACGCATGGCGGACGCGCAGGTCGACGTCGCGATTCGCGGCGCGATGATCTACGACGGCACGGGCGGTGCGCCGTTCGTCGGCGACGTCGCGCTCACGGGCGACCGCATCGCGGCGGTCGCCCCGGGCGGCGCCACGTGGCGCGCGGCACGCGAGATCGAGGCCCGCGGGCTCGCGCTCGCCCCGGGCTTCGTCGACGTGCACAGCCACGACGACCTGGCCGTCCTGCTGCATCCGGAGATGCGCTTCAAGGTCCTGCAGGGCGTGACCACCGACGTCGTCGGCAACTGCGGTCTCGGCGCCGCGCCGGGCGTCCCTGCCGCGCTCCTCTTCCAGGCGTTCCACCCGGCCCACGGGCTCGGCGACTGGGAGGGCTACGGCGGCTACATGGCGGCGATCGAGCGCGAGCCGCCGAGCCTCAACGTCGCCGTGCTGGCGGGCCACGGCACGCTGCGCCTCGGCGCGATGGAGCGGGCGCGCGGCACGCCGACCGCCGCCGAGCTGGCGCGCATGCAGGCGCTGCTCGGTGAGGCGCTCGACGCCGGCGTCGTCGGCTTCACGACCGGCCTCATCTACGAGCCCGGCTGCTTCGCGCGTCCCGACGAGATCGTCGCGCTCGCCCGCGTCGCGGCGTCCGCGGGGGCGCTCTACGCGACGCACATGCGGAACGAGGCGGCGGGTCTCCTCGACTCGATCCGGGAGACGCTGCACGTCGGCGAGGCGAGCGGCGTCGCGGTGCAGGTGTCGCACCACAAGGCGGCCGGGCGCGACAACTGGGGCAGGGTGCGCGAGTCGCTCCGCCTGCTCGAGGAGGCGCGGGCGCGCGGGATCGACGCGAGCGCCGACCAGTATCCCTACACCTCGGCGAGCACCGTGCTCGTGGCCATCGTGCAGAACGGCGTGCTCGACGAGCACGGCACCGGCGGCGGGCTCGGGCGGGTCGGCGCCGAGCGCGTCCTGCTTGCCTCGACGCCGCGCCACCCGGAGTACGAGGGGATGACGCTCGCCGAGATCGCGCGGCAGCGCGGGTCGTCGGCCCGCGCCGCCGCCGAGTGGCTGCTGGAGGAGGACGGGACGGCGGCGACGGCGGTCATCGAGGCGATGGACGAGGACGATGTGCGCGCCGTGATGGCGCATCCGACCACGATGATCGGCTCCGACGGCATTCCGACGCTCGACGGCAAGCCGCATCCCCGCCTCTACGGCACCTTTCCGCGCGTGCTCGGCCACTACGCGCGCGACCTGCGCGTGCTGCCGCTCGCCGAGGCGGTGCACCGCATGACCGGCCTGCCGGCCGCGAAGTTCGGGCTGCGCGATCGCGGCGTCGTGCGCGCGGGCGCCTTCGCCGACCTCGTGCTCTTCGACCCGGCGACCGTGGCCGACACCGCGACCTACGCCGAACCGCATCGCTACCCCGCCGGCATCCCGCACGTGTTCGTGAACGGGACGCAGGTCGTGCGCGACGGGACGCACACGGGCGTCCGCCCGGGCCGGGTGGTGCGGCGCCAGGACCGCGGCTAGAGCACGCTGCCCCGCAGGATCACCCAGGCGACGCTGAAGTAGATGACGAGGCCGGTCACGTCGACCAGCGTCGCGACGAACGGCGCCGACGAGGTCGCCGGGTCGGCGCCGACCCGCTTCAAGATGAGCGGCAGGGTCGAGCCGGAGAGCGTGCCCCAGAGCACGACGCCGACCAGCGATACCCCGACCGTCAGCGCGACGAGCGCCCAGTGCGGTCCGTAGATGTCGGTGAAGAGGGTCCACAGCGCGATGCGCAGGAAGCCGATCGTGCCGAGGATCAGGCCGAGCGCGAGGCCGGCGAGCACCTCGCGGCGGACGATCCGCCACCAGTCGGCGACGCGGACCTCGCCGAGGGCCATGGCGCGGATGACGAGCGTCGCGGCCTGCGACCCGGAGTTGCCGCCGCTCGAGATGATGAGCGGCACGAACAGCGCCAGCACGACCGCGCGCGCGATCTCGCCCTCGAAGAAGCTCATGGCGGTCGCGGTGAGCATCTCGCTCAGGAAGAGGACGACGAGCCACGAGGCGCGCTTGCGGACCATGTGGGCGAGCGGCGTGAGCATGTAGGGCTCGTCGAGGGCGCCGGGCTCGACCGCGCCCATGCGCAGGGCGCTCTCCGTGTCCTCCTCCACCATGACGTCGATGACGTCGTCGACGGTGACGAAGCCCACGACGTGGCCGTCGCGCTCGAGCACCGGCACCGCGAGCAGGTTGTATTTCGAGATCTTCGCGGCCACCTGCCCCTGCGCCTCGTCGACCTGCGTGGCGATCGGCTTGCGGCGCATGACCTCGGTTACGAGCGTGCCGGGCTCGGCCATCACGAGGTCGCGCAGCGACACGGCGCCGAGCAGACCGCCATGCTCGTCGAGCACGTAGCAGGCATAGATCGACTCCATGTCGCGAGCGACGCCGCGGATGTGGGTCAGCGCGTCGCGCACGGTCATCGTCGGCGCCAGGCGCACGAACTCGGTCGTCATGATGCCGCCCGCGGTGCGCGGCGGGTACTTGAGGAGACGCTCCGCCTCCTGGCGCGCCTCCTCCTTCATGCTGGGGAGCAGGCGATGGCACTCGTGCGGGCTCAGATCGCGCAGGATCTGCGTGCGCTCGTCGGCCGACGCGCCGTCGAGGATTCGGGCGGCCAGCGCCGGCTCGAGCTGCTCGAGGATCGCCGCGCGCCGGCGGAGCGACGGCTGGTCGACGAGCGCGCTCGCCCGCTCCGGGGGCAGGGCGCGCAGGGCGGCCGCCGCCTCGGCGAGCGGCAGCGTATTGATGAGCTCGGCGAGGTCCCAGTCGCGCATCGTGAGGAGTTGCGCGCGCGCGGCGCCGGTCGGTCCGTCGGGTCCGTGCAGGTCGTCCGTCAGCTCTTCGCTGGTCATGGCGGCCTTCTATCGCACGACACCCGTCGGGTGCACGGACGCGGCTCACGGCGCGATCGGCGGCTCCCGCGCATGTCGCACGGCGCGCGCCCGGTGTGCGACGGACGGCGGTGCCGGAACGCGGCGCCCGAGCGCCACGTGCGTGACGGCCGTCGCGACGGCGGCCGTCCGCGCTGAGCGTCCTCTCAGGGCGGATGCGCGGTGGGTGAGGCGGCACGCGAGGTTGAGGGCGGCCCGCGGGGGTACACACCTTGCTCTTGGCTCCTCTCGCGATGTCACGCCACCCCTCACCCCAAGGAGCCCCCATGCGTACCGCTTCGATCGTTGCCGCCACGCTCTTCGTCTTGATGGCCGTGTCGGCGCCGGCCTTCCCGTCGGATTCTCCGGACGCGCCGACGTGCCTGCAGCAGTGCGGCGCCGCCGCCGAGCAGGCCTACCACGCGTGTCGCGAGGCCGGCGGCACCGAGGACGACTGCGCCGCGTCCGCCCAGCAGGGCATGCGGGCGTGCGCCGCCGCATGTCCGGCCGCGCCGGACTGCAGCGCGCGCTGCACGTCGGTCGGCGACGACGTCGGGTCGCAGTGCGCGGCGGAGCTCTCGGGCGCCGACGCGTGCACGACGGTCCAGGGGGCGGCGGTCGAGAGCTGCCTCGCGGCGCTCTGCCAGGGCGGCGAGATCTCGTGCGAGGGCGCGTGCAACAACATGGCCCGCCACGTCTTCGCCGCCTGCATCGCGGCCGACGTCGGCGAGGACGCGTGTCACACGCTCGCCGACGGCGCGCGCGACCATTGCGTCGCCGCGCAGTGCAACCCGCTTCCGGAGCCGACCTGCGAGGATCGCTGCCACGCGCGCACCGACGAGGCGCACGGCCATTGCCTCGACGAGGGCGTGGGCGCGGATCAGTGCGACGCGATCGCCGCGAGCATGCTGCAGCAGTGTCTGGATCAGGAGTGCACGCCGCCGGCGCCGAGCTGCGAGGATCAGTGTGCGGCCGCCGCCGAGACGCAGTTCCAGTCGTGCGTGACGGAGGGCGGCGGCGAGCAGGACTGCGCCGCGCAGGCGCAGCAAGCGAAGAACACCTGTCTCACGGCCAACTGCGGCGCTGGCCAGGGGGGCGGGGGCGGGGGCGGCGGCGACGGCGAGCCGAGCTGCAGCGACCGTTGCAACCACAGCGCCCAGGAGTTCGCGCAGCACTGCGTGGACGAGGGCGGCGACGCGACCGAGTGCGCGGCGCAAGCCGACGATCTGGCCCGCAATTGCATCGCCGAGCACTGCACCGATACCCCGCCGCCTCCGCCGTCGTGCGAGAGCGTCTGCGAGGACCACGCCCGCGGCGACCTCCAGCGCTGCATGGCGGGCGGCATGAGCGAGGACGACTGCAAGCCGCTGGCGCTCGCGTCCTTCCAGCAGTGCGTGACCATCCACTGCGGCGATCCGGCGCCAACCTGCGACGACATGTGCGCGCGCAAGGCGGAGCACGTGGGCAAGCGCTGCCTCAAGAAGGGTGGCGCCGAGGCCGACTGCCAGACGATGGCCGCCGACGCGAAGCAGGCGTGCCTCGACGCCAAGTGCGTGCCGCCGCCGCCCGACACCTGCACGGCGAAGTGCGAGGATCAGGCGGCGCAGGCGAAGGACGCCTGCATGCAGACCGACGCCGGCGAGGCGGCCTGCGACGCGCAGGCGCAGGGCCTGCTCGAGCAGTGCCTGACCGGCGAGTGCGGCGTCTCGCCCGCTCCGACCTGCACCGAGCAGTGCGAGATCACGGCGCGGGCGAAGTACCAGAAGTCGCTCGGGCCCCGCATGAACACGACGCGCGCGACGCGCCACGCGCAGGGCCTCTTCCGGCGCTGCGCAAAACAATGCGACGACGGGAGCGCGGGCGGCACACCGAACACCCCCCAGTAGGGGCAGTGGGCTTCCGGCAGGCGGATGGGTCCACGCATGGCGTGGGCCCGCCCGCGCGCGTTTGGGCGACGGGGTCGTCGTCTGGTCCACCGCGGTTCACCGGGCTTTGACCGGCGGGCCGAACCAGGCTAGCCTCTTTGTGTGTCGACACGCGGCTATCGCAGCGTTCCCGGGGTTTTTACCTGGCCTCGAGCGGGGCACGAGAGCGCTGCGTGACGGCCTAGCCACACACGATCGCACCCTCGAAGAAGCCCCGAGCGCTCAGCACTCGGGGCTTTTTTTTGGCCCGGACCGCGTGCGACACAGGAGGAGCCGATGAAGGAGCAGCTGGAGGACCGGAACGTCGTCGACGTGGTGGCGCTCACATCACCGAGCGCCCTGAAGCGGGCGCAGCCCCTCGGCGAGCGGTCGGCGGCGCTCGTGCTCGAGACCCGGCGCGGGATCCGCGACATCCTGCATGGTCGCGACCGCCGGCGCGTGCTCGTCGTGGTCGGCCCGTGCTCCATCCACGATCCCGAGGCCGCCTACGAGTACGCGCGGCGCCTGCGCCCGGTCGCCGAGGCGGTGCGCGAGAACGTGCTCGTCGTCATGCGCACGTACTTCGAGAAGCCGCGCACCACGGTCGGCTGGAAGGGGCTCGTGAACGATCCGCACCTCGACGGCTCGTGCGACGTCGACGCGGGGCTGCGCATCGCCCGCACCATCCTGCGCGAGATCAACGAGCTCGGCCTGCCGTGCGGGACCGAGGTGCTCGACCCGATCACGCCGCAGTACCTCTCCGACCTCCTGAGCTGGGCGTCGATCGGCGCGCGCACGATCGAGAGCCAGACCCATCGCGAGCTCGCGAGCGGCCTCTCCATGCCGATCGGTTTCAAGAACAGCACCGACGGCGCGCTGCAGGTGGCGCTCCACGCGATGATCTCCGCCCGCCATCCCCACACGTTCCTCGGCATCGACGCCGAGGGCGTGACCGCGATGATCAAGACGCAGGGCAACCCCGACCGCCACATCGTGCTGCGCGGGGGAGCGCGCGGGCCGAATCACGCGGCGGCGGACGTCGCGCGCGCGGCCGAGATGGTCGCCGGCGAGGGTGTCGCGCGCGCGATCATGGTCGACTGCTCGCACGACAACTCCGGCAAGGACCACACCCGCGAGGCCGCGGTGTGCCGCGAGGTCCTGGCGCAGCTACGGCTCGGCCAGGCGGCGCTCATGGGCCTCCTGCTGGAGAGCAACCTCCAGCCCGGCAAGCAGGCGTGGAAGCCGGGCGCGAGCCTGGCCTACGGCGTCTCCATCACCGACGCCTGCATGGGCTGGGACGAGACGGAGCCGCTGCTCTACGAGATCGCCGACGCGGTCGGCGCCGCACCGTCGGTCGCCGCCTCGGCATAGCCGTCGGCGCCCGGGCGGTGCGCCCAGGGCGGCGGATGGTCGAGATCGAGGTCGTACGGCCCGAATTTGAGGCCGACCGTGCCGGGCGTCCAACGCGAGCGCCAGTCGGGTGGGAAGTCGCGGCGCGCGCGCGTCGGATCGGCCCCCAGCTGATCGTACGCGCGCGCGGTCAGCTCGAGGAGCTCGGCCTCGAGGTGCGCGACGAAGGCATGCAGCGTGTCCTCGTCGGCGTCCGGCGGGATCCAATAGGGACCGGACGCCAGCGTCACGCGATGGTTGAACGGGAGGGGTACTTGCGTGTGATCCCAGGTGTCGAGCACGGCACCGCGCCGGTACCAGGTGCGCACCACGACGACCGGCGCCTGACAGGCGCGCGCGATCGCTGCAGCACCGGACTTCATGCGGAACGCGGGTCCCTGCGAGCCGTCGACGGTGATGCCGTACACGACCCGTGGGGCGGCGCGCATGTGCGCGATCATCTCATCCAGCACGACGCTGCGGCGGCGTGATCGCGAGCCCGATCCTCCGCGGAAGACGACGAAGTTGCAGCGTCGTAGCAGGGCCGTGATCACCTCCCCGAAGTCGCTCACGCTCGCGAGCGTGTGCGGATGGTAGTTGCGGTAGTTGAAGGCGACGGTGAAGACCTCCTGATGCCAAAGCGTGCCGACGGCGCGGTCGTGCCGGTCGAGGCACGCGGACATCAGATCCCAGAGGCCTTCCTCGTGGCGCGACGTCACCTCGACGAGCCACATGTAGGCGACGTACAGCCAGGGCAGCACGATCGCGGCGAGCCGGATGCCGCGCGCTGCGACCCACCGCCGGAAGCGCTTGCCGGGCCGCACGCGGCGCGGCCTCGCGGGCGCGTCTCCTTCAGCGGCGATGGGCGGCCTCGCGCCGGCGCGGGCGGCGCGCCGGCTCCGCGGGCGCGACGGCGGGCGCCGGCGCAGGCGGCGCGTCGCGCAGAGCAGGGAAGATGCGCCTCGTGATCCACGGGATCACCAGCATCGCGACCAGCACGACGCCGCCGATGATGCGGTCGTCGTCCACGATGGCGGCGGTCGCGATGCTCGTGCCGAGGAGCAGCCCGAACCACACCAGGTCGCCGGCGATCGCGGAGGCCCAGCCGAGGAGGCGTGGCACGTGCAGGCCGTTCACCAGCATGCCGGCCGAGTAGACGTCGACGCCGAAGCCGACCGTGGCGATGCGGAAGAGCGCGGGCGCCATGCCGCCGCTCCGGAGATCCTCCGCGCGCGGCACGCGTGTGCCGAGCATCGCGAAGCGGATCATGCGCTCGCCGAGCCATTTGATCGCCGGCACGCGGCGCGCCGCTTTCCGCAGCCCGCTGAAGAGCGGATGGCAGACGGCCGCCCCGAGCACGTCGGAGATCGTATAGAGGAGAAAGGTGAACGCGGGATGGAGCGGAATGTGGCGCGCGAGCAGCACGCCGGCGGGAATGCCGGGACCGACGGGCGCCCAGAAGAGCGCGAAGACCAGCATCGTCGGGCCGCCGGGAAAGTGGCCCGCCGCCTCGACCAGGGCATTCGCGCCGGCCGGACCGGTGAACGCGCTCGGGTCGAGCATCGTCTGCGGGTTGAAGACGTCGAGAGGGCTCACGATCGGTCCGCGGTTGGCATCGTCGAGCGTTTGCTTGTACCTCGGAACGCAGCCGCGGGCCAGGCAGCTCGCCGCGGCGCCTGGAGGGAGCGATGCAGGCGAGTATGTGGCATGACATGTTTGGTCTCTCGTTGCCGGTTCTCGAGAAGGTGCTGCGGCCGGTCGTGGTCTACGTGTTCCTGGTCGTCGGCCTGCGGCTCGCGGGCAAGCGCGAGCTCGCGCAGCTGAACGCCTTCGACCTCGTCGTGCTCCTCACCCTGTCGAACACGGTGCAGAACGCGATCATCGGCGACGACAACTCGGTGACGGGCGGCATCATCGGCGCGATCGCGCTGCTCGGCCTGAACTACCTCGTCGTGCGCTTCACCTACCATCATCAATGGCTCGATCACCTGGTCGAGGGCGAGCCGACCGTGCTGGTCGAGAACGGCACGCTGCTGGAGGGCAACCTGCAGCGCGAGCTGCTGACGCTCGGCGAGCTGAGGGCGGCGGGGCACAAGCAGGGATTCGCATCGCTCCACGAGGTCGATCGCGCCGTGCTCGAGCCTGGTGGCGGGATCTCGTTCGTCGCGAAGAAGACGATGACCGATGAGGCCCGGCACAACGAGCTGCTGGCGCGGCTCGACGAGCTGAGCCGCCAGGTCGCGGCGCTGCGCGCCTCGGCGCCTTGACGCTCGGCGGCGGGCTGCCGTAAATCCGATCGGCCGCGGAATCCGTACATGGCATCTGAGAAGAAGCGCGTGCGACCCCAGCACCAACTGGCCGTCGCCGAGCGGCGCGACGACGACTGGCACGCCCTCATCGGGCGGGCGGCGGCGCGCGACGAGGCGGCGTTCGCCGAGCTGTACGACCGGAGCAGCGCGCTCGTGCACGGTCTCGTCCTGCGCATCCTGCGCGAGCCGGCGATCGCCGAGGAGGTGACGCTCGACGTCTACCTCCAGGTGTGGCGGCAGGCGGAGCGCTACGACCCGGCCCGCGGCAGTGTCCGTGCCTGGCTGCTCCTCCTGGCGCGGAGCCGCGCCATCGACCATCGGCGCGCGGCCGCCGTCGAGCCGCGCGAGCGCGAGACCGTGGACCACGCACGGCTCCTGCCGGCGGCGCAGCCGGGGCCCGAGGACTGCGCGGCGATCAGTGAGCGGCGGCTCCTCGTGACGCGCGCCTGCGTCGACCTGGCGCCGGAGCAGCGCCAGGTGATCGAGCTCGCGTATTTCCGTGGCTTCAGCCACAGCGAGATCGCGGCCGAGCTCGGGCAGCCGCTCGGAACGGTGAAGACGCGCATCCGCGCCGGCATGACGCGCCTGCGCGAGACCTTGCAGAAGAGTGGAGCGGCGACATGGTGAAGCACGCGCGACCGACCGAGCCCCTGCGCGAACGCGCGTCCCTCTACGCGCTCGGCGCCCTCGATGGCGCCGCGCGCCGCGAGCTCGAAGAGCACATCCGCGACGGCTGCCGGGTGTGCGGCGACGAGGTCGCCGCGTTCGGCGACGTCGCGGCCGACCTTGCGCTCATGGCGACGCCCGAGGCGCCGCCGGTGGCGTTGCGCGGACGGCTCCTCGATGCGGTGCGTGCCCCGGAGAGCGCGTCGCCGTTCTTCTTCCTCGGCGCCGACGAGGGACGCTGGGTCGAGATGCTGCCCGGCGTGATGCGCAAGGATCTCGCCGCAACCGACGCCGGCTCGCGCGCGTTTCTCGTCCGCATGGCGCCGGGGAGCGCGATCGTCACCCACGCGCACGGTCCGATCGAGCACTGCTACCTCATCGAGGGCGACCTGCGCGTCGCCGGCCGGCATGTACGCGCCGGCGCGTATCACCGTGCCGCCGCCGGCAGCGTGCACGAGACGATCCGCACCGACGGCGGTGCGCTCTTCCTGATCGTCGAAGCGCGCGCCTGACCGCGCGCCGAGCTCGCGTCGCTCGGGACGATTTCGTCCCGAGTCAAGCTATACGGTCCATTCTGGCGCACGGCTTCGCGCGGTGCGCGCAAGAAAATCGCCGCTGCGCAATCGGGTGCGCGCCCGCAATCTCATCCGAAGCCCGGCGCGCTGACCTCCTCCTCGATCTCGGGTGTGCGCATCCGTCCCGGCGGCAGCCCGGCCGCGCGTAGCTCGGGCGAGCGCAGCAGCAGGATCGCCGCGACGAGAATACCCGCCGAGGCGAGCACGAAGACGAGCGGGTAGCCGTCACGCTCGGCGATGCTGCCGAGCACGGTCGGGCCGAGCCAGAGCCCGAGGCTGAACGAGCCGGTGAAGATCGCCGTGATGCGCGCCCGCTCCGAGGGACGCGCCGCGCCGATCGCGAGCGCGTTGATCGCCGGATAGAAGACGCCGTGCGAGAGGCCGAAGATCGCGCCGTAGACCTCGAGCGCGCCCGGCCGGAGGTCGGCCATCGCCAGCACGACGGCGGCGTAGATCAGCACGGCCGCGAGCGCCACCCGGTGGCGGCCGAGCCGGTCGGCGAGATGGCCGAAGCCGACGCGCACGAAGATCGCTGCCACCGCGTAGGCGACGAAGAACCCGCCGGCGCGGGCGCGGCCGAGCGCCAGCGCGTGTGGCCCCTGGAACGCGAACACGGTGCCGAAGCCGGCGCCGGTGAGCACGAGGATCAACGCGTACTGGTGCGCGAGCGGCTGGCGCAGCACCTCGAGGAGCCCGCCGCGCGCGCCCGGATGCACCTGGCGGATCGGCTCGCGAATGCGCGTCGTCAGCGCGACGGCGACGAGCGCCATCACGCCGGCGCTGACGAAGACGACGCGCCAGCCGACGGCCGCGGCGAGCGGCTCGCCCACCGCGGGCGCGATCGCGTTCATCACGAGCATGCTCGAGCCGCCGACGCCGAGCGCGTGGCTGAGGCGCTCGTGCGGCACCAGCTCCGCGATCAAGGTGCCGAACGCGGTCACGACGAGCGCGTAGGAGACGCCCTGCAGGACGCGCAGCGCCTCGATCAACGGCCCGAGGGAATGCACCGCCGTGAAGCCGAAGGCGGCGACGCTCATGGCGAGCGCGCCGAGGGTCATTGCGCGGCGGCGTGAGAAGCGCTCCATCCAGCCGGCCGTCGCGAGCGTGAAGAGCACCGTCGAGACGCCGAGCAGGCCGACGACGAGACCGATGTCGGCCGGTCCGGCGCCGAGCTCCTGCGTGAGGAAGCGCGGCAGAAGGTAGAAGGTGGAGAAGGCGAAGCCCCACGCCGATGCCGAGACCAGGACGAGCGCGACGTCGGTCGTGAACCAGTGCTTCGTCGGGTCAAGACGGCCCGCGGTCCGCGTGCTCGGCTGCGCCCGCCGCCCGCGCGGGGCGGCATCCTGCCGGATCATTCGTAGGTGCCTCATCGCGTCTCTCCGATCCTCCGTGACAGCTTCCGGAGAGGCTCGTGAGCGGTCCCACGAAAAAGCCCCTCCGGCCGGCGCGGCGGGAGGGGCTGGGAAGTCGATGCTGGGTTGCGTCTACCGCAGCATGGACCGTCCGGTCCCCCCGTGAGCGCCCGCATGGGCGGCGCGCCACGACGTAAAATCGACCGACGGTTTGTGCTGCATGCGAATCATCGAGCCCGCATAAAGCCACAACTGCGTCGGCGCTGCAACCCATATTCGCCGTGGGGGGATCGACTCACGCGCCGGCACGACCACGGTGAGGGACATCACGTTTCCCGGAACGTCGCCGTGGGAGTGCGCCAACCAGCAGGTACGCAGCAGCGCCTCCAGCAATCGCGGCAAGAGGCAGGATCGCGAAGGCGGCGCGCGTCCCCAAGCCGAGGAGACGAAAGGTGCCCCATGATGGCGCACCGGCCGCCCGTTCGATGCAAGCGAAGTGTTCTGAGATGGTCCGCCGGCTCGGACTGAGCCTGCCGTTCTCTATGCGGACAGTGGTAGAAGCGCGGTGAAAATGGACGGGCGAGCGCGGCGGATCGGCCGGGAGGAGGACGTGTGACGGCGGACGGCACCACGCGCAAGCTCGCTGCCATCATGTTCACCGACATGGTCGGCTACAGCGCCTTGGCGCAGCGCAACGAGGCCTTGGCGCTCGATCTGCTGGTCGAGCATCAGCGCCAGCTGCGGCCCATCTTTCTCCGGCACGGCGGCCGCGAGATCAAAGCCATCGGCGACGGGTTCCTCGTGGAGTTCTCGAGCGCGCTGCAGGCGGTGCGCTGCGCTCTCGCGATCCAGACGGCACTGGTGCAGCGCAATGCCTCCGAGGGAACCGACCGGCGCATCCAGGTCCGCATCGGCCTGCATCTCGGTGACGTGGAGGTGCGCGACGGCGACGTGTTCGGCGACGGTGTCAACATCGCCGCGCGCGTCGAGCCGCTCGCCGACGCCAATGGGATCTGCATCACCGGCCCGGTGTTCGATCAGGTTCGCAACAAGATCGCCGAGCCGCTCGTACGTCTGGGGCGGCCGGAGCTGAAGCACATTCAGGTGCCGATCGACGTGTACCGCGTGGTGCTGCCGTGGACGCAGGCGACAGCTCGCCACGCGGGGCGTCAGCCCCCGGGACGGCGACTCGGCGGACGTGCCGGTATGATCGCCGCGGCATTCGGCGTGGTCGTAGTGGTGCTGGTGTGGTGGACGACCACTCGCGCGCCGCACACGGCAAGTGCGCCACCATCCGACACGGGAGCGCCGGCGGCGAAGAAGTCGGTCGCCGTGCTGCCGTTCGTCAACATGAGCTCCGACAAGGAGAACGAGTACTTCAGCGACGGCATTACCGAAGATCTGATCACCGCCCTCTCCAAGGTGTCGGGCCTGCACGTCGCGGCCCGCACCTCGTCGTTCGCCTTCAAGGACAAGAACGAAGACGTCGAGAAGATCGGCGCGGAACTCCACGTCGGCGCCGTCCTCGAAGGTAGCGTGGCGAAAGCTGGCAACCGAGTGCGCATCACGGCGCAGCTCATCAACGTCGCGGACGGCTACCACCTCTGGTCGGACAGCTACGACCGCGAGCTGCAGGACATTTTCGCCATCCGTAGTCAGGTCGCGGAGACCGTGGCGAAAGCGTTGCAGGTCACCCTCCTCGCGGGCGAGCGCGAGACGCTCGGGCAGAAACCTACGGACGATCTGGACGCGTATCAGCTCTATTTGAAAGGACGCCATGCGGCCGCAACCTACGCCGAGCCAGTCATCGCCATGCGGTATCTGCGGCAGGCGATCGCGCGCGACCCCGGCTATGCGTTGGCCTACAACGGCCTCGCTTACTACTACGTGTCCGGCATCGATGGATTGGTAGAGGGGAGCGAGGGTCTGCCGCGCGCCCGCGAGGCGGCCGAAAAGGCGCTTCAGCTCGAGCCATCGTTGGCGGAGCCGCATACGTGGCTGGGCGTGGTGCACTGGTGGTACGACCGTGACGACATCGCAGCGCGACGCGAGCTCGAAACGGCAACCGCGATGCAGCCCGACTTGGCCTCCACCCATGAACTCTACGGCTGGTATTTGGTGGCCGTCGGCAAGGTCGATGCAGGACTCGCCGAGTCGCGGCGCGCGGTCGAGCTGGATCCGCTCTCGTCCGAGGCCAACACCTACCTGGGCGTCAACCTCTACCTCGCCCGCCACTACGACGAGGCGATCAAACAGCTGCGCATCGCGATCGACACCGACCCGGACTACGTCTACGCACACCTGTTTCTCGGGCGCGTGTACGCGCGCACGGGCAGACTCTCCGAGGCAGTTGCCGAGCTGCGCACTGCCATGCAGCTGGCGCCGCTTCCGGAGCAGGAGTCGGCTCTCGGGCGCGCGTACGCCGACGCTGGGGACAGGAGCAAAGCGACCGAGGTGCTCGACCATCTCCGCGAGCAGATGCACGACATGTTCGTCTCCGCTGCCTTCCTGGCCACAGTGCATATCGGGCTGGGCCAGGTCGACGAGGCCTTCGCGGCACTGGAGAAGGCCGCGGCACAGCACTCGTATTACGCCGCGTGGTGGAAGGTCGACCCCGACCTCGACCCGTTGCGGTCCGATCCACGCTTCACGGTGCTGCTGAAGAAGGTGGGGATCGACAACTGACTTTCCACCCCATCGCCCTGGCCGAGAGCCGGACGGACCGGGCTCTTCCAACTTGCCGGAGGCCACGCTTCGGATCTACTGAGACGCGGGTGGCTCCCCGAGCGGCGTGCCACCGTAGATGACGGTGCCGCCCGCGCTGTCGTCCTGGTAGGTTTGCCAGGGGATCGTCGCCTGCTGGTCCACCCCGGGCTTCGAGAAGTCGCAGACGCCGTCGGGGAAGATCGCCTGTATCGCCGCCCACTGGGCATCCGTGAATGGGATGAGACCGTAGTTGTCGTTGCGGTTCAGCAGACGGAGCTGGCACTTGTTGGTGTCGGTCGTGAGCGCGTCCCCGGCGACCGTCCGCGGCGTGCCGTAGATCGGCACCACGGCGGGTGGGCAGAGGCCGTCCGAGAGCTTGGTACCTGCGCCGTCGTAGCACTGGTCACCGAGGTCGGCCGGCTTGTCGGCGATCACCTTCGCGGGAAGCGAGGCGGAGCTGGGGTCGCTCTCGATGGCGGTCAGCCAGCGGTCGATGGCGACGAAGCTGTTGTTCGTGCAGAAGGCGTCGCCAAGCAGCGGCACGGGGCCTTCCCAGATCAATTGGTTGGCGTGGGTGCCGTGCTCGCGGTCGAGTCTCGCTCGGATGGCGAACGCGCGGTAGGCGTCGTGGAAGGCGCCGGGGTCTGGCCCGCGGCAGTCGATGATCGGGGTCTGGTCGAGGTTGTTGGTCTCGTTGATCAGGCCGCTGCGGTAGGCGTTCGCCAGGGCCGGCCGGGTTGCTGCGATGCGGCCCGGAATCGGATTGATGTCGATGTCGAGGCCGCCGATCTTCTGGTTGATGTCGACGAACTGCGCGGGCGTGATCTTGCCCTGCTGCAGCGCGCCGAGGCCATACTGCACGCCGACGTTGTCGATCGGGATTCCCGCGAAGCCGCGGCCGAGCGCCTGCTCGTTGGCGGACCAATCGGCGGGTGGGCGCGGGCCGAGCAGGTTGATCGCGGCGTCCTGGATGTCACAACGTACGCCGCCCGGGTTGCTTTGCGGGTCGTAGCGCTCCGCGGCGCTGACACCGGCACACGGGTCCGTCGGAACGGCCACATGGAACTGGGCGGAGTCGCTGACCTCGGAGTTGACGATCGTCACGTGGCCCTGGACGTCCGCCATTTCTGTCGGCAACCAGACCACGCCGAGTCCCCACTTGGTCGGATCGGTGAAGTAGGCGAGCGTCAGGTGATAGTCGAGGAACTGCGTCGCGGTGCCCCAGGCGTCCGGGAAGGAGCATGTCGGCAAGAGGCCCTGGTAGAGGCCAGGATAGGCATTGGCGATCCATTGCGCCGCAAGCGACCCGCCCGAGCAGCCCTGGCCGATCGTGTAGCGCACCTCGCCGTAGCTCTCGATGAGATGCTCCTTGGCCATGATGAGCGACTCGGCCTCGAGCGCGAGGTTGCAGTTGTGGCCGGCGTTGTCGAGCGCGGTCGACATCGTCATGAAGCCGCGTCCGAGCGCATCGGGGGCGGTGCCGCCCGTATCGAGGCCGTTGCTGGCTGATAGTGCGTCCGGGGCGGTGCCGGTCTGGTGGTCCACGCCGCAACTGAAGCCATGGAGCACCAGGAGCTTGTGGTTCCATTGGCTCTGCGGATCCCACGGTGCCCACTGCTGGCCAGGCTGGAAGAGCGTCGCAATCTGATACTGGTCGCGGTCCTGGTAGCCGGTCTCGACGCGGACGATGAACGGCACCGTCACGCCCTGATCGGTCGTCGTCTCGGCGACATCCGCAGGAGGGTTGTTCGGGTCGTAGGACTGGAGCCCCAGCTTGGCGGGATCCGTCGACTGATAGACGTACGTATAGGTCGGCGGCTCGTTGCACTGCGCATCGACCGCGGTACCCTGGCAGACCCACGGTTCCATCTGCGGGCCGGAGAGCACCGGGCCGCCCTGGGGGTGGTTGGTGATCGTGATGTGGCTCTCGCGAACGCCGGGCGCCTGGGCCGTCAGGATGCTGCTCCCGACCGACAGGCCCGTGACGAGACCCATGTAGCGGCCGTTCGGTCGTAGGGCGAAGGCACTCGTCACGTCGGTCCCATCCACGTCCACGGCCACGTCCGAGGCGTTCGTCTGTGCGGGGAGCGTGACTTCGACCAGCGCATCGCCAGCACTGATGAGATCGGCGCGATTGGACAGCACGTCGATGGCGAGAACGGCGGGGCAGGTCGCTGCCGTCGCGCTCTTGATCATCCATTGCGTGGCATCGTTCCTCTTGGTGGTGCCGCCCGCCGGGCCGCCGAAGGCGACGCAATAACTGTCCCCGCCGGTGATGGCGAGGACGAAGCCCCCGCTGGTCCCGGGATTCGGCGGTACGGCGTCGACCGCTCCTCCAGCGCTGTCGACCTTGATCGTGATCTGAAAGGTCCCGCGCGGAGTCCTCTTGATGGTGACGCCCTTCACCGGATTGCCTGGCTGGCCGCGGTTCGACCACCGGTAACCGAGCGAGCTGATCGTGCTCCAGCCAGAGCTCGGCAAGTTGAAGGTCTGGGCCGAGCTCGTGCCGCCGTTCGCGATCACGACGAGCGTGGCACCGCCGGTGGTGGGGTTGCCCGCGATCGTGCTCGTGCTCTGTCGTTCTTGTCCCGAGGCGGTGATCTTCCGCTTCGCGGGTGTGACCTTGAGCTGGAGCTTCTTCCCGAGGATCGTCTGCGTCGCAGCGCCGGCGGGGCCGCTCGCGAGCAAGGAGATGGCGAGCGCCGCCAGGGTCCCACGGATCATCGTGTTCATACGTTGTGTCCTCCAGAGGCGCCCGGAGCGCGCACGCCGAAGGAGCAACGTACTGGCGGGGTAAACCTTCCAGCAATCCGCTCATCCAGGGATTTCCTGCTCGGACATACGGCATTTGACGGGAATCGAGTCGGTACTCCGACGCGATCTCCCGGTTCCTGCCGCGACTACGCGTCGGCGAAGGTTGCCATGACCGGCGCGTGGTCGCTGGTGCCGACGTCGCGCAGCACTGGACAGGCGGTGGCACGTGCGGCGAGTGCCGTGCTCGCGAGCACGTAGTCGAGGCGCCAGCCGATGTTGCGCTGGCGCATGCTGCGCCACGGCGCCCACCACGTGAACATCTCGTCGTCGTCCGGAGCGAGTGCGCGGCCGACGTCGACGAGGCCGCTCTCGAACAGGCGCGCGAGCAGGGCGCGCTCGTCGGGGCGCTGGCCGATGATGCCGGGCTTGCGCTCCTTCGGGTGCACGTCGCGATCGGTGAACGCGATGTTGACGTCGCCGCAGACGACAAGCGTGCGGCCGGTGGCGCGCGCCTCGGCGGCGTAGCCGATCATCGCCTCCATGAAGGCGATCTTGGCCGCGAAGTCCTTGCCGCCGTTCGGCACGTAGACCGACGCGACGGCGAGGTCACCGAGCGTCGCCTCGACGATGCGCGTCTCGTGATCGAAGGACGGATGGGTGAAGACGGGCGGCTCGGGGAAGCGCTCCTTGCGCACGTGCAGGCCGACGCCGGAGTAGGGGCCGGCACCGTGCCAGTAGCACCAGTAGCCGGCAAGGTTGCAGAGGGTCTCGGGGACCTGCTCCGGCTTCGCCTTCAGCTCCTGCAGGCAGATGACGTCGGGCTGATCGCGCGCGATCCACTCGGCGACCTGCGTGTGGCGCGCGCGGATGCCGTTCACGTTCCAGGTGGCGATCCGCATCGGCCGCTCAGCCTATCATCGATGGGGTCAGCGGTCGCGTGATCGCGGGCGTACCGTCGCGGCCGCCGCTTTGCTGAGGCCGCGGAACGACGGGTGGCGGAGACGTCCGTCGTCGGTCCACTCGCTGAACGTCACCTCGGCGCGGAGCGTTGGCCGGACCCAGTGCGTGCCCCGCCCGAGCCACGTGGGACGCGGGGTGAACGGGCACGCCGCCGTCTCGAGGCGGTTCAGCTGTCGGCGCAGGTCGAGCGTGACCGTCTGGGTGAAGCCGGTGCCGACCTTGCCGGCGCAGACGAGCCGCGCGCCGTCGCGCACGCCGACGACCAGCGCGCCGATGCCGGCGCGCGTCCCCTCCGGATCGGTGAAGCCGCCGATGACGACCGTCTCCCGCTGCAGGCACTTCGTCTTGAGCCAGCCCCCGTGCCGCCCCGCCGCGTAGGGCAGGTCGCGCCGCTTCGAGACGATCCCTTCGACGCCGACGCGGCAGACCTCGTCGTAGAACGCGGGGCCGTCGCCGACGACATGCGCCGCGAAGCGGACGATCGCCGCTGGGCCGCGCGCGGAGGGGGCGGACGCGAGGAGCGCCGCCAGCCTGGCCTTGCGCTCCTCGAGCGCGAGCCGGCTGAGGTCGTCGCCGTCCAGGTGCAGCAGATCGAACACGAAGTAGACGAGCCGCTCACGTCCCTCGCCGCTGAACGCCTTCTGCAGCGACTGGAAGCTCGTGCGGCCGTCCTTCTCGACCACCGCGACCTCGCCGTCGAGCAGCGCGGCGCGGAGGGGCAGGGCGAGCGCCGCGTCGCGTACCTCGGGGAAGTGCGCCGTCCAGTCCTTGCCGCTCCGGCTGACGAGGCGCGCACGGCCGTCCTCGATCCGGCAGAGGATGCGGTAGCCGTCGTACTTGAGCTCGTGCAGCCACGCGTCCCCCGCGGGCGGCGCCTTGGTGAGACGGGCGAGCTGCAGCTCGACGGTCGCGGGAAGCCGCCGGTGCGCACGCGTCCGAGGCATCGGATACTCCTACCCGGCAGCGGGCGGACGTTCTACAGTCCGGTCGTGGCGACGGACGACGACGGCACGCTGTTCACCTGCGGCGACGCGCGCGTGCGCCTCCGCCGCGCCGCGATCGACGAGATCCTGCACCTGCGGCACGCCGAGCTGCGTGCCGGCCTGCCGATCGAGAGCGCGTCGTTCGACGGCGACCACGACGCGTCGACGCGGCACTTCGGCGCGTTCGTCGTCGACGCGGGCGGCGCGGGCGGGCGTTCCGGCGGGGCGGAGGCGGTCGTCGGCTGTGCGTCGTTCATGGTTCGTCCATACGAGGGCAACCCGGCGTACCAGCTCCGCGGCATGGCGACCCGCGCCGACCTCGCGCGGCGCGGCATCGGCGGCACGCTCCTGCGCGTGGCGATCACCGAGCTGCGCGCGCGCGACGGCGCAACGCTCTTCTGGTGCAACGCGCGCGTTCCGGCCGTGCCGTTCTACGCGCGCATGGGGTGGCGCGTCGTCTCCGACGTCTTCGACGTCCCGACGGCGGGCCCGCACCGGGTCACGGTGTACGGCTGAACCACGAGGTCGACGCCGTTCATGCCACCGTTTGCGTGCCCGACCAGCCGAAGAGCCCTTCGCGCTTGATCGCTTCCGCGACGCCCGCCGGGACCAAGCTCTCCCAGGTGGGATCGCCCTTCTGGAGGCGGGCCAGCACGTCGTCCGCGAAAATGTGCAGGAGGTCGGGATCGTACTGCCGGATCGTCGCAAAGCTCCGACGCTGCTGCAGGAAGGTGTGCAGCGCCCGTGACTCCGGCGGCAGCTCGAGGTTGTCGGCCGTGACGAGCGCGCCGGTCACGGGATCGCGCGCCGGGTAGACGTAGACGCGGACATTCCGTCGAAACAAGCGGCCCGCGGCTTCGAGCGCGCCGCCAGGAAGGTCCTCGTAGAATTTCTCGTCGGCGATCTGTTGAATGCTCGGAATGCCGACCGCGATCCCGATCCGGTTCTGCGTATAGCGGGCCAGATACTCGACCAACCGGAAGTAGCGAACGAACTTCGAGATCAAGACGGTCTTTCCGACCGTTCGCAGCGTGTCGACACGCGAGAGATAGTCGGCATGGACGATCGCGCCCTCGCCACCGAGGCCCGCGAGCGTCATCTCCATCAGTACCACCGGCTCCTCGCCATGGAGCTCCGGATCCTCGAGGAACTGGTCGTGCGCGCGCTCGAGGATGTCGAGGGTGAGATGCGTGAGCGGACGGAATCGTCCCCGTTCGACGAGCACCGGCTTGCGGTAGAGCACCTCCGACGGCTGCACGACCTCTCCCGCTGCGGTGAACATGACCGCGTCGGTGAGCCCTTGCTCGACGAGCTGGAGGCTCATCAACCGGTTGTCGATCCCGGGAAACGCGGGGCCCGAGAACCGGATCACGTCCACCTCGACGCGCCGGGACGACAGATCGTCGAGGAGCGAGGCAATGAGAGTCGGCGGATCGTTTCCCGCGAAGTACGCCCCGTGAATGAGATTCACTCCGAGGATCCCGAGCGCCTCCTGCTCGTGCCGGCGGCTCCGGTCCAGCAGGTGGACGTGGAGCAGGATGTCGGACGCCTCGGTGAGCGGCGAGTGCTGGAAGCGTATTCCGAGCCAGGCCTCGCCGCGATCACGAGTCGCACTGCAGGTCGCGACCGTGTCCGCGAATGCGAAGAAGGACGTCGTGTCGCCGCGCGTGGCAGCCAGGCGCTCGAGGAGCAGGTCGTACTCGTGCGTCAGCATTGCAAGCAGCCGCTCGCGGCAGACGTAACGCCCGCTCCGGCCGTAGATCGCGTCGCTGACCTTCATGTCGTAGGCGGACATCGACTTCGCGACGGTGCCGGCCGCGCGGCCGGCGCGAAAGAACCAGGTCGCCACTTCCTGCCCGGCGCCGATCTCCGCGAGCGTCCCATACTTCTGGTCGTCGAGGTTCAGCCGCAGAGCCTTCTGCTCCGGACTCGGACGAGCGGCCTCCATGGGCGGGGCTTAAGCACGGTGTTCCGGCGCGTACAAGCGAACGATTGACTGCTGGGCACGCTTCCTGTTTCGTTCGCCTCGGCCGAACCAGCGCGCCGAGCGCGCATGCAAAGGGGAGAACAAACATGAGCAAGCACTACATCGGACGTGGAGCTGCCGTATTGGCGGCGGCGCTGCTGCTTCTCAGCGTCGCGACTGGGTACGCGCAGACGCAGGGCATGGAGCGCCGCGACGACCGCCGCGACAATCGGGCCGGGGGACGCGCCGCCAAGCAGGCATGCAAAGCGGGCGACGAGAAGACGCGTGTGGAGTGTCGCCAGACGAAGCGCGCCACCAAGCAGCACGGACGCGAGGCCGCGCCCGGGGGAGCGCCGCAAGCACCGCAAGCGCCGCAAGCACCGGCGGGAAATCCCGCGCAGTAGAGCCGACGCGGGATCGACCTCGGTCGAAGGGAGTGGGCATGCCGGTCGACGCCAGGGACGAGGCTCCGGATCTGGTGTGCGTGACGCGGCGGGGTCGCCTGACGCCGGCCGACCAGGCGGCGCTCATCTCCGCGAGCTCCCCATCGAGTACTTTGGCTCGGAAGCCGCCGCCTGCGCCTGGCTGGCTACGTGATCCTCCCGGGCGCCGGTGGGTCAGAACGGGGAGCGCGCGGACACGCGCGCTCCCCGCGACAGATCACTTCTTGATCTTCATGCTCACGCCCGCGCCGCCGAGCGTGAACTTCACACCCTGGCTGGTCGAGACGAGCGTGACCGTCACGCCGTTCTGGTTCTTCATGGCGACGGCTGCTCCGCCTCCTGCTACGGTCGCCCCGGCGCCCACCGCCGTGTAGTTGCCGTCAAAGTCGTCCAGGGTCTTCAGGTTCGACACGTCTCCCGACGCCTCGATCTTCGTCGCGCCGACGTCGCCGACGGAGAGACCGTTCACCGAGATCGGGTACGCCTTCCCCTTGTACGTCAGCGTCCCGCTGCCCCAACTGAGGCCTACACCAGCCGCGACCGATCCGCCGCTCAGCTTGATCGTTGCATCGGGCGTCTCAGCCGCGCGCGCGATGCTCAGGCTCAACCCGAGCGCGGCGACTGCCATCATGGCACTCAAAGCTCGCATCATCAGACCTCCATTCCCGCGTGCTCCTGCACGGGTCCGATAGGGAGTCCATCTCCCCGGCGGTCGGCGAGCCTAGGTTGCAAGCGGTGCACCATCAAGGTGGGTACGTGCGATTGTGTAGACAAAGTGCAACGCCGGGAGATGACGACTGTGCAATCGCAGTCGTCTCCGTGCAACAAGTTGCGGGCTCGCCGTCTTGACAACGTGCGTGGCGGGCACAATGGTCGCGCCCACTCTCGCCGACCAGTGAGAGTGCTCGTTCGGAGGGGGGTTGAAGGGTCGGATGTCGGAGAACGTCGCTGCATGATCGCGGTCGCTCGCGCGCTGCTCGAGTCGTCGCCGCTGCTGGCGCTCTTCCTCGCGATCGCCGCGGGATACGCGATCGGGCAGATCGTGATCGCGGGCGTATCGTTCGGCGCCGGTGCGGTGCTGTTCACGGGCCTGGCCATCGGGGCCGTGGCGCCCAAATCCGCGCCGCCGGCGATGGTCGGCACCCTCGGCCTCGTGATGCTCGTGTACGGGGTCGGCGTGCAGTACGGCCCGCAGTTCTTCGCGAGTCTCCGCGGACCCGGCCTCAAGTACATGACGCTCACTGCCGTGGCCGTCGTTGCCGCGCTCGGCGTGGCGGTCATGGTCGCCGCCCCGCTCGGCGTCTCGTTGGCGACCGCGGCCGGATTGTTCGCCGGCTCCGGCACCAGCACGCCGGCATTGCAGGCGGCGCTCGCGGTCGCCGGCAACGAGGATCCGGCGATCGGGTATTCGGTCGCCTATCCGTTCGGCGTGCTCGGTCCGATCGTCCTGATGACCGCGATGGCGGCACTCCTCAAGCCACGCTTCGACGCTCCGGTGCCGAGCGTACGGCTCCTCGAGCTCTCCGTCGGATCGACGTGCGAGGGACGAACCGTCGGCGAGGTGTCCGCGACGTTGCCGGAGGACGTCAAGATCGTCACCGTCCGTCACGAGCAGATGAACGTGCCGCCGGTCGCCGAGACGCGGCTTCGCGCCGGCGACGGGTTGTTGCTGATCGGTGCGCCGTCGAGCCTCGAGCGTACGACGGCACTCCTCGGACGAGAGCAGCCGGGTCTCCTCGGTCGTGACCGGACCGACTACGACGTCGTGCGCGTCTACGTGTCGCGGGCGACGTTCGTCGGCAAGCCGCTCGGGGCGATCGCGCTGCCCGAGTTCCCCGTGATGATCTCGCACGTCCGCCGCGGCGACGCGCAGCTGCTCGCCTCGTCGGACCTCGTGATCGAGTTCGGCGACCGGCTGGTGATGGCGGTGCCGGTCGGTCGGCAAGCCGAGGTGCGGCGCTTCTTCGGCGACAGCATCCGCGGCAACGCCGAGATGTCGTTCGTCTCCGTCGGGGTCGGGATCGCGCTGGGCCTCCTGGTCGGCATGGTCCCGCTTCCGCTGCCAGGTGGCGGCAGCTTCACGCTCGGGGTCGCAGGCGGTCCGCTCGTCACGGCGCTCGTCCTCGGCTGGCTCGGTCGCACCGGGCCGATCGGGTGGCGGATGCCGGTGGTCGCGAACCTCGTGCTCCGGAACCTCGGGCTCTCGATCTTCATCGGGGTCGTTGCGATCGGCGCTGGAAAGCCGTTCGCCGAGACCGTGGCGTCGAACGGGGTGCCGATCCTTCTCGGGGGTGCCGCCGTCCTGCTCACCCTCGTGCTCGTCGTGCTCGGCGGGGGTTACCTGCTGCGGATTCCGTTCGACGATCTGCTGGGCGTGTGCGCCGGCGCCACCGGCAATCCGGCGATCCTCGCGGCGACGGCGCGCTTGGCACCGACCGACCGGCCGGACGTCGGCTACGCGATCAGCTTTCCGAGCGCGACGATCGTCAAGATCATCGCGGTGCAGATATTGCTTCGGTAGTGTTCCGCCCCGCGCGTCGGTCGATTCAGGCGACTGCGTCGAGGTCGCGCCGGACGAGGCAGACGGTCGGACCCTCCGGGCTCGCGACCTGCTCGAAGCCGAGGCGCTTCGCGAGACCGCGCATGCTGGCGTTAGTCGCGAGGAGGTATCCCTCCATGCGCGCGAATCCGCGCGCCCGAGCCTCCCGCATCAGCGCTTCGAGCAGGAGGCGCGCGAGACCACGTCCTTGCCACGCGTCGATCACGGCAACCGCGAACTCGCAGTCTCCTTCGGTTGCGCTGGCTGCGTAGCGCGCCCCGGCGATGATCGTCTCGTGGGCTTCGGAGCCGATGACGGCAACGAGCTGCAGCTCGCGCGTTCCGTCGGGGTTGGTCGCGCGATGGAGCAAATGCGGCGGCAGCTCTTTCATCGCCGAGAAGAACCGCGAGTAGCGCGCGTCCGCCGAAAGCGCCCGAATCGCCGCCTGCAGCTTATCGGCGTCCTCCGCGCGGATCGCGCGCACCGTCACCTCCGTCCCGTCGCGCAACCGCACGGCCAGGGTTTGGAAGTCGCCAGCCACGTCGGCGGACATCCAGGTCAGATAGCATGGCGCGGTGTGATTGACAGTGCGGTAGGGGCGTGTTCTTTGCGGGGCAGTCGCGATCGGGTCACCTCGACCCCCTAACCAATCGGAGGTGTGCAATGGCCGATCGTCGTGAGCACGAAGCTCCAATCCTCGATCCGGAGCTGACGTCAGACGAAGCGCCCGCGGGCATCGACCGGCGAGCCTTCATGATGCGATCGGCGATGATCGGCGCCGTCGCGGTGCTCGCCGGGAACGCTCCGGCCAGTGCCAAGGAGACCGCGGCGCGGGCGGCCTCCGCGACTGCTCCCAAGGTCCCGCTGTCTCCCGACCTCCAGGTCGTGAAGAACGCCAAGGGCCCGGTGATGACCGTCGTCGACGAGTTCTACAAGGTCGGTCCCGGGCCCTCGAGCTCGCACACGATCGGGCCGATGCGCATCACCTACGACTTCTATCAGCGCTGCACCAAGCTCCCCGCGGACCAGCTCGCCAAGGCCACCGCGCTGCGCGTGAACCTCTTCGGCAGCTTGAGCGCGACCGGGAAGGGGCACGGGACCGAGCGCGCCTGCCTCGCCGGGATCATCGGCAAGGAGCCGGCCACGATCGATCCGGCGTTCCTCGACGAGCTTGCCGCGAAGCCCGACCAGACGTTTCCGGTCAAGCTCGGCAGCGCTACCTTTAATGTGTCGCTGAAAGACGTTGTCTTCGACGACACCCACGGCGACTTCCCGCACCCCAACACCATGCGGTGCGCGCTGCTGGCCGGCGACAAGGTGCTCCTCGAGCAGGAGTACTACTCGGTGGGCGGCGGATTCATCGAGTGGAAGGGCTACACGCCGCCGAAGAAGGGGCAGCCGAAGTACCCGTACTCCACGATGAAGGAGCTGCAGCAGCACGCGGAAAAGGACAAGCTCACGATCGCGCAGGCATTGATGGCGAACGAGATGGCGGTGTCCGGCAGAAGCGAGGCCGAGATCAACGCATTCCTCGACAAGATCGCGGGTGCGATGGTCGCGATCGTGAAGTCGGGCCTGGCGGCGGCTCCCAGCACACTGCCCGGTCCGATCAAGCTCAAGACCAAGGCGGGCGAGGTCTACAAGCGCGCCCAGGACGATACCTACGAGAAGCAGCGCGGCGTCGGGGTCGTGGCGGCCTACGCGCTCGCGGGCTCGGAAGAGAACGCGCGCGGCCATCTCGTGGTCACGGCGCCGACCGGCGGGTCGGCGGGCGTCCTGCCGGCGGTCGTCTACGCGCTCGGCGAGGGTGGACGGAAGCTGCCGCAGGAGAAGATCCGCCAGGGCCTGCTGACGGCCGCCGGCGTCGGCTATCTCTGCAAGCACAACGCGACGCTCTCCGCGGCCGAAGGCGGGTGCCAGGCCGAGATCGGCGTCGCCTCCGCGATGGCTGCCGCGCTGATCGCGCAGGCGCACGACTTCGACAACCAGGTGATCGCCAACGCCGCCGAGTCGGCGCTCGAGCACCATCTCGGGATGACCTGCGATCCGGTCGCCGGCTTCGTGCAGATCCCCTGCATCGAGCGCTGCGCCTACGGCGCCGTGAAGGCGTGGACGGGGTTCATGATCGCCAGCAACGAGATCCCGGCGAACCGTCGCGTCGACTTCGACACCACCGTGGACGCCATGGCCCTCACCGCCAAGGAGATGAACTCGAAGTACAAGGAAACGTCGGAGGGCGGTCTGGCGGTCTCCGTGACGCTCTGCTGACGGCGCCATGACCCATCCGGGAACCGGGAAGTACGAGCAGATCCTCGAGCGCTGTCGCGGCCTGCAGCCGATCGCCACCGCGGTGGCCTGGCCCTGCGACGAGACCTCGCTCACCGGTGCGATCGATGCCGGGAAGCAGGGGTTGATCACACCGATACTTGTCGGGCCGGCGGCGACGATCACCGAGCTCGCCACGAAGCATGGGGTCGACCTCCGCGGGATCGAGGTGATCGACGTCGGCGAGAGTCGCGCGGCCGCGGCCAGGGCCGCGCAGCTCGTCCGTGAGGGCAAGGCCGAGCTCCTCATGAAGGGCAGCCTGCATTCCGACGAGATCCTCGGCGCGGTCGTGGCGAAGGATTCCGGCCTGCGCGGCGGCCGGCGCTTGAGCCACGTCTTCCTCATGGACGTCCCGACCTACCACAAGGTGCTCATCGTGACCGACGGGGCGATTAACATCGCGCCGACGCTCGAGGACAAGGTCGACATCGTCCAGAATGCGATCGACCTCGCCAGGTCGTTCGGCGTCGAGCGGCCGAAGGTCGCGATCCTCGCCGCGGTCGAGACGGTGAATTCGAAGATGCCCGCCACGCTCGACGCCGCCGCGCTCTGCAAGATGGCGGAGCGGGGCCAGATCAAGGGCGGGGTGCTCGACGGGCCGCTCGCGTTCGACAACGCGATCAGCCGCGATGCGGCCAGGATCAAGGGCATCACGTCCGAGGTCGCGGGCGACCCGGACATCCTGCTCGCACCCGATCTGGAAGCCGGCAACATGGTGGCGAAGCAGCTGAGCTTCCTCGCCAATGCGGACAGCGCCGGTCTCGTGCTCGGCGCACGCGTGCCGGTGATCTTGACCAGCCGCGCCGACAGCCTGCGGTCGCGGATCGCGAGCTGCGCCGTCGCGGTGCTGGCGGCGCACGCCCGGCGCACGCCGCCGCGCTGAGCGATGGGGCGGGCATGGACGACTACGCGCTGGTCCTGAACGCGGGCTCCTCGAGCCTCAAGTTCTGCGTCTATCGCCGGCCGAGTCACGAAGGATGGGGCCTCGCCGCGCGCGGGCAGATCGACGGTATCGGGACCACGCCTCGCCTGACGGCGAAGGACGACGCCGGCACCTCGCTGGTCGACGAAACGCTCGATCCTTCGGTGCGCGACGGCCGTGCGGCGCTCGACCGTCTCGCGGCCTGGCTCCGGTCGAGCTATGCCGGATCGCGGGTGCTCGGCGTCGGCCACCGCGTGGTGCACGGCGGCACCAAGTACGCGGGCCCGTGTGTGGTGACGCCGGAGGTGCTCGCGGATCTCCGCGCGCTGATTCCGCTGGCGCCCCTCCATCAGCCCCACAACCTCGCCGCCATGGAGGCGGTGGCGGCGTGGCTGCCCGACGTGCCGCAGGTTGCGTGCTTCGACACCAGCTTCCATCGCGGCCAGCCCGCCGTCGCCGAGCTGGTGCCGCTGCCGAAGGCGATCCGCGACGGCGGCGTGCAGCGTTACGGCTTCCACGGCCTCTCCTACGAATACATCGCGTCGGTCCTTCCGGACGTCGCGCCGGACGTCGCCGACGGGCGTGTGATCGTCGCCCATCTCGGGAGCGGCGCGAGCCTCTGTGCGCTCAACGGCCGAAAGAGCGTCGAGAGCACGTTCGGGTTCACGGCACTCGACGGTCTGTGCATGGGCACGCGTCCGGGGTCGATCGATCCGGGCGTGATCCTGCACCTCTTCCAGACCCTGGGACGCTCGGCGGCCGAGGTCGAGAAGATCCTCTACAAGCAGTCCGGGCTGCTCGCCATCTCCGGCATCAGCAACGACATGCGCGACCTGCTCGGCAGCGCCGATCCCGCGGCGCGGCTCGCCGTCGACTACTTCGTCTATCAGGCGGTGAAGCACGTGGGCGCCCTCGCAGCCGTGCTCGGCGGCGTGGATGCGCTCGTCTTCACGGCCGGCATCGGCGAGCGCTCCACCGAGATCCGGCGCCGCATCTGCGAGGGCTCGGCGTGGCTCGGCCTGACGCTCGACCCGGCCGCGAACGAGAACCACGGACCCAGGATCTCCACCGCCACGAGCCGGGTCGCGGCCTGGGTGATCCCGACCAACGAGGAGCTCATGATCGCCCGCCACACGGGCGCGCTGCTGGGAATCTCAAGGAGACGCACATGACCGCGACCGGCAGCAATGCGACGCAGACGATGGACCCCGCTTGGGAGGGGTTCACGGGAACGCTGTGGCGGAAGCAGATCGACGTCCGGGCCTTCATCCAGTTGAACTACACGCCGTACGAGGAAGACGCGGCGTTTCTCGCCCCGGCGACGGCCCGCACCAAGCGGATCTGGGAGAAGCTGACGACGCTCTTCGTCGAGGAGCGGAAGAAGGGCGTCCTCGACATCTCGCAGATTCCCACCTCGATCACGGCCCACGCGCCCGGGTACATCGACCAGGACAACGAGGTGATCGTCGGGCTGCAGACCGACGCGCCCTTGAAACGCGCGATCATGCCGAACGGCGGCTTCCGCATGGTGCTCAGCGCCCTCAAGACCTACGGCTACGAGCCGGATCCGCACATCGTCGAGGCGTTCACCAAGTACCGGAAGACCCACAACGAGGCGGTCTTCGACGCGTACACGCCTGACATCCGGCGCTGCCGGAGCGCGCACGTCCTGACCGGCTTGCCGGATGCCTACGGCCGCGGCCGAATCATCGGCGACTACCGGCGGGTCGCGCTCTATGGGGTCGACCGCTTGATCGCGGAGAAGAAACGCGAGCACGCGGCCCTCGACTCCCAGCCGTCCACCGAGGACGTCATCCGCGATCGCGAGGAGCTCGCGGAGCAGACCCGGGCGCTCGCGGAGCTGAAGGCGATGGCAAAGAGCTACGGACTCGACATCGCGGGCCCGGCGCGTACTGCGCGCGAGGCGGTCCAGTGGCTCTACTTCGGCTACCTCGCGGCGGTGAAGGAGCAGAACGGCGCGGCCATGTCGCTCGGGCGGTGCTCCACCTTCCTCGACGTCTACTTCGAGCGCGATCTGAAGGCCGGACGGCTCACCGAGGAGCAGGCGCAGGAGATCATCGACGACTTCGTCATCAAGCTGCGCATCGTGCGGTTCCTGCGTACGCCCGAGTACGACGATCTCTTCGCCGGCGACCCGACCTGGGTGACGGAGTCCATCGCCGGCATGGGCGACGACGGCCGCTCCCTCGTCACCAAGACCAGCTTCCGGATGCTGCAGACGCTCTACAACCTCGGGCCGGCGCCCGAGCCGAACCTGACGATCTGGTACTCGCCGCGCCTGCCCGACGGCTTCCGGCGATTCGCGGCCCAGGTCGCGATCGACACGAGCGCGTTGCAGTTCGAGAGCGACGAGATCATGCGGCGCACGTGGGGCGACGACGGCGCGATCGCCTGCTGCGTCTCGCCCATGCTGGTCGGGAAGCAGATGCAGTTCTTCGGGGCGCGCGCCAATCTCGCGAAATGCCTGCTCTATGCGATCAACGGCGGCCGCGACGAGACGAGCGGCGAGCAGGTCGGTCCGGCGTCAGAGCCGGTCGCGGGCGAATATCTCGACTTCGAGGACGTGGTGGCCCGCTTCGACGCGATGATGGACTGGCTCGCCGGGGTGTACGTGAACGCCATGAACGTCATCCACTACATGCACGACAAGTACGCGTACGAACGGGTCGAGATGGCGCTGCACGACTACGCCCCCGTCCGCACGATGGCCTTCGGGATGGCCGGCCTCTCGGTCATCGCCGACAGCCTCTCGGCGATCAAGTACGCCAAGGTCAAGGTGGTGCGCGACGCGACCGGCCTCGTCGTGGACTACCAGACCGAGGGCGACTTCCCGGTCTTCGGCAACAACGACAACCGGGTCGACCAGCTCGCCACGTGGGTGGTCAGCACGTTCATGGGGAAGCTCCGCAAGCATCCGACCTACCGGAACGCCATGCACACCCAGTCGATCCTCACCATCACGTCGAACGTCGTGTACGGCAAGGCGACCGGCAACACGCCGGACGGGCGCCGCAAGGGCGAGCCCTTCGCCCCCGGCGCCAACCCGATGCACGGCCGCGACAGCCACGGCATCCACGCGTCGGCAGCCTCGGTCGCGAAGATTCCCTACCGTGACGCGCAGGACGGCATCTCGCTCACGACGACGCTCGTGCCGACCGGTCTCGGGCGCGTCGCCGAGGATCGCGTCACCAATCTCGTCGCGATCCTCGATGCGTACTTCAGCGCGACCGGCTTTCACATGAACGTCAACGTGCTGAACCGTGAGATGCTTCTCGATGCCATGGAGCACCCGGAGAAGTATCCGAGCCTGACGATCCGGGTTTCGGGGTACGCGGTGAACTTCGTGCGGCTGAGCCGCGAGCAGCAGATGGACGTGATCAATCGCACCTTCCATGGGGACGCCAATGGCTGAGAAGGCGCCCCCGGTCTCCTTGGAGGCGAAGAGCCCGTTCGAGCTCCGCGTCCACCTCGGCGACGCCGTGCCCGAGCAGACCGTGCGCGAGGCGCTCGCCTCCGGCGACATGGGATTCCTGCACTCGTTCACGACCGGCTCCGCGGTCGACGGTCCGGGCGTGCGCGTCGTCGCCTGGACGACGGGCTGCATGTGGCGCTGCCGCTACTGCCACAACCCCGATACCTGGAAGGTGACGAACGGTATTCCGGTGTCGGTCACCCGGGCGGCGGAAGAGCTCGGCAAGTACCGTCACGGTCTCGAGCGGATGAAGGGCGGCTTCACGCTGAGCGGCGGCGAGCCGCTGATGCAGGACCGCTTCGCGGTCAAGCTCCTGGCGGCCGCGAAACGCATGGGCATCCACACGACGATCGAGACCAACGGCTACTACGCGGAACGCCTGAGTGATGCCGAGCTCGACACGATCGACCTCGTGATGCTCGGGATCAAGACGTGGGATCCTCTGCGGCACGCGGCGCTCACCGGCATGGACGTCGCCCCGACGCTCGCATTCGCGCGGCGCCTCGCGGCGCGCCGGCAGCCGATCTGGATCCGCTTCGTGCTCGTCCCCGGCCTCACCGACGACCTGGACGACCTCGCCAAGACCGCCGAGTTCGCCGCCGGGCTCGGCAACGTGCAGCGCGTGGAGGTGCTGCCGTTCCATCAGATGGGGCGCTTCAAGTGGGAACGGCTCGGCCTCGACTACACGCTCAATGACGTCGCGCCGCCGACCGCCGAGGCCGCGGACCGCGCGTGCGAGGTGTTCCGGAAGGTCGGCCTGCACGCCGTCTAGTCTCGGGCGACCTACTCGTCGCCACCGTCGATCCAGCCGTACGCCGCGAGGAAGCGGTGGAGGCGCGGGTCGTCGCGGTCGAGCGGCGGGAGCCACTCGCCGACGAGCGTGCGCGTCCACCAGGCGCCGCTCGGGTCGCCGGGTGGGGCGAAGGCGTAGCGGTACAGGCGCGCACGGATCCAGCGCGGCGGGGCGTCGCGGAAGGGGTTGCCGGCGAGGAGGCTCAGCGCGCCCGGGTCGTTGTGCAGCAGCTTCCACACGAGATGGAGTGTCCACGGGTAGCGCTCCGGCGTCGACATCGCGGCGAACCAGATCGCCCAGTCGAGCCGCGGCTGATAGGGCGCCACGAAGCACGGCCGGCGCATGACGTCGCCGGGTTTGCAGGGAAACTCGTACGGCTTCCAGTCCGCGTCGTCGCCCGGGACCGGGTCGCTCGTGCCCTCGAAGACGATTTCGTCGCGCTCGCGACCGACGCTGCCGAAGGCGCCGTAGGTGTTCACCAGCGCGAGCGGGCTGAAGGACGTGTTCATGATCTGCCGCGACGAGAGCAGGTTGGCGACCGGGCCGATGCTCAGGATCGCCACGACGACGACGAGCGCCGCGACCGCGATCCGCTGCGCCCGCGACGGGACGGCGGCCGCGGCGCGGCCCTCCGCCCTGGCGACGGCCGCCGCGGGAAGGAAGCGCCGCCAGACCGAGTCGTCGAAGCAGGCGAGGATCGGGACGATCGTGAGCCAGTTCAGGAACGAGAGGTTGCCGCTCACGATGAGGAAGATCTGGAAGGCGAGCATGACGGCGCCGGCGGCGTGACGGGCGCGGCGCGGTCCGAAGGCGAACCACGGCGCGCCGAGCTCGGTCACGTGGTTGAAGAGCGTGCCGAGCTGGTTGAACCAGTGCGGCATGAAGTGCAGCGTCCGGCTGACCGGGTTCGGGATCGGCTGGGTCTCGTAGTGGTAGTAGAGGCAGGTGAGATCGCGCCAGCACGGGTCGCCGCGCAGCTTGATGAGGCCGGCGCCGAGCATGATGCGCACGATCAGCCAGCGGTACAGCACGATCACCGCAAACGGCGGCGGGCGGCGCGGGAACGGGCGCGGGTCGAGGAGCGGGCAGAGGAAGATCGCGAGGAAGCCGGTCTCGGCGAGCTGAATCTCCCACCCGTAGCCGTACCAGTCCTGGCCGATGTTGATGAACGAGAGGTAGAGCGCCCAGAGGAACGCCAGCACGAGAGAGTTGGCGAAGCCGAGCGCGACGACGAGCGAGACGACGACGCCGGTCCATGCGCCGACGACGAGCACGCGGTCGCCGGCGCCCCACCAGAAGACCGTCGGCACCGCGAGGAAGCGCGCCGCGCCGGCGCCGATGTGCGTCTCGACCCGCGCAAGGTAGCTCGCAGCGGGGAGGAGGCCGTGCGCGCCGATCAGCGGCAGCACCTGCAACGCCAGCGACAGGTACGCCGCGAGGTACACGACGCCGAGCAGGCGCAGGAGCACGAAGCGGGTGAGCCAGTAGCTTTCTTGCGGCGCCGCGGGCGACGGAGTAACGTTCCCCGCTTCCGTCAGCCCGAGCGACGACACCGCCGGCACCTCCTTCGGAACGCGATCATCGATGGGAATCGGCTCCACGGCAATCCGGCCCGCCTTCACGGCGCGCCCCGTCTGCCCGCGCTGCCGCCGGCCGGGTCCGACCTGCTACTGCGCCCACCTCACGCCGATCCCGAGCGCGACGGCCGTCGTCTTCCTGCAGCACCCGCGCGAAAGCAAGGTGCCGATCGGCACCTGCCGCATGGCGCACCTGGCGCTCGCCGGCTCCGAGCTGCATCAGGGCGTGAGCTTCGAGGCGCATCCGCGCGTGCGTGGGCTCGTCGCGGCGCCGCCTGGGGACGTCGCGGTGCTCTATCCGGGCGGTGACGCCTGCGATCCCGAGGCGTTCCTCGCCCGGCCGCCGCGACACCTGATCGTGCTCGACGGCACGTGGCGCCAGGTGCGGACGATGTGGCGCGAGAACCCGTCGCTGCACCGGCTGCCGCGCATCGGCTTCATGCCGGGGACGCCCGGCAACTATCGCATCCGGCGCGAGCCCGCGCCGCACTGCCTCGCGACCGTCGAGGCGATCGTCGAGACGCTCGGCCGCCTCGAGCGCGCGCCGGACCGCTTCCGGCCGATCCTCGGCGCGTTCGAGCAGATGATCGGCACGCAGCTCGTCTACCGTGCGCTGCGGCCGAACCCGCCGTGGAGCCGGGAGAAGCGCGGCGCGCGGCCGCGGCGCGTGAGCACCGCCCGGCGGCTGCTGCACGCGCGACGCGACGATGTGGTCGCCGTCTACGCCGAGGCCAACGCGCACCCGCTGGCGCGCGGCGGCACCGCGCCCGAGCTGGTGCAGCTCGTTGCGCTGCGGGCGTCGACCGGGGAGCGCTTCGTCGCCTTCGCGGCACCGCGCGGCACGCTCGCGCCCTCGACGGCGCACCATCTCGAGGTCGAGGCGGCACGTCTGCACGGCGGCGAGGCGATCGGCGAGGTCATGGCGCGCTGGCGGACGTTCGCCGGCGAGCGCGCGCTGCTCTGCGCCTGGGGCGGCTACACCGGCGATCTGTTGCGCCGCGAGGGCGACCTGCCACGCGAGACGCTCGATCTGCGCGACGCGATCACGCGCGAGCTGAACCGCCCGGCCGGCGGCATGGAGGCCGCGGCGCTCCTCGTGAACGACGGCGTCGCGCCCGCGGAGTGGTGCGACGGCCGCGCGGGCCGGCGTATCGCCGCGCTCGGCGCGATCGTCGACTACCTGGCGCGCTAGTCAGGCCGCGCGCGACGTCGCGACGCGGAGCACCTCGCGATAGCCGTTCGCGACGCAGCCCTCGGGGATCAGGCCGTGCTCCATGAGGACGCGGTGCAGCTTCGGCAGGTTGTGGTGCGGCACCGTCATCATGAGGTGGTGCTCGTAGTGGTAGTTGACGAGGTTCGGCGCGATCAGGAAGCGCTCCCACCAGCGGGCGCGGGTCGTTCGCGTGTTGCGGAGCGGGTCGAGCTGGTCGGGCACCGCCGAGTGCTCGGCGATGGCGCGGATGCGGGTCACGAGCCGATAGGTCGTGAGCCACGACACCACCCACAGGAGATAGAGCGCCGGATGGCCGGCGAGGGTGAGGATCGCGAGCAGCACGAGGTTGGTGATCGCGACCGGCGCGACCTTGTGCCAGCCGACGTCGGGGCGGTCGCCGCCGCTCATGCCGAAGTTGCGCTGGTTGCGGCGGGTGCCGAGGAGTCCCATGTCGCGCTTGTAGACCAGGATCGCCTGCTTGACACCGGTCTGGCCCGAGAGATCGCGCCACACCTTGCGGCGGAAGCTCTCCGGCGTGATGGGGAAGGGCGTCACGAGGCCGAGGTCGGGATCCTCCATCGTGCCGGTGCGGGCATGATGCGCGAGGTGGTAGTTGCGGTAGGGCGCGGTGTCGGTCCAGACCGGATACGCCGCGAGCCAGTTGCCCGCCCAGTCGTTCAGCGCCCGGCTCTTGAAGAGCGTCCGGTGCGCCGCCTCGTGCATGACGACCGCGCAGCCGAGCTGGCGTGCCGCGATCACGAACAGCGCGACGACGATCGTGAGCGGGTTCGGCCACCATACGACCAGCGCCATCGCGGCGAAGATGAAGAGCCAGTTGCTGAGGATCATCCACCACGAGCGGAGCGGGCTGATCGCGAGGAGCTTCTTGCGCTCCTCGAGCGGGATGACCTGGCGCCACAGGGGGACGAAGGCGGCGGAAACGTCGTTCGCGACCGCGCGCGTCTCGGCGTCGGCCGTCTCGGCGGCCGCGGCAGACTCGTTGCTCATCGGGCTCCTCCGGCGACGGCGGCGGCAGACGCGTCATCGCTCACCATGCTCATGATGCTGAGATCGGTCGTCGTGCGCAGGTCGACCGGCGAGCGCCGGCTCGGCGCGCCGTGGTCGACCATGAAGGCGCGCCAGCAGGCGCGGCCGAGCCTGTCGTAGCGGCGCATCGTCTGCACGAGCGCGCGGCGCTCGGTGCTCGGCAGGATCGGCTCGGGTAGGAGCGGGTCGAGGACGAGCTCGCGGATGGCGCGGCCGCCGAGGCTGAAGCTCTCGACCATCGCCTTCTCCGGCGCGAGGCGTGCCATGCGGCGCTCGCTTGCGAGGATGGCGTTGCGCGTGGCGCGGTAGCCGGCGCGCAGCGCGGCGACGTCCCAGAGGGCGCGCGCGCGCGTTTCCGTCGCGGCGTCGAGCGCGCCGAGCGCGAAAACGATGGCGGCGGGCTCGAGGCCGAGCGCCGTCAACTGGCGGCGAATCTCCGCGACGCCACCGGCGAGGTTGTCGGGGCGGATCCAGAGCGCCGTCTCGAGCTCACGGAAGCCGAGGAACGCGAAGGCGCGTGCGCGCCGGCGCGCCGCGCGGCGGTCGCTGCGGGGGAGGCTCCCCGTGTGCACCCCGACCCAGCCGCCGCTCCACGCCGTCATGCGCTCCTCGACGCGGCTCCAGGAGACGACCAGGCTCTGCACCGACTGCGCACCCGCCGCCATGCGGTAGCTGCCGCGCTCGTCGCTCTCGATGAGGCCGCGGCCGACCAGGCGCGCCAGCTCCACCCGGATGCTGTTGGCGGCGATGTCGAAGAGCGCGCCCGCCCGCACCAGCGCCCGCACCGGCATCGAGCCGCCGTGCAGGGTCGAGAGCAGGTCGAGAACGAGGCTCTTCGCCGTCGGGTGCACGGGGGTGATATTACGTCCCGTGGCAGGTTATGTCAACAGGGGTAATATCGGGGCTCGCCGACCCGGCCGGCGCGCCGGCGGCTGCTACCAGGCGATGGCGTACGCCGGCATGCGGCGGCTGACCTCGCCGCGCGGGTCGGCGCCGCCGTGCAGGGTACCCGTCCGCGGATCGACGCGGATGCACAGCACGTCGCCTGCGACCCAATCGTCCTCCGGGATGATCGCGTGGCCGCGCGCGGCGAGCGCCTCGCCGGTCGCCGCGGCGATCCGGCCCTCGAGCCGCAGCCCGCGCGGGACCGCGTTGTGCGGGAAGAAGCTCTGCGGGAAGTGCGCCGACGAGAAGCGCGCCGCCTCGATCGCGTCCTGCACCGGCATGCCGAACTCGACCAGGTTCAGGAACACCTGCAGCGTCCATTGATCCTGCTGGTCGCCGCCCTGCGTGCCGAGGACCATCGCCGGCGCGCCGTCGCGCAGCACGAGCGTCGGCGTGAGCGTGGTGCGGGGGCGCTTCCCGGGGACGAGCGCGTTCGGGTGGCGCGGGTCGAGGAAGAACGTCTGGATGCGCGTGCCGAGCGGGAAGCCGAGGCCGTCGATCACCGGCGACGTCGCGATCCACGCGCCGCTCGGCGTGAACGACGCCATGTTGCGCTCGCGGTCGACGGCGCAGACGTAGACCGTGCCGCGTCCCCAGTCGCGCGCGGCGAAGATCTCGTTGTCGTCGAGGAGCGCTCGTCCGCGGCGCGGGTCGCCCGGACGCTGCGCGTCGGAGGCGTGCGCCGGATCGATGAGGGCGCGGCGCGCGGCCGCGTAGCCCGGCTCGAGGAGGCCGGCGAGCGGGACGTCGACGAAGTCCGGGTCGCCGTACCACTGCTCGCGGTCGGCGAAGGCGAGCTTCGCCGCCTCGGCGACCGTGTGGATGTACTCGGTGCCGTTGTGCTCCATGCCGGCCAGATCGAAGCCGGCGAGGAGCGCGAGCTGCTGCAGGAAGACCGGCCCCTGGCTCCAGGGCCCGCACTTGTGGACCGTGTAGCCGCGGTAGTCGAGCGCAACCGGATCCTCGACGCGCGACGCGTACGCCGCGAGATCGGCGCGCGCGAGGAGCCCGCCCTCCGCCGCCGCGTGCGCCGCGATGACGTCGGCGATCTCGCCGTTGTAGAAGGCGTCGATCGCGGCGGCGAGGCCGTGACCCCGTCCGTGGCCGGCGGCACGCTCCTCGGCGGCAATCAGCCGCCGGAAGGTCTGCCCGAGGCCCGCGTTGCGCACCAGCTCGCCGACCTCGGGGAGCCGCCCGTCCGGAAGATAGACCTTGCCGGTCGACGTCCACTTGCCGAGGAACATGTCCATCCCGCCCATGAGCGAGAAGTCGCCGAGGAGATGCGCCGGTGCCGGTCCGCGCAGGGCAGGGTGGAGCGGGAAGCCGCCCTCGGCGAGCTCGAGCGCCGGCGTCGCGACCTGCGCGAAGCTGCGCGTGCCGAAGCGCGCCAGGATGGTGAGCAGCGCGTGCGGGACGGCCGGCGGTCCCGCCGGCAGCGCGCCGGCCATCGGGATCAAGGTGTGGCCGTTGGCGCGGAACCAGTCGATCGTCGCCGCGCGCGGCGCGATCGTGTTGCCGTTGATCGCATACACCCGACGCTCACCGGCGGCGTAGCAGAGCGCCGCGATCTCGCCGCCGAAGGTGTGCATGTGCGGGTTCACCACGCCCTCGACCAGCGTTGCCGCGACCGCGGCGTCGAAGGCGTTGCCGCCCGCCTGCAACTGGCGCATCCCCGCCTCGGCGGAAAGGTAGTGCTCGCTCACGACCATCGCGCGGGTGCTCATCAACGTCGGACGCTGGGGCATGCGAGCGGCATAGCAGCCTCGCGCGGCTGCGTCACCGGCGCTGCGGTGCGAATAGCCTGGGCCGGCCGGCGGTTGTCGTGGTAGAGTCGCGTCGAAGTGAAACCCGCGCGCAAGGCCAACTACGCCGATCTCGTCGCCGTGCCAGATCGCTTCGTCGCCGAGATTCTCGAGGGCGAGCTCTTTGCGTCGCCGCGGCCGGCCTCACCGAACGCGCTGGCGGCGAGTTGGCTTGGGGCCACGATCTTGAGCCGGTTCGGCGGCCCGCTGGGGTCACCCGATACGCCAGGCGGGTGGTGGATCCTCGACGAGCCCGAGCTGCACCTGCGCGACGACGTGCTCGTTCCCGACGTCGCCGGCTGGCGACGCGAGCGCATGCCCGAGCTTCCCGACGTCGTCGGGTTTACCTTGACGCCCGACTGGGTGTGCGAGGTCATCTCGCCGTCGACCGCGCGCATCGATCGCGGCCGCAAGATGAGGATCTACGCGCGAGAGAGCGTTGCGCATCTCTGGATCGTCGATCCCCTCGCGCAGACGGTCGAGTGCTACCGCCTCGATGGCGGAAGCTGGGTCGTCGATCGGATCCACGAGGGGAACAGCCCGCTTCGCGCGGTGCCGTTCGACGCGGTCGAGATCGACGTCGCGCGCTGCTGGACCATGCGCTAGTGGCGCCAGTAGCGCTGACCCGCTAGCTGCTCCGGCAGCACTCCGCCTCGATCTCTAGGTGCCATTCGGGGCTGGCGAAGCCGACGACTTGAATGAAGGCGTTGGCCGGACGGATCATCGCGAACACCTCGCCATGCGCTTTGGCGATCTCCTCCCACGCGTCGTACGACTTGAAGTAGACGCGCGTCTTCACGACGTCGCCGAGTGAGAACCCGGCGTCGGCGACGACGCGGGCGATGATCTCGAGGCAGCGTTTCGCCTGGCCGTAGGCGTCGGGCGCCGCCGTGGTCTTGCCGTCGGCAGCGAGCGGTGCACAGGCGGAGATCGTGAGCAGATCGCCCGTGCGTACCGCGCGCGAGCAGCCGATGAGGGGCTCGTAGGCCGAGCCGGTCGAGTAGAGCTGGCGGGTCATGGCGCCCTGCTAACGTGAAGCCGGAGGCCCGGCAAGACGCGCCGCCGCTCATTCGCTGCGGCGAACCTCGAGCGATGCGCCGGCGGATTGTGCGCGCGCGGGGCATGGTGGTACGCAAGCCGTAGCTCGGGTGCGCGCCGCGACTCGCGGCGCCGGAGGTCGGTGGCGATGTGGATCATGCGGGTGGCGGTGATCGCGGGGATCGTGGTGCTCTTCGCGGGCGCGACGCAGGCGACGATGTTCAACGTCGGCCTCGCGAGCGGCAGCGCGCAGTTCCTGAACGGGCAGCCCGAGACCTACGGCCAGACGGCCGACCCGAGCGACGTCGATCTCGCGCCCGGTGTCCCGGCCGACTTCGTCGTCAATCAGTTCACCAACTTCCACCCGATGGACGTCTACCCGTACTCGCCCGGCGCCAGCCTGACGTTCACCCAGACCCTCACCGTGAACGGCGTCCCGACGACCGCGCTCCGGACGCTCACGCTCGTCGAGGAGTCGAGCGATCACTGCACGCTCGTCCAGTCGCTGTCGGCGCTCAGCATGACGGTCGATCTCGGCGCCGCGGGACGGGTCACGATCGACCTCCCGGCGAGTTCGATTCTGGCATACCCCTGCGACAACGGCGTCCCGGACGGCTCCATCTTCGTCGTGGTCCCGGGCCTCTTCGTCCACCTGACGGCGACCGTCCTCGACGACTTCACCTCCTACGCGATCAAGACCGCGAAGGGGGCGAGCAAGCTCGCGCCCTTCGGCCCAGTCACCCTCGCCGACGACTTCGGCAGCGCCGACTACGACGTGACGAAGCTCCTGGCGCTCGACACGCCCGCCGGCGTGAACGGCGCGGCCACGTTCGACGGCACGACCCATCTCGCGCGCTACGCCCTCAAGCGCCGCAAGACCTTCGGCAAGTTCCAGAAGATCGTCGACCTGCCGATCACCACCGAATGCGGTAACCTCGCCGTGACGCTCGCGAAGCCCGAGAGCCTGCTCGTCCCGGTGGGCAAGTCGCTCACGCCGCCGCCGCCCGCCGTGCCCGATCCACAGACCTCGCTCGTCGATCACTTCCTCTGCTACGCGGCCAAGCTGCAGAAGAAGCGCACCGACGGCAGCGTGGCCGCGACGTTGCCGAAGAAGATGCAGGTTGGCACCGCGGACCAGTTCGAGACCCGCATCTTCGACGTGAAGAAGCTGACGCGTGTCTGCGCACCCGTCGCAAAGTCGGGCTCACCGGTGGATCTGAAGACGGGCAATCCGAAGGCGATCACGCCGACGACGGTCCGGAGCCCGGCGAGCCACCTCGTCTGCTACCAGGTGAAGCCGGCCAAGGCGTCGATCGCGCAGACCGCCTGTGGCCCCGTCGCGCCGAAGGACAAAGGCGCGAAGATCGACCCTCCGCAACCGAAGCACCAGAAGGTGTCCGGCCTCGTCATCAACGGCCAGCTCGGCAGCGCGACGCTCGACACCGTGAAGGAGCTCGAGCTGTGCGTGCCGCTCACGGCCGAGTTCAGCAGCTGCGGTCGCGCGCGGGCGTGTCTTCGTGGCTCCGCGTTACGGGCTGATCCGTAGATTCGGGTGGTGGCGCCGGAAGTAGAGCGCCATCGCCGCCGCCGCGAGCAGGTTGCCGACGAGGATCGCCGGCCACGAGAGCGACGCCACCACGTCCTCGGCGAAGATCATGCCGCCGACGACGAAGCCGAACTCGAACACGACGAACAGCAGCAGGATGCCGAAGCCGTAGTTCGGGTCGCGCTCCGCCAGCGCCAGCAGGCGCGCCGCGATCCCGCCCAGCATGGCGAACACGAGCACGTGGACGAACGTGAACATGAGCGCCATCTCGAACGGGTTCGACTCGCGCGCCGAGCCGAAGAGCGCCGTGCCGAGCACCGTCGGCGTATAGAGCGGCCGGCCGTGCAGCGCGTCCAGTAGGAAGAACCAGCCCGCGATCACGGCAGCGCCGATCAGTCCCGCGACGATGCCTTCCTCGTAGGTCCGGGACATCTCCTCCGCGTGCGGAGTGATCACCGGATGGGTGGCCGTACCGGTCTGAGCCGTCATTGAGACGCTCCTTTCCCGGGGCCGGCAAGGGCCCCGTGTGAGGCCACGAACGCAGAGGGATACTATCACACTAGCCGCAGCGCAGTTGAGCCCGCCCGGCGACGCTTTGGGCGCACCGCGGCAAGGCATAGATGCGGTGCGCGGAGTGGCTCGTGCCGTAGCGGATGCACGGTCGCTAGGAGCCCGCTGCCGACGACGACGTTGATACCGCGCCCCACAATTGACGGTGATCGCGCCGCTTGTGATGTCGCCTACGACGACGCTGCGTTCGACGGAACCGAGTCGACGCGACGTCGAGAAGGGAGGCGACGATGCCGACGAACAGCAAGCAGGGTTGCATGATCGAGGACCTCGAGGTGCCGGGCGCCAGCCGCGGACTCGAGACGGCGGCCGCGGGCACGTGCACGTGCACCTGCACCTGCACGGCCACGGCACAGTGCGACTGAGCAGCTCGGTCGCGGCGCGCGAGGGCGCGTGAGGAATAGTGGCGCCCCGGGAGACCGGCTCGGAGCCGGGACCCGGGGCGCGAAGCCGGTTTCAGTCAAGCAGCGGTCGGAGGAACGGCATGGCGACAACCATCGCTGAGGATGCGAGAGTCCGATTGCGTCCCGAGTTCGCGGTCATTCCGCTCGGGGACGACAAGGTCCTGCTGCGCTCGCCCGATCAAGCGGTGCGGGTGAGCGTGGACGGCATGAGCGCCCGGAGTCTTGCCGGGGTCTTGAGAAGTCTGGATGGCAGGACGTTGGCGTCTGACGTCGACGCGCGTCGATCGGAGGTCCGTCAGCTCGTTCACGGGCTGCTGAAGCGCGAGATCATCGAGGTCGATCCCGGTGCGCTTCCCGTCTCGACGCAGGAGCGCTGCTTCGCGCGCTTTCACGACGATGCGGCGGCATGCACGCGCCGGCTGGGAGCGTCGCGCGTGCTGGTGCGTGGCGCAGGGGCAGTTGCCGATGCGCTCGCAGAAGAGTTCCGCCGCGCCGGCGTCGGGGTGGTGACGCGCCTGGCCGCCGGCTCTTCCACGGACGGGGCCTCGTTGCTGCGCGGTTGTCTCGCCGCCGATCTCACCGTGCTCGTGTCGGACATCGGGGACGGACGCTCGCGCGAGGAGGAGGCAGTCAACGACCTCGCCGTCGAGCACGGCTTCGCGTGGTGTCCGGTCCGGATCTTCGGAAGCGAGGGCTTCGTCGGGCCGCTGTTCGTGGCGGGGGAGGGGCCGTGCCTCGCATGCCTGCTGGCGCGCGAGGAGGCGAACTGGGTCGAGCCCGACGTCACGCGCGCATATCTCGACCATACCCGTGCGACGCCGAGCTCACTCGAGGCGTACGGCCGACTGCCGGGCTTCATCACCATCGTGAACGCGTGGGCGGCGATCGAGGGGACGAAGTATCTGTCGCGCTTCACCACGCCGGCGATTCTCGGTCACGTCATGCGCATCGACGTCCTCCGCTGCGCGACCAGGTTGCATCGGGTGTTGCGGCTGCCGCGGTGTGCGCGATGCTCGCCGCTCCAGCGACGGCCGTCGGTCAACAGTCTTCTCTACGCGAGGCGCGCCGATCGTGAGTCGGCAGAGTAACCTTGGCGCGGCGCTCGCGCGCGCATCGCTGGCGGTCGACGACCGCTTCGGGATCGTTCGCCAGGTTGCGGTGCACGAGGTCGGTCCGTCGGATCCGCCGTTCTTCTTCGCGACGGCGCAGCTCGCCTCGACGCGTCCCTTCTCGACCGCGGCCGCGAGCGTGCTGAACGGCGGAGCGGGACCCACGTCCGAGTCGGCACTGCTCGGGGCCCTCGGCGAAGCCGTCGAGCGCTACGCGATCGGCTCGTATCGCGAGGAAGACACCTTCCGTGCATCGTTCCGCGAGGTGGAGCGGGTGGCACTGGATCCGTCGCGGCTGATCTTCTTTGCGGACGAGCAATATTCCTGGGAGCGCTTCCCCTACGTCCGATTCAGCCCGGAGACGCCCCTCAGTTGGGTTGCCGGCGTATCGCTGTCGGATGGGAGCGAGAAGCTCGTTCCGGCCGCGCGCGTGTTCACGCCCTACGTCGCTCCGCACCCCGCGGAGCGGCTCCTGCAGTCTACGAGCACCGGTGCCGCCTGCCACAGCGAGAAGGAGCAGGCCACCCTCCTGGGGCTGTACGAATGCATCGAGCGCGACGCGGTGATGATCGCCTGGCTCAACCGCATGTCGCTCGCGCTCCTCGATCCTGCCGCGTACGAGGATTGGGAGCTCGCCTCCGCCGTCGAGCGGTGCCGTCGCGTGGATCTCGACGTGCAGCTGTTCGACGCGACGACCGACGTCGGTGTGCCGACCGTGCTCGCCGTGCTGGCCAGCCCCCTCGGCATCGTCCCGTCGGTGGCGGTCGGTGCGGCCACGCGGGCGAGCATGGTCGAGGCGGCGCGGAAGGCGCTCATCGAGAGCGCGCACACCTTCTTCTGGATCCACACCCGCTGTCGCGTCTCGGATCTTCCGCGCTTCCGCTCGGACTATGCGGACGTGGTGTCCCTGGATCAGCATTCGCTGCTGTACGGCGATCCGCGGATGCGCACGAAGCTGGGGTTCCTGATGGAGCACGGGAAACGGGGCGCATCGAGCCGGACCGCAGAGCCGCGCGACGTCGCCGGAACCACGGCCGCGGACGAGTTCGCTCGTTGTCGAGACGTCCTTCGGTGGCTCGATCTCGAGGCGGTCGTGGTCGACGTCACGCCGCGCGACGTCGCCGATCTCGGGCTCGCGGTCGTACGGGTCGTGGTCACGGATCTCCATCCGCTCTGGGGTGGCCACCACGTGCGATGTCTCGGTGGCGTACGGGTCAGACAGACCCCGGTCACGCTCGGATACTTCCCGCAAGCGCTCCGGCCCGCCGAGCTCAACACGGACCCGCATCCGCTGCCATGAGATGGAAGGGCGCCCCATGATCGGCAATCAGGAAGCACCGGCACTCGACGAGCTGTATCACTGCAACTCGAAGCACACGCCGACGCAGCTGGCATTCGTCAGTGCGCGGGGGACGCGGCAGCGCGAGCGCGTGCTGCACGCGCTCTACGAGGAAGGCCGGGCGAGGTTCAAGACCTACACGGGCGCGGCGCGCATCGCGCTGCCGCGATGCACTGTCGAGCCGGAGATGAGCGTCGCCCGTGCGATCCGGACGCGCCGATCGCGACGCTCGTTCCCACCCTCGGCGCTCTCGCTCGGCGAGCTGGGGACGCTTCTGCAGTACGGCTACGGGGCGCACGTCCAGGCCGACGGCGCCGTCGTGAGGGCCGTGCCGTCGGGCGGCGGTCTCTACCCACTCGACCTGTACGTTCTGCAGACTCCGCGCGCCGGCGGCGAGCTGACGGAGGGCGTGTACCACTACCACGCCGGCGAGCACGTCCTGCAGCGGGTCCGTCCGCACTGCGATCGCGGACGCTTGCGGAGCGCGTCGATCTATCCCGAGGTCGTCGCGAGCGCAGCGAGCGTGCTGGCGCTCGTCGCGGACATGCCCAGGATCCGCGTCAAGTACGGAGAGCGGGCGTACCGTCTGGCGCTCCTCGAGGCCGGACACGTCAGCCAGAGCGTGTACCTGACGGCCGGTGCCTCGGGGCTCGGGGCCGTGGCCCTGGATGGCTTCTACGACGATGCAATCCACGCGCTCGTCGACCTCGACGGTGTCGCGCAGATCGCGCTCATGCTGATCGCGATCGGGCATCGCGATGACTGAACGGGCGCTGCTGCGGGCACACCTGACGGCGGCTCTGCGCGCGGCCCCGTCGGAGCTCATGGAGGGCGCAGCGACGGAGATGCCGGCGGCCTGCCCGCGAGAGACGCGTGATGCTCGAATGCTGGCCGAGACCCTCGAAGCGACGAGCCCCGGGCTGGCGTTGCTCGTCCAGCTGCGAAGTCGATTGTTCGCCGATGCGGCGAGGGCGGCGGCCGCGCGCAGCTTCGGTCAGGTGGTGGTCGTCGGGCGCGGATTCGCGATCGCGGAGGGCGATGAAAGCCGTTCGGGCGTTCCCGTCGTCGAGGTCGAACACCCGGCGGTCCTCGCGACCGGTGAATGCCGGTGCCCGGGCCGCGGGTCGATCGGGATCGCCGCGGAGGATCTCGGTGAGTCCGCCTGGACCGCACTGTGCTCCTCGGCGTGGGATCCCCGCCGCCGGCGAACGTTCTTCATCGTCGAGGGTCTGAGCATGTGGGGAGGCGCGGGCGCCCTCGCGTTCTGGCTTCGCATGCTCGGACGTGAAGCAGCGGCGGGCAGCGAGATGCTGCTGAATCTGCTCGACACCGAGGCGGCCGAGCAGGCGCGCGAGGCGGGACGAGCGATCTCGGTCGCGCCGGCGGGGATCGACGTCTTGGCATTGCCCGCGCTCGCCCGCGCACACGCCGTGGATCTCGTGCATTCCTTCGACTCCGAGCGGCTGCAGCACGCGCAGCTGGGATTCAGCGATCTGCTCGTGCGCGAGCACTATGCATGGCTGCGCTCGGGCCTTCCGTCGTCGTGCCGCGACGTCGCATGCCCGCCACTGCCCACGCGACGGATGCACTCGCGCGCGGTGCGCGACCTCCCTGCGCGATGGCGTCTCCGCGACGGGCTCGCGCTGTGGTGCGACGCCGCGGGTCGCGCGGTGCTCTGTCTCGAAGTAACGCCACGCCGGGTCTGCACGGTCCCGCTCGAGGCGGGAGACCTCGCGTGGCGGCTGCAGGCCGCCGGTCTCCTCGCGTACGACCGTGACGGATCGCCCTTCGATCTGCGGGTCGACGCGATCGCTCGCCGTCTGCGCTTGTCTCCGTATGAGACGTGCGAACCGGCGAAGTGCCGGTTGGACGTGGTCCGCGCGCTGGCGCTGGCGGCGTTGGCGACGGACGACGCGCTGGTGCGTGCGGACGTCCACACGCTTCTTGCCGGTACGACCGACAACGTGGCGGGCGAGTGTCTCCGTCGGCTGCTCGCGGATCGCGACGTCGTGTGTGCACGGGATGGAAACGTCTCGGTTGCGGTGCGCCGTCCGGCGAGAACGCGGGAGGCTTTGGCCGCCGTCCGGGACGCGTTCGACGGGGTGGCCGCACTGCTGGAGGTCGCGGCCGACCCGCACGTGCTTGTGGACCTCACGAGCGGACGCGACGGCATCCCGCTCACGATCGTTGCCGACGCGGCGCCGTGCACGGTCGTCCGGATTCCTCCATGTCGCTGGGCGCCCGCGGTGCTCTACCACGAGATCACTCACGTTCTTGCGACGTGCGGCTCGCAGTGGGTCTCGGAGGGTCTGGCGGTGTGGGTCCAGCGTCAGCTCGCGCCCGAAGAGACGTTTCCTCCTGCCGCGCCGGCAAGCCCGACGCGGCGGCGCCGGTCGCTGTCGTCCGACTTGTCGGACGGTCGCGTCCGGGATGCGAATGCCGGCGCATGCCGTCTTCCGGCGTCCGCCTACGGCGACGCCGGTGACTACGTTGCCTGGTTGGTGGCCCGCCTCGGACGATCGAGCTTCCTCCGCCTGTTCGACGCGTGCAGGAGCGGGATGCGCGCGCCGGTCGACGCGCTCTGTCGCAGTCTCGGATTCCGCCTCGCCGAGCTCGAGGCGGATTGGCTCGGAGGCTCGCCGTGACGACGATGGAACGCTCACGATGCGCGGCCGCCGCATTCATCGCGTTCGAACGCCTCCTGCTGGAGCGTCTGGCTGGCCGGGTCGCCACCTCGCCTTCGCTGGCGACGAAGATCACGTGGTGCCGGGAGTTGTGGGCCGCGGCCCAGCGGATTCGAGCACTCCGTCGGGCGGTTCCGCCGGATGTAGCCGCTGCGGGGTGTCGTTCGTTACCGGACGCCGCAGCGGTGCAGCTGATCGAAGCGTGGGCAGCTCTCGACGATGAGGCGCTCGTGGCAGTGGCGTTCGACGGGGTCATCGTCCCTTTCGCGATCGGAGCATACGCACGGCACGCGTCGGACGGCGTTGCCTCTGCCGTACGGGCGGTCCTGGCCGGCCTGCGCCGCCGTCATCGGCATGGGCGAACGCGTAGGCCGCGATCGATCGAGTCGAGCCGCATGGTCGCGGGGCTTCGGCGCCTCGCCGAGCACGGAGACGTCGCCCTCGGGGCGTGCCGATCGCGCATGAGCAGCGCGCGAACGTCCGCGGCGATCGGTGAGCCGGCGCGCGGACGCGCGATCGCCGCGTTGCGCGCCGGCGAGGCGCGCGAGGAGATCTGGTTCGTCGGATCACCCGGGGACGAGAGTCGGTACCTTCATCAGCTCGTGGCCTTCGAGATCAACACGTTCGAAGCGGTGAGCCGCCACATCGCCGAGTTTGCGGCGATGCCCTGGGAGTTCCATTGGGACATGGCCTGCCAGATTCGTGACGAGGTCGCGCACCTCGGGTTGTGGTTGGGCCGCCTGGGCAGGATGGGGGTGCGCCTCGGGGAACATCTGCTCAGCGTGCACGAGTTCTCCGCGTGTGCCGGCCATTCCCTGGCGGGGCGCCTCGCACTGCTCGAACGGCTGATCGAGTCCTCGGCGCTCGACAGCATCGATCTCCATCGCTGCCTGTGGGCCTCGCGCGGCGATGCCACGATGGTCGCGTACTTCGCTCGCGTACAGCTCGACGAGATCGGTCACGTCCGTTGCGGCAACAAATGGCTGCGACGGTTGTGCGAGGACGACGACGAGCTGCGTCGCCTCGTCGATCGCGCCGAAGCCACCTCGCGTGAACGCATGCTGAACGACGCGCTTCGGCTCGAGCGCGCCGGCATCGTTCCGCCGGGTAACGTGGAGAGAGTGCGCCGCAGGTTCGATGATCCGTTGCAGCTCGAGATCGATCGGCGGGCACGGCTGCGGGCCGGTTTCAGCGCGGCCGAGGTGGCCGCGGAAGTCGATCGGCGTCGCGCAGGAGCGGCGCCGCACAGCGAAGAGGAGCGCTTCCAATGGTGAGATGGATTCTGACCGTCGCATGGGCCGTCGCGTGTCTTGCCGTCGCCATGCCGGCGCAGGCGACGCGTCGCGAGGAGGGAGACGCGATGCTGAGAAAGGCGTTCGATACGATGTCGTTGCCGGATCTCCAATCGGTGCTGCGCCTGGGTCGCGCGGAGGCCGCGGCCGCCGATCCGGACGGCAGCGGCCATCATCATCTCGGGCGTGCCCTCGAGGCGCTGGCGATCTACCACGCCAACCGTGACGAGCAGCCCGAGGCCATCGCCCAGCTGCAGGAAGCCGTCGCGGCGGTGACGGTGGCGATCGAGCGAGCGCCCGCGTCGTCTCCGTACCAGACGACGCTCGGCGAGCTATACGGGCAGCTCGCGGCGTACGGCGGCGTCGTCGCCCGGATACGCTACGGTCGTCTCGCCACGACCGCCTACGCGCGGGCCCTCGAGCTCGATCCGCGGAACGCGATGGCGCACGTCGGGGCGGGCATCGGAAAGCTCGAGACGCCGGCGATGTTCGGCGGCAGCATGCAGGAGGCGTTGCGCGAGTTTCGCCTGGCCCGAGAGCTCGACGCTGGCTGTGAGGAGGCGTGGATCTGGGAAGGCATCACCCAACGGCGCCAGGGCGACGCTTCCGCCGCGCGCGCCGCCCTCCAGCAGGCGCTCCGGGTCAATCCGGACAGTGACCACGCGAAGCGCGAGCTCGCCCGTCTCGACGAGGATTTCCGATGAGTGCCGTCGGCGTTGCCGCGCTCCACAAGCGCTATCCATCGAAGGCCGGTTGGGTCGAGGCGCTGCACGACGTATCGTTCTCGCTGCCCGCCGGAACGCTCGGTTGCGTCGTGGGTCCGTCGGGAAGCGGAAAGAGCACGCTCCTCGGTCTGGTCGGCGGCCTCGATACGCCAACGGCCGGCGCGATCACCGTCGGCACCTTCGGTCTGCATCGAATGACGGCGGCCGAACGCGGCCGCTTCCGTACGGCCCGAGTCGGCTTCATCTTCCAGTCGAACAACCTGATCCCGGTGCTGACGGCTTCGGAGAACGTGGCGTTGCCTCTGTCACTCGGCACCCTCACGAAGGGCGAGCGCGCGCGTCGGGTGGCGGTGCTGATCGACGAGCTCGGTCTCGGTCTGCTCGCCGATCGTCGTCCCGGCGAGCTCAGCGGCGGCCAACAGCAGAGGGTCGGCATCGCCCGCGCGCTGGTGACGCAGCCGATGCTGGTGCTGGCCGACGAGCCGACGGCGCATCTCGACGCGCAAACGGGCAGGGACGTGATGGACGTGTTGCGGGCCGCGAGCCGCAAGCACGCGACGACGTTTCTGGTCGCGACCCACGACGCCGACGTCGAGGCGCGGGCCGACGTTCGTGTGACACTGCGTGACGGATCGTGCGTGGCTGCCGCCGCCTGAGCGGAACGTGGGACGCCTCGTGCTCATCGCCGTTCGCAATGTGCTGCGCCGTCCCCGGCGTACAGCCATCACCTGCGCCGCGGTAGCACTCGGGATGACGTGCATGGTCGTCGGCTCGGGATTCGTCGACTTCACCCTCTGGGGTCTGCGGGAATCCATTGTGTACGGCGGCCTCGGGCATCTGCAGGTCCTGCCGGTGCGCGCTGACCCGCGCGTACGACTCTCGGCGCCGACAGTACGGGAGGTGATGAACATCCTCCGCGCATCGCCGGAGGTCGAGGTGATCGCCCCGCGAATCGAGTTCCAGGGTCTCGTGAGCGCGGGCCCACGTACCGTGGCGTTCTCGGGGGTGGGCGTCGATGCCGTGCCGGAGGCACGGTTGCGGGCGCTCACGATGCTCACTGCAGGGCAGTGGTTTACCGGAGCCGAGCGCGTTCCCCAGGTGTTGATGGGTCGTGGGCTGGCCGAGCGGCTGCACGTTCGCCCGCGTGGCGTCGTCGCGCTGATCGGCTACTCCGATCGCGGTGGCATGAACGCAATCGACATGGAGGTTGCGGGGATCTTCGAGACCGGCGTGCTCGAGTACGATGCGCGGACGCTGATCGTTCCGATCGCGGCCGCGCGCGAGCTGATGCAAACCGACGGAGCGAGCAGCGTCGCGGTGGCGCTCCGCGACGCCGGCGAGGCCCCCAGCGTGCTCGCGCGGCTGCGCCGCACCCTCGACGAGCGGGAGATCGCGACCCGCGTCGCCACCTGGGACGAGCTGTCGCCCGTCTACGCGAGCGTCGTCGGGCTGTATCGATGGGTCCTGAATCTCTTTCTCGCGATCATCACGCTGGTGGTGGTGCTCGGCATCGCCAACACCATGTCCATGGCGGTGTTCGAGCGCACCGCCGAGGTCGGCGTCTTGCGGGCGCTGGGTTTCGGCACCTGGCACGTGATGGTGCTCTTCCTGGCCGAGTCGGTGGCCATCGCCGTGCTGGGAGCCGCATTGGGCGTGGTGCTCGGGGCGGCGGCGTGCCTCGCCGTCTCGTCGGTCGGAATCGACATGCCTCCGCCCCCCGGTCACAGCCAGGGCTACGTCGCGCAGGTGCATCTGGTCCCGGCAGCGTTCGTCTCCGCGGCCGCGATCGTGATGGTGGCCGCGATCGTCGCGGCGCTCGTGCCGTCCATACGGTTGATTCGCGGAGAGGTCTCCGATGCGCTACGGGCGACGTAGCCGGGTGCGTGCTGTCGTGCTGGCGGCATCGCTGATCGCCGGTCCGCTTGTCCCGGTACGCGCGGAGCTTCTCGAGCCTCAGGAGATCGTCCGACGTGCCGATCGCCAGCGGGGAATCGAGACGCCGTATCGCTTCCGTGCCCGGATCGCCGCGCACGCGGCCGAGGACGGGGGCGATGATGACAGGGGCTCGACCGTGGTCGAGGTGCGCGCCAACGGCTTTGCGCAGCAGATCGTGTTCGTTCTCGAGCCGATCCCCGGTGACGTGATGCTCGTCACGCCAGACATGCTGTGGCTCAGGCCGCGACGCCTGCACCGGCTGACGCGCATCTCTCCGGATCTGCGGCTCTTCAGCGGCGCGAGCGTCTCGGACGTCACGTCCGTCGACGTGCTGGGACGCTACAGCGCGACGCTGCGCCCTGCAGCCGATGCGGCGGGAGAGTACGTCGTCGACCTCGAGGCGGGCGCGGACGGGACGCGCTATCCGCGCGCGGTGTATCGCATTCGACGCGACGACTTCCGGCCGCTTGAGATCGAGTTTCTCGCGGCCTCGGGGAGGTCGCTCAAGTCGGTACGCTACGCGGACTTCGCGCCGGTGCTCGGGCGCACGATCCCGACACGACTGATCATACAGGATCACGTCTACCGCGACGCGACGACGATCCTGCTCTCCGACTTCCAACCGGTCGCGAGCGCGGAGGCGGCGGCATACGGGCCCGAATATCTGCTCGCGCTTCCGGAGGGCGGGCGGTAGCGCCGACGGCGCTCAGGCCATGCTGCGGATCCGCGCCTCCGCCTCTTCGAGGCTGCCGAGCAGCTGCGCGTCCGACTTCCGCCCGAGCAGCACGTCGAGCGGGTCGCGCGAGTCGTCGACGTAGCCGAGGGCGTAGGCGCCGCGGGCGTAGCCCATCATGCGGAGCAGCGGCTCGGGGAGGGTGCGGGCGATGTCGTGGGGGCAGGCGAGGTACTGGTTCTCCTCCTGGCGGAGCCAGCTCACGACGTAGGTGAGGTTGAGGCCGACGCGGGTCTGCTGCGAGCGGTTGGCGCCGCCGCCGTGGTAGATCTTGCCGGTGTAGAAGAGGATCGAGCCGGCGGGCATCTCGGCGGGGACGGTCTGCTCGGCGGTGAGCTCGAGGCGATCCTCCCACTTGTGGCTGCCGGGGACGACGCGCGTCGCGCCGTTCTCCTCGGTGAAGTCGGTCATCGCCCAGATGGTGTTGCACTGGACGTCGTAGTCGGCGGGGAAGGGGAAGAAGTCGAACGCCCACTGGTCGCGGTGGATGGTCTGCGCCGGCTCGTCGGGGCCGATGGCGATCACCTGCGTGAGGTGGAGCTGATAGGCCGTGACGTGGCCGAGCACCTTGGCGCAGGTATCGAGGACGACCGGGTACATGACGAGATCGCGGCAGGTTTCCGAGCGCGCGATCAGGCCGCCGGTGCGGCGCGTGCGCCGGCCGGAGAAGTCGTCCTGGCCGACGAGCGTCGCCTCGAGCCAGGGCTTCAGCTCGGTGCGGGCTCGATCGAGGAGCCCGGGCGAAACGGCCCGCTCGACGATGGCGCAGCCTTCGGCTGCAAGGGCGGCGGCGACTTCCTCGCCGCTGGCGGTGGATGGCAGGCGGGGGATCGGCATGACGCTCCCTAGCGCTGGGCCCCGTCATCGGTCAAGACGCCGCCGCGGCGAGCAGCCGATCGCCTACGGAGGTGAGGAGCGGCGGGCCATAGGCGCGCGTCCCGAGCTGCCACTCGACGTCGTCCGGCGCCGTGCCCTCCGCCCGGACCGAGCCGTCGTGCAGCCCGTGCAGGTGGTGGGCGGCGCAGACGGAAACGCGGTTGTCGCGCGCGTTGCCGCCGCCGCGCGAGCGGAAGACGATGTGGTGGTCGTGCAGGTTGCGCCGCGAGGTGCAGGCGGGCACCGCGCAGCGCCAGCCGTCGCGGGCGAAGACCGGGTCGCGATGCGCGGGAAGGGACGTCCAGTAGCGCGCGGCGTGGAGCAGCAGGCGCTCCAGGGCGACCCAGCGGGGCGCGTCGGGCCTAGCGAAGTCGTCGAGGACGCTGCGGAAGAGGGCGGCGACGGACGCGGGGGCGACGAAGGTGATCTCGACGTCGCAGAGCTCGGCGCGGGCGCGCGCGTCGAGATCGCGCTCGAGCTCGTGCGCACCGATCTGCACGGACTGCGCCGGTGACATTTCTTGGCACCGCGGCGTGGCGATCGCATCGATCGTGACGGGCGCCAGCGGGCTGCCGAGCGGCGGCGGGTCGAGCGGAAAGTCGAGGCCGCGGACGTCGCGCGCGTCGAGCACCCACGTCACCTCGTCGGCGAGGCGCCGTACCGTGACGGCGCCGGCGCGGGCGATCCATGAGGCCGCGTTGTCGCGATCCAGCACGGGAAGCAGCGCGAGGGCGCGCGCCCAGGAGAGCGTACCCGCGGCGTAGGCGCGGGCGAACTCGCCGCTCCGGTAGGTTGCCTTCTCGACCTTGAGGAGCGCCCACGCCTTCCGCAGCGAGAGGCCGAGCCGCTCGCGCACGTAGGTGTCGACCGATTGGAAGCCGAGCGTGCGGTAGAAGCGATGGTCGACCATCATGCGCAGCAGCCGGCCGATCCGCGGCTCGGCGGTGCGCACGGCCGCGACGGCTGCGACGAGGCGCGCATCGAGCGCGAAGGGATCGGTCTTGCCGCTCGGCGATCCGCCGGCCGGGGCACGCGGCCGCTCGGTGTCGGCTCGCGGCTCGCGCGGCGGGTCATCGGCGGATGCATCGGCCGATGCTGCCGGGAATGGACCGGGATGCTCGCGCCAGGACCGCCCACGCGAGCGGCCGCTGAAGCCCTCAGCGGCGATGATCTCGGCCGCGCGCCAGTCCGCCAGGGTTTCGCCGGCGACGCGAGATGCCAGCTCGAGGGCGCGGCGCCAGAGCGCGCGGACCCGTGCCGGGCAGCGCAGGCGGACGCGGACCATGGGCTCGCCATCGATCGTGCCCGGTTCGGGCGAAATGGCGGACGTCTGGCCGGGCCGCACCCGCCGCTCGAGATCCTCGACGCAGCAGCGCGACGCGAGCTCGAGCCACTGCTGCTCGTCGGCCTCAGTTGCGACGGCGCAGAGCAGGCGGGCCTGCGTCCACGAGATGTCGGCGCGGTCGAACGCGGTGCCGATGGCCGGCAGAACGGCGAGGCGCTCCGCCATCCGGGCGGCGACCTGCAGCGTCCGCGCCGACACACCGAGCCGCTCGCGCGTGTAGTCGCTCAGCCGGACGAAGCCGAGGCGGTGATGGGCGCGCCCGTGGAGAAAGGGCCGGGCGGCCTCGCCGAGCTCGCGTCGTGCGGCGGCCTCGGCCCGCGCGGCGACGCGCAGCTCCACGTCGAGCTGCAAGGCGAAGCGGCGGCGCTCCGACAGCCGGACGCACTCGGCGGCTTCGGTCTTCTCGCGGGCCGTGTGCGCGGCGGGTCGCGCCTTCCGGCGCTCGAATGCGCGAGGCTCGGGCCATCGGCCGGTCCTGCGACGAGCGCGCCGCTGGATGGATCGTTGCATGGGCGCAGATGCCGAGGAATCAAATCAGTATCGCAAACGGTTAAGCAAACAATATGCGAAAACGAATCCGCTGTCAAGGGGAATCGCGCGCGCCTCGTCTCCGTGGCGCTACCGCCCACTCGCGCGCGTGTGGGTGGCAGCAGCGAGAACGGGCGCGAGCGCACCCGGAGAGCCGCTCGAATGGCGACTTCAGGTGAGACGATCTACGACGATGGAACGCCGACGTGCTCGTGGACGAACATTTAACGTCGAACGCACAGAACCCCTCTTGCGTACTCCGGCGCCGAGCGTACATTCACGGCCGGTGCTTTTCATTGACCGCTCGGAGGTCATCATGATCGAAGCCCACATCATTGGTCCGCACGGCTCGCTCTACTACTCCGCGCCGGCGACGCCCTACGATCTGGAGAATCTCCGGACGCACGTGAGCGAGGCCGACACGCTCTCACCCCAGCGGGTGCGCGTCGAGCTCACGCTCGATCGCGACGATCGCGCCCTCGCGCCGCAGGTGACCAGCCTCGTCACCGAGCTGCGTGCGAAGGGCGTCGCGGTGCGGTTGGTCTGAAACGCGTGCGAGCCGCGCGCGGGCGTCGTGCCCGGGCGCGGCTCGCGGCGTGTGCAACGGCCCTACAGGTCGTTCCGGTCGGAGCCCTCGATGTCGACGGGGCTGGCGTTGTTCTCGGGGTTGGCGCCGTCGTCGGGCTCGCTGCCGAGATTGGGGTCGTCGGCGATCCGCGCTTCGGCGGCCACCTCACAGCGGAACGGCACGTCGGACGAGAAGGAGGTGATGTCCTGGAGCCGCAGCGTGGCGACGAAGCTGCCCTTGATGCGGGAGCCGCGCGCGATCGTCGCGGTGGCCTGCAATCCGGGCGTCGACGTGTCGGCGTCGACCTGGTTGACGGTGCCCTTCGGGCACGTGCCGTTCGAGACCACGAGCTTGTAGAGGCGGCTGGCGGGGCCGTTGAACTCCTCGTTCGACGTGAAGAGGTTGATCGTCTTGCTGGCCGTCGTGTGACCGAAGCCGATCGAGATCTTGGTGGAGCGCGCCACCTTCATGACCAGATCGGAGCCCTCGGCGCGCGTGTCGGCGATGCCGTTCCCGCCGGAGTCGACGACGACGTCGTCGGGCATGCAGGAATTGCCGACCGGGACGACCTGGACGTCGTCACCGAGCGCGTTGACGTTGTTGGCCGGCGTGTCGGACTTGCCGTTCGGGCCGCAGAGGACGACGGCGGTGTTCGCCTGCGCCGTGCCGACGGCGAGCTTGCGCACGTCGTCGCCGCCGACCGGGTCGGGCGTGTCGCCGACACCGTTGGCGCCGGCGATGACGCACGGGGCGTGTGCCGGCACCGTGCCCGGCGGGATGAGCTGCACGTCGTCGCTCGCGGCCGTGCTCGACGCGAGGCCGTCGGCGCCACTGTCGATGATGACCTGCGAGGCGTTCTTGCAGGCGGCCCCGACCGCGACGAGCTGCGTGTCGTCGCCGATCGCCAGCGTGTCGGCGACGAGGTTCGCGCCGCAGCGCACCTCGTTCTGAAAGGGCGACCCCTGACCGACGGCGGCGAACTGGACGTCGTCGCCCTGGGCCGTCGTCTGGCAGAGGCCGTCGGCACCGGTGTCGACGACAACCGAGCTCTGCAAGCCGGTTCCTGGGCCGATCTGCTGCTGGTCGGCGCGCGCCCCGGACACGGCGAGGAGCATCGCTCCGAACGTTACGGCACTACTGATCACTACGACTTCGATCCTGCGCATGGCTCGTCCTCCTTGGTTGAGCGTCACGATGCGAGATCTACCGGCGGCATGCTCCTACATCTGTAGACCCAGTCAATCGTGAAATTGTTGAGAAGGGCCGTCGGCGGCGAGGGATGGGGACGGGAGATCGCGACGCGCCATCGTCCTAGCGCGTCCGCGGCCGGATCGATAGGCGCGATGCGCCATGGTGCGCGGACGGGCCGGGCGCCGAAACAGCCTCCGGCGCCCGGCCTGTCCGCTTTACGATCGTGCTAAGAGCGCGTTCGCCTTAGGGCGCGCACTGCGTGCAGCCGACGCAGACCTGGAGCGGGCCGCAGCCGGTCTGCGGCAGCTCGCAGACCTCGCCCGCCTCGATCACGCCGTTGCCGCAGATGGGTGGCGGGCACTGGCAGGTGCCCTGGAGACACTGGCCAGGGCATGCCGCGTCATCGGGCGGCGGCGTGCCGCCCGGGCCGCCCGGATCGCACTGCTCGCTCGGCGCCTTGAAGCCGTCGCCGCAGACGGTCGTCTGGCAGGTGCAGCCGTTCGGGCCGGGCGGGTTGCAGAGGCCGCCCGCGCAGCTGTTCGGCGCGGTGCCGTCGCACTGCTCGCCGAACTCGACGACGTTGTTGCCGCAGGTCGTGTGGCAGGTGCAGTCGGGCTGGCAGGCGCCCGGGCAGTTGGCGTCGTCGGTGCCGTCGCACGCCTCCTGCGGCCGGTTCTTGTGGCCGTCGCCGCAGAAGGCGACGCCGATCGTGTTCGGGAAGCGGATCGCGCCCGGGCCCGGCAGGCCGGCCGTGTTGTTCACGGCCGGGCTCGTCGTCGCCGGGATGCAGAACGTCGAGCCGAAGACGTTCGAGGTGGTGCTCGGTACGCCCACCCGGACGATCGGATCGAGGAAGCACTTGCGGGTCTGGGTGACGCAGGTGCCGAGCCCGACGCAGTTGGCGTCGCTCGTGCAGCTCACCTGCGACGCGCCGGAGCAGGTCTGGTCGAGCGGGCCGGCGGCGCACTCGGCCTCGCCGACGGCCTGGACGCCCTCGCCCGGCCGGGTCTGACCGGCGATCGAGCGGCAGAGCGGCTTGCACGCGCCGGCCGGCGCGCCCGGGCAATCGGCGTCGGTCGAGCAGGGCTGCGCGTCGTTGCTGCCGCCGTCGCAGGCGTCGAGGCAGGCGTTCGGCTGCGCCTGCTGCGGGCACCAGCACGACTGGTTGGTGAAGCCCGAGCCGGTGCACGGCTGGTTCGACGCGAAGGTCTGGGTGCCGGTCGTCGCCGGGTTGAACGCGAGGTTCAGACCGCTTCCGGAGATGTTCGACGCCGGGTTCGGCGAGCAGTCATTGGAGGTGGGGCCGAGGGGACCCGTGCCCTGGACCGTGCAGCTCCTGGTGGGATTGTCGCTGCACGTGCCGCTCTGGCCGAGCGTGCACGTCTGCGGATCGGCGGCGCCGCAATTGCAGATCGGGCACGGCTGGTTCACGTCGGTGCCGAGGTAGACGAGCGAGTTGAGCGGCACCTGGATCTCCGAGCCGCCGCTCGCGGTGTCGTAGCTGCCGGTCACGTCGCCGGCGAAGCGGTTCACGACGCACACCGGAATGCCGCCCGAGGAGAGCGGCAGCGGCGCGCCGTAGGTCTCGATGACGCAGGTCTGGCCGACCGGGCACTGCGTCGTGTCGGTGCAGGCGACGCTGCCGTCGGTCGAGCAGTGCGAGCCGACGTTGGCGAAGAACGTGCAGTTGGTGTCGGTCGTGCCGTCGCAGGCGCCGATGACGCCGGCGATCGTCGAGCCGACCTGCACGCCGAAGTCGTGCGAGGTGCCGGTCCAGCCTGTGTCGAGGTCGGCGCCGGGGGCGACCACGAAGGAGAGCTCGCCGATCGCGGGACAGGTGCAGTCGGGCTGGCACTTGCCCGGGCAGAGCGCGGCGTCGGAGCCGTCGCACAGCTCGCCGGCCTCGCGCACGCCGTCGCCGCAGAAGGGCGCGCAAGTGCAGTCGGACTGGCAGCTCCCCGGGCACGAGCCGGTGGCGCTGCCGTCGCACTGCTCGCCGTTGTTGATGATGCCGTCGCCGCAGTACGCACCGCACGTGCAGTCGGATTGGCAGGCGCTCGGCGGACAGGCGGTCGAGCCGCTGCCGTCGCACTGCTCGCCGCCGTTCACGACGTCGTCGCCGCAGAACGGGCCGCAGGTGCAGTCGGACTGGCAGGCGCTCGGCGGGCACTGGCCGTTGGTCGCGGCGCCGTCGCACTGCTCGCCGAACTCGACCACGCCGTTGCCGCAGGTGCTGCCGCACTGGCAGGTCGGCCCGCACTGCCCGGGGCAGTTGGCGTCGTCGCTGCCGTCGCACTGCTCGCTCGCCTGATCGACGTGGCCGTCGCCGCAGGTCGGACACTGGCAGCTTGCGGTGCACGCGCCGGGGCAGGCGCTGTCGTTCGGCGGATCGCAGGTCTCGCCGGAGTCGACGACGCCGTTGCCGCATTGTGCGCCGCTCGCGAAGATGCTGACCGGCTGCAGGAGCGCGCCTGGTCCGGGCAGGCCGGCGGAGCCGTTGACGGCCGCGGCGCTCACCGGCGGGACGCAGAAGGTCGCTGCCAGGACGGCGTTCTGCGTGCCGCGCGCGCCTGTCCGGACGATGGGATCGAGGAAGCAGTTACGCAAACCGCCCGAGCAGATCTGGTTCGGCTTGCAGTTGCCGCAGTTACCGGTCGGCGGTGGGTTGCAGTCGTCGTCGCTGGCGCAGCCCCGGAAGGTCTCGGTGCTGCAGAAGCGGTCCAAGGGGCCGTTGGCACACACGCCGTCGTTCGGCGTATCGGGGTTGGACGAGTCGGGCGAGCAGACGCTGTCGTCGCACTGGTTGGGCGCCGTCGCCTGGCCGACGTGGCCGCAGGATCCGCCGGGGCACTGCGACGCCGCGGCGCACGGGGTGCCGACGTTCGCGCCGCCGACGCAGCGTTTGGCGCCGCACGGGACATTGGCCGGACAATCGGCGTTGCTGTTGCATGGCTCGGCCGCCACGTCGGCGCAGGTGTCGCAGAAGCAGTCCTGGGAGGTGAAGCCCGGCCCGCTGCACTTCACGCCGTTCGTGCCGAGCGACGTCGTGCCGGTCGTCGCCGGGTTGAACTGGACGCTCAGGTTGCCGATGTTCGCGGCGTGGAGCGGCGGGCAGTCGAAGCTCATCGCGCCGAAGAAGAGATTCGTACCGGAGACATCGCACGGCTGGCCGTCCTTGGCCCCACCGCTGCACGTGCCGTTCTTCACGCCGTCGCGCGGCGTGGTGTCGTTGACGCAGATGGGGCAGGGCTGATCGACGGTGATGCCGTTGTGGACGGATGCCTCGAGCTTGAGCGACGCCTGGCCCTCGCCGCTGTGCGAGCCGCTGCTCGCGATGTTCGCCGTCCCGGTGATGCTCGTCTTGTAGCGGTTGATGACGCAGACGGAGACCGCGCCGGCCGAGAGCGGCAGCGGCGGTCCGTAGTAGCATTCGCAGGTCTCGGCGCCGGCGCAGGTCGACGGCATCTCCGGGTCGCAGACGGCGAGGCTGCTCGAGTCCCGGTTGCCGAGGTTCGTGCAGCGGCAGTTCTTCGACGGGCCGGGGAAGAGGATGGGGCCGTCGGTGGTGCACTGGCCGCACGTCGGCGACGAGAGGTTGGTGTCGCAGTTGGAGAGGCGGACGGCCGCGGCGCTGCTGTCGTCGACGCCTGGCAGATCGTGCGACGTCCCGGTCCAGCCGGTGTCGAGATCGACGCCCGGCTTCGCGACGTAGCTCAATACCGCGGGAATGGGATTCGGCAGGACGCACGGGCCGCCCGGCGTCATGGTCGGTATCGGCGTGTGCGTGCCGTTCGGCGTCGGGGTGCGGGTCGGCGTCGCGCCCGGCCCGGCGGTCATGGTCGGCGTCGCGGTCGGGCCGGCTGCGCTGCGCGCGGCGGGCACGCAGAGCTCCATCGGCTTCTTCGCCGCGAGCGTCTCGGGGCCGAACTGATGGTTCACGAAGAGCGGCGAGATCGGCGCGAACTTCGGCAGGCTCGTCTGCTTCACCTGGTAGCACATCAGGTAGTCGGGGTGGGCGTCGGCGCCGGGCGCCTCGCCGTTCTTGTTCACCGGCGCGCAGAAGCGTTTCGGCTTCTTCACGTCGACGGTGATCGTGCCGAACTGGTCCTGCGCCGTGACGCCGGTCACCGCCACGAACTTCGCGGTGTGGCTCGTGATCTTCATCTTATAGCACTGGAAGTGATCGACGGCCGGATTCGTCGGCGCGGGCGGCGTCGCGCTGAGACTCTTCGCCGACGGCACCTGCAACGTGTAGGGCTTCTTCACGTCGATCGTGAGGCTGCCGAACTGATCCGTGACGTGCAGCGCGGGCACCGTGCTGAACGGCACGGAGGGCTTGATGAGGAAGTCGGTCAGATGGTCGGGGTCGGTCGGTGCGGACGGGTCCTCGCCGTTCTTGTCGGTCGGCGCGCAGAGGAACTGCGGCTTCTTGACCGTTACGGTCGCCGAGCCGAAGGCATCGACCACGCTCACGCCGGTCACGGCGGTGAAGTGCGCGGCACCGGAGGCGTACGCGGCCTTGTAACAGGAGAAGTGATCGGGCGCCGCGGCGGCTGCCACGGCGGGCGCGAGCACGACTGCGAGGGCGACGATCGAGAGGACCATGCGACACCGAACGATGGACTTCGACATTGGGGGCTCCCTCCGGGTTGTGTTGACGTTCGCATGGTGAGGCTAGGAGCGCGCCACGAGGTGGACAATCACGGCTTGCCGCCGAACGGGTGGATTTTCGAGGAGCGGCGACGATGAAAAACCGGGGATACGGAGGCCGCGGCGGGCGGTGTCAGGGCAGGCAGCTCACCACGCCGCGCCGCGCCAGCTCACTTGTATACGCATACTGCGCCAGGTTGACGCCATGTAGCGCGCAACGTATCGACGCAGACGCAAAGGGGGAACTGAGCCGATGGGTCGAGGAACGACGATTCTCCTCTACATGCTGACGGGCGCTCTCCTCGGCGTCGTGGCGGCGTCGATCGTCGTGCCGCCCGCCCTCAGCTGGTACAACGAGCCCGGCGCGATCAACGCCGGGAAGCAGGTCGAGACCCTCTGCAACATCCCGGAGCTGATCCACTACACCGCGAGCCGTCTGCTCCGCGGACAGCTCATCGGCGCTATCATCGGCGCCGTCGTCGGGCTGATCCCCGGCGTCATGCGCTCCGGACGCCGGGCGACCACCGGTCTCCCGACGGCGCCCGGCTCCATGCCGCCCCGTGTCTAGCCGCGCGCCCTACTGACAGGGAGCGAGCGGCGTCGGACACGCGGCAGGCGCAGGAGCATCCTTGGCCGAGAACTGGCCCTTGCCGCCGGTGACCGGAGGGTCGGTGCCCGAGTCCTTCTTGATCACCCCGCCGAAGTCGGCGCAGTAGCTGACGCCGCCGCTGCTGAAGCGCACCGCGACCGCGCCCTGGCTCGCCTCGTCGAGCGCGTAGTCGATCGGTTGCACCTTCGCCTGGCAGACGATCTTCAGCAGCTTCCCGTTCTTCACCTGCGCCGTCTTGCAGGGACCGACGGAGTAGGTGGCATCCTTGTACTTGAACAGGGTGGAGGCGTTCTTCGCCTGCCACAGCGTGGAGGGCAGGGGGAAGCAGACGTGATCGCTGCCGCCGTTGGCGTTGTAGACCTCCAGCATCGCGCCATCAGTGGCGGGATCGACGCCGCCGATGCTCGGATCCTTCGAGAGGAAGATGATCTTCCGCTTCAGGGTGTTGTCGGCCTTGTCCTCGATCAGGAGCTTCTTGCCGGAGATCACGCGCGGCGTCGCGGTGATGGTCGGCGTCGGTGTCACTGTCGGCGTCGGCGTCACTGTCGGCGTTGGCGTCACTGTCGGCGTCGCGGTCGGCAGCGGCGTCGGCGTCGTGAGGCACTTGCCCGTGGTCCCCGCCGCGTAGATGTCGCCGATCTCGGTCGACGTCATGGCGATGCCGAAGATCTCGACCTCGTCGACGACGCCGTTCAGCGTCCGCGGGAACCCGATCCCGCGCGCGTCCGGGTTGTTCACGGCGATGGTCCACGGCACCGCGCTGTAGGGAATCGTCTCGCCCGACCCCGCGGATCCCTCGAGCACGCCGTTCACGTACAGGTTGAACGTCGCGCCGTCATAGGTGGCGGCGACGAAGTACCACGAGCCGGCCGGGAACGGATCGGCCGAG